>JAHHHI010000084.1 GCA_019359435.1 Kaiparowitsia implicata GSE-PSE-MK54-09C
CGGAGAGATACCTCGAGTCTTTACTTGCTTGGTTCATTTCTGCTGTTCTTTTTCTTGCTCACATCTACCCTACAACTTCACCTTAGCTGTCCCTATTGACTCAGTCTCCCTCAGGGCCTATGTTAGCCATGAGCCTAGTGGCCCTGTCTGATCTCGATGCTGAATCAGGGCTAGACGTAAAGATGCGAGACGATGCGGTGGATACAGACTACGAAGAGGTCTACAATCTGCTAGCCTTGCAAACTAACGTTCAAGGGCCAGTAGAACCGATTGTGCTGATGGTGCTGGCGATTCGCTATCTAGAGCGCATGGCCGATCATGCCACCAACATCGGCAAGCGAGTCGCCTATATTGTTACCGGGCAACGATAAGCTATTCGGGCAGCGACAAACCAAGCGTCGCTTCAGCCCATCCTTTCCACAGCCTCCATCCAACGCTCCAACTAACGCTCCACATCAGAAACAGCTAGAACCCAAATCGCCCCAGCCTGTCTCAAGGCAGGTAAACTCGAGGGCGATCGCATGGCAATGATTGGATAAAAATTGAGAACCCCCTCAAATTCAACTCACTATTTTCATAAAATTTGACATTTTTCCACTGCATTAGCACACTATTAATACTGTGGTCACTCATAAGCTCTGCCGTAATGTAGCTTATTGACGTTCCACACATCACTACCGGTTGTTACTGCACAGTCATGTTGCTGCAAGTCATGTTGCTGCACGGTCAAGAGAGTTCAGCCCGCTGGCGCTCAATGGTAAGCGTAGGTTGAACACAAGGCGGGCTAGGTTAATGGGTAACATGACGTCCCTAGCGCCATCTGTAGAGCAGGCGAATATCAGAGCTTTGGGTTCTCTCGTTTGCTCCTCGGATTAATGGTTATAGGGCTGAGTCTGATCATAGACGCGGCGGAGTAGCCGTTGGGCTGTGACGCGCAGACTGAAGGCAATGAAAGGAAAACAGCGCGGAAACAGGGGTGAACCTGAAATTCCGGCTGAGATCGCGCCATCGTCAGCTACCATAACGGTGCCTGAAGCTAGAGATGCAGGATGTGTTGGTGCATCCCTCTGGCGGCGAGTGCAGAACAGCTCATCCCATCTTTAAGGAACACTCGCTACATGGATTTCTCAATTGCGTCGCTGCTGGCCAACTTTCCCGATGATAAGTTGGTGGCACCCAAAGCCCTCGAAAAGAAAATGAACTGCGAAGACGACGAAGGTCTGAAGCGGTTGCAGATTGCGCTGGATGCGCTAGAACGCATTGGCATTTTGACGAAAGAACGAGGCAAGTATCGGCGCATTTTTGATGAAGATGTCGTAGAAGGCAAGCTGCGGTGTTCGAGTAAGGGGTTTTGCTTTGCGATTCAAGAGGTCGAAAGCTCAGAAGATATCTACATTCGCGAAAGCCAGTTGAACACGGCTTGGAATGGCGATCGCGTGCTGGTTAAAGTCACCAAAGAAGGCAGTCGCCGCCGCAGCCCCGAAGGAGAAGTGAAACTCATTCTTGAACGGGCCAATAGCTCGGTGCTGGCACGGGTGAAGCAAGACGAAACCCAGTTTCGGGCAGTGCCGCTAGATGATCGCCTGCTATTTGAGCTAGAGCTGGCTCCCAGTGTTGACCCACTGCTAGAAGAAACGCTAGAACAACTGGTGCATGTGGAGATTCTGCGCTATCCCTTAGGGCAACACTTGCCGCTGGGGCGGGTGGCCCAGGTGCTAGGCAGCGATGCCCAAGAAGCATCAGACATCGACATTGTGTGCTGCAAGCATGACCTGCCGCGCCACTTTCCCGATGCGGTGATAGAAGCTGTGCAGGCGCTGCCTACCAAGCTGCGCAAAACTGACCTAAAGAAGCGCTTAGACTTGCGCGACCTGCCCACTATCACAATTGATGGCCCGGCCCATCCCCATAGTCCTGCCATTGACGATGCGCTCAGCTTGGAAAAGCTAGATGACGACCTGTGGCGGTTGGGGATTCACATTGCTGATGTGTCTTACTATGTGTCGGCGCGATCGCCCATCGACCTTGAAGCCCAAAAGCGCAGCACTTCCGTGTTCCTCGGCGAGGTGGTGATTCCCATGCTGCCTGAGCAATTGCACCACCTGTGCTCGCTGCTCCCCGGAGAAGACCGCTTAGCCCTGTCGGTGCTAATTACGCTCAACGCAGATGGAGAGGTTCAGTCCTACGAAATTCACCCTAGCGTCATTCAGGTTGATCATCACCTAGACTACCAACAGGCCCAGGCCATCTTGCAGCGCGACCAGCCTGCCGTCCCAGACTCGCCGTATCCCCTGCCTGAGCTGGATAGCCTCAAGGCCATGCAACCCATTTTTGAGCTGGTGGATCAGCTCTATGCCATCACCAAAGCTGTGCGTGAGCAGCGGCAGCAGCGGGGCGCGTTTGACCTGAATTTGCCTGAGAGCATCTTCCCCGAAGAGCACAGCGCCGAGTTGGGTAAGTTTCTATCTAACAAATTCCAGTATGACGATGAGGGCGAGCTGAGCGCCATGGTGGTGTCGTCGCTGCTGCCAGCTCGCGCCATTGTGACCGAGCTAATGCTATTGGCCAATCAACTGGTGGCCGAGCACCTAATTGAGCTGCAGGTGCCTGCGATCTATCGCCTGCACCGCTCGCCCGACCCCGCCGATGTGCAAGAACTGGCGAAGTTGATCGCCAACATGGGCATTGACTATGAGCCAGAGCAAGAGGATGAGGTGCATCCCCGCGATTATCAGCACCTTACCCAGTTTTTTGCTGATTCTCAGGCTGAGCGGGTGCTGACCTATCTACTATTGGAAACACTCAAACCCGCCAGCTACAGCACCACATCCGGGCCACACTTTGGATTGGCGCTCGAGCGCGGCTATACCCACTTCACCTCACCGCTGCGTCGCTACCCCGATCTGCTGATTCATCGCTTGCTGCATACGGTGTTTGAACAGGGGCGCGATCGCCGCACCACGCGCTCAAAAGAACGGTATGACCTGCACAGCAGCACTAGCCATGGGCAGATCAACTGGAATGTGCTGATGACGGAACTGCAGGCCGAACTAGAGGAGCAGTTTGCAACACTGGTGGGGCACCTGACCGAGCGCGAAAAGCTAGCGCAAGAAGCCGAAGATGACCTCGAAGGCTTGAAGAAGGCCGAGTTCATGCAGGCTCGCACGGGTGAACTGTTCCACGGCATCATTACCGGGGTGCAGTCCTATGGCTTCTTTGTAGAAATTGAAGAACTGCTGGTTGAAGGGCTGGTTCATGTCAGCTCGCTTAAAGACGATTGGTATGAATACCGCTCGCGCCAGCAAAAGCTGGTGGGCCGCAAAAACCGCAAACAGTTCCGTTTGGGCGATCGCGTCGAAGTGCAAGTCAAGAGTGTAGACTACTACCGTCAGCAGATTGACCTAGTGGCGGTGGGTGGCGGCAGCGAAGCCGACGACGATGACGATGAGGACTTTGCCGATACCGATGCCGAGTTTGATCGGGACTTTACCGCTGAAGCCGAGGATGCGGATGATGACGAGAATGGCGAAGATCGGGATGACGAGGACGACAACGACAGCGACAACGACAACGAGTAAGGCAATTTCTGCCCACGAAAACTCACTTTAACCTGCAGTGCATTGGGCAAATGGCTTTTTGCCCAATGCAGGGACGTTCGTTTCGAGAAATGTTTTAAGGAAACTGCGGGGTAATGTATAGATCAGCGAACTGTTGTAGGGCCGTTTTTCGGCTCAGTTCGGCCCAAGGTCTGACGATGCTGCTGCGACTAGCCTTTGCGATGAGGCCCTTTATGATGGAGATAGGGGCATGCTGCTCCTGTCCGCTACGTCCGCGCCACGCGCGATAACTTTGTGTCGTCTCGTCCATTAATTTTAGGAATTACGGGTGCGTCTGGGTTAATTTATGCCGTGCGTGCCCTCAAGTTTCTGTTGCAGGCTGACTACACGGTGGATGTGGTAGCCTCTAAAGCCGCCTATATGGTGTGGCAGGCCGAAAACCAGGTGCGCATGCCACTCGACCCGATTCAGCAAGAGCAGTTTTGGCGTCAGCAGGCGGAGGTCGACACAGGCGGCAAGCTGCGCTGTCACCCCTGGGGCGATGTGGGCGCCAGTATTGCCAGCGGCTCGTTTCGGACGCAGGGGATGGTGATTATGCCCTGTAGTATGAGCACCGTGGGCAAATTGGCGGCGGGGCTGAGTTCTGACCTATTAGAGCGCGCGGCTGATGTGCAGCTTAAGGAAGGGCGATCGCTCGTTCTAGTACCCCGTGAAACGCCGTTGAGCCTCATCCACCTGCGCAACCTCACCACCTTGGCCGAAGCTGGGGCGCGCATTGTCCCTGCTATCCCCGCTTGGTACCATCATCCCCAAACGGTGAATGACCTGGTTGATTTTGTCGTGGCGCGGGCGCTCGATCAGCTCGATGTGGACTGCGTGCCCCTAGAGCGATGGCAGGGGCATTTACCAACGGATGGGGAGTAACGTCTGAGCCGGGTTACTCTAAACCAATCAGCCGTAAAATCCGGCCTGACGGGACTAACAGATTAAATCAGATTGAATGCGGATCAATAAACGATGGCTAGACTAGTTCTGCTATTGCTGCTGCTGGGGGCACTGGTCATTCTGGTGTTCCAGAATATGACGCCGGTGGGGCTGGTGGTGTTGGGGGTATCGCTGCCGCCGCTGCCCCTAGCGCTGTGGGTGATCGGGGCGATCGCCGCCGGAGCCCTTACCACCATCATTCTGTCGGCCCTCATCGGGCCAGGTCGCCGCTCAGGCCCCAAACGGTCTAGAGGATTAGGACGGGGCGATCGCCCCACTGCACCCTCTGGTACCCCCTGGACACCCCCCGCGTGGACGCGCCCGACAGCCCCGGCAGACCCTGTCGCCGCCGACCCTGCCACGGCTGAGCCCCGCGACAGAACCCGCGCCAGCCGCGCCGCCCCAAGCCGCGACGCATCCCTAGACGATGACTGGGACGTTCGCCCCATCGACGACTGGGATGACTGGGCCGCCGCAAAACCCGCCAGCGTCGCCTCGTCTCCATCCCCCGCTGCCAATCGCCCCCGAGACGATGCAAATACCCCAGAGTGGCGCTACCAGCCGCCGACCTATCCCTCACCCTTTGGCACACCCGCCTATGAAGACCCCACCCCTAAAGACCGAGAAGTGTGGGATGAATGGGTTGAAGAAGAAAGCCTAATCGATGTCGCCTACGAAGAGCCCAGCCAGTCCGCGAGTTCTGCGGCCAATTTCCCCACGACTGCTGCCGCGTCAAACGCCGCAGAGGAGGCACTTCCCCCGCGTAAAATTGTCGAAATTCAGCGATCGCCCGAGTCTCAAGATCGGTCAGGCACGGTGTACTCCTTTAGCTACCGCCGCGACCAGCTCAGCGTAGACGACACTCGACCCGATGCCAGCACTCCGGCTCCGCCCGCTACCGATTCAGATGATTCAGGATCTGTGTCCCAAGAAAACGCCAAGATAGACGGCTCTCCGCAGGCCGCACAGCCGACCCCACCTGCTGAAGATCAACCGATTCGCATCATCATTCCGCCCTATACCGCCCCTAGCCCATCGTCGCCCAGCAGCCCCACGGTGCTACAGCCCACTTCCCCAGATGAGCTGCCGTCAGGTTCATCGAAAGGTTCATCGAATCTATCGGATGAACCTGACGACGATGAGGTGTTCGGCGCATCTCCCTTTCAATTGGGAGACGATGTGGATGCCTTTGAATCTCATCCTGACCGAGACGGAGACGATCTTGAGGAGGGTAGTTGGTTGAATGACGAGCCCGCGAGTGCAGCGTCAGATGCCCGCGTTTCTCAAGAGGGGGATAAAGAAGTTTGGGACGATTGGGACGACGAGTGGGATGACGACGATGACGATACCGATCCCCCCCCGCCCCAGCAAGGAAACCCGCCGCTGCGCCTGTAGCCATTCCTGTCGCTGTGCTGTAGCCATACCCGTGCCGATTTAACCCGACTTTAACCCCCCGGAGACTGGTGTTACGGCTCGCAAGCCGCTAAGGTTTTGATCACGCTAGGGTTGGCATAGGCCAACTGGTGACTGAGGACTCAATCATGTCAGACATTACACTGCCGTTTGATTTATCTACCCGGCTGCGCGGGGTCAATATTTATTTAGTGGGCATGATGGGCAGTGGCAAAACCACCATTGCTCAAGTGCTCGCTTCTAAGCTGGGCTATCGGTTTATGGATACCGATGCCTTGGTAGAGCAAGTAGCGGGCTGCTCGGTGGCTGAGCTGTTTGCCACCCAAGGCGAAGCAGCCTTTCGACAGCTCGAAACTCAGGTCTTGGGTGAGCTGTCTGCGTTTTCGCGGTTGGCGATCGCCACAGGCGGCGGCATCGTCCTCGATCGCCTCAACTGGAGCTATTTGCACCATGGCTTGGTGGTGTGGCTGGATGTGCCGGTCGAGCATCTCTATCAGCGACTGCAGCACGATACTCAGCGCCCTCTGCTGCAAAACCCTGATCCCAAGCAGCAGTTGCAGAACCTGCTAGAACAACGGCGATCGCTCTATGCCCAAGCTGATGTGCGGGTGCTGCTGCAGGGCGATGAACCCCCGGCTCAGGTGGGCGATCGCGTGCTAGAAAGCATATTGGCTGAGCTAAAACCCCAGGCCTATCACTCGGCTGACGTCAACTAAAGCCTACGCCTTAGCTCGGTATCGCAATCGTTGAAGAGGCTAGAGCATGTAGTGTTGCCGCGAGTGCATGATAGAACTAGCCATGACGCCAGAAAATCAAACTGTTACGCTCAATGCCGCCATTGTAACGGCTGCTGTGGAAAAATCTCCGCAACTAATTCGCCCGAAGTTTGGGGAGTGACCTCTATAGATCTATTGGTTCAGGTGCATCGCCACTTTGCTCCGCCCGATGCGCGCGATCGCAATTTTCTGGCCTTATTATATGGGCTATCTATGCTGGAATATGAGAACGACGATCTGTGGTAGGATCTGCACCCAATGATTACCGATTTGTTGCGCCGCAAACACATGCTACCTGCTGCTGGGGAACCGTTCTAAACGCTGTGTCCTTATGCCCCCCGATCTAAGCTCCACCAACGAACGCGAATTGCAACGATTGCTGGTGTCGGTTTTGGCTAACCCTAATCGGCTAGATCTGTTTGTGGCCATTTGCGATGATCGGAACCTACAGGCGAAGGTGATCAATGCGTACGAAACGGCTCTGAGAGCAAAAGGCGTTACCCCGTATCAAACCAGGCTCACCCTCAAGCGAGCCAGTCTAAAAGCCACCCTCACCGCCCTTGTGGCCCAAGAGCCCAGCCTTCGCAGCCAAACAAAAGCGGTGGTGACCGTATTGGGTGGCGCAGATTTATTGAGGGTAAAGCTAACAGAGGCCAAATCGGAGCAGGAAAAATTCTTTTTCTCATTGCAATGGACACGGGAATCGCTGCGGGCCTTCCACTTTCCGGTGGTGGTGTGGCTCTCGGATGCTGTCGCGACAGGTGTCGCCCAGCAGGCCCAAGACTTTTGGAGCTGGCGCAGTGGCGTCTTTGAGTTTGAGACTACCGTCTCCCCTGTTCCACTCCCTAAATTTCGCCCCGACCCACCCCCATTGGAGCAGCCCCCTGCCCCTGATGCCCTAACGGCTCCCGACCTAACGGAACTGATCCAACAAATCACTGAAATTCAACAACAAACCCCTCAATCCCCCCTCCTCATAACTCTTTACATCGATCTGGGAGATGCCTGTAGAAAAGCCGCTTACGCCCCAGACAGCGCTCTACAAGCCTATGAGCAGGCCATCAATTTAGCCGAAACCCTAAAAGACAAACCAGGTCTGGCTAGAGCGCTTCACCAAACAGGTGGCGCTCTATGTGATTCTGGGCAACATGAGCAAGCGATCGCCTTCTATCAGCAGGCCTTGGAAATGTGCCGCGACATGGGCAATCGCCGCGATGAGGCAAGTACTTTAGGCAATTTGGGGGTTACGTATGATTCTTTGGGGCAATACCCGCGTGCGATTGAGTTTTACCAGCAGGCATTGGCGATCGCAATCGAGATTGGCGATCGCAGTGATGAAGCAAGCATATTGGACAGTTTGGGAAATACACACCATGCTTTGGGGCAATACCCGCGTGCGATTGAGTTCAGTCAGCAGGCATTGGCGATCGCAACCGAGATTGGCCATCGCCTTGTTGAGGCGAGTGCCTTAATCAATTTGGGGACTACGTATGATTCTTTGGAGCAATACCCACGTGCGATTGAGTTCAATCAGCAGGCATTGGTAATCGCAACCGAGATTGGCCATCGCCTCCTTGAGGCAAAAGCTTTAAACAATCTCGGGACTGCGTATAAGTTTCTGGGACAATACCCGCGTGCGATTGAGTTCTGCCAGAAGTCGTTGGCGATCGCAACTGAGATTGGCGATTGGTGGAGTGAGGTTCTTGCCTTAATAGGTTTAGGAAGTTCGTGCCATGCTCTGGGACAATACCCGCGTGCGATTGAGTTCTACCAGCAGGCATTGGCGATCGCCCTCGATTACGATCGCTTCACTGCGGCGATGACTTTAAAGGGTTTGGGGAGTGCTTACCATTCTTTAGGACAATACCCGCGTGCGATTGAGTCCTACCGGCAAGCGGGGGATGTATATAGTTCTTTAGGGCAATATCAGCGTGCAATTGAGTCTTACCAACAAGCATTGGCGATCGAAACCGAGATTGGCGATCGCCATGGTGCAGGGTTATCGCTGTCGAACTTAGGCTATGCTCTGGCGGAGCTTGATCGGCCTTATGAATCGGCCCAGAGTTACCAACATGCCTTAGATCTTTATAAAGAGCTAAAACTCGACCACATGATTGAGGGTTGTGAACAAGCTATCGCAGAGCAAAAGTTCATCATCGCGACGCAACGGCGAGTTGCGCCCCCTATCCTACACGAGCCAATACTCTATGAGCAGCCGCTCTCAGTTAAGCGCCCACAATCCCCAACCAAACAGCTTCAGCGGCAAAGAAATCTCTGGTTTTGGCTGTTGGCAGTCATCACGATTGCGGCGATCTGCCTCTGGTATTTCCTTTAGGAGCCTTGATAGGAATCCGTCTCGCAGCGCATAGCTAATAAAGGCCAAACCCGTGCCGCCCATATCGCGGGCAGCACGGGTTTAGTTTTACATCTGCTGAACAGACGTCAGGCTAGGCGCGGGCCATCAGCAGTTGATCGGCCTGTTGTGCCGTTTCAAAGAAGTAGGCTGCGTTTTCTTCGGGCGTATTGGGCAAAATGCCGTGCCCCAGGTTGAGAATGTGGCCCCGATTCCCGGCCTTGCGGATGGTGTCGAGGATGCGATCGCGAATGAACGGCTTAGAGCCAAACAGCACACCGGGGTCTAGATTGCCCTGCACCTTCATCTCTGCCCCGAGGCGCTGGCGAGCATCGGCCATGTCCACCGACCAGTCCACCGTCACAATATCCACGCCCGATCGCCCCATGCGTTCCAGCACACCCGCGCTGCCGCTCACCAGCAAAATTAGCGGCGTGTCGGGATGGGTGGCCTTGACCTGGCGCACCACCTGCTGCTGATAGGGCAGGGCAAAAGTGTCATAGTCCTGCGGGCTGAGCTGCCCCGCCCACGAGTCGAACAGCTGCACCACCTGTGCCCCACAGTCGATTTGGTAGCGCACATAGGTGGCAATGGAGTCGGCCAGCTTGCTGAGGAACTGGTGCAGAATGGTTGGGTCAGAAAAGGCCATATTCTTGATGATGCCGTAGTCTTTGCTGCCCTTGCCTTCAACGGCGTAGGCGGCAAGCGTCCACGGTGCGCCCACAAAGCCCAGCACGGTAGAGGCATCGCCCACTTCTTGCCGGAGGCTTTGCAGAATGGACTTGATGAAGGGCAGAGATTCGTCTGGCTCGAGCGATCGCAGCGCATCTACCTGCGCCTGAGTGCGAATGGGCTCAGCAATGATGGGGCCTTTGCCTTCGGCAATATCCATCTCAATGCCCATGCCGGGTAGAGGCGTCACAATGTCGGAGAACAAAATCACACCGTCGGGACGGAAGGCACGCCAAGGCTGAAGCGAGATTTCGATGGCCACGTCAGGAATCTCGGAGCGATCGCGAAAAGATGGGTATTTCTCCCGCAGATCTCGATAGGCTTTCATATATCGCCCGGCCTGGCGCATCATCCAAACGGGGGGGCGGTCGAGGGCTTCGCCACGGGCAGCACGCAACAATCGAGGAACCTGATGCGATCCGGTCATTACAACTCCGTAGTGATCTCACACAAAGGACGAGTGGCGTTGAACAGGTCGAAGAGAGTGCTTACTGTCGGTTTCCCAAAACGGTTCAGACAGGAAAATCGGCGCACTCATCTTGACGCCTATCTTGCAAACGCATTTGCTAGCTTACCATTGGGCGATCGCCCTGACTCTGCCCACCCCGGGCAACCTGTCATAAAACTTCACCGATCGAGACACAGCCGTTACACCCGACTGCCCTGCCCACGCATTCCCTAGAGCCAGGGCGTAGTCCCAAATCAAGCCTTCTACCCTGCCCCGATCAACCGTTCATTGCGTTTTGTGTGAAGAATTTCAGACAAGTCTGGAAGTACCTCATTGAACGGGGAAGCCTAATAACTGGCACCCCTTGTCAACGGATTTCTTCAGCATCATGGGACTTTTCAATCGCCTGTCTTCTCGGCTTCGAAAATCATCGGCTCCTGCTGTCCAGCCTGCGCAGGCTGCACAAGGGCAAATTGTTCCGGCTCAGCCGCTCAAATCCAAAACGTTGGCAGAGCTAGAACGCCAGATAGAACTGGAGAGCCGACGAAATCGCCCCATTACCGTGCAGGCGGTGCCCGTGCGGCGCAATGGCTGGATGGGCAAACTGTTGAGCCTGAGCCTCTTGGTGGGGCTGCCGCTGGGGGCGCTGTGGCTGATCAACCTGCCCTATGCGCCGATTCGCCGCCCCATTGCCGAAAACGCGCCCATTTTGCTGCTGCCCAGCTACATCCAGTTCGACAATAACTTCAAAGAGGCGATCGCCCTATCTGAACAGGCGACGCAGCTGATCGATAATCCCACCAGCTCTGTCGATTTGGATGTGGGGCAGGTCGTTGTCCGGCAGGCTCAAGAGCGGTTGGATGCGCTGCCCTCGACACTACGCGACTCCTGGCATGATGATTGGTATCGCTGGTATGGCTGGCGATATTCTTCAACCTACTTCAACGACATTCGGAGTGAGGTCGGGCGGCTGCAAGTCAAGGTCATGCAAGAGCAAAATGCCCAGACCGCACTGGTAAAAGCAGAACAGGCGATCGCCCAGGCACGGCAAGCCTACCAGCAGGCGCAAACCCCCACGGATCGGCGTATGGCCATTGAGGCTTGGCGCAAAGCCTTGTCTGATTTAGAGCTTATTCCTAGCCAAACATTGGCTGGAGATGCGGCATCCTTGAAATACGGAGAAGCTTCGGAGCAATTTCGAGAGACCGTAGGCATTGCTGCTGAGTCTGAAAAAGTCGCCGTTCTCATTGATAACGCTCGACAGTTTGCCTGGCAGGCGGCAAAAGCCGCCCAAAACCCACCCCATACCGTGACCGAGTGGGATCAGATCATTCGACTTTGGCAACTGGCCATCAGCCGGTTAGACAATATCCGCTCTGATGACCTGGCTGGCTCTGCTGAGGCAGAGCAACTGCTGGCCCAATACGAGGCTAATCTCAGCGAGATTAAAGTGCGCCGAGAGGCAGAAGCCGATGCCATCCGGCTCATGCGCGAGGCAAACCACCGGATTGAACAGCTGACTCGTTTAAATGCGGGCTCCCCTTCGGATTTCCGCAGGGACTATCAAATCAGCCAGCTCTACTCCATCATCAACACGCTCAACCAAATCTCGAACGGCACCACGGTCTACAAAGATTCAGAGCTGTTGCTCATTCAAGCCAATAATCGACTGAATCAACTTTCGGCCCGATAATCTTAGACTGAATGCTTTAATCCGTTTAACCAACGCGTTCCTAACGGGATCTCGTTGAACGGTTGCGGTTGAAGCGCCGTTCTCTTTCGGGCATTGCTTGCGCAGTCGGGAATGTTGCGAGGAGAAGTTCGAGACTCTGTAGCCCAAGGCGTTGTGAACTGAGGGAGCAATGGCGGTTATCAGTTTTGGCAGCCTCAATATGGATTTGGTGGCGCGATCGCCCCGGTTGCCTAAACCGGGCGAAACCCTGACGGGGCATTTCTTTGAGACAATTCCGGGCGGGAAGGGAGCCAATCAAGCTGTTGCCGTCGCCCGACTGGGGATACCGACGCAGATGGTGGGGCGAGTGGGGGGGGATGGGTTTGGGCGATCGCTCCTAAACGCACTTCAGACCGACGGCGTGGGCTGTGACAGCGTGGCAGTTGATGAGGCGACCCACTCCGGCGTCGCGATGATTGCCGTAGATGACGCCAGCGAAAACCACATCATCGTGGTTCCCGGTGCGAATGGCCGGGTCGGCGAGTCTGATGTGGCCCGGTTGAGCAGCCTTTTGTTCACCGCTCAGGTGCTGCTGCTCCAGCTAGAGGTTCCCCTGCCTGCGGTGGTCGCTGCTGCTGCTGCCGCCCAGCAGGCAGGGGTTCTAGTTATCCTTGACCCAGCCCCGGCCCGCACTGATTTACCCAACGAGCTGTATTCCTTAATCGACATCATTACGCCTAACCAGGTTGAAGCCGCGCAGTTGGTGGGGTTTTCGGTGGGCGATCGCCCCGCTGCGTTGGCCGCAGCCGAAACCTTGCAGCGGCGTGGGGTAAAAACGGTGGTGATCAAACTAGGACGGCAGGGGGCGCTGTGTCTCACCGCCGAAGGTGCGTTTGATGTGCCCAGTTTCCCCGTGCAGGCCGTCGATACCGTGGCGGCAGGCGATGCGTTTAATGGAGGGTTGGCCGCGGCGATCGCCCAGGGACTAGCGCTACCAGAAGCAACCCGACAGGCCGCGGCGGTTGCCGCCCTATCTGTCACGAAGGCAGGAGCGCAGCCATCTTTGCCGTCGCGCCTTAGCCTAGAAACGTTTCTAGCAGCAACTGAGATGTAAAAAATAATCTTAGAGTAATCTTAGAGTAATCGTAGAAGCTTTAGCCTTAAAGACTGATGCAGAATGGCCTTCAGGTCAGGACTGGGGTGCGGTGCGCTCGATCCTGACTCATTGGGCACTGCCGACTTGTGGATAAGAGTTGCGATCGCCCCATCTAATTGAGTAGAATTATAAATTGGATTATTTGGGAAGGGTCATGGCGAAACGGATTCAGCTAGTTCTTAATCAAGACATTATTAAATTAGGGCGTTCTGGGGATTTGGTCGATGTTGCACCGGGCTATGCCCGCAACTATTTGCTGCCCCAAGGGTTAGCCGTGCGTGCCACTCCCGGCATTTTGAAGCAGGCTGAACGCCGCCGCGAAGTCGAGCGGCAGCGCTTGGCTGAGCTGAAGCAGGTGGCTGATGGGCAAAAAGCCACACTCGAAAAACTCAGCAACCTCACGTTGCCCAAGCAAGTGGGTGAAAACGACGCCATCTTTGGAACCGTGACTAACCGCGAGGTTGCTGAAGCGATTCAAGCGGCAGCAGGCATTGAGGTAGACAGTCGCGGCGTTGAGGTTCCCGAAGTTCGCAAACTGGGCACGTACACCGTAGAAGTCAAACTGCATCCTGACGTCTCTGCCACTGTGACGGTTGAAGTGGTAGCCGGAGACGCTGAGTAACGGTGCCTAAATGGCCTTGGCTTCATCACGCTTAGGCTGAGTGTTCATTCAAACACACTCAAAGAATGGTTCACAACAGGAGAAGGGGTGTAGGGCGATCGCCCTACACCCCTTCTCCTGTTGTTACTTATCTGTCCTTAACGTCAGTTTGGGTTAAGAGAGTTTCGGGAAACCGCGCGACGTGCAGTTCCCCGAAACCCTTCATGTGCCGTGCACGACGCGCACGGCACATGAAGGGTTTGAGCTTATCCTGAGCTCAGGTTACTTAGAGTGCTCCAATCTAATCAGCGTCCAGCGTAAACGTCCATCTTCCGAGATGGTTCGCGTCGAGATGTTTCGCTCCGCTCAACATGACATGGCGTGTCATTCCGACCGAAGGGAGGACTTGCAAAAGAAATCTCAACTGGATACCTGTTTCCTGGGACACTCTTATGCCTCTATTTGTGTGAGCGTGGCTACCAGAGCAACCGTAACGGCATACTCTATGGCGATCGCCAGTCAAAAAATAGTACAATAGAACTGCAGTCTTGATGCGTCAGAGTGTTGGGTCAACTAATCAGGCAATGTCGTCGAGCTGCATCAATCTAGCCTGTGTTCCATCGCTTTCCATCGCTCATAAAGTGGCCAATCGTGAAACGGGCGATCGCTCCTTTCCTCCAGCGCTTTAGAACGAATTCCACAGATTTAGAGTTCTTTGCCCTCTATAATAAGGCGAACCCCCAAATATAGCGGGGTGCGTTTGGCGTTCGATGGTTGCTCCCTATGGTTCAAGAACTGAATTTTCAAGCCTATAGCGATCGCCTGCCTCCGCAGAACATCGACGCTGAAGAAGCCATTCTGGGTGGCATCCTGCTTGACCCTGAAGCAATTGGGCGAGTTGCTGAATTGCTGCGGCCTGAGGCATTCTACATCTCGGCCCACCAAGAAATTTACCGCACTGCGCTTACCCTCTACGGTCAGGGCCGTCCCACTGACCTCATGAGCATTACCAGCTATCTTCACGACCAGGGCACGCTAGAAAAAGTGGGCGGTCAGGCTCGCATTGCCCAACTTGTCGATCGCACGGTTAGTGCGGTCAACATCGACCAATACGCGCAGCTTGTGATGGACAAGTTCATCCGGCGCAAAATGATCCAGGTGGGAACCGAAGTCTCCTACCTGGCCTACGAAACCGGCTCCCCTCTAGAAAACATTCTTGATCAGGCTGAGCAAAAAGTCTTCAGCATCACGCAGGTGCGCCCCAATCAGAGCCTGATGCCCACTGCCGACATCCTCACTAGCACCTTTTCCGATATCGAGAGCCGCTCTCTTGGGATGGTGTTGCCGGGTATCTCCTGCGGCTTCTACGATCTGGACGCCATGACTCAGGGGTTCCAGCGTTCCGACCTGATCATTGCGGCTGCCCGCCCAGCGATGGGCAAGACCAGTTTTTGTCTCAACATTGCCCGGAATATCTCTGCATTTCACAAGTTGCCGGTAGCGGTCTTCAGCTTAGAAATGTCAAAAGAGCAGCTTGTCTATCGTCTTCTCTCTAGCGAAGCACAGATTGAGAGTGGGCGGTTGAGGGCAGGACGCATCAGCCAAAACGAATGGGAGCCTCTAGGTTATGCCATCAGTGCCCTATCCCAAATGCCGATTTTTATCGACGACACCCCCAATATTACAGTGACCGAGATGCGGTCAAAGGTGCGTCGTCTTCAGGCTGAGCAGGGCGGGGCTCTGGGCCTCGTGCTGGTTGACTATCTGCAACTGATGGAAGGAAGCGGCACCGAAAACCGTGTGCAAGAGCTATCTCGGGTGACTCGCGCGCTCAAAGGGATGGCCCGAGAGCTAAATGTGCCGGTGATAGCGCTTTCCCAGCTAAGCCGGGGCGTTGAAGCCCGCACCAACAAGCGTCCGATGATGAGCGACTTAAGAGAGTCTGGCGCTATTGAGCAAGATGCAGACTTAATTTTGATGCTATATAGGGATGAGTACTACAACCCAGACACGCCCGACCGCGGCATTGCCGAAATTATCTTGACCAAACACCGAAACGGCCCAATTGGCACCATCAAGCTGTTGTTTGAGCCCCAGTTCACCCGATTCCGTAACCTGGCATCTCCATCACGAGCCAGCTAATGATTGGGATTAGGTACTTTAGTTGTTTTTTTAGAGAATGTCTTGAAAAGGGCGTTCTAGCACTGGCTGGCGTAAGTTCATCCCCTCTCTGACTTTTCAAGCGACTTCTAAACTCTGCATAGCGCCACTCTATGAAACAGTCCCGTTAGCCTCTTTCACCAGTCGCATCAGAGCAAAGCCACACCTGCATGTCTAACAGACAGAGTCCTGCCGGAGCTGATCTAGCAACCCCTCACAGGCATCCATCAGTAAATCGATCACGTAGTTGAATCCATCAGTGCCGCCGTAATAGGGATCAGGAACATCGTCATCCGGGTGATGTCGGCAGTAGCTGCACATGAGCTTGACTTTGTGGTGATAACTTCCCCTGGGGTCAAGCTGTAGAATGTCTCGATAGTTGTCACCATCCATCGCTAGAATCAGGTCAAAATCCTCTAAGTCAGAGGGTTGGAACTGACGGGCCGAACCTTTAAGCGTTAGGTTCAGTTTTTTTTGAGCCGCTGCCGCCATGCGACGATCTGGCGGGTTTCCAACATGCCATCCTCCAGTGCCTGCTGAATCACACGTGATTTTGCCCTGGAGTCCGCGTTGTTCCAACAGGTAATTCATGATATTTTCTGCTGAAGGAGAGCGGCAGATGTTGCCGAGGCAAACAAATAGGATCTGGTAAGGCATGGTGCTGGATTAGGGTGCTATACTTCGTTAGTGGTGGGCATGTAGCTCAGTGGATAGAGCATCAGATTCCGGTTCTGAGGGTCGGGGGTTCGAATCCCTCCATGCTCGTTAAATTAGCCTACCGTTGATTTGTCTCTAAGCGTGTTGTTTAGTGTCACCTAGAGCATGTCGAGACAGTTTTCAAGGGGAATCCTGTAAAGCGTCTCGCCTAGAATCTTTGACTCAACACTTTTTCTCGTTGGTTAATGAGCCGCAAATCACTCTAGATTTTTCAGCTGTTAGGCTTCTTGCTTGAGTAGGCCAAAATTTTTGGTCAGAAAATTTTTGGTGTGCGGTTCTCATCTCAGAATCCCACAGAACTCCACAGTGTGGCGGTTTTTAGAGGCCGTAGCTTGAGGAGCGTATGAAGTGGCGCTAGTCACGTTCCTTACACCAGTTGAGTTAGGTTGAACCCTCGTAGGCTCTGTACAGAGTAAGGACTTCACATCGTTCACTTAGATTGTGCTGTGAAGCCGTCTACGATCCGAATCGGTCTTACTCTTCAGGTGCAGGAGAGATGCTAGACCCTTCACAGACGACGCGATTTCGGCCCTGATTTTTTGCCCGCAGCATGTTTTGATCGGCACGGTCGAGGCAGCTGAGACCTCGGGCCTCGTCGCTAGGCTGCAAGGTGGCTGTACCTACGCTGATGGTGATATGCAAATCAACGGTTTCGCTGATGGCAAACGGCTGACTGCTGATGAGTTGACAGAGGCGATGGGCGATCGCACAAGCTTCTGCGGCATCGGTATCGCTCAGGATGATGACAAACTCTTCACCGCCATAGCGAAAGGGGGTGTCGTAGGAGCGTAGATTGTGGCTGAGACGAGCCGCAATCAGTTGCAAAGCTCGATCGCCCATCAAGTGCCCATAGGTGTCATTGATCGCCTTAAACAAATCCACATCCAGCATAATTAGGCTGATGGGTTGATTTTGAGAACGGGCAATTTGGATTTTGCGTGGGAGTTCCCATTCAAACGCGCGGCGATTACTCAAGTCGGTGAGTGGATCAGACAGGGCGATCGCCGACAGAATATCGTTGGTTCGCATCAACTCGCGATAGGTTTGCACCCGCCGCAACCCCGCCTGAATTCGGGCTCGCAGCAGCCGATGCTGCAGCCCATCCAATCTAATCATTGAGACTGCCGTGATGTCGTCTGGTTGGCTGAGCATCACAGGAAGTTCCACATAGGCATCGGCCCCGGCCATGAGCGCTTGGGTTTCTCCCTCAATCGTCTGATTTAAGGCAGCTTCATCGTCATTGGGCGATCGCAAGTGAACTGCGATGCAGTAAATCCAAGCCAGTTGATTTTGCAGCTTGACTTGACGGCATATGTCCAGATAATTGGGCAACTGCGCATCTACAATCACCAAATCAGGCTGTTGGGCATGGGCAATATGTAACGCCTCTTCTACTTCAGATGTGGTTTGAATTGAGTAGTTGTTAATTGTGTGAATCATTTCCAGGAACAAGCTTAGGAAGCTAGCGCTTCCTACAATCAGTATCGAAGCATCCATGTGTATTGCCGGAAGCTAACGCTAAGCCGTTGACCATGCCATGGCACGCAACGGAAAACGCGGAATTTTAACAGGTTCATGAATTCAGTCGGCTGGAAGGATACCGCTACTATCATTTAATTGGATTAATTGGATTAATTGGATCACCTTAGAGAATCAGTAGGATTTCGTCAGCTCAAGGGAGATAAACCAACGCACCAGCCCTCTTAATTCCCTATCAATTGCTCACGGTTGTCTCATCACTGCTCAGAAATCCCTGGACGCTGCTGCTGAGCAAGGCCAAGAAGATGATATAGAGAAGAGCAGAACCGCTAAACTCAAGGTAGGGCTTCATAGGGTGTCAACACGTACAACGTTTAATACATTGTGGGCTGATAGTTTTTCGGAAAATACGGTCTATTTCTTTTATTGTTAGCTATTTTCTTAAGCTATCCCTCACTGATATGGCTGAAATCGACGATTTTAATTTCTTTAAGATTTTCTTTGCTGAAGCAGCCTTTGTGTGAGTTTATATACATTGTTTAGATGCTGCCTGAGCCGCCATTTAAGGATAGTGACGGTTGGCGCCGTGACGGTGACTGTTTCAGTAAGACTACGCTTGCGGTCGAGGGTGCTAGTATAATCTGAAATTTCTACCCATAAAGTATATATATGACTGTCGCAAGCATGACTGTTTGCGATAGCAGTCTAGGAGGCTGCTTCAATGGTAGAAGCAACGCTAGGCAGAGGCTTTCTTGCGATGGCTGTGGGGTTCGAGTATTGTTGCGGAACCTCTGTTACGTGTGAATTCCACAACAATCAAACATGTAGGTATTCATTAGCAACGTGTCAATTAGCACTGCAAGCGCATGTCTTAGAGTTTGGAAGCAAGTGGTTTGAGTCTGATCTGTATTGCGCCGTATGCCTTACAGCACAATGCATGCTCGACCATTTGAGGCTTAAGCACTGTTTGCATGTGTGAAACCACTTCTGTTAAACAATTGTCAAAACCTGCGGCATGATTGAAGGATGATGGAGATGGCTCGGGGCGATCGCTCTCAAGCTCTAGCTAAGAGGGCATGACGCATTTGGGGCAGAGTCGGTATGATCAGAGGATTGAGATCTTTTGGCTTCTTAGTCATCCTTAATATGTATGTATGTATGTATGTATATATACTAAGATCGGGTTTTGAGGTCGGCTGACTGCTCCTTAAAGACAACTAACTCCTAATACTGCTTCTGTTGGGCCTAGATCCGAGCTGTCAGAGGCGTGATGGGCGCTCGCCGATAGGTTCTCCATTCCAGGCAACCCGGCGCGATGGGGGCGAGGGGTATGTTATGAATCCGTTGCCGAGCAATAGATTCGTTGTGAGACAACGGATCTGTTGCCCCAATCACTCAGCTAACTGGCTGTGGCTAGAGGCAGCTCAGACCAGACCATTACCTCGCTGGCTAGCAATTTTGTTTTCCCTGCGTTGAATATTGAGTTCCTATGTCTAATCTCCAATCGTTGCAGCAAATTCCGGTGATGAGTGGTGCAGAAATCCGCCAGACGTTTTTGGATTTCTACGCGGCGAAAGGCCATCAGGTGTTGCCTAGTGCATCGCTGGTACCCGAAGACCCAACGGTGCTGCTGACGATTGCAGGCATGCTGCCGTTTAAGCCTATCTTTTTAGGCCAGCGTCAGGCTGAATTCAACCGCGCTACAACTTCCCAAAAGTGCATTCGCACGAACGATATTGAAAACGTGGGGCGCACGGCACGGCACCATACCTTTTTTGAGATGCTGGGCAACTTTAGTTTTGGCGATTATTTCAAAGAAAAGGCGATCGCCTGGGCATGGGAACTCTCGACAGAAATTTACAAATTGCCACCCGAGCGGCTAGTGGTGAGTGTGTTTCGAGACGATGATGACGCCTACGCCATTTGGCGGGATCAGGTCAAAGTACCTGAAGCTCGCATCATTCGGATGGATGAAAAAGATAATTTTTGGCAGTCCGGCCCAACTGGGCCATGCGGCCCCTGTTCAGAAATTTACTACGACTTTCACCCTGAATTGGGGGATGCGGCAATTGATTTAGAGGACGACAGCCGCTTCATCGAGTTTTATAACCTGGTGTTTATGCAATATAACCAGGATGTCAGCGGCAACCTGACGCCACTTGCTGCGCAGAATATTGACACTGGAATGGGGCTAGAGCGAATGGCGCAAATTTTGCAACGCAAGCCCAATAATTACGAAACTGACCTAATCTTTCCGATTGTAGAAGCGGCTGCGAAGATTGCTGGGCTGGACTATGCCCAATGTGATGAGGCGACCCAAGTTTCCCTAAAAGTGATCGGGGATCACGTGCGTGCAGTGATGCACATGATTGCCGATGGCATTAATGCTTCTAATTTAGGACGCGGTTATGTGCTGCGGCGATTAATTCGGCGAGTGGTGCGTCATGGGCGGCTGATTGGCATTGAGCAGCCGTTTGTGGTGGATATCGCAGAGACGGCGATCGCCCTATCTGAAGCAGCCTATCCCGATCTGCGCCGCCGCGAAACGGTCATTAAAACCGAGCTGCAGCTTGAAGAGTCACGCTTTTTAGACACGCTGGAGCGGGGCGAAAAGCTGCTGACGGAGGTTTTAAACACCAGTCCTGCTGGAGGCGAGATTGCTGGGCAAGATGCGTTTGTGCTGTATGACACCTACGGCTTCCCGCTAGAGCTAACCCAGGAGATTGCAGAGGAGCAGGGGCGCACGGTAGATGTGGTGGCGTTTGAGGCAGCCATGGCGGCTCAGCGCGATCGCTCTCGGGATGCCCACGAGACCATCGACCTAACGGTACAGGGATCTCTGGACAAACTGGCGGCAAACATCCAAGAAACTGCCTTTTTGGGCTATACCGCTGCGGTGAGCGAGGCAGAGGTCGCAGTGCTGCTGGTTGAGGGTCAGCCTGTAGAATCTGCCGAGGCAGGCACTGCTGTGCAGGTGGTGCTGAACCAAACGCCGTTTTACGCTGAGTCAGGCGGGCAGATTGGCGATCGCGGCTATCTGTCGGGCGATCAGCTTGTCGTGCGAGTCGAGGATGTGCAGAAGGATGGGGCGTTCTTCGTTCACATGGGCAAGGTGGAGCGGGGAACCCTGGCGGTGGGCGATCGCCTAACCGCCCAAATTGACCTCGCCTGCCGCCGCCGCGCCCAGGCCAATCACACAGCGACTCACCTGCTGCAAGCGGCACTAAAAAAGCTGGTCGATGACAACATCGGTCAGCAAGGGTCGATGGTAGCCTTCGATCGGCTGCGGTTTGACTTCAACTATTCTCAGCCGCTAACGCTAGAACAAATTGAACGCATTGAAGATCAGGTCAATACTTGGATAGCCGAAGCGCACGGGGCCCATGTGGCAGTGATGCCCTTAAGCGAAGCGAAGGCGAAGGGGGCCACCGCCATGTTTGGCGAGAAGTATGGCGACGAAGTGCGCGTGATTGACTTCCCGAGCGTGTCGATGGAGCTGTGCGGCGGCACCCATGTGGGCAATACGGCAGAGATTGGTTTGTTCAAAATCATTTCTGAAACCGGCGTGGCTGCTGGCGTGCGCCGCATTGAGGCGGTAGCGGGGGCAGCGGTGTTGGAATATCTGAACGTGCGGGATCGAGTCGTGCGCGATTTGAGCGATCGCTTCAAAGCCAAGCCGGATGAATTGGTGGATCGAGTTACGGCGATTCAGGCGGAACTGAAGACCACTCTGAAGCAGCTAGAGGCGGCTAAGGCGGAGCTGGCGCTCGCCAAATCAGACCAACTGCTCTCCCAGGCAGAATCGGTGGGCACCGTCCAGGTTCTCGTAGCCGAAATGCCGGGGGTAGATGCCGACTCCCTTAAAACCGCAGCCGAGCGACTATTGCAAAAGCTGGGAGAGGGTGCCGTGGTGCTGGGTTCTTCGCCCGAGGCTGAAAAGGTGAGCCTGATTGCAGCCTTTAGCCCAGCTGTCATTAAGCAGGGGCAGCAGGCTGGCAAATTTATTGGGGCGATCGCCAAACTCTGTGGCGGCGGCGGCGGCGGACGCCCCAATCTGGCCCAGGCAGGGGGTCGCGATCCCAGTAAGCTTGCTGAAGCCTTAGCTGCAGCAAAACAGCAGCTGCATATAGATTTAGCCAAGTAGAGACAGAGCAAGAGGATAAGATGTCCACAGCGATTGTGATGTGACAAATACCACAATCGTTACCGAACGTCAGCTCGAACAATGCACAAAACTAGGCTACCTGCATGCGGATAGCCTAATACAGCGTCGTGTCAGCTCTGCGCTGCGGGGCTGGCACAATGCTATCGAACTCATATTTGTCAATGACTAAGGTAACCTGAATTTGGGATAAGCTCAAACCCCTAATGTGCCGTGCGCGTCGCGCACGGCACATTAGGGGTCGGCCTGTCTGCATGGCACAGCATAACAACTGCAGCGCGGATTCATGTCTATGTGTTTGTGATGTTCGTAAAATCTTCGCTTCGCAAGGATTCCACAAACATGATCAACTTACCGACTCCATGGCTGCAATATTCTCGGCTCAATAAAACTAAAAAGCTAGAGCGAGTGCCGCTGCATAACAGATCGCGCGCCTCGCTCTGGCTAAGTGGGTATGTGTGGTCTGACTCTTACATGGCCAGAGTACGCCGCTTGGTAGCCAAGCGGTAGGTTTGGATTAGATCGCCCTCTTTCCATTCCTTGAAGTCGTCTGATGCTAGGCCACATTCGTAACCCGCATTGACTTCTTTCACGTCGTCCTTCACCCGCTTGAGGGAATCCAGACCGCCGTTGAACACTTCTTGACCATCGCGCATCACCCGGATGCGGCAGTTGCGCTGAGCTTTGCCAGACTTGACATAACAGCCAGCCACCGTGCCTCGCCCAATCTGGAAGACAGCACGCACTTCGACTTCGCCTAGGGGCTCCTCTACTAGTTCTGGCTCCAGCAACCCTTCCATAGCCGCCTGCACATCATCAAGCAGGTTATAAATGACCGAGTAGTCTCTTACATCCACATCAGCCTCGTCTGCTGCTCGACGTGCACCGCTGGCAAACGTCGTATTGAAACCGATGATAACGGCGTTACTGGCTGCGGCCAGATCCACATCTGTTTCGGTGATTTCACCCGGTGCTGCTAGCAGCACTCGCACTTGCACTTCATCCTGTGGGAGCTGTTGCAAGGCCGCCAGAATCGCTTCTACGGAACCTTGCACGTCGCCTTTAAGGATGAGATTGAGCTCTTTCAGGTCTCCTTCTTGCACCTGAGCAGAGATAGTATTGAGGCTAACGCGACGAGACGCCATCGCCTGCTGGAGTCGAGACTGGCGGGCATCGGTTGTGCGCTTATCGGCGATCGCCCGAGCCGCTTTTTCGTCAGTATAAGCTTCAAATTCGTCACCAGCAGCAGGCACATCGCTCAGACCCAGCACCTCAACCGCAAAGGATGGGGTAGCTAACTCTACCCGATGGCCTCGATCGTCGATCATGGCGCGAACCCGACCCAGCACTGGCCCAGCCACTAAAACATCCCCAACTTTCAGGGTTCCGTTTTGCACCAGCAGGGTAGCCACAGGGCCTTTCGCTTTATCAAGGTTGGCTTCAATCACCGTACCCTTAGCAGGGCGGTCAGGGTTGGCATAGAGGTCTTCCACCTCAGAGACCAACAGCAGCATTTCTAGCAGCGTATCTAGGTTATCTCCATTGAGAGCGCTAACAGGCACCATAATGGTGTCACCGCCCCACTCTTCTGGCACCAGGTTGTGCTGCATGAGCTCTTGCTTCACCCGATCCGGTTCAGCTCCTTCTTTATCGATTTTGTTGATGGCTACTACAATGGGCACTTCAGCCGCCTTAGCATGGCTAATGGCCTCAATGGTCTGTGGGCGCACGCCATCGTCGGCCGCTACGACCAATACTGCAATGTCGGTCACCCGCGTACCGCGCGCTCGCATGGCTGTAAAGGCTTCGTGACCCGGCGTATCGAGGAACACGACCTGTTCTGTTTTGCCGTTGTGCTCCATGTCTACATGGTAAGCACCGATATGCTGGGTAATGCCCCCGGATTCACCCTGGGCCACTTTAGTTTTGCGGATGCTGTCTAGCAGCGTGGTCTTACCGTGGTCTACGTGACCCATAATCGTCACCACAGGAGGTCGCCGCTGTAGGTGATCTAGGTCAGTAGAGCTGATCATCTCCGTGACCTTCTTGGCTTCGGCTTCTTCGGCCTCCGTATTCACCAATACATCGTGCTCTTCTGCCACCATCGTGGCGGTTGGGACATCTAACAATTGGTTCACATTGGTCATGATGCCCTTGAGGAACAGGGTCTTAATCACATCAGTCTCGGGCAGCACCAGCGCTTCGGCCAGTTCTGCCACGGTTAGCCCACCCGTCAGGGTAATGATTTCTGGTCGCTGCTTGATATTTTCTTGTTCTCGGCGATCGCGCCGCTGGAATCGAGATTCCGACGAGCGTCCAGTCCGTTTGCGAGACGGAGCCGCAGTCACCGTTGGCTTCGACGGAGCACTCTTAGGGCGAGGGGGACGCGCGAGCGACAGACTAACCGCCGCCGCAGCTGCCGCCGCATCAGAATCGCCGTCTAGCACTTCGTCTAGATCAATATCTTCATCATCTTGAATTAGGCTACGACGCTTGGTCTTGACGCCGCCCTTAGCGGCTTTAGCGCCTTCTCGTTCATCGTCGTCCTCTTCCCAATCTTTGCCGCGCTTAGACGATCCCTTAGACAGCACAGGGCGCTCGGGCCGCTTCAGATTAAGCGTAGGCGGCTCCATCAGTTCTGGCGTCTTGTCGTCGCTGTCGCTCTCTTCTGGGCCGGCAGTCCGCGTGGGCTTGCGGCGAAGTTCGATCACAGGCTTGGGACGACGCAAGCTAGTTTCGTCATCAACCTCGGTGATTGAGATTTGCCCTGGCTTAATGGGGCGATCGCCCGTTCTAACCGTAGGCCGACGTACTTCGTCCGTCCCCGACTCAGCACGACGCGGCTGATCTGCCTTCTTGATGATGACAGGGCGTCGAGTCTCAGACAGTGTCTCCCGTCTGGCTTGCGGCTTAACTGGAGGGCCAACCAGAGAGGGTGTCTCATCAGGCTCGGGCGCTGCCGCCGGACTCTGTTCGATTTCTTGCGGCTGTTCATCTGACTGGGCCACTGACTGAGCCACAGCGGGCTCAAGAGGCTCAGGCGCGACTGCAGGCGCAGGAGATTCTACCTGCGGTTCTTCTACTACAGGGTCAGGTGCTTCGGCCACAGGCTGAGCGGGTTGGTCGCGGCTGACCTTGACCGGGCGTTGTGGAGAAGCCAGCGGTGTTGGCGCAGACGCAGCACTCGCACTAGTCGGTGCCGGAGGAGGAATTGCAGTATCAGGACGCTTCGGCGCTTCGCCAGTTGAGCGATGCCGCCGCACTTCAAGAATGGTCTGCTTCTTGACAGGTGGCTCTGGCGCACCTTTCCGGGGTTTGGTCATGGAAGAGTGAGATGAAGACGGCGATGTTTTGGGCGGTGCAGATTGAGGAACGACGTTCTTAGCAGCAGAACGGATGCGATCGGCATCGGACTCTGAAATTGTACTGCTATGGCTTTTTGCGGAAATATTCAATTGTTCGCAGATATCCAAAATTCCTTTATTATCCAAACTCAAATCTTTTGATAACTCGTAAATTCTAACCTTGCCGTTGTTCATTC
This sequence comes from Kaiparowitsia implicata GSE-PSE-MK54-09C, assembly GCA_019359435.1. Lineage (GTDB taxonomy): Bacteria > Cyanobacteriota > Cyanobacteriia > Elainellales > Elainellaceae > Kaiparowitsia > Kaiparowitsia implicata. The sequence goes on from JAHHHI010000084.1 coordinate 25,752, forward strand.
ACTCTAACCTCTTTGCACCGACCGATTGTTACATAGAACAACCCACTTTTCTAGCTACAACAATGTGACCGTACTGTGACCGTAAACGATGACTATTCTGCGACTGTGTTGCGGATTGACCTGCCGACTGAAACCTGTAGCTCACCCTCTGCACGCACTCAGTAGTAGATCTCACTATGAACCTTCTACGTCGCACAATGACTCAATCCTTCTAAAACTACAGGACTCTCGGTTGATTATAACGAGTCTCCTCTAAACCAACCTGCTGACACAGCGATAGAGCACCGTCAAGATGCTCTTGGACAGCTTCTATCATGACGGCGAGACGGGGGCTCATGCTACTCCAAGCCCTCTGAACCTTTATGAGCCGGAGATTAAGCATAATCCGCCAACTGTCGGCTTGTCTATCTAGCTTCAACGCCGAGCGCTTGCTATTCCGCAAATCATTCTGCCTTCGTGATGGGATTTAAATTAGCAGCAAGTCAGTTTGCAACACACTAGAGACTTAGTCTGATGTGGAATTGCGATCTAGCGAAACCTGCTAAAGCGCAGAGGTAGAACACAAGTTAATGGAGTCAGCTAGACCCTGACCTGCAACGCAGCGTAAAGCGGCGATCGCCCACTTACGATGAATCCAGTCTTACGCTTGTTTACTCTAGTGTAATCCCTCAGGCTTGGGGTCGCTGACTGGGCAGTGGAAGCGACTCCTCGTCAGAACGAACGTTGCCCGTCGCAATCCGCTGCCACAGCGCCTCATAGATTCTAGGAGGAACAGGTGCCCGGAGCGATCGCCCCAGTCGATCCTTCTTCTGGGCTGCTTTAAGGCAGCTTGCTTGAGGGCAGAGATAAACCGAACGGCCTGCACCTTCATCTAATTGTATCGTCCGTGACGGATAAACTCGCACAATCCGCCAGAAGTTCTCTTTGGGAGCTATGGTGCGACAGCTTGCACACCGTCGATGGTTAGGATTCATGACATAAGTTCTCCAACTTACAGGTTTGTGTGGTTGGGCGCGTGGAAACAACTAAGGTTCCAGGCATGAAGAGACAAGGTATTGCGCCAGTTGCTCTGACTGACCCACTATGATGGGATTTTTTTTAGCGCTTAAAGCACGGGTTGATGGTGTGAGGCCCTCATTGCGTAGGGGTTTCATACCATTCAATTCATCAACCGCCCAACCAACTCCGATAGTGGCACGAAGAACCCATTGCTCACTGGCGCGGCCCTCAAAAGCCATAGGCTTAAAGCCAGGAATCTTGAAGCGAGGAATCTTGAATCTAGAAGTGAAATAGGCGCGGGCTTAGCCCATACCTACTTCACTCTTGGCTTGGTCAGAGCTACCGTGTGCTTGAAATGAGGCTTAGTCACTATCACCCCAACGATTCCTCAATATCGTCCGCTTCTGCCACAGCGTCGCTGGGGTCTTCTGACTCATCGGCCTCGCTGAGAGGGAGAACGCTTTCAGGGGCGATCGCCACTTCATCCCCCTCACTCTCCTCTGCAGACACTGCCGCCAACTCAGGTTCAACCGCATCGTCGCTCGCAAGCTCCTCCGCTGGCTCAACATTGAGTTTTGTGGCAGCATCTGCTTCTGCCAATGGGGCTGACGCCTCTTCCATGGGCTCGTCTAGCCCATCTTCGTCTAGCTCTGCATTCAGTCTGGCTTCTTCTGCCTCCTCTGCTGCTAGCTCTTCTAAATAACGCTCCTCATCTTCTCGAGCCAAGCGACGGGCCTCAGCCAGGTCTGCCATTTTTTGGCTTTCAGCTTCAAAGTCATACTTAGAGGCATCTTTGATGTCAATCTTCCAGCCCGTTAGCCGCGCCGCCAGCCGTACGTTTTGGCCCTCTTTGCCAATCGCCAAGCTGAGTTGATCATCGGGCACCAGCACATGAGCTTGGCGCTCGTCGGGATTTACCAGAATGACTTGCTCTACCCGAGCGGGGCTTAGTGCATTAGAAATATAGGTTGCAGGGTCGGGCGACCAGCGAATAACGTCAATTTTCTCGCCGCGCAGCTCATTCACGACTGCTTGAATTCGCGATCCCCGAGCGCCAATGCAAGCCCCCACCGGGTCCACATCCCGCTCAACGGTATCGACTGCAATTTTGGTGCGAGGCCCTACCGAGCGCGAGGGGGGATTGGCCTCCCGGGCTACAGCCACGATCCGCACCACTTCGTCTTCAATCTCGGGCACTTCGCTGGCAAATAAATCTACCACGAGTCCGGCATCAGCCCGCGACACCAGTAGCTGTGGCCCCCGATGCGACCCCTCCGATACTCGCTTTAGCAAGACGCGAAACGTCATGTTGGCGCGATAGTTATCATTGGGAAGCTGGTCGCGCTTTAATAACTCTGCTTCGACCTCGGGCTGCCCAAAACTGCTGCTCACGGACATAATGACTGACTGTCGCTCAAACCGCAGCACTCGCGCCTGAAGCACCGTCGCTTCCAGTTCCTGAAATTCTTCTTGGATCAGCTTGCGCTGTTGATCCCGCAGTTTTTGAGCCAGCACTTGCTTGGTCTGAATCGCCGCCATTCGCCCAAATTCGTTTTGCTCAGGCGTCACATCGAGCACCACGGTATCGCCCAGTTGAGCTTCTGGAGCGACCTCCTGCACTTCTTCTAGCGCAATGTGGTGATCGGGATTTTCGACGGTTTCGACGATAGTTTTGGTGGCGAGTACGCGAAACCCCTCGTCATCGATGTCTAGTTCAACTTCAAAGTTGATGAAATATTCTTCGTCAAACGTGGCAATATCTGGGCGGTTGGTTCGACGGTAGCGCTCATAGCCTTTGAGCAGGGCTTCTCTGAGCGCAGCTTGCACAGCGGTTTTGGGCAGGTTGCGATCGCGGCTGATGCCTTCGATGAGTTCCCGTAGACCAGGTAGGGTAACCATTGACATATTCGGTTTTAGCCTCCGTAGCTATTTAATTGTTAGCGAGTTCGTATCAACAAGGGCAGGTTAAGGCTTGGTGTCGCAGGATGCGTTTGCGCCCTGATAGCACCCGATTGAACAGTTCTAATGTTCTATTGGTTCAATGAAACATTGAATGATGATTCAGAGAAATGCAGTGGCAAAAGGTTTCAGCAGGAAAATTTAGATCAGGGCTCTTCACCATTGGTGAGCTGCACCTGTTTTACCAGATGGCGCGGCAGGGCGATCGCCCGTCCTTTGAGATTGATGTAAACGGCCTCATCGTCGCGTCGAATCAGCAGACCATTCCAGAGGGTATGGCCCTTTACGGCTTCGGTGGTGGCGACCTCCACCGGAAACCCCTTGAATGACGTGAATTCTCGATCAGTGGTCAGAGATTGAGGAATCCCTGGGCTGGAGACCTCTAAAACGTAAGCATCAGGAATGGTTTCGGCTTCGTCAAGCACTGCGTCTAGCGCATGGCTCATGCGTTCACAATCCTCAAGGCCTGTATCACGCTGCCGACCGCACACGTCGACCCGCAGCACAGGCGGATTCTGATTGGTATGAAACACCACTGAGACCACCTCAAGATCGAGGGAATCGGCAACGAGAGTCGCCAGTTCGAGAATAAGGGGGACGAGAGGATGTGCCATAACACGAGAATTAAAAGCAGAAATAAAAAAAGTGGGTACCCCCACTTGCTGCTGCGCTGTGCTAGACAGTCGCTTTGAACTGCACCATCTTGCCGCTCATCAGTGTAGCGTATGTTTCGGCTGATCGACCGGATAGGTCTGTATGGGGTTGTCGTCGGGTAAGTCTTTTTTCGAGATTGGGGTGATTGCAAAATCTGGGTAGGTGTAGGGGCGATCGCCCTTGATATTGATTCAGCGGAGAACCCTACGAGAGTTTGACGAGATTTTAAGCAGACTCAATCCACCCCTAGCCCAGACGATATGATCAAAAACGGTGGCAGTTCTAACGTCGGTTATGAGTGTGTGGGGCTCTCCTGCACTGTCATAGCTTGAATAATTTAGAACTGCCATCATCAAATCGGTAACGCAGCGTAATGGATGTGGAACAGCAGCTATGGGCGACTCAAAACGGCGCAAGGAAGCGCTTGGCGACAAGTACGGGCAAGAGGGTACCGTTTATCCTTGGTTGCCGATCAAGAAATCGCAGGCCAAACAATTTGTGGATCTAAGCACAAAAGGTGCTTGGGTTGGGATTGGTCTGTTGGTGGTGTATTGGGTGGTGGTGCGGTTCATTGGGCCAGGGCTAGGCTGGTGGCAAGTGAACTAGATGTTTTCTCTCTGCTTAGGATTGACAGGCTTGATTAGGTAATTTCTGCCAATCCTGAGCAAAAAGCTTTCATTGCCTGCTGGTCGAGCTAGCGTTATCTGGCATGCCAGATGCCATGGAAGCTCGGTGGCACAACCTGAGGCAGGTGTAGGCGGCAGATGGGGCCATCGGCAAGGCGATCGCTCGCCACAATCCACACTTCACTCTGATGGCGATCGCCGTCATACACCACCGTTAGCAGCCACCCCTGATCAACGTCGCTATTGCCAGGGTCAGAGGCCAGCAGCGGTTCTGTGGGATAGCGATGATCACCGCAGTCTAGCGTGGTGTGGGCTTGAGCATGATGGTCGTAGCGGGCGATCGCCCCAAACAAATCGCCTCGCTCTAGCCCATCGGGTCGATGCATTACCAGATGACTATTTGGCATAGAGCAGGCGATCGCTCGTGGCTTCTGCGTCATATCCCGCGGTGTGCACATAGCGATAGGTGGCGATCGCCCGCCCCTGCTGGATCTGGACTTGCAACACGGCCCCATCCCCATCAAACCAGTGCCCTATGCGCCGCCCACCCGCTCTAGCCGCGCTGGGCCATTGCGGTAGAGCACACCCTGCAGCCCATCGGGAATTTTGCCCTCAAGCACCGGCAACACCGTCGGCGCAAACTCAGTAGCGGGCTGCAATATTGCACGGCCCCAAGCCGGCTGTGATCGAGGCACCGTAGTCACAGGATTCAGCATGGCTACAGCACGCCTTTTGAACTTGGGATCGCATCCGCGCGTCGGGGATCAATTTCTAGCGCCATCCGCATCGCTCGGGCAAAAGCCTTAAACGTCGCCTCAATGATGTGGTGAGAGTTGATGCCGTCAAGTTGGCGAATATGCAGCGTCATGTGAGAGTGATTCACCACCGCTACGAAGAACTCCCGCACGAGTTGGGTATCATATGTGCCCACCCGCTGGGTTGGAATCTGTAACCCATAGCTCAGATGGGGCCGCCCAGAGAAATCTAGCGCTACCTGCACCAGTGACTCATCCAGCGGTGCCACAAAGTGGCCGAAGCGTGTAATCCCTTTGCGATCGCCCAAGGCCTTGGCCAGCGCCATCCCCAACGTGATCCCCACATCTTCATTCGTGTGGTGGTCGTCGATATGAATATCCCCAACCGACTGCACCTCCAGATCCAGCAAGCCGTGAGACGCAATCTGATCCAACATGTGATCCAGAAACGGAACTCCGGTCTCTGCCACACAGCGCCCCTGCCCATCGAGGTTTACGCTGACGCTAACGTCAGTTTCCTTGGTCTTGCGGCTAACTGTCGCAATCCGTGCCGAAGATTTGGGTAGAGACTGGGAGGCGGTATCAGTCGGGGCAGGCGTCACAATGGGGTCGCGGGTTTGCATAGGGCAGAGTTCCATAAAACCATAAGCTTCCATTATGCCAACTCCGGCCCATCTCCTGTCCGTGCTTCTGCACAGGACTGGTGCTATAGCTGAGGTCAACCGTCGACAATAGCCGATTAAACCCACTGACCAAGCCCGGTGGAGTGCTCCACTGGCTGGACTGGATGAGGAGTGGATTAGGCTTTTTCTCAGGCTTGCATCGAAATTGCAGTCTCACAGTCCCTTGCATTTGGGTAACACAGCGGGGGACTGCGTCGTGGGTTCAACTCGGCCTACATGCCCATAATTTCGTAGCCTGCATCCACGTAAAGGATTTGCCCGGTGATGCCACTCGCCAGATCGCTACAGAGGAAGGCAGCCGCGTTGCCCACTTCAGTCTGGGTTACCGTGCGGCGCAATGGGGCGATCGCCTCTACGTGGTGAATCATGTCGAGGATGCCCCCCACCGCAGACGATGCCAGCGTGCGAATCGGCCCAGCAGAAATGCCGTTGACGCGCACATTTTGAGAGCCCAGTTCTGCCGCTAAGTAGCGCACGTTCATCTCTAACGCCGCCTTGGCAACACCCATGACGTTATAGTTCGGCACCACCCGTACCCCGCCCAAATAGGTCATGGTGACAATCGCACCCCCCTCCGTCATCAGCGGCTTGGCAGCATGACACAACTGCACGAGAGAATAGGCGCTAACATCCAGCGCCAGGTTAAATCCATCGCGAGATACAGCGCTAAAGTCGCCGCTGAGGTCATCGCGATTGGCAAACGCCAGACAGTGAATCAGGATATCAATCTGACCCCACTGGTCTCGAATGGTGCTGAAGGCGCTGTCGATCTGCGCCTCATCTTGCACGTTGAGGGGCAAAAATAAGCTGGGCTGAAGGGGGTCTACCAGCTCCGCCACTTTTTTCTCCATTTTGCCCTTTTCGTCAGGCAAGTAGGTAATGCCAAGGGTCGCTCCGGCGGCATGAAGCTGTTGAGCAATGCCCCAGGCAATCGAACGGTTGTTGGCGATGCCTGTGACGATGGCGCGTTTTCCAGTTAGGTTCAGCATGAATAAATTTAAGGATTAGTCAAGGGCGGAGTGGATCGCAAGCACCGAGGGAGGGGCGATCGCTCACCCCAGTACACATAGCATTGGGCAAGCGAGATCAGAATACTGAAAAAGGGGATCGAAGGATAGGGGGGGCTGACCAGAAAGCCAATGACCCCAGGAAAATCCGTTCTGCTGGCCGCCGACATAAACCGTCAATCATGAAGATTGGTATAACTTGAAGCACTACAATTTCACTTATGTAATATCTGATACAAAAAACTCTCTTAAACTTAGTTTAAGTGTTCTAAAGTCAAAATCTCCTCATCAAACACTAAACGGTCGTTGTCTTAGCATGAACGTTGTGGCAGATGCAGTGATTTTATACCTGCGAAGCCTGACAGCTTTAGATAACTTGAGACCGCAAGATGAATCCAAGGCGGGTCGTACTATTGAGCTACATCAATCCTTTTGTTTGGATGGCTAGCAACGCTAACCGCCCACTCAAAACCATTGAATTGAGCTGATACATGATTTCTGCATACTGAACTGGACGATTTTGATTGGCTTACTTTCAGGGGTTCTGAGCAGGCAAAAAGGTATGGTTGTGGTACAAGATAAGCCGTTAGCCGATGTATTCCGTCAACTGAGCGGGGGCGTTTTCCCGCCAATGGTGGAGGCGTTTGAGCGGGGTAAAACAATCTTCTTTCCTGGAGATCCGGCAGAGCGCGTTTACTTCCTTTTAAAGGGAGCCGTGAAACTGTCGCGAGTGTATGAAGCAGGGGAGGAGATCACAGTCGCTCTATTGCGCGAAAACAGCGTATTTGGGGTGCTATCGCTGATTACGGGGCAGCGGGCCGACCGCTTCTACCACGCAGTTGCCTTTACTCCAGTGGAACTGCTGTCGATCCCCATTGAGCAGGTCGAAAAGGCATTGCAAGATAATCCCGATCTGAGCTTATTGATGTTAAAGGGGTTGTCATCTCGAATTCTGCAAACTGAGATGATGATTGAGACTCTGGCCCATCGAGACATGGGATCGCGATTAGTGAGCTTTTTGCTGATCCTCTGCCGCGATTTTGGCGTGCCCACCTCTGAGGGCATCATGATTGATCTCAAGCTGTCCCATCAGGCGATCGCCGAAGCGATTGGTTCCACCCGAGTCACGGTGACGCGGCTATTGGGCGACCTTCGCTCCGACAATATGATTTCTATTCATAAGAAAAAAATCACCGTCTATAACCCCGTCGCGCTGAGCCAGCAATTTACCTAGCCTGTGGCTGTGGTGAGCTTAGCGTGGCAGCCAAAACTCGAGAAATAAACGAGGGCTGCAAGAGTTGGCCTCCATCAAAAAGAGAGCGAGCGGCCTGAGGCTACGCGGGCGCTCTTACTACGCAGCAGCGATAGGCAAAGCTTGATCAGGCTATCTCTGAGGTCTTATCGCTAAGGGTGTGGATATCGCCCTCCGTAGAACCTGTTTCAAAATGAGTAACGATGAGCAACTTAGTTACTGTGTCTCCTAAGCTAAGGGCTGTCATCAATTAGCCTCTGATATCCCAGAAATCAACCGTCACAGCCCCTAGCCTGGTTTTTGAGTCGGGCGTGGCAACGCTCATAGCATCAGGCGTTTGGTTGGAATTGATGACACACCCTAGGGCGATATTCTGCTTAGTTACGATCGCTCAGGCTTTAATCACTGTTATGTCGTGAACCCTTGGTTGGGAAATGCTCTTGCCGCAGATAGCCAACTCTATAGCGATGGGCATCACTTATAGAGAACAAGGAAATATCTGGATTCAGATGGAACTCTAAACTCAGTGTCGACTGAACTCATGACAGAATACAGTACGCTGTATCTGAGTTGCACGTAATCGCCGATGACCACGGCTCTAGGTCTAATTTTGGCAATTTTGGTGCTGGGGGGGGTGCTGGCAACCGTGGGCGATCGCCTGGGGACGCGAGTGGGAAAAGCTCGCCTCAGCTTATTTAGCTTGCGTCCCCGCCAAACCGCGACCCTGATCACGATTATCACGGGGATTGTGATTTCGGCGATGACCTTCGGCATTCTATTTGCCATTGATGACCAACTGCGAACGGGTGTGTTTGAGCTAGAAAGCATTCAGGAAGATTTGGAAGAGGCACGAAGCGCAGTGGTTGACGCTCGCCTTGAGCAGCAAGATATCCAGCGAAATTTAGACACGGCCTTAGAAGAGCAACGCTTGGCAGAGCGACGACTATCGCGCACTAATCGTCAGTTGGATGAAGTCAGCGTGCAACGGGAGTTGATCGAAAATCAGTTGCAGACAACTGAATCGCAACTGGGCACGACCGAATCGCAACTGCAACAGGTGGAATCTAACTTTTTGCAGGCGCAGGCGGTGTTGCGGGGCGTGTCTGGGCAGGCTAATCAACTGCGCGCTGAGATTGCACAGCTACAGCGCGATCGCCAGCAAGAAGTAAGTCAGCGAGAAGAAGAGATCGCCGAGCGCGATCGCCGCATTGCTGAACGAGAAGCAGAACTGAGTGACCTAGAGGAGCAGCGCCTCGTCCTAGAGCAAGAGGTGCTGCTGCTAGAGCGTGAGTTTCAGGGCTTGCGTCAGGGTAGTGTGGCGCTGCTGCGCAACCAAGCGTTGGCGTCGGGGGTGGTGCGAGTTGTGTCGCCTGCGGCCGCGCCTCAGGCCGTTGAGCAGCTACTCATAGAGGCCAACCGCATCGCTGCCCAACGCATTCGTCCGGGCACCCTGACCGTGTCACAGCAGGTTTTGCAGATTACGGTGGGGCAAGTAGATCAGTTGATCAGCCAACTGCAAAGTGGGGAAGAATATGTCGTTCGTATTCTCTCAGCAGGAAACTACGTGGTTGGAGAGCCCTGCGTGCTAGCCGGTGAGGAGTGCATTCAGGTATTTGTGGCTGCTGCCCCTAATGAGCTGTTGTTTCCGTTAGGAGCGGTGGTCGCATCCGCTTCGACGAACCCTCAGCAGGTCGGTGATGAAGCGCTGGTTGAGGAGTTTAATCGTTTGATTGGCACGGCGCAGTTTCGACTGCGGCAGGCAGGGCTACTAGGTGACAGCATTCAGATTGCAGATGGTCAAACTGAAACGGTGATTGAATTCTTTCGTCAGGTGCGATCGCTCAATCAACCGGTTAGCTTGCAGGCGATCGCCTCTGAGCCGATCTTTACCGCTGGGCCTGCAAACTTGGCTTTAGTTGCGGTGCAGGGCGGTTTACCCCGATTTAGCACCAACACAATCAACGTCCCCAATGGCGGCAACGACGAGGAAACCCCATGATGGAGGCCGTACCTCTGACCATTCCTCAGCCGGTGATTCTCGGATTTGACCCGGGTCGATTGAAGTGCGGTGTCGCGATTATGGGGCTAGATCGGCGGCTGTTGCTGCATCAAGTCGTGCCTGCGATGGAGGCGATCGCCATCATTCAGCAGCTTCAGCAGCAGTACCCTATTTCGCTGTTGGTCATGGGCGATCAGACCACGGCCAAGCAGTGGAAAGCGCGATTGCAGACCGAACTGCCTGATCCCCTGCGAATCATTTTGGTGGATGAACGCTACAGTACCCTAGAGGCACGCGATCGCTACTGGCAAATGTTTCCTCCTCGAGGGTTGCAGCAGTGGGTGCCGCAGCGGCTCCGCAGCATCTCTCGCCCGATCGACGACATTGTAGCGATCTTGCTGATTGAACGCTATCTGCAACGACTCACGGATTAGACAGGATCATCGTTCGCTAAATCATCCCAACTTGGGTCAATCAGCTATGAACAAGCCAGGATAGGTCTAGGGGCTGTCATCAATTAGCCTCTAATATCCCAGAAATCAACTATCCCAGAAATCAACTATCCCAGAAATCAACAGTCACAGCCCCTAGCCTGGTTTTTGGGTCGGGCGTGGCAACGCTCATAGCATCAGGCGTTTGGTTGGAATTGATGACACGCCCTAGGATGACGGTCTTTGCGCCATAACAGCACCTACTTCCAGAACGCTGGTGATGGCCTCTGCCCAGCCCTTCGCACCCGGAAATGGGGCGATCGCCCAGTCTTTTCCTAACAAGCCTGGGTGAGGGCCATTGCGCCCGGGCACAATAATGGGCACATCGACTGCCTCCAGCATTTCGCGGTCATTGGGGCTGTTGCCCAAACCAATCGTGGTGACAGGCTCTGAAGCTGGCGATTGGAAGTGTTGCGTCAGCGCGCGGACGGCATGGCCCTTGCCCGCATGGGGGCCGATCAAATGGGAAAAGCGATCGCCGAGAACCACCCGAAACCCTTGGCCCGCTACCACCTCTTTGACATGATCAGGTGGAATGTGACGAGGGGTGACAAACGGCTCACTAAACTCACGCGCCCGCGCCCGCTTCACATCATTAGGCAGCAACCCGGTCAGGCGCTCTACCTCCGCCTCTCCCAGATCCGCAAAGCCTTGCAGCGTCGTGCCGAGTTGCGTCGCCACCGCCTGCAGCCCCTGCCGAGCCTGCGCATAGGAGCAGCCCAGTTGCAGCAGCTGATAACTCGCCAGCTCTGAATCAGGCGCGACAGAATGAGTTGCAGGAATTAAGAACCGATTGTCGTGGGGTTCTACCATCACAGCGCTGCCGTTTTCGACCACAAAGGGATCGGTCGAACTTAAGATTTGCCGCAGATGCTCGACCTCAAGCCGGGTTTTGCTGGTGACTGGGATGACGGGAACCTGCTGCGTTTTGAGAGACACGAGCAGCGACTCTGCCGCATCAAAGCGGTAGTTTTCGGGCTCCAAAAGGGTTCCATCTAAGTCGGTAAAAATAATTAACAAATCATTACCTATCGAAACATCATCGTTAAAATCAGCAATAACAAAACTAGCGCCCATGCATCCTAATTCATGCATCCTAATTAATGTCGTTATCAATCTCGTTATCAATCTCGTTAGACCACAGCTACACCACAGTTAGATCGATGTGGAACGTGTTATTACGAGCTAACGCTGCTGGACTATCACTGGAACATCAAGGGTCTGAAGTCCTCGAAATATCTGTGAACTATGACATCTTTGCCGCAAATTTGACGAGTTTTGGTGGTTTCACTCGCGGCTTCAAAAACTCCTGACATTCCTTCCTGTATCAGCCCTTATAGTTCTGCCAAAATACAAGTCTGTCAAAATACAAGAACTGTAGTTATGGATACTGTTTATCTGTATTGCAAGCCCTAGCAGCAGTCGTCTCTCGCCACCGCCCTTCCCGCCCTACCTACACCCTGCCAAACGTTCTCCCAAAAATACAACACATTATGTTCGATCGCCATCTATCCCTGGTTCATCAAGCGAAGGGTGTGCTCCGCCAAAACTGGACCGGATCTTCCACCAAGCCAGCACCGCGGCTTTATCCTCACCAGTGGAGTTGGGATTCGGCGTTTATCGCGATGGGCTATGCCCACTATGACCAGGCTCGGGCGATGCAAGAGCTGCGATCGCTCTTTCGGGGGCAATGGGAGAATGGGCTGCTGCCCCACATCGTCTTTCGCCCGGGGTTGGTGGGGGCTTATTTTCCCGGCCCAGACTATTGGCAGGCTGAGCGATCGCCCGATGCCCCTCAGGCCGTTGCCACGTCTGGCATTATCCAACCGCCGGTGCATGCCACAGCCGCCCTCCATATCTACCGCTATGCCAGCGATCCCGCTCAGGCGCTTGCCTTTTTACAGGATCTGTTTCCCCAACTGGTTGCGTGGCATGGCTATCTCTACCGTGAGCGCGACCGCGATAAGGATGGGCTTGTGTATGTGCGACACCCCTGGGAGTCGGGGCAAGATAACTCGCCCCTGTGGGATGCAGCGATGGCGCGCATGGATTTGACCCAAGACGATCTGCCTGCTTATCAGCGGGTGGATATTCACGAAGTGAGTATGGACAATCGCCCCAGCAATAGCGACTATGACCGCTATGTCTATCTGCTGGTGCAGGCGAGAGAGGCCACCTATAACGAGGCGCAGCTCCAGACCCAGTGCCCCTTTATGGTGCAGGATGTTCTCTTTAACACGCTACTCGTGCAGGCCAACCGTGACTTGGCGGCGATCGCCCAACTGCTGCATCACGACCCTGCCCCGTTTGAGGCGTGGGCCAATACAACGGCGATCGCCCTCAACCAAAAACTGTGGAATCCTGAGTTGGGGCTCTACCAAAACTATGACCTTGTGGCAGAGGAGCTGATCCCCACTGCAGTAGCCGCAGGCTTTTCGCCCCTCTATGGCCGCATTTCCTCAGCAGCTCAGGCGGCTCACCTGGTCACTACATTGCTCGCTCCTTCCTTTACCGTCAGCCACAGATGGGGAGTGCCCACCTGCAGCCGCGCCGATGCTGCCTTTTGCCCTAACCGCTACTGGCGCGGCCCCGTGTGGATCAATCTCAACTGGTTGCTAAGCCAGGGGTTGCGTCACTATGGCTATGAGGCCGAAGCGCAATGGCTGCGGCAGTGCAGTATTGATCTGGTGGAGCGCAGCGGATTCTATGAATATTTCAACCCCGATACGGGAAAGGGGCTGGGATCAGCCAATTTTTCTTGGACGGCGGCGCTGCTGCTCGACCTGTTGATGCAAGATCCGGCGATCGCCCGCTACGAGCGAGAATACGCCGCCGAACGCCAATTTGCCTAGCCTAACGTGAGTTTGCGATAGGCTCAAACCCCTGACTCGCGTTGTCCTAAAGCCTGCTTAACCCGTCAGTCCCAACTCTACCGTGATGTGAGTTGATGAAAGTCTGATATCGGATTTTTGTACAGAAGGGCAATAAACCTGGTAGAGTTCACAAAAATCGCAGGTTGGGCGGAGCGATTGAGCTTTGCCCAGCGCCCCATGTTGGGGTGGCGATTTGGTAGAACTCTTGGGAGAGTTGGCGCGTGAACGTTAAGGTCTTCAAAATTCCGCAAGCTGGCCCGGATGATGTGAGCGGGTTGGCGGCATTCGTGCAAGCGGGCAAGCTAAACCCGGCTGCCATTGTGGCAATTTTGGGTAAAACCGAGGGCAACGGCTGCGTCAATGACTTTACCCGCGGGTTTGCGGTGCAAAGCCTCAAGACCTACCTCGCTCAGCACATTGGGGCCTCGGCTGCCCAGCGCATTATCTACGTCATGTCGGGCGGCACCGAGGGGGTTATCAGTCCCCATCTCACCGTATTTACTCGAGAAGACGCGGCCCCCGATGCAGCGCGAGATTGGGGATTGGTGTTGGGCGTTCATCACACCCGCGACTTTGCGCCAGCGGAGGTTGGCACGCTGGCAATGGTGCACGAGGTTGCCGCCGGTACAACGGCGGCGATCGCCCAAGCGGGTCTCACCCCAGAGCATGTGCATTTTGTTCAGGTCAAGTGTCCCTTGGTAACTGCCAGCCGCCGCGCTCAGGCGACAGAGTCCGCCGTCCTCAGCGACAGTTATAAATCAATGGCCTATTCTCGCGGCGCGTCGGCGCTGGGCGTGGCGATCGCCGTGGGCGAACTCTCCCCCGATGCGGTGACAGCCGACAGCATTTGTCAGAATGATGACCTTTACTCTGCTGTGGCGTCTGCCTCTGCCGGGGTGGAACTGCTCAACTGCGAAATTTTGGTGCTGGGCAATGCGCCCCACGCGGCTAGCGGGTTTGTCATCGGCCATAGCGTGATGCAGCACGCGCTGGATGTAGATGCAGTTCAGGCGGCGATCGCCCACACCCAGCAGCCGCTAGAGCGCATCATCAACGTATTTGCCAAAGCCGAGGCCGATCCAAGGGGCACGATCCTCAACCGCCGTCACACCATGCTAGACGACTCAGATATTAGCCACACTCGCATGGCGCGGGCGGTTGTGGGCGCCGTGGTGGCCTCTGTCGTTGGCGACCCAATGGTGTATGTCTCAGGCGGCAGCGAACACCAGGGGCCGCCGGGGGGCGGGGCGATCGCCGTCATTAGCCGCACCCGCTAGCGGAACCCAGCGACAATTGCGCCGTTGGCGATCGCCACCACATCGTCTAGCCGCCCATCTTTGAGATACACGTTGTAAAGCACGCCCTGCACCTGCCAGGACATTAGCGCCGTGCAGCTCACACCGCAATAGTACTGATACTGGCCAGTCACGCCGTTTGCCAACTGCACCCACTCAATAATTTCTCCGGGCACCACCAGCTCAGGGTCTTCAAACACGCCCCCCTGAAACGCAATCAGCCCGCCAAAGCTGCAGGCCGCTGCACCCCCACAGTCAGAGCGATAGTCAATATTTAGCGTGTATTCACTGGCGTTTCCGACTGCGCTGAAGTACAGCAAATCCGTCGTGCCTGGGATCACATCTGGCAGCATGATGGGCAGACGCGTCTGCTGCCGCAGTTGGCTGGCCATCTGGTTGACGGGAACCCGCACATTTGCCACTGCTGGACGCGGACTCGCGGCGATCGCCCCCGCCACTAATCCCACCACCATCGATCGAGCCATGACCTGCACCATGCCATTCATCATCGGTTTCTCCTAAAATCCGGCCCAGTTGCTCTACCCCTACCCGCCCACGCCCCATATCCCAGTGGGATGGCCCAGTGGGATGGACTACAGCGTTAAGAGGCATCGTTCTAAGCATTCCCAAAATCGGTGGCTCGCAACAGGCATCATCTCTACCCCCCAAGCCTGCAAGACCGATGATTCCACAACCGGACTAAGGCTCAATTTGCAGCTCATACAGGTTCCACTGCGTGCCGCCCAGCGCCGAAAACTGCACCCCTTTCACCGTATTGCGCACGGCAGACAGCGCCAACGGATTCACCAGGTAAATAAACGGCAGGTTTTCCTGCACGAGCTGCTGGGCTTCGCTATAAATTTCGCGGCGGCGATCTTCGTCCAGTTCTTGACTCCCCCTGATGTAGAGATTGGCGATCGCCTGCTCCCAATCGTAGATGACCCGGCCCTCCAAATCATTCGCCGACGGATTCTGGTTAAACACATGCAGCGTTCCATTAATTGACCAGATGTTGGCGCTAGAATTGGGCTCCACACCACCCCCCGTAAAGCCAATGATGTGAGCATCCCAATCGAGCGTATCGTTGAGGCGGTTGACCAACGTGTTAAACGCCACCGGGCGAAAATCTACCGTGATGCCAATCTGCGCCAAGTCGCGCATAACTTGGGTGCCTAACGATTCACGAATATCGTTTCCGGCATTGGTAATCAGGTTAAAGCGCACCAAATTCCCGTCTGCATCCAGCAGTTGCCCTTGGTCATTGTACTGAAACCCAGCACTCAGCAGCAGTTCTCGGGCTAAGTCTGGATCATAGTCATACACTCGCAGCCCCTCTTCTGGCGAAAGATAGTAGGGCGTTTGCTTATAGATAGGAGAATCCTGCGGCTCGCCAATGCCCTGGTAAATGTTATTGAGCATTGCTTGGCGATTAATGGCATGGGCCACGGCCTGGCGAAACTCTAGGGTGTTAAACCAGCGCGATTTGATCGGGTTCACAACGGGCTGACCGTTGCGGCTGCCCTGGTTCAGATTAAAGCTGATGAACGAGGTTGCCAGAGCGGGGCCGCCGTCATAGATCTCAAAATTCCCGGCCTCTTCTTCTCGCTTAATCAAGGCAAAGTCGTTAGGGCTGACTCCAATAATATCCAACCCCCCCGAGCGAAATTGAATCAGCGAGGTATCGGCAGATTCCACAATCTGAATGACGATGCGCTCAATGTAGGGCTGGGGGTTGCCTTGCTGATCTTGCCGCCAGTAGTAAGGATTGCGATCGAGAATGATGCGTTCGCCTGTTTGGTAGGCCGTCAGACGAAAGGGGCCATTGCCGATGATGTCTTGGGGTGGGGTTTCGGTGCCCCACACGTTCAGAAACCGGGGATTACCATCGGCATCGGTAGAGTTGACGTAGGTTTGCAGCACATGCTGAGGAACAAGGTCAATGCTGCCAATGCTGCGCAACAGGGGCGCAAACGGTTCAGGTGACACGACCTGAAATCGGCGATCGTCCAATTTTGTAATGGTGGGGAACAGTCCCTGCTCCCCCACTCGCAGCACATCGCGAGTGCTGCTGGGGATGCGGTCGTTGAAATAGACCTCATTAAAGCTAAAGATGACATCATCTACCGTCAGCGGCTCGCCATCAGACCAGCGCAAATTTTCTCGTAGGGTGAAGACAATGGTCTGATTGTCGTCCGAGATCTCCCAGGATTCGGCAAGCCCTGGCTCGAGGTCTCCGGTGAGGCCGTTCTGGCTCAGCAGCCCGTCATACATATAGCCCAGCGCGGCATTAACTTCCCGCTGCATCACGGTATTAAAGGTTTTGGGATCGCTGAGCTCACTCACCACCAGTTGGGAAATTTGAGCAGCCTCACTGCGCAGTAGGGCGGGACTGCATCCCTTAAGGGCGATCGCTCCCGCTATGATCATGACCGCCAGCACTAGCCAAGAGAGGAGCGATCGCCAGCGACGCAGTGGGGAGAACGATTCAAACGCCATAGCTACCATCCATAAAATCCCATCGATACGATGCCGACCGACTTAGACTAGGCCCCAAGTCGAATTACTGTGGATCTTAGTCCAAATCCGCCGTGCTGGCAGCCGCTTGGCATTGGCCCATAGCTCGGCAGAAGCGCAACGCGATCGTTCTGTTCAGTTTTCTAAATTTCAGCTTGAATGAGTGATACCAATTGCGAAACCAGCGTTACTATAAGTGGACATTAGTGCACCCTGTCCTCCCAGATTGGATCTGTTGATGAATAACCCCACGCAAAATGGCACCAACAATGGGCAGCCGCCCACTCAGCCGCCCACACCCTCCCCAACGGTGCCGCTGACGGTGTACCGTGAGTTGGCCGCAGAGTTGCAGGCTACGAAAGCATTGATGGACTCGCTGCATCAGCAAAATCAGACGTTGACGCAGCAAAATCAACAGCTCCATCGAGAGCTAGAGCGAATCGGTCAGTCTGTCGTGTCGATTCAGCAGATTGCCTCGTCGCTCAGCCCTAACTGGGGCACCCCCACCGATGCCGATCGTATGGATGCAGAGGCGATCGCCGCTCGCATTCGCCCCGGAAATGCTAGGGGTCAGCAGCCTGGGCTAAACGGCAGCACAGCAGATGGGCTTTCATCCGATCTATTCACAGAGCAAGGCTCGTTACCCCATAAATCCAATGCCAGCACCCCCAAGGATCTTAGTGGACTGTGGCTGTGGATGGTAATTCTGGGCATCATCGTGACAGCTTTTGCCGCTGGCTTTATGTTTGTGCGGCCTCTGATTCCGGCCAATCGCTAAACATAACAGCCGTTAGGCTGATCGGAAGGCTGATTTCATAATCTGCACTAGCCAGTTAAAAAAAGGGGGAGGGATAGCATTGCCAACTCTTCTTCTTTTTAGCGCCTGTATCGATTAATACCAAGATTGTCAGTAACCTGATGTGAGTTTGATGGTGTTGGTTCAGCCCCGAGCGCAGTGCTGAACCAACGCTAAACTGTGTTGCCCATATCGCGGGCAGCATGGTTTTAGGCCGTTGTTGAACCCACGTTCAAACGAGCAAGACTGATGGGTTCTGCTCTTGACAATCAGCATTCTAGATAGGCCATGATGAGGGCTGACCATCAACCCACGGTGTTACTACCGTCTCTATCCCTCTCTATGAAACTTCCAGCGTCTTGGGCATTGCCAGATCAGATTAAGAACCGCTTTGGGCAACGTAGCGTGGGCAAGCAACGGGCCATGATTGCTGACGGGCATTTGCTGCTGGTATTGCACAAAGCGCCAATGTTGGGCGATCGCACCCGCGAAGGCGCGCTCTTCTGGCGCAACCCCAACGGTGTGTGGGAAGCCAACGGCGGGAGCAGAGGGCTGCAACCGCTGATTCGCCATGTTGAAGCGTATAACGAGGCCGAGGAACAGTTGCGCGATCGCTACGATCAGGCGCAGATCGCCAGCGATTACTTTGCCATTTTGGAGGCGATCGCCCCCCTACGCCGCTCCGCCCTAAACCTGCACACAACCTTACAATCAGCCCGAGAAGGGATTCCGGGCGATCGCGACATCATTGATTTGCGGGACTGGGCCTACGACATCCAGCGCGGGCTAGACCTGCTGTATGAAAACACTAAAAATGCACTGGAATATGACATTGCTCAGCGGGCTGAAGATCAAGCGCGCCTGAGCCTGGATGCTGTGATTACCGCTCACCGCCTTAATGTATTAGTGGCAATTTTCTTTCCCCTCACTGCTTTGACAGCCATCTTCGGCATGAACATTACCAACGGGTTAGAACAACAGTCCGTCTTAGCCTTTTGGCTCATTACCGGAGTTGGCATCGCGGCAGGATGGACGGTACGTCAGTGGGTAGTCGCTGGCACTTGGCCTTGGAGAATGCGCGCTACTCCAAAAAGCTAAGGGGCCACTTGCTGACGCCATAGTTTATGCCCTGAGCCAGTATCGCAGCTAGGCCCCGCCGGATTATGTTGAGGGTTAGCGGTAACGTGAAGCACAACAATAAGGGTAGTCGTGTCAACATTTGGCTAATCTCTTACCTAGAACGCTGACGCAATGCACAGGTGATATGGATATCGAACAGTTTATTGTCAAACCCAGCAAAGGCATTCAGCTTAAGGATTTTGATCCCGGGTTTACGGGCAAGTATAAGAAAAAAGACGCTAAAACGTTGCTGCAAGAGGGAATCGACCAGCTTGCTGAAGATCAAGCCAAACTCTATGCGCAGAATACCTATTCTCTGCTCATACTGTTTCAGGCGATGGATGCTGCAGGTAAAGACAGCACCATTAAGCATGTGATGTCGGGCATTAATCCTCAGGGATGCCAGGTTTATAGCTTCAAAGCGCCGTCCTCTAAAGAGCGCGACCATGACTATTTATGGCGCTCGATGAAAGCGCTGCCTGAGCGGGGCCGGATTGGCATCCACAACCGCTCTTACTATGAAGAAGTGCTCGTTGTGCGGGTGCATCCCAATATCCTAGCGAGTCAGCAGCTTCCAGATGCAATCAAAAACAGCCCCAACATTTGGCAGCAGCGCTTTGAAGAAATCAATCATTTTGAGAAGTACTTAGTGAACAATGGAATTATTGTTTTGAAGTTTTTTCTGAACGTATCCAAAGATGAGCAAAAGGAGCGATTTATTGATCGCATTGATAGGCCAGAAAAGAACTGGAAATTTTCAGTGCAGGATGTAAAAGAGCGCGCGTATTGGGATGACTATATGAACGCCTATGAGGATATGTTTCAGCACACTAGCACTGACTGGGCACCCTGGCATATCATTCCTGCTGATCACAAGTGGTATACACGATTGGCCGTGAGTCAGGTGGTTTGCCAACGGCTCGAAGCCTTGAATCTGCGTTATCCCGAGGTTAGTGACGAGCGCCGTCAAGAGCTAGTAGAAGACAAAAAACTGCTGGAGAATGAGGCTTAGTTTTGATTCGACACCCAGCGACGATTCAGCTCAACTCAACGTTTTCAGCGTTAAAAGATACTCCTCTATTTTTCGAGTATCTCTTCACGAATCATTCTGAATCGCTATGTCGGCTTAATCTACTAGCTTCAGATGGCCAGTGCGGAGTTCATCTAGAATGCGGTTGATTTGTCGGCGCAGGTCGTCGCCTACTTGCTGACTAGAGAGCAATGCCGAAGTCAAGATTAAATGATCTTTGCGGCTCATCTGCTTACTTTGGGTAATTCGTTCGAGCACGGAAACCAGCGCAACTGGCTTGCGAGGTGTGAACCTAATCATGACTGTAAATCCTAAAATCCTAAATTATGTAGACAACCCTAATGCAGCCGATTGAGGGGAAAAGACGGCGATCGCACTGGGCCTCAACACCATGACCGAAGCAACCAAGACTCAGGTCAGCTGTTGGAGACGCTCAGCGAATCCATTCGTCTTAACGGGCAATTTGGGGGTCTTATGGCTTGTTAATCGAGTACCTTCTATTCTCGCTCACGGGCTATGGGCTGGGAAAAAGCTTTCGCGAGGACTTGATGAAGGCTGCATAAAGGGTTAGAACCTTGAGCACAGCCTGCGGGGGCAGATGGTGCTAGGTTGCCCAAATTACTGGTTTAGAATTTACGTAATTCAACGAGTTTTTGGGAATCTATGCAGATTTATCGCCTACCGGCCCTGTCAGACAACTATATTTTTCTTCTGCATGATCCAAAGCGGCAGGTGGCTGCAGTGGTAGACCCGGCAGAGGCAGAGCCGGTTTTGATTATGCTTCAGAACTTAGGCGCAACGTTGACTGCTATTTTTAATACCCACCACCATGGTGACCATGTGGGGGGGAATCGGACGTTATTGCAGCACTTTCCCCAGACGGTGGTCTATGGCGGAGCGGTAGATCAGGGTCGGATTCCAGGGCAGCAGGTGTTTTTACAGGGGGGCGATCGCCTGTCCTTTGCCGATCGCCACGCCACGGTGCTGTTTGTGCCGGGGCATACCCGCGCCCACATCGCCTACTACTTTGAATCTTCAGCCTCTGACGAACCCGGAGAGTTATTTTGTGGCGATACGCTATTCGCCGGGGGATGTGGGCGGCTGTTTGAGGGCACTCCTGGGCAGATGGTGCAGTCGTTGAGCCAGGTGCGATCGCTCCCCGATAACACCCGCATTTGGTGCGCTCACGAGTATACGTTAAACAACCTGCGGTTCGCCCACAGCATCGAGCCAGACAACGAAGCGCTAACGCAGCGGCTAGCCACAGTCCAGCAGCAGCGACAGCAGCAGGAACCGACAGTGCCGTCTTGGTTAGGGATAGAGAAGCGCACCAACCCTTTTTTACGTTGGGATATCTCATCAATCCAAACTGCGATGCAAACTGCTGATCCCGTGCAGAGTTTTACACGGCTACGCGGCAAGAAAGACCAATGGTAAGGTGAGGTTTTCCGCCCTAACGGGGAAGATCAAGCTGTTGCATTCTCCCTATAATGTTTTGTAACAGAATGTTAACTTCGGAGTGAGTAATGACCCAGCCAAGCTTAGCCCAGATCGCGTCTGATCTAGATAGCCCCAGTTCCAAAGTTCGGATGATTGCGCTGGCATCTCTGCGAGGTGTTGCTTCAGCAGAAGCCATGCCCCTAATCAAGAAAGTACTCAATGATGAGGTGTTGCAGATCCGTTCAATGGCTGTATTCGCTCTAGGGATCAAGGCAACAGATGAGTGTTATCCCCTTCTAATCAGCTTGCTAGAAACTGACCCTGACTATGGCATTCGTGCAGATGCGGCTGGAGCATTAGGCTACCTAGAAGATGGGCGCGCGGTCGAGCCACTGATGCGCGCTTTCTACGAAGACACCAATTGGCTAGTGCGTTTTAGTGCGGCAGTTTCTCTAGGCAACCTCAAAGATCCTCGGGCCCGAGACGTGTTGATTCAGGCTCTAGATAGTGATGAAGAGGTAATGCAGCAGGCGGCGATCGCCGCGTTAGGAGAACTAAAGGCACTAGACGCTGTCGATGACATTTTGAGATTTGCTCAGTCACCGGACTGGTTGGTGCGGCAGCGCCTTGCAGAAGCACTAGGGAACTTGCCCACTCCTAAAAGTCTGTCAGCCTTAAATTATCTGTCTAAAGATAGTCACCCGCATGTGTCTATGGCAGCGGTTTTATCTATTGAAAAGTTGCAGCTTGCTACCAGCAACATCTAGATGCGATTGGGCTTAACCCTTATAGGGATATTAGGCAGATATCTAAAGGAATGTCATGGTTTTATGGAGCGCAACCACTGGAGCCAAAAGCGGTATTGATCAAAGCTGGAACCCTTAAGGAGATTTCTAGAAAAGAAGATACCAGCTTCAATCCAGCGACCATGCCGCTGTAGGGTGGGCAATGCCCACCATTTGGGAAACTACTTTCCAGAAGTCGCCTAAGCAAAGCAAGGCAATGTCTCACAATCAATGCCTTACTTATCGAGCATTATTGCGCCGCGCTTCTGTTGCAATCTGGATGTCATTAGATATGTCATCTGCCACCTATCCAACCGTGATACGTGGATTCAATAGCTAATAAGTTGAGGATTGCTGACGACTGTGATTAGGTCTGCTTGGTTTAGGCATATGGAGATTGTCCAGCTATTTATGGTTATTTCCTGACATATCCACTCGACAGAATTGCAAAACCCACACTAGACTTAGGAATTAACTGCATCGCTGAATACAAAACCATATCCCTGCTGAATTATGCAAGACGTCCTCACTGGATCTCCAAAGACCGCGCCAGCCGTTCAGGCGGCTTCAACGACTGTCGTTGCGCCAAGTCGAGCAACTGGAGCCTTCGCCCTAATTGACAGCCTAATTCGTCATGGGGTCAAGCATATTTTTGGATATCCCGGTGGGGCCATTCTGCCCATTTATGACGAGTTATACCGGGCAGAACAAACCGGGGCAATTCAACATATTTTGGTGCGGCATGAGCAGGGTGGAGCCCATGCTGCCGATGCCTATTCTCGCGCTACCGGCAAAGTAGGCGTCTGCTTTGGTACGTCGGGGCCTGGAGCCACCAACCTGGTCACTGGCATCGCCAACGCTCAGATGGATTCCATTCCAATGGTGATTGTGACAGGGCAGGTCAGCCGTCCTGCTATTGGTAGCGACGCGTTTCAGGAAATCGATATTTACGGCATCACGCTACCCATTGTCAAACACTCCTATGTGGTGCGCGACACTGCAGACATGGCGCGAATCGTGGCGGAAGCCTTTTACATCGCGCGGTCGGGTCGTCCTGGGCCCGTGCTAATTGATGTACCCAAAGATGTCGGGTTAGAGAGCTTCGACTATAGGCCGGTTGAGCCTGGAAGCGTGCGCCTGCCGGGATATCGCCCCACCGTTAAAGGAAATCAGCGCCAGATTGGGCAAGCCTTGCGGTTGATTCGTCAGGCAAAGCAGCCATTGCTCTACGTTGGGGGCGGGGCCATTTCTGCAGATGCCCATGCTGAAGTTTTGGAACTGGCTGAGCGCTATCACCTGCCTGTCACCACTACGCTGATGGGCAAGGGCATATTTGATGAGCATCATCCTCTTTCGGTCGGGATGTTAGGGATGCATGGTACGGCCTATGCCAACTACGCCGTCAGCGATTGTGACTTGCTTATTGCGGTGGGAGCTCGGTTTGACGACCGGGTAACGGGCAAGCTAGATGAGTTTGCTAGCCGCGCTAAGGTGATTCATATTGATGTTGACCCAGCTGAGGTGGGCAAAAACCGCGCTCCAGAGGTGCCGATTGTGGGCGACGTGCGCCATGTGTTGACGGCAATGCTGCGGCGCGATCGCGAGGATCGATATACCGTTGATCCCCAGCAAACACAGGATTGGCTGCACCGCATTGACCGCTGGAAGCAAGAATATCCGCTAACCGTGCCCAGCTACAGCGATCGCATCTCACCCCAGGAAGTGATTGTGGAAGTAGGACGTCAGGCACCCAATGCCTTTTTCACGACCGACGTGGGGCAGCACCAGATGTGGTCGGCGCAGTTTCTTAAGTGTGGGCCGCGCAAGTGGATCTCGAGCGCAGGGTTGGGGACGATGGGCTTTGGCTTGCCTGCAGCAATGGGGGCGCAGGTGGCGCTGCCCGATGAGCAGGTGGTGTGCATCAGCGGCGATGCCAGTTTCCAGATGAACCTGCAAGAGCTGGGCACGTTAGCCCAGTATGGGATCAATGTGAAAACGGTGATTGTCAACAATGGCTGGCAGGGCATGGTGCGCCAGTGGCAGCAAACGTTTTATGAAGAGCGCTACTCGTCGTCAGACATGCAGCCGGGAATGCCCGATTTTGTAAAGCTGGCGGAAGCGTTTGGGGTAAAGGGCATGGTGGTGCGCGATCGCACTGAGCTACAGGGGGCGATCGCCCAAATGTTGGCTCACAACGGCCCTGTATTATTAGACGTAAAGGTTGCACGGGAAGAAAACTGCTACCCTATGGTGGCTCCTGGCAAGAGCAATGCCCAAATGCTAGGGCTGCCTGAGCGTCCCCAGCCTCCAACCCGCGATGACTTAATTTGTGTCAACTGCGGCACTACGAATTCCGTTGATCACAAATTTTGTACTGAGTGTGGCACTAAGCTCTAGCGTCCTCAGGTGCAAAGCCAAAATCTAAATCCAGCGATATCCTAAAAGGGAGGGAGGCGTGAACCACTCTCCCTTTTTTTGTTTGTCCTTTTTCCGTCAAAGTAGCGCATTCAGGCCGTCTGCACCGATGCCAGCACTGGTACTTCTGCCATGTCAACCAGTTATAAAAATCGACCCGTTGCAATAGGTCTGGCGATCGCCAGTCTGCTGTTCATACCGGGGATTCACAAGTTTTATCTGCGGCAGCCTGCCTGGGGCGTGCTGTATCTGTTGATTGGATTTTCTCCGCTAGGGGTGATCCCCAAAATATCAAGTATGGTTGAGGCCCTTTGGTATCTAGCCCAGGGACAACACACGTTTGACCAGAACTTCAACTCGGGCACGACACTCATGCCCCAGCCAATTTCTCCCGTCTCTGTGGCGCCTGCCATGCCCCCCGTTAATGCGGCTCAAGTGGGCGCAGTGGCCGATGCGCTGCGCCAGCTTGATCAACTCCGACAAGATGGCCTGATCTCAGAATATGAGTTTGAGCAAAAGCGACGGCAACTCCTTGACCGCATGCTTTAATGCTTGAAGCTGAGGGTTCATTCGGTTACGTCAAGTGGGGCTGCGGACAGTGAACGCCGCTGGAATCTAAAGGTGACATGGGATTAGCGGACTGGCTGTCGAAACAGATGGTAGAGCTACAGGGCAAGTCACCCCTGTTGACTGACCCCTACTATCGGCTGCGATCGCCCGACGAAGTTCGCCTTGCGGCTCAGCTTGGCGTTGCCATTGATGTGAACCAGGCGGGCATTGATGACTGGCTGCGGCTTCCGGGGATTTCGATTCATCAAGCGCGATCGCTCGTATCCCTCGTTCAGTCCGGCATACCGCTGCATTGTTTAGACGATGTAGCCGCCGCGTTAGGCGTGCCCGTGCAACGGCTCAAGCCGCTAGAACCCATCTTGCAGTTCAACTATTACGACCCAGCCAGCCCGACCACCATTCGCCCTGTCAACGCCAACACGGCCTCGATCGAGATGCTTGCGCGGGTGCCGGAGATAGATTTGTATCTGGCACGGGCGATCGCCCACAATCGGCAGACTCACGGGCGGTTCCAAAATCTGGCGCAGTTGCAGCAGCGGCTGCAGTTGTCACCCCAACAAACCGCCGCTCTACTGCACTTCCTGTGTTTCTAACGCTGTTGAGCTTAACGCAGCGGGGGCGGAAGCCGCTATGTCCGGCGTTGGCACAACAGCCCCAAACTGATCTAGAGGAAAGAAGCGAAACACAGCGCGGCCAATAATATTGCGCCGTGGCAAAAATCCCCACACGTGAGAATCATTGCTGTTGTTGCGGTTGTCGCCCATTACAAAATAAGACTCAGCAGGCACCGTCACAGGGGGCATCGTGTAGCTCGGTGCAGCAGCAATATAGGGCTCTATCAAGGGTTGTTGATTTACGAATACTTGGCGATCGCGCACCTCTACCGTTTGCCCCGGCAGTCCAATAATCCGCTTAATAAACGCTTGGTCTTTGCCATAGCCGAATTCTTGCAGCACGGCTGGCGGCTCAAAGACGATAATATCGCCTTGTTCTGGCGTATGTAGCCGATAGGAGACTTTTTCAACCACCAGGCGATCGCCCACTTGCAGCGTTGGCACCATCGAGTCGGACGGAATGAAGCGCGGTTCCGCCACAAACATCCGCAGCAAGAGGGCTAGCCCTAGGGCAATCACCACAATTTGCACATTTTCTCGCTGCGATCGCCAAAACCCAGGTTTAGTTTCCTCTATTACAGGCGAGGACAACGGCTTTGCCTCAGAGCTTCCAGAATCAGCAGAGGGAGGAGAGTTCAACGGCATAGCAGTTCAGGATAAAACATTAACGACGCAATGCTTATCTTATCGAACCAACGCCGGGTGTGGGTTGTCGCGTTGACTCGGGTTATCAGAGGCCGGGTGTGGGTATCGCTGGTTCGTTCGACAAGCAATGGATACAACGGTTTGCACCGCTCTCTATACTCGCGGTGCAAACCGTTAATCTTCCGCTTCCTTAAAATACGCTGCGTGGTACAGGCAGTGCGTTAGAAAAAGGCACTAGCAACTACCCAAGGATTCAGCGATTTACTGCTAGGTCAATTTTTGTTTGGCTTGGCGATGGCGGGCCGTTACCAAGCCTACTGCGGCAATTGCTAAGCCAGACATCGGGTGGGCTCAGGTACGGGAGTTGCCTTAGGTATAGCCGCGATTACAGCGATGCCATTGATATCAAACCCGTCGCGATTGTTCCCTGCGGCAGATTTGTCCACACGTTTCACAAAGTTAAACGTTGCGCCCTGCTGTAGGGACAGGGTCGCCCCTTCTGAAGCACGATAGGCAAGGCGTTTGGTTGGAATGATGACACGCCCTAGGTTAGCCTGAGTTCGGGATAAGCTCAAACCCTCCTTAACCCGAACTGACGTTAGATTATAGCGAGGTCGGTGGGCGCTGCTTTTGGGCCTGGAGTGCCTGCAATGCAGCCTCAAAATCTGCAGCGGTAATGTGCAGCGTGTTGGTATCGGGGTTGCCTTCGGCACGAAATCGGCGGATGGCTTGGAGTGCCGCCTGATTACTCAGCAGTGCGAGATCCGCCCCATTCCAGCCGTCGGTTTGGGTGGCAAGGGTTTCGAGATCGATATTGACCAATGGGCGATCGCCATTATGCACCGTGAGAATTGCCAGCCGACTGGCGGCATCTGGCAGATCTACCTTCAGCTGCAGATCCAGCCGACCCGCCCGCAGCAGCGCTGGGTCTAGGGCATCGGGGCGGTTTGTAGCACCCACCAGCAGCACATCCTGGCAATTCTGCAGACCATCCAGCTCCGTCAAAAGCTGACCCACCACGCGATCGCCCACACCGGAATCTCCTTGAAAGCTGCCCCGCGCGGGTGCCAGGGTGTCGAGTTCATCAATAAATACCACGCAGGGCGACGCCTGTCGCGCCTTTGTGAACAGCTCGCGCACGGCCTGCTCAGCCGCACCCACCCACTTACTCAATAGTTCTGGGCCATTGACGGCAATAAAGTTGGCCCGAGCTTGAGTGGCGATCGCCTTAGCTAGCAGCGTTTTTCCAGTCCCCGGTGGCCCCCACAGCAAAATGCCGCGCGGAGCGCTAGCTCCCGTGCGTGCATACAGGTCAGGGTAAAGCAGCGCCCCTTCCACCGACTCTTGCAGCTGCTGCTTGACCGACTCCAATCCCCCAATGTCATCCCAAGCAACCTGCGGCGACTCGACTTCAACCGAGCGCAGCACCGACGGCTTGATGTCGCGCAGCGCAGCCAGAAAGTCATCCTGGTGCACCGTCATGCTGTCAGGAATCGGTTGATCGAGCGAGGGCACCTGTCGCCGCAGTGCGAGGTAGGCCGCCTTTTGGCACAGCGCCTTTAGATCTGCGCCCACCATGCCCACGGCCAAATCGGCGATCGCCCCCAATTCCACAGATTTGTCTAGCGGCATCGCGCGGGTTTGAATGTGCAAAATTTCTAGCCGCCCATCTCGATCGGGCACGCGAAACTGCACCTCGCGGTCAAATCGTCCGGGTCGCCGCAGGGCAGGATCAAGGTGGTCAGGCCGATTCGTGGCGGCTAGCACCACCATGCCTGTGGTCTTGGCAAAGCCATCCATCAAGCCCAGCAGTTGCGCCACGAGCCGCTTTTCTACCTCGCCTTCTACCGTGCTGCGATCGGGGGCAAGACTGTCGATCTCATCAATAAACACAATGCAGGGCGCAGCTTTGATCGCCTTCTCAAAAATGCTACGCAGCCGTGCTTCGGCCTCACCATAATACTTACCCATCACCTCTGGGCCGACAATGGCGATGTAATTCACCTCTAGCGCTTCGGCTAGGGCCCGCGCTGTCAGCGTTTTTCCGGTGCCCGGTGGCCCCACCATCAGCACGCCTCGCGTTGGCTCTAGCCCTAGCTTTTGCAGCACCTCTGGGCGCTTCAGTGGCAGTTCTACATGCTCACGCAGCTCTTGCAGCACTGCGCTAAGGCCCCCCACATCGGCCAAAGACACAGGACTATCTGGGGAGTCTACGGGTGAAGGGGCTGGCGTATTGGCGGAATCAGAGTTCGCAGCCGTCGGTTTAGCGTCTGACGCGGGCGGGCGGCTAGAACTCGTTGGCGTCTTCCCGATGTTAGAGGTGCCAACATTAGATGCCCCCGCAGACGCATTGCCCCCATTGGGGATATTGCCCTGGCGAGGAATGCTGCTGAGGGGACGCGTGTTGATTTGGACGTGGGTTTTGAGTTCACCGCTTTCGGCCTTTTCTTCTAGCAACTTTGCCAGCTCTAGCAGTTGCTCAAATCCCTTAAAAAAATCGCTCATGGTGGTGGGTCACACGACATGCAGCCACAGGCTAGAGGGGTGCTCCGGTGCTGCGCTGCGCGGGCTTGCTTAGGGTTCCCACTGGGGTGACTAGAGGCGCGATTCGGCGGATACTGCACATGATTCTTTATGGGGCTGGCGCAGGGTAGGAATCTCGATGGTGAATTCTGTGTTGCCCGGTGTAGACGTGCAGGTGAGCTGCCCTTGATGGCGATCGACCACGATTTGGTAGCTGATGTATAGCCCCAGCCCGGTGCCTTTGCCCGTGGGCTTGGTGGTAAAAAAGGGGTCGAACAGCTTAGCCAGCGCCGGGGGAGGAATCGCTGGCCCGTTGTTGTGGATGCGGACGGCGATCGCCCCGGGTTCCACACACTCCGTCTGAATTCGGATGGTGGGCGGTGCAGGGCCGTCCCAACCGTTCTCGTGCGATTCTTCTAGCGCATCCAGCGCATTGCTAAGAATGTTCATAAACACCTGGTTCATTTGCCCCGCGAAGCACTCTACCGCAGGCAGGCTGCCATAGTCGCGCGTCAGCTTTAGCCCGATAGAGTCTCGCGCTGATTTAAAGCGATGCTGCAAAATCAACAGCGTGTTTTCGATGCCGTCGTGAATATCAACGGGTTTCATGGCGGCTTCATCCAGCCGCGAAAAGTTGCGGAGCGATCGCACAATTTGCTGAATCCGCTCAGCTCCGATTCTCATCGATGACAAGATTTTAGGAAAATCTTGCTGCATAAACTCAAGATCGATTGCTTCGGCTAAAGCCTGAATAGCCGGGGCCGGTTGAGGATACTGCTGCTGATAGAGACGCAGCAGTGCTAACAAATCCTGGGTGTAGCTTTCAGCCGGGGAGATGTTGCCATAGATAAAGCTAACCGGGTTGTTGATCTCATGGGCCACCCCCGCCACCATTTGCCCCAAGCTCGACATTTTCTCGGTTTGCACCAGTTGCGCCTGGGTGGTTTGCAAGGTTTGCAACGCGTGCTGAAGCTGCTCAGCTTGCTGGCGCGATCGCCCGTCTGACTGGCGCAGCGCCGCCTCACTTTGCTTAATGGTTGTGATGTTGTGAAACACCGCAACGCCACCCTGCACCTGCCCTTGATCCGTATAGATAGGGCGAGCGGTGGCGCTCAGCCACACATCCTCTAACGGTGCCAGCGGTGCCAGCATCGCGGCAGGCGACAGGTCGGTGGGTGCATCGTCCGGCGGAATTTCCCACGCGGGCAAGGCTGCACAAATACGCAACTCGGCTGCGTCTACCGTGTCTCCGGCGATCGCCCGCGATAAGGGAAACTCCGCTAACGTGCAGGGCATTCCATCTGCACCCACGAGTGCATGATCGGGCCAGCGCGCGGCCCAACCTGCGAGGGTTTCTTCTGTGGAGGCAATCCCCAGCACCTGCCGCGCCGCCGGATTCACCAGCAGCAACCGCCCCTGCTCATCCGCCACAACTACGCCCTCACCCATGCTGTCGAGAATCGACTTCAGCACTTGAAGCGCCGCTTCTGAGCGCTCCAGCTGGCGCATATGCTCCTGCAAATCAGCCAGGGCTTGCTCTAGCCGCTCCGACTTTTCGCGGGTTTCCTGCTCATAGACCTCCAGCAGTTCCTCTAGCGCGACAACCTGTTCGCGCAGCAACAGCAGTTCAGCAGCAGTATCAGCGTCAGAGTTTGGCATATATCAATCAACAAAACCGAGAAAGGTCAACGGTCTCCATATAGGTGACCTACGCCGCCGCAAACACGCGACCCCGGTCAAACGGCAGCAGCGCCATTTTTGTATTGAGCGCCAGAGTCTTGAACAGGTCTGCTGTTTCTCGCGAGATTGGGTCTTTAGAAAACAAGATAATTGCCATTAGGTTACCCGACGGCAGCATGCCGCCAAACCCAAGGACTGACTGAATTCCTACCGGAGCGACAAACTCAGACTGCGCGGGCACATAGGGGTTGCCCAGCGCCTCTGGCACGTGAAACACATTAAAGGTGCGCTGTTCTAAATCCATAATCAGGTCTGGGGTAGGGGCCAGCACGCTGCTCACCTCTAAGCCAAATTGATGGATCAAGCGAGAGATCATCGGAATTTGCTCCACCATGTGCTCGCTCACCAGGGGGATAGACTGATGCCCTTGGGAATAGGCTCGACTGCACCATTCTGGGCGATCGCCCACGGTGCTCATCAGGGTCAAGCATTTCATGTGATCTGAGGCCGGAGCATCCCCCAACATTGATTGCACAAACTGCTGCAGGTCGTCCGTCAACTCTCCAAAATTATGGGTTTTGAACAACCGCACCAGCGCAAAGGAGCGATCGCCCGTCTCCACATTGCGGAACTGGTCGTAAAGATAATGCACAATCCGCTCAGCGGCATCTTCCATAGACTCGGCTTCGTGGCCAAGTTTGCGGAGTGCCGCGCCACACTCGGTCATGGCCTTGAGTGAAAACTGAGAGAGATGATACATAACGCAGAATCCAAGAGTGAGGTAGACATGCAGCAAGCAATCAGGGAGCCGAGTAATACAGGGAAGAGGGAAATAAAACCGTCGAATGCCCCCTATGGGCATCGAGACTGACCAAATATTGGCAAGGAGGGTGTTGGCAAGAAAGGATGACACGCTAACGATTTGCGTTTCTAACAGGGTGCAAACCGCGTACCACCCAACTCAAGCAGGGCGTAGTCTGAACTAGACCCTAACCGGAAGAACGTGGGATGGTCTCAGTACGATTTACAGAATGATTCACAGAGCAACCCTCCTTAACCCGGAGCATTCTGGCTCGGTCAGCCTAAATTCGGTCTAAAACCGAATTGGTGTGGCTCTATGGCTTTATGCCAATCATTAAGATTTACACTCAACATGCCCACCAGCCCGGAACTCTATCACAGGTCTCCATCCTTTAGGGAATACTAACCACACCATGACTGGTTTCATGCCAGATGCGTGACATTCTAACGACTTTTTAATGAGAGTAATGAGAGTTTGGACATGCAGTGGTTTGATGAACGGCAGTTGATCTTAGTCAGTGGCAAGGGTGGCGTGGGCAAAACCACTTTCTCTTGCGGGCTCGCGCGGCAGTGGACGCGGCAGTTTCCTGCGGCACGGGTGCTGCTGCTGTCGACCGATCCGGCCCATTCTCTCGGGGATGTGCTGCAGCAGTCGGTAACGGATGAGCCCACTCCGATGGCAGACTTGCCCAATGTGCAGGTGCGATCGCTCGATGCCCAGGCGTTGCTGGTGCAGTTTAAAGCACGGTATGGTGCAGTGCTAGAGCAATTGGTCGAGCGGGGCAGCTTTGTAGAAGGCGACGATCTTTCCCCTGTGTGGGATCTGAGCTGGCCTGGATTGGATGAACTGATGGCGCTGCTGGAGATTCAGCGAATTTTGCGCGATGGTGACGCCGATCGGGTGGTTGTGGATATGGCCCCCAGCGGACACAGCATCAACCTATTTCAGCTGATGGATTTTTTAGAGGAGTTTCTGGCTGCGCTGGCGCTGTTTCAAGAAAATCATCGAGTGATTCAGCGGAGCTTCACAGGCCAAAATCATGATGATGCCGCCGATGATTTTTTGCAAGAGATGACAGCCCGCCTGCTAGACGGACGGCAGCTATTGCAAGATGCCCAGCGCACAGCGGTATGGGCCGTGGCGATCGCCCAACCCATGAGCCTGCTTGAAACCGAACGCCTGCTGCGATCGCTCGAGACCCTACAGATTCCCTGCGGGGGGCTAGTGGTAAACCACCTGCTGCCTGTGCCCTCAGACGCCTGCGCTGCCTCGGAACCGCTGTCTCCGCTACAGGCGGCGCAGGTGCAAGAACAGCAGCTGTTGTTAGACAAGTTTCAGTTTGTGGCGGGCGATCGCCCTCTGCTCTGCCTGCCGCATCAATCGGGAGAACCCGTCGGCACCGCCGCCCTCGATGCCCTCATGACGCATTTGCATCCCGTCACCCTTCAGACCTATACCGCCTCAACCCAGGGCTCACTCGGGTTGCCTTTACCCCAGCGCCTATCTCCTAGTTTGGATGACTTTATCACCGCTGGGCGGCGGTTGGTGATTGTCGGCGGCAAAGGCGGCGTGGGCAAAACAACCGTAGCTGGGGCGATCGCCTGGGGCATGGCGCAGCGTCATCCCAATGCGGCGGTGCGAGTCATTTCTATCGACCCAGCACATTCGCTCGCCGATGCCTTTGGTCAACCGCTAGGGCATGAATTTAGGGCGATCGCGCCCCTTGCCAACCTCACCGGCCAAGAAATCGACGCGCACCAAGTCTTAGACCGCTTTCGAGAAGACTATCTTTGGGAGCTTGCCGCCATGATGAGCGGCGACACCGGCCCTGATGACACCCTGCAACTGGCGTACCGACCCGAAGCGTGGCGGCGCATCGTGTCGCAGGCGCTTCCCGGCATCGACGAAATGCTGTCGCTCATCCACATCATGGAATTGTTGGAATCAGATCAGCAGCAGTTGATCGTGTTAGACACAGCGCCCACAGGGCACCTATTGCGATTCTTGGAAATGCCGTCAGCACTAGGCAACTGGCTTGGCTGGATCTTTAAGCTCTGGCTCAAGTATCAAGACGCAGTAGGCCGAGTGGAACTCATGGGTCGCCTCCGCACCTTGCGCCAGCGAGTCATGCAGGCCCGCAAACGCCTCATCGATCCCAGCCATACAGAATTTATCGGCGTGATGCAGGCGCAGTCTGCCATCTGGGCAGAGTCGGCACGGCTCAGTCAGTCGCTGACCGATCTGGGAATGTCGCAGCGCTACCTCGTGCAAAACTTCTACGAATCAGGGCAGTGCAATCCGCTAATGGATATGAATTTGCCCACCTCTACCCCAAGCTCAAACACCCAAATATCATCGTCTCCAGCTGTTGTTCGCCTGCCTAAACTGCCTCGCGGAGCCCTCCCCCACCCCTATGCCCCTACCCCGCTTGGGCAGGTTCAGCTCGCGGCAGATCTTCTCTTCGCCCCATAAATCTGGGATTCGGATTGGGTATGACAGGTATCTAGGCCATCTGCCATCTGCCCTAAATTGCCAAGCCCATCGGCCAAACCTGTTTAACAGGAGTTTGATAACGTTGGGTTAATCCCGCAGCTTGGGGCTGGCCCAACGCTAAACCGTTCTGCCCGCGTTGCGGACAGGATGGTTTTATGCATTTGCCGAACTGACATCTGTTTAAAGGATTTGAGTGAAAGAGCATGGGTGAACTTCCAATTACTGTGGTTCAACCGTCAAGGCTTCGGGCATCTACGAGTAAGTAGAGCGAGAGCAGCTGAGTATGCACCCTCGAAGCTCAAGCGGGGTAGGATACAGATATTGGGCAAATCCACACCGACTGCCCTTCAAAACATAGAACCGTACATGTCACCAATTCTGAGTAGAATCTATGACGACTGAACTGGATACAGGGCTGCCCAGCATTCGACAAATTCAAACCGTCATTCGCGAAGAAACCGAGGTTGAGCTGAAGCTCATCACCAACGATTTATTGACTGGAAAAATTCGCTGGCAAGACGCCCATTGCCTTTGTTTGATGGATCATTACGATCAGCCTACGGTTGTGTGGCGCACCGCGCTGGTGTACCTCAAGCCCAAGCTGTAGAGATTCCTAGACTTTTCACGTTTGTAGAATCCTGGTCTCGCTATTGATGAAGTCGTGAGTTGTTTTAGGTCAATTCTGATGGTGTGCAGAACAGGGGCAGCCGTCCCCTCACTCCATCCGCGCCGGAAGACCACGAGCGAATTGTGATAGGGTGTCTGCACAAATAGGATGCCTGGTGGTTTTGTCATGATGTCGGATTGGATCTTGCAGCAGGTCAAGGGTTGGCAGTCTTGGACTGGGGCGCTGCGTCGTCATGGATGGCGGCTGGTTGGGGCAATCGTGGGAGCGATCGCCCTATTGCTCATACTTTTCAACCCTGCCGCTGCAGACGAAGTCACCATTCAGCCCTCAAATCCGCGTCTGGGCGACACCATCTCAGTGGTGGTGCGGGCCGAGCAGGAACCCATGGTGCAGTTCGAGGGTGACGCTTATCCGGCCTTTTCGCTGGGGGGCGATCGCTATCGCGCTCTGATCCCCACCACGCCGATTGATCGCCCAGGTCGCAAGGTGATTCGAGTCGAAGCCGACAGCAATACCCGAAATCTGGCGGTAGAATTGCGCGATCGCACCTTTGGCCTACAGCGAATTACGCTGCGGGGTGGCGGCGCTGGTGGCACCGATCACGAGTTTGCGCGCGTCGCAGCCTTTCGCAACATTCGCACCCCCAATAAGCTGTGGAACGGAGCCATGCGCCGCCCTGCCGATGGTCGCGTCACCTCTGAATATGGAATTCGGCGCTACTACAACGGCGTCTTTGCCGAAAATTACTTTCACCGTGGGGTAGACTATGCCGGAGGAGTGGGCGCACCAATCTACGCCCCTGCTGCGGGTCGGGTTGTGCTGGTAGGGCGGGTGGCCGATGGCTTTGTGCTGCATGGCAACACCGTAGCCGTTGATCATGGTCAGGGGGTGGGCAGCATCTTCATTCACCTCAGCCGTATTGATGTGCAGGAGGGTGACGTAGTGCAGGCCGGACAGCGCATCGGCGGCATTGGGGCCACGGGAGCCGCTACGGGGCCAAATCTGCACTGGGGATTGTACGTTAACGGCAAATCGGTAGACCCAGTGCCATGGCGCAATGCTGGGTTTGAATAGCTAGTTTTGGGAGCATTTCGTTTGACATGATGTCGAGTCAAACTCGAAGCCTTCTTAAGCCAAACTGCAGTGTACGTTCACAGTCTCGGACGTGCGACGCTATACGGCATCAGCGTCACATCTGCGGCAATACGGAGCAGTCGCGTTGCGAAGCCTCCACAGAGTCGGTGCAGATTAGGCTTGATCACCCATTGGCGATCGCCCCAACAAAAGCAACCGAAACCCTATCAAACCGTATATTAAACCAGAGGAGAGCCTGCTTAATTGCAGGCTTTTTCATAGCGCAAGAGACGCTCTATCCCGTCCCATTCCTGCCTAGTTAGGACTACTGAAACCTCGATGTCTTGGTGCATTCTTATTCAACAAGGGAACACTAAGCCCGATGGAAACAGCAAGACCCAACTGTTTTTCCCACACTTGCCGTGGAGCGTTTGCAGGCACTATGAGTATTGAAAAAATCGTTGAACAAGCCCTTCAAGATGGGTATTTGACTCCCGCCATGGAAGCGGAAGTTGGTCGGATTTGTGACACTGCTTCAGAATTGTCTATCGAAGAGTATATGGCTCTTGATCGACTCATGGGAGCGTTGCTAACGGGCGAAGTGGTTGCAGTACCCCGAAAGCAATTTATTAACGTGATGGAAGAGTTGGTGCTGACAGAGGCGATCGCCCGAGTCGCTGAAATCGAAGCCATGAGCGATTGCACGCTCGATCTAGGCGACATTGCCGCCTATGCCCTAAATCGACTGCCTCCCCTCTATGCCACCACAGAGGAAGGAGCAGAGTATCAGCGCAGCCGCGCTAAAGAAGACCTGCAGATGATGATTTCGGCCCAGGTTGAAGATGCGATCGCCCGCAATCTAGACCAACCTGAATTCTTCCCTGAGCGCCAAGTGCTAGGCAAGAACGCTGGAGATGAGGTGCTGAGCCAAGTGGGCACGCTCTTGCAGGCCTATGCCCACAAGTTTGAAGTGCAGGTATAGCGTGACCCACGCTTGAAACGCTGGTTGAGGGGACTGAGCGTTGCAGAACTCCCACCGCGTGGGTTCCACAAGCACCAGTTGGTCTAACCAACTCGACCGTTGTCATACAATCCAAGTTCAGGATACGCTCAAAACTCCCTTGACATGAACGAAGGTTTTCATTAGTTTGACAAATACCAAAACCGTGCTGCTCTAAGCGAGCAGCACGGTTTTGGTATTTGCGTCTATCTAGGCGTCAGCGTCATCTAGATCTACCGGAAAATCAACAGAGTCAAACCGGGGATCATCTGAAGCTGTCGCAGACTGGGGATCGAAGGCAGGGCAGTATCCATCGGGCGTGATTCGGAAGCCATAGAGCGAGGAGGCCTGGTTCCAGCAGCGCTGGCCTCGATTATGCACACAGTTCCCACAGCACTCGACCTCAGGCGAGAAGTACGGCTCTCGTCCCTGCTCTAGCAACTCTCGCTGCGACATGCCGCGAATGACCAGTTCTTCGCCCTGCCAGTGCGCTTCTATAATGCCTGTGTCAGCCAAACGCTGCCATCGAGAATCGGCGGCGATCGCCCCTGGCAGCAGCATTGTTACGCCAGCGTCAGTTTCTGCCAGTTCACCTTCGTAGCGAGCCTCGGGTGGGGCAGGCTGCACAAAGGTTTCGCCAATGGGCAAATCCACCTCTACCCCCGCAGAGGGTAAGTGGAGCTGGTAGCGATGCTGCAACTCTTCCAAACTGGCTAAATCGGTCAAATAATTTGCAGCACCATGCACAAACAACACATGCTGCGGGCGCAGATTATGAATCAACTGCGTGGTTCCGGCTCCATCGCAATGCTCCCCCAGCAGGTAGGTATCTGTCACCAGTTGCTGCGTTTTAAGAGCGCGTTTCAGCGGTTTTAGGGTTTTAAGAGTATCTTGAGTCATGGCTTCTACAGCGCCAGGGCGACCCGGTTGCTGTGGTAGCAGACACAGCCAAGGCAGTGTGCTGCGCTGCACGTAGCGGGCGAGGTCACTGCGATAATGCGTTAAAACAATGCAGGGTTTTGGCCCCGCTAAGGCAATGCTCTGCAAGCCCGCATCTAGCGGCAACGGACGCACCCGAGGTCGAATGCGCTCATCCCAGAATAGAGACTGGTGGCGAGCAAAATTTTGCACTGAGCTGGGCAGATGAGGCAGCAGGTCTAGATAGGCATCACAGCCCGTGGCGATCGCCCCATCTACCCAAATATCAATATTTTGCCCTGTAAAGTGGTGGTGGCTCCGCAGTAGCATGAGCAGCTCTTGCCCTAGCCCTATCGTCGGCAACGGAAACAGCACCGACCGCTTGTCTGCGATCGCCCGGCTAATGTGTTCTGCTAAAAGATTCTCTTGCTGGCGGCGGTGGGGATGCCGTGCCGTGCCGTAGCTTCCTTCTACAACCAGAACATCAGGCCGCAACCCCCGCAACTCTTCAAGAGGCATGCCGTCTACCAACCGCGAGTTGGATAGAAAGAAATCCCCAGTGTAAAACAGCGTGTAGTCACGCTCAGCCGTTCTATGGGTGAGCAAACAGGCCGCCGCACCGGGCAAATGCCCTGCGGGAAATAGCTCCGCAATCAGCCCATCCACAAATTCTACGGGCGATCGCCATGGCAACGCTTGGCAAAACGAAGGAACAGCCTCACGCTCCTCTAGCCAATTCAGCGGCAGCAGTTGGGTAGTAGCATCACTCGCATAAATCGGCATCTGGGGAAACCGACGATGCAGTTCGAGCAACCCCTGTGCATGGTCAGCATGAGCGTGAGTACATAACACAACATCGGCTGGGGGGGATTCTCCGCAGGTTGCCAGAATAGGACTCAGCGATGATAAACCACAATCCAGCATGACCCGATGGGGGCCCATACGCACTACCAGGCACACCCCCTCATCGGCATGTCCAATGGCAATGGGCAAACAGGCTAGCTCAGTCACGGTCAACGATTTGTGGAACAGTCAGAAGATTCACCCTTTAGCCTTTCAAGCGAGTATACAAACGAAGCTGCCTCAACATAGCTTGGGCAGAAAAAACGTATTGATTTTTTATCGCACCCTTGCTTTTACCTAGCTCTTCTCTAGCTCGCAGATAGTCACAGCGCTAGTGGGCTGATCCGTTGCCGTGGTAGTTATCGCTATCATAAAACCCGTTTCGGGTGCCAAAAAATAAGCAAGCCACAATAAACACAGGCGTAATCGCCAGCAAAATCAGTTTTACATCCATGCTGCAACTCCTCGTTTTGTTCGTTGTGGTTGGGCAGCAGAAGCCGAGATAGAGACGTTTCGAGCCACAAGCCCCTAATTTTACAGGGGATTCGTCCTAACATCTCGCTCGTCCCACACAACAGTGCTGAGATAAACCACACTGCTCACATCATACAGAGGACTTTTAAAATTTTGGGCAGGATTGCGGCGCTTCTCGTCAATCTTTATCTTTTTGCACCAAATTCATTCTCAAATGCCCAGTATTTGCATCGGCAGCCTGCTGCCACGACGAACAAAATGGGGATTGATGCTGGGGTTTGTCTCAATGCTCGCCATAAAAGCGCGGGGGACACAAGCATGGCCTGCATCCCCCGCGCTTTTAATTGATTGCTCGCCACAGCACCCGCAGCGTAGCTATGCGCTAGGTGGTTGGCTGTTGACGAGTTTTTCTTCTCGTTTGGCGATCGCCCACACCGCATGAATTGAACCGGGCAACCAAGCTAGTAACGTTAGCAAAATATTAATCAGTAACGTGGTGCTGACTCCGTATGAGAGAAACACACCAACTGGGGGGAGCACAATTGCTAGGACGTACTTCAAAATTTTCATAGGGCTTATCTCACCTTGCTTTATAGAACTAGCTTAAGCAAAAAACAACAAAAGCAGAATGCCAATTTGGGCAGAGAAAACCGTACCTATTGTTCGGATATACTGGGCGATCGCTTCGCTAGCTACTGCCTATGATGGAGGCAGAACTAAGCACACTCCTCTATCATCAATTCTATTGTCGTATATTTCATCGAATATCGGACACTCGAATAGTTGATGAAAGCTAATGTGGCAATGCTGATGGCGGGATTTTCCCAGGCTTAGCAAAGAAATGTTAAGCCATTGGCAGTGCGTTGTGGTGTTGAAGTTAGGATGGCAAAAAATCTTATTTTACGTTGGTATTCGTAAAGGAATTTAGAAGCCATTCCTGTTCTTCAATCCGGTTCGTAGTTCTTGAGCAGCTTGGCATGTGGGGCTTTCGACCCATGTGTATAGCCCTTTGTGCACAGCTACCGAGCAAGCTCTGCACTTAGATTTAGTATGTTGTTTTGGAAGAATGGAGAGAAGGTATGATTGCCAAATTAGGCTATTTTTTGAATCCGCTTGTTACAGCGCTGTCGCTGTTGATTGTAGACTTGGTGATTCCGGGAGTTAATATTGCAAACTTCCCTGCGGCTCTGATTGCCGCTCTGGCAATTGGGCTAGTCAACACATTTGTCAAACCCGTGTTAGCGCTTCTATCGCTTCCCATTACGTTTGTAACACTGGGTTTCTTTTCACTCGTGGTGAACGGCATTTGTTTTTGGTTAGCCGCGTTGTTTGTGCCTGGTTTCACTGTCAGCGGTTTTTTGGCATTTTTCTTAGGGCCAGTGGTGCTGTCGGTTGCAACCACACTGATCAACAACTACTTCACTGCGAAAATAGGTGATAATCAATTAGATGCAAGCACTACAACCCCAATGAATACTCCTGTCAATACTCCTGCAGAGAGAACAATTGACCAAGCGTAAAAACCTATTACCAACAAGCAGCATGAATGTATAAACTTGTTGGTGTATTACACTACATCTAAATGATGTGAGTTTTACGGCCCGAGGCTTTGTGCGCATGATGCATAAGCCTCGGGCTTCTAAGTTAACAGCTTGCATACGTGGATCGGTAGTGCGTCAAGTTAATGTGGGTCTAGGGCGTGTCATCAATTCCGACCAAAAGCTTTATGCTATTAGCGTTGTAACGCCCGGCACAAAAACCAGGCTAGGGGCTGTGACCGTTGATTTCTGGGACATCAGAGGCTAATTGATGACAGCCGTAGCAAAGTAGAATAATCCTGTCACCTGGCTTGAAACAATGGAATGTCGTCTCTGTGGTCATGCCAAAACCAACAAGCATGGCAACATGCCCAACGGTCTAGGGCTTCGCCCCGCTAAACGCGTACAACGGTATTTCTGTCCTCACTGCCAGCCAACCTTTGGATCTGGCAGCATAGTTGTCGTTTGAAGATGACGGCAGCGCAACGAGCAGGGCTTACCGAGCATCGCTGGAGTGGTTTGATATCCTCTACCTTCCCAACATTAATCTGACGCACTACCGAGGGTTCTAGTTCACTAGCCTACCCGTTACGATTCAGCACTACCAACAAACCCAGTGTGCGGCATTGCAGTTAGATGCTGACCTGCTTGGTCTTTTGCAGGCTGAGGTTGATGCACTTAAGACTTACTTCTCCAGTAACCCTTATATGGTGTTGTGCAAAACATGGTGTTGTGCAAAGAGGCAGCGGTGCGGGTGTCGCTCGATATGTGGAACGACAGTGAAGCACGGATGCTGACTGTGCCAAAGGTGCAGGATTAGCGGGGGACATGGGGCCACGGCGTCAAACCTGCGCAGGATGCTGGAGTGTACGGGCGCGTAGTAAGGTGCAAACATTGCTCAGAGAACCCGATTAGATTATTTATGCTGTATAAAGACACGATTCGAGAAAAGCAGTTGCTGAAGCTGGCGGCTCAGCGCGGTGTATGCGTCTCTATTTTTTTGCCGACGACGCCGCTAACTCAGGCGGCGCAGGCCGATCGTGTCACTTTTAAGAACTTGAGCAAGGCCGCGATGGAGCAAGCAGGGGCGATCGCCGATAAGCGACAAATCGTGGCGATGACAGAGGCTCTAGAGGAGCTGCAAGCGGATGATGAGTTTTGGGAATTTCAGGCCAATGGCCTAGGGGTGTTGGTAACCCCCGATTCGATCAACACCTTTCGGCTGGCCTATGGGGTTGAAGAAGCGGCTGAGGTGAGCGATCGCTTTCACCTAAAGCCCTTAACGTCGGCGCTGCAGCCGATGGCAGCCTATGTGCTGGCGATCTCGCAAAAAAGCGTGATGCTGTATGAGTTCACTGCTGCGCAAGAGCTCGAAGAGTTGGATGTGTCAGACCTGCCTGCTGACTTTAGCGACGTTACTAAAGTGACCTTGCAGCGCGATCGCTCCCCCGTCGGCAAGCTCCAGGGCGATGAAGGGGCAGACGTTCTGCAGCGTCAGTTTTTGCGGGGAGTGGAATCTGCCGTGCGCCCCATTATAAGCGGCAGCAACATGCCTCTGATTCTGGCCACAACAAAAGAGTTTCAGTCTATGTATCAGTCGCTGAACAGCTACGAACTGCTGGTAGAACAAGGGGTTGATGGAAGCACTGAAGGAATCGAGAAAGAAGACATCCGCCAGGCCGTGCTGCCAATCACCAAAATGTTGCGCCAAGAACGTATTGAGCAGTGGGTTGAGCTTTTTCACCAGCGCAAGAGTGAGTCTCGAACAAACACCGACTTGCCGACCATTGCAAAGCTTGTCCTCCGAGGGCAGGTCAGCCATTTGCTAGTTGAGTCTGGCGCGGTGCAGTATGGCACCCTCTCTGATCTCGGCGAAATTACTACCAGCGATAGCCGCAGTGCCAACACCTATGACCTAATCGACGAGATCGTGATTAAAGTCATAGAAAACGGAGGAGAAGTATTAGGAGTTCGTCGCGAAGAAGATGCTCCAAAAGACCTGATGCCTATGGCGGCGATTTTGCGTTGGGCCTAGGGGCTGTCATCAATTAGCCTCTGATGTCCCAGAAATCAACGGTCACAGCCCCTAGCCTAGTTTTTGGGCCAGGCGTGGCAACGCTCATAGCATAAAGCTTTTGGTCAGAATTGATGGCACGCCCTAGGGCGATCGCACTCACCCTGCTTTATACAATCGGGCGATCGTACAGATCTGCCACATACTCGCCATAGCCGTTGTAGAGCAGCGTGGGTATCCGCTCCCACGCATAGGGATTGCTGCCCGAGCCCACCAGTCGTTCGCTGGCCTGCGACCATCGGGGGTGAGGCACATCTGGCTCCACGTTTGATTCAAACTTGTATTCATTGCTGCTGAGGGTGTTCCAGTATGTTGCTGGCTGTTGATCAGTGAACTCGATCTTCACCACCGACTTCGCGCCCTTAAAGCCATACTTCCAGGGCACCACCATGCGAATAGGGGCACCATGCTGCTTAGGCAAGGTGTGCCCATAGATGCCGACTGCAAAAAAGGCCAGATCATTCGCCATCTCTTCAACGCGCAAGCCTTCGGTATAGGGCCAAGGCAAAAATTGTCCCGGCGGGAAAGAGGGGCCAGGGGTGATCGCCCGATCATAGAACGAGGTAAACCGCACATGGGTTGCGGTGGCGAGAGGTTCCACGTCATTAAGCATCAGGTTCATCGGAAAACCCAGCCAGGGGACGACCATCGCCCAGGCTTCTACACAGCGAAAGCGGTAGACGCGCTCCTCGAGCGGAAACTGCATCAGATCATCCAAATCATAGGTTTTGGGATTCTTGACCAGCCCAGTGACTTCCACCGTCCACGGTTCTGTAGGCAGGGCTTGGGCCGCTTGCCAGATATTTTTAGAGCTACCGAACTCATAAAAGTTGTTATACGTGGCGGCAAAGGTCGGGTTTGTGAGCGTTCTGCCGTCTATAAAGGCCTGCTCCTCGCCAAATAGCGGATTCTGCCGCGCCCGTATATCCATCACGTCCTGTAGTGGATCATCCTTCCCCGATGCAGACCGGTGCGTGCAGGCGGCTGCGGTGAATGCGGTGCCAGCCATGCCCAGCCCAGTCAATCCTTTAATGAACTGGCGGCGGTTGAAGAAGACGGATTCGGGTGTTGCATCTCGCTCGGGTAGTTGCCAGGATGGACGGTTGTGAAAGAACGGCATAGCAGTGGATTGATGGTAAGCGAGGGACACCTCCATCCTACGAAAGAAATTGACTCCATTTCTTAATGCTGGCTGAGAGGCTTTCTCGAAAAGACCGACCCTGTTTTGGGCGAACAACCGTAAAGCCTTCAGCTTGGCTGCGCCAACGCCCCTACACAAGAACGGCTGCTGCTTGATGTGGGATGTTCTTTGTCAGAAATCTCCCAAGGCAGCGCAAGGCGCAGCCATGACGTTGGAAATGGTGCAAGATCGAAATAGCGTGATGCTGCGTTTGAATCATTGATCTGCTGCAACCCCTTGCCTGACTGACTCGCCCTATGGATGTATTAACGCCCCGCTCCTTAACTTCAACGGCTTTAGGTTCTCAGCGGGATTGGGGCTGGCGCGGATGGCAGGTGCGCTATACCTTTTTGCGTGCGGTTGAGCCGAGGGTGGATGCGCCGCCAATGTTGCTGCTGCATGGGTTTGGGTCTTCCCTGAGCCAGTGGCAGGCTAACCTGCAGCCGCTGAGCCAGCACCATACGGTATACGCATTGGATTTGCTGGGGTTTGGGGCGTCAGAAAAAGCGTCTGCGGCCTATGATGTGGCGTTTTGGGTGGAGCAGGTGCATGATTTTTGGCGATCGCTCATCCACACCCCCATCATCATCATTGGGCACTCCCTGGGGGCTGCCGTAGCGCTAGCCGCCGCTGCCAAATACCCAGATATGGCAGAGCGTCTGGTGCTGCTTACCCTGCCCCCCGCCCGCCAAGAGCTGATCTCGGGCAAGATGGTGGAGCTGGCTCTAGGAGCCGAGCGAATGTTTACGAGCCCCTTAATTTTGGGGCCGGTGTTTGCGTTGGTGCGCAGCCCCCGACTGATCCGCGCGGTGTTGCGAGGGCTGGTCTACCATAATCGGGATTTTGTCACCGATGAGCTAGTCAACACCTTTCTCACGCCGATTTTAGACAGAGATGCCGCGCGGGTGTTCTACCGATTGGCAAAGTCGCGCACCCGCACCGACTACAGTCCAGAAATTCGGGTGCTGCTGCCCCAAGTGCAACGCCCCATACTGCTGCTGTGGGGAGAGTGCGATCGCGTGGTGCCGCTGGTTCAGGGTGCCTCCATGCCTGACCTCAATCCCCAGCTAAGGCTGGTGGTCATTCCAGATGGAGGGCATTGTCTGTATGATGAGTGCGCCGACTGCGTGAATCAGGAGA
Organism: Kaiparowitsia implicata GSE-PSE-MK54-09C; assembly: GCA_019359435.1. Taxonomy (GTDB): domain Bacteria; phylum Cyanobacteriota; class Cyanobacteriia; order Elainellales; family Elainellaceae; genus Kaiparowitsia; species Kaiparowitsia implicata. The sequence goes on from JAHHHI010000084.1 coordinate 70,640, forward strand.
TTCTGACCTGGATCGGGCAAACATCGCTAGATGCCGATCGCTAGTAGTCTACCCATGATTTAAGGTTGGCTCATTTAATTGACGTTTATGTTGACTCATTTAAGCGATCAACTCGATCTTGAGACTTGATGGTGAGAGGTGTGGGGGCTGCATCCTTTTTAAGGGTATGACTGACTCTCTTTGCTCAAATCTATTTAGGATTTATGCAGTTGGGCGATGGTTTCCCAGGACGCCGCATGACTTGCGGAAGTCCTGTCTATTGATTAACAGATGATTTGATTAACAGAAGATGATTGACAGATAGCGAGACGGCAATGGACAAGGCGGTAATGGGCAAGAGAGCACAAGGCACAGGCGCAACAGGCTCCGTCGCAATTGTGGGGGCAGGCCCTGGCGCGCTGGACTATCTGACGGTGCGGGGCTACTTCTTGCTGACGCAGGCGCAGGTGGTGGTCTATGATGCGCTGGTGGATGAAACGCTATTGACGCTGACGCCGCCGGGGTGTGAGCATATTTATGTGGGCAAGCGGGGCGGACAGCCGAGCTTGAAGCAGCCTACCATCGACCAACTGCTGGTGCAGCAGTGCCAGCGGGGGCGACGGGTGGTGCGGCTTAAGAGCGGCGATCCGTTTATCTTTGGGCGCACCAGTTCTGAAATTCAGGCGCTGCATGAGGTGGGGGGCAAGGTGGAGGTGGTGCCAGGAATTTCATCCGCACTGGCAGCACCGCTGCTAACGGGGATTCCCCTGACTGACCCTGCCATGAGCCGCACTGTGGCACTGGTTAGCGCCCACGACCCCGATAGCTTGGACTGGGAAGCGCTGGCGCGGATGGATACGCTGGTGCTGTTGATGGGGGCGCGGCATCTCGCGATTATCGTGCAGCAGTTGATGCAGCGGGGGCGATCGCCCCAAACTCCCACCGCTATCATTCGCTGGGCGGGACAACCGCAGCAACAGATTTGGACGGGTACCCTTCAGTCTATTGTCCAAAAAACGGCGCATCAATCTCTGGCCCCGGCGGTCATCCTCATCGGTGAGGTGGTTAGCCTGCGCCCCTACTTGCTGTCTGAACAGTCCTATCCGCCGACGCCTCCCACCCCTCCGCTCACCGTAACAGTGGAACCAGACCCAACTCTATCGCCCACGACAACTCTGGCTTCGACGCCTGTGTCATCGCTGCAGTCACCCTCTCAGCCAGCGGCAGTTCCCCTGTCTGGCAAAACTGTGTTGGTGACGCGCGCGGCAGGGCAGTCTAGCCAGTTTGCGGCGCTGTTGCAAGCGCAAGGGGCCACCGTGTTAGAAATGCCCGCCATTGAGATTACCGCACCGTCGAGCTGGCAGGCACTGGATGGGGCGATCGCCCGACTGCAGCAGTTTGACTGGCTGATTCTGACCTCGGCCAATGGCGTTGAGTATTTTTTTGAGCGGCTGATGGCCCAGGGCAAAGACGCCCGCCACCTCGCCACCCTTAAGATTGCGGTGGTGGGCAAGAAAACCGCCGCCAGCCTATCGCAGCGCGGCATCTTGCCCGACTTTACGCCGACGGAGTTTGTGGCTGATGCGCTGGTGCAAGAGTTTCCGGTGCCGCTCGCGGGAGTGCGGGTGCTATTTCCTCGGGTAGAGACGGGCGGGCGGGATGTGCTGGTGCAGGCGCTCACCACCGCCCATGCTGAGATTGTGGAGGTGCCCGCCTATCAATCGCAATGCGCCACGGCGATGCCCGCCGCAGTGCGGCAGGCATTGGTAGCTAAGCCTTCAGCCGAGTCCTCTGCCCAGTCCTCAGCAAAATCCTCGGCAAACGAACCAACAGACGCGTTGGCCGTGTCTGGCATCGACATTGTGACTTTTGCCAGCGCCAAAACCGTGCGGTGCTTTCAGCAGATGCTTCAGCGAGAGGGCATATCCCTGCCGCCGACCTGTCAGGTAGCGTCCATTGGCCCTCAAACATCTGTGGCTTGCCGCGAACAGCTGGGCCGAGTCGACCTGGAAGCCGCAGAATATACCCTGGAGGGATTGGCCCAGGCTATCGTGCAGCGGGCGTTGCAGCCTGTGGAGGCAGAATGAGCACATCGGGCGATCGCCCCTCATCCATCCGCTTGCCCCCTCGAGTCATTGGAGTGACGGGAGGCATGGGCATGGGAAAATCCACCGTCTCTCACTACCTAGCCACGAGCCACCACCTGCCGTTGATGGATGCCGACATTCTGGCGCGGGATGCGATGGCCGCAGAGACACCCTTGTTTGGTGAATTACTCGAACGGTATGGCGCGGCAATTCTGCACCCCAATGGCACCCTCAATCGGGCCAGATTAGGAGAGCTTGTGTTTGCCAGCAAAGCTGAGCTGCTGTGGCTAGAGCAGCGGATTCATCCCTATGTGTGCGATCGCCTGCAAACATGGTTAGAGGCACGGGCGATCGCCCAAACCCCCACGGTGGCAATCGTGGTGCCGCTTTTGTTTGAAGCCCGCATGACTGATCTCGTCACAGAAATTTGGACGGTGTGCTGCACCCCAGAGCAGCAGGTGCAGCGCATTCAGCAGCGCAATCGCACAGGCATCTCCCTTGAGCAGATCCACGCTCGCATTGCCCGTCAGAGCCCCATCGAAGCCAAAATTCGCTTGGCTGACTGCGTGATTGACAACTCCAGCACCCCAGAGGCGCTGTTTCAGCAGGTGGATGCGGCACTTTGCGGCACCCACATCCGCCGTCCTTGATGCGTCCTTGATGGACTATCGCCTCATGCACTATCGGGAGATCAGGGCCAACACATCTGTCTGGCGCAGCGCCGCTTCGGCTTGAGCCCGATTCATACCTGGAGTCACCGCAGAGCTATAGAGCAGTTGAATGATGGCGCGGTCAATGGGTGCATACTGGGTGGTCTCTGTCCAACCCTGATAGAAGATGCTGTCGGGATAGGCCAAAGAGTCTTGCATGAGCCCCAGCACCTGAGTTAACTCTTCGCGGATGAGGTGCGATCGCTCTTGCTGAGATACCCCCGTTGTACTCACCAAAATCCGCGCGCTATTGATGTGATTGCTGCTGTCCCAAGTTGTCCAGAAGAACCCCAAGTTGCGGGGCCGGTAGTTTGGGTCTAGGTTGCGAAACTGAGACTCAGGTGCAAAGGTGATGGTGGTATTGGGATTGGCATTGGTGAAGCTGAGCCGCACGGAGTGCCCAATCAACGCGTTTAGATCATCTACCACATCTGTCAAGGTTTGAAGATCTTGATCCGTTGGGTTGCCATGGACCGCAATGCGGAGATCCTGATTCCAGCGGCGAACTTTGGCATTGGCGCTGCCAAACTCACTCCCCAGGGCCACCTCCTGGAAGTAGCGCTCAACTTGGTCTTGGCTCAAGGTCTGAGCAGGTTCGCGGGGGGGGAGCAGTCGAGACAGCAAGCCTGAAATGGGATTGGACGGCGCTTCTGGCTGAGGGGCAGGCGCAGACGCAGGCGGAGCACTCACGGAAAAATCTAGCTCGGGCGCGGGGCCGACGGGCGCTGTGGAGCGGCTCGGTCGATTGAACCGAGGAATGCCGCCATTGGTGGAGGGTGTGGTAGTGGGTGTGATGGTGGGCTGAGCCGGGGCCGCTGCCGGTTGTTGCGGCGCAGCGGCAAGTGTTGACTGAGATTGCAAGGCGTCACTCCGCACCCAGCCCCCCCGCCGATCTTCAAACCGCAGGTAGTACCAAGTATAGCCATCGTTGCCTGCCCGCTGATCGAGCACTTGACCGCGATCGCCCGCATTGCCCACAAACAAAACTCGTTCCCGAATCGAGGGCTGCGATCGCACCTCTACCCGTCCAGCATTGCCGGGTGCGAGCTGCACCACAAGCTGAGATTGCGGGACGGACTGGGCCAACTCAAGCGGCTGGAAGGGAGCCTGGTTCGTCTGAACGGATTGGCTTGCGGATGGGTTGAAGGCGGTGGAATTGGGGAGAAAAGACGAGGCGATAGCTTGGGGCACGGTGTAGCATAGCCCCGCAAACACCATTGCTTTAAACACCACCAGTCCAGTTATCCGCCGCCGTGGGGCCGTCCGCACACTCGATTTAACCTTGCCCATAATGAAACGCCAAACCTGCGTCTGTTTCTGTTGAAGTGAGTTCGTTGACTGGCTCATAATTGTCAGTGTTCCCCCGATCGAATGACCCTCTACCTTCCATCGGGTGATTTTTGTAATCAGGACTGAACCAAAATCTTTACAGCGCTCCGATTCTAGCAGAACAAATGTACTAAATTATGGCGGAACTCCGAGCTGCCGTAAGGCGTCGTCACCTCGCTACGCCACACTCTACCGCAGAATTGCATTTGCTACACTCGCATCATTCCCATGCGGTCTGGTATGCTCGCGTGGGTCAAAATCAGGGACAATACGTGAATTCACGCATTCCATCATGGTTCTCTATACCAGTCCTCGGATCATTCGGGAGTGATGTGTGAGTTGGGTGTTTTGTCTTTGCTAAATCTCTTTCTGAAACGTATAAGCTTTTGAATGTAGTCGCATCTGATAAACCGTTTATTTTTCGTTTAATTTTTATATCACCGTTATCTTTCTATAACTCCCATGTCCATTAGTCTCTGCATGATTGTTAAAAACGAAGCACACCAACTGTCTGCGTGTTTTGACAGTGCGCGCTCATGGGTGGATGAATGGATTGTGGTAGATACGGGATCAACGGATGAGACTCGGGCGATCGCCCAATCCCATAACGCAATGTTATACGCCTATGACTGGGCTGATGACTTTGCGGCAGCCCGAAATGAATCTCTTCGCCATGCAACTGGGGATTGGATCTTGGTGCTTGATGCAGACGAACGGCTGAATGCGGCTGCGATTCCTCAGTTGAACCAGGCGATCATGGCTGAGAACACGCTCGTGGTGAATCTGGTGCGTCATGAAGTGGGGGCCACGCAATCTCCCTATTCCCTAGTATCGCGGTTGTTTCGCAACCATCCGGCGCTCCAGTTCACCCACCCCTACCACGCCCAGATCGACGAAAGCGTGCTGGCGCTCGTGCAGCAAGAGCCTCGCTGGCAGATTGTGGAATTGCCCGACATCGCCATTCTGCATGAGGGCTATCGGCCTGATGTGATTCAGCAACGGCAAAAGGCCCAGATGGCGCGGGCCGCGATGGAGTCTTACCTGCGCGAGCACCCCGATGACCCCTATGAATGCAGCAAGCTGGGGGCGCTGTATGTGCAGCTTGAGGAGGTGCAGGCGGGGATACGCGTGCTGAAGCATGGGTTGGCGTCGCTGTCACCTGGCGATGCCCAAACTGTAGCCATCAAGTATGAACTGCATTACCATCTGGGCATTGCCTATAGCCGGTTGCAGCAGTCGGAGCTGTCGCTGTCGCACTATCGGGTGGCCACGCAGCAGCCGATTTTGCCGCCGTTGAAGTTGGGCGCGTATAACAATTTGGGACGCTTGCTGAAGGAAACGGGCGATCTGACAGAGGCAGCGATCGCCTTTGAAGCTTGTGTGGCGATCGCCCCTGATTTTGCTCTGGGCTTTTTCAACCTGGGCACCACGCTGCGCGCCCTCAACCGCATGCCCGAGGCGATCGCTCAGTATCAGCGGGCGATTCAACTGCAGCCCGACTATGCCGAGGCCCACCAAAATCTGGGAGTGGCGCTGCTCAAGCTGGGGCGCACGCAAGACGCACGATTTGCCTTTAAGCGGGCGATCGCCCTGCACACGCCCGAGCATCCCGAGGTGGCAGAGCGTCTGCGCAGTGAGCTGCGCCGCATGGGCTTTGACCTTTAGAGCACGTAGAGCACGCTAGGGTAAACCCGATGGACTTGTTTGAGCAGCACCGCCAGCAGGCAATCGACCGCGACGCCCCCCTCGCCGCTAGGATGCGCCCGCGCACCCTAGCGGACTATATCGGGCAAGATCACATCCTGGGGCCGGGGCGGCTGTTGCGCCGCGCCATCCAAGCCGATCAGCTCTCGTCGCTCATTTTCTATGGTCCGCCCGGCACCGGAAAAACAACCCTGGCGATGGTGATTGCCAATACGACACGCGCTCACTTTATTTCTATCAATGCGGTGTTGGCAGGGGTGAAGGATATTCGCGAGGCGATCGCCACTGCGCAGGAGCAGCGCGGCATGTATGATCGCCGCACCATTTTGTTTGTGGATGAGGTGCATCGCTTTAATAAGTCTCAACAGGATGCTCTGCTGCCCTGGGTTGAGAACGGGACGGTGATTCTGATTGGGGCCACTACTGAGAATCCCTATTTTGAAGTAAATAAGGCGTTGGTGAGTCGGTCGCGAGTATTCCAGCTAAAGCCGCTGACGGAATCCGATTTGAATCATGTGTTGAACCAGGCGTTGATGGATGGCGATCGCGGCTATGGATCACTCAAGATACAGATTGATGATGCTGCGCGGAATCATTTGGTGAATGTGGCGAATGGGGATGCGCGCGCATTGCTGAATGCGCTAGAGCTAGCCGTAGAAACTACCCAACCCAACGAGTATGGCGATTTGATGATCCCGTTGGCGGTCGCAGAAGAATCTATTCAGCAACGGGCGGTGCTCTACGACAAGGAAGGCGATGCCCACTTTGACACCATCAGCGCCTTTATTAAAAGCGTACGGGGGTCTGATCCCGATGCGGTGCTCTACTGGCTGGCGCGCATGGTCTATGCCGGGGAAGATCCGCGTTTCATCTTTCGGCGGATGGTGATTCTGGCCAGTGAGGATGTGGGGTTGGCAGACCCCAATGCGGTGGTGGTGGTGATGGGCTGCGCGGCGGCCTTTGACCGAGTGGGAATGCCTGAGGGACGCTATCCCCTGGCGCAGGCGGCGTTGTATCTCGCCACCTGTCCCAAATCCAACAGCACGATGGGCTTTTTTGATGCGCTGGCGGCGGTGCAGCAGGAGCGCGAGGCCGATGTACCGCTGCACCTGCGCGATGCCACCCGCGATAAGCACAGCTTTGGGCATGGGAAGGGATATCTTTATCCCCATTCCTATCGGGAGCACTGGGTTGAGCAGCAGTATTTGCCGAGTAGTTTGCAGGGGCAGGTGTTTTACCAGCCTTCGGCACAGGGCTATGAGGAGCAAATTCGGGTGCAGGTGGCGCGGCGGCGCGAGGCTCAACTGGCGGCGCTAGTCGAGGGCGTGGGCGTGGCACTGCCGGAGGGGTTGACCTTTAGCCCGACGGACACTGCGACCGAACGCTGGCTGCAGCGGGCGCTGGGGCAGGCGGGCGATCGCCTGGCAGAATTGCGCGATCGCCTGTTTGACCTAGCGCCACCCCAACGGCACCATGTCGTGCTCGACCTCAATGCGGGCAGCGGGCTGCTCACCTGGGAGGCGGTGCGTCGGGTGCCCGAGGGGGCGGTGTATGCCTGGGTGCATCACGCGGCTGACCAACTGGCATTGGAGGAGCAAGCGACGCTGTTGCCAGAATTATCGCGACCGGTTGTGGTCTATGGTGCGGCAGACGATCTGGCGTCGGTGCTGCGGGCATCCACGGCTGCAACCCAGACGGCAATGGGAGATGCGCCGATCGCCTTTGACCGGATTGTGGGACGCAATTATTTTGCAACCCATAGCCCCACAGCGGGCGATCGCCCCGCGCAGGTGGCTCAGGTGTTGCACCTGCTGCAACCGGATGGCGTGCTGCTGTTAGCAGAGACTATTCCCCGCTATAGCCAGCGGCTCTATGCCTTTTTGGATGCAACCCAGTTGAACCCAGCACTCTATCAAACGCTGCAACAGGCCGAAGATGCCATCTATGATGCATCTAAGAACTCGGACGAGACCCATGTGATGACATGGGATGAAGGCTTGTGGCAACGCTGTATGAAAGCCGCTGGGGTGTCTGCACAGATTACGGTGATCCACTCCACCACAGAGTTGCTGATTTCTCCAGGGTTGATTCAGCGCTGGTTTACGCGGGGGGCCGATTCTCGGAAAGGCGATCGCGCGGCTCGCCCCAGCTATGCTGATTATCTGGCATCGGCGTTGACTGAGCCGCAGTTGGCACAGGTGCAGGCGGCGTTAACTCAGCGCCTCGCGCATCAGACTGTATCGTGGGCAGGGGCGATCGCCCTGATGCGAGTTCACCCCTAAATCAACCAGAACGGCTGATGCATAACCACTAAAAAGGTTAAATTGCTTGATAAAAAAGCTATTCTACGTCGTTCCCAATAGCAATCAGTCTTTTCAAATCCTAGTTCTAGAGGTTAATTAAGTGCTTGTGAGAACCGCCTAACGGTGAGAACCAATGGTGACAGGCAACCTCTGGGCCTCTGGCAGACCAAATAACGCCTGTCCCGTCCGTCCATTGCAGCGAGGAGTTAGCCTGCTCTAGACTTAGGTATACCCAAGCAGCCTCTTTATATTATGAGCTATCGCGACATCATCACTATTGGGCCAGACAAGCGTGGTGGCAAGCCCTGCATCCGCCGGATGCGGATTATGGTCTACGATGTCCTGGGCTGGTTAGCGGTTGGCATGTCTATAGCTGAGATTATTGACGACTTCCCAGAATTGACGGAAATCGATATCAGAGCCTGCTTGGAGTTCGCGGCTGATCGTGAACATCGTTTAGTTGCGTCGGTAAGTAACCTGAGTTCGGGTTAAGGAGTCTGAGGGAGAGCGAAGTCAAGGTTGAGTGAAGGCTTCTTGGGCTGGTGACAGTAGGCAATCAAACCACAGATGAGATTGACCATAAAGTTGGTAGGGCTGCGAT
>JAHHHI010000085.1 GCA_019359435.1 Kaiparowitsia implicata GSE-PSE-MK54-09C
CATCGAGAAGATCGCTTCCGGCTGGCCAGCGTCCCGATGGGACGAGCTCATGCCGTGGGGCTGGCAGCCCGACCAACAACAGCAGGTCGCTCAGGCCGCGTAGCTGCGGCCTTCAGGCCACGCTTACCGAGGGGCCGAGCAACCTGAATTACAAGATTAAGGATCGAGCGCGCTCCGGCCATCGGAAGTCTCGGACAACGCGCCCGTGGACCTTTGCCAGTGCGCCGAGCGCCTTCATGCTGTGCCCGCCATTGAGCGATCATGCGCAATTGACGGCAACCAGCTTCCTCGCCGAGCTCAACTGAAAACCGCCGCCGCCGAGCGTGATGCAAATCGATCAATCAGGGCAGGGCCGGGAAGTCGGCACGCGCATGGCCTTCGACCAGCGCCCGCAGTCCTGCAGGTTCCAGCACCTCGACCTTGTCGCCCCACTGATAGAGATGCCAGGCCATCTCCAGCCAGCCTGCTGCCTTAAACCGGACAATCAGACTGCCGTCGTCCCGATATTCGGCCGACTGGTTGGGGTGGAACTGAAATTCCGCCGCGCGCGAGGCCGCGTCGGGAAGGAAGCGCCAGACGACCTCCCCACATTGGGCAGGATCCTGATAGGCGCCGAAGGCCTGCGCCGCATGATCGTTCAAGGAAAAGCCGGACTGGAAGAGAAAACTTTCATCGAGGCATTCGGCCTTATGAATGCGGTCCAGGCGAAAATGACGCAGGTTTTCGCCCCGGTCAGCCTGGCGAGCAACGAGGTAACTGCGTAGCCCAAGCAATAGCCCGTGCGGTTCTACGATCCGGGCTTCGGCAGTGGTGGCACCATAAATTATTCGCATCCGGAATGGCCCGCGTAGAGCCTCGATCAGAACGTCAGTCACTTCCGGCTTCATGGCGACCTTGGGGCCTGGCTTGGCCACTTGGCCCAAGGCCGACAGGACCGCCTCTGCATCTGCCTCGGACCGCAAGGCATCGCGAGGAGAGAGGCGCGTGATCAGGTTGTCTCTTATATCCTCAAGCGCGCGCGCGTGGCGAAGCCGGTTCTCATCGCGGGCCGCACGAGCCGCGATTTCCAGAGCCTCGATGGCATTTTCCTGACGGGGTTGAAGCCGGTCGGGTATCGGGCTCTCGATACGCCAACGGCGGCGACGATCATCATCTTCCGTAACAACGACATTGGCGAAATTGTCTTCGAGCGCGCTTGTCATGCGCTGCGCCGTTCGATGCGAAATGCCAAATTCCTGCGAGATTTCCTCAAGACTGATCCCCAAGCGTCGCGATGCGGCCAATTGGGCGAGACGCAGGAGATCATTGGCCTTGGCGAAAGTCATTGCGTATCCATGTCAGAGATTGACACCCTCGCATGCTAAGGAACAGGGTACCGCCTGTCGAGGTGATTCCCTCGCGGGGGCGCGGGGCAATATAAGGGGGCCAAGTGAGGACGATCGGGAACTCCATCCTGTTTTCAGCGACGGATCTGATGCGGTTCGTCGGCTGTGCGCATGCGACGGCACTCGATCTTGCATATATGCGCGGCGAGCCACTCGTCCCCAGGGGGGATACAGAGGATGCCGCACTGCTTCAGCGGCAGGGCGATGCCCATGAGGCGGCCCATTTGGAGAAGCTCAAGGACGCGGGCCACGGGGTGATCGAGATTGCGCGCGGCGACCTCGTAAATAACGCGGAAGAGACGCGAGCGGCCCTGGCGCAAGGTTCGCAGATCATATTTCAGGGCGCCTTTCTGTCCGAGCGGTGGGGGGGTTGGTCGGATTTTCTGGAGCGGGTCGATCGGCCGTCATTGCTTGGGCCGTTCAGCTACGAAGTGACGGACACCAAGCTCAAGCGCAAAGCCCACCCCAAGCATGTGCTGCAGCTTGTGCTCTATTCCGACCTTTTGGCTGAGATCCAAGGCGTGATGCCACAGTATGCGCACGTGCAGCTCGGCGATGGCACGAGAGCAACGCTGCGCTTGGCCGACTATGCCTATTATGCGCGCGGCGCGCGGGCGAAGCTCGAAGCCTTCGTTGCTTTGCCCTCACCGACGCGGCCGATTCCTTGCTCTGATTGCTCACTGTGCCGATGGGCCGATCATTGTGACGCTGTCCTCACCAGCGAGGACAGCCTGTTCCAGGTCGCCAATATGACGCGCGGCCAGGTGAAGAAGCTGGAAGCGTCCGGCATCGAGACCATGGCCGCGCTTGCGCGGCATGACGGACCCGTGCGCGGCGTTGCGACGGCGACGGTGGAGAAACTTGTCGGCCAGGCAAGATTGCAGCACGCGCGCAAAACGGGCGAACCCACCTTTGAATTGCGGGCCGAACAGCCAGGCAAAGGCTTTGACCTGCTGCCTCGGCCGCAGGCTGGCGATCTCTTCTATGATATCGAGGGCGACCCCCACTATGAGGGAGGCCTTGAATATCTGCACGGCGTGTGGGCGGATGGCAATTTCCAGGCCTTCTGGGCTCATGACCATGCCGCCGAAGCGCAGGCGCTCGAACGGCTGCTTGCCTTTTTTCGCGATCGCCTCACGGCTTATCCGGATGCCCGCATCTATCATTATGCGCCCTATGAGATCACCGCGCTGCGGCGCCTCACCACGCGGTATGGCATCGGCGAGGCCTTTCTCGACCGGCTCATGCGCGAACGGCGCTTTGTCGATCTTTATGCTGTGGTGCGCGGCGCGCTCATTGCTTCCGAACCGAGCTACTCCATCAAGGCGCTAGAAGCCTTTTATGGCTTGAAGCGCGAGGGAGACGTCAAGACAGCGGGCGGGTCGGTCGTTGCTTATGAAAATTGGCGGGAGACCGGCGATCAGCAAATCCTCGACGAGATCGAGGACTATAACCGGATCGACTGCCAGTCGACCCAGCTCCTGCGGGATTGGCTGGTCGGCATCCGTCCCGATGGTCCGTGGCCCGTGCTTGCACAGGACGCGGCTGAGCAGGAGTCCGTCGAGGACGAGGAAACGACAGCGCTGCGCGATCGACTAGCCGCATCCTCCTTGTTGCCGGAACGCCGGGAGTTGCTGTTCAACCTGGGGTTGTTCCACAAGCGCGAGGCGAAGCCTGCCCAGTGGACGGTCTTCGACAGTGCCATGCGTGACGAGGATGAGCTTGTCGATGATCTTGATGCGCTGGCGGGGCTCGAGGCGATATCCGGGATCGAACCCATCAAGCGCTCGGTGATGCGCACCTATCGCTTTCCGCCCCAGGAAACCAAATTGCGCGAAGGCGGAAAAGCCACTGTGCCCGGACTCGACGGGCCGCCGGCAACCGTTGCGATTGAGGTGCTTGATCGTGATGCGTGCGAGATCACGCTGAAGGTGGGCGTCGCAAGGGCCGAGCTCCTTGCCGATCGGCTCACGCTGCATCCCGATTGGCCGCTCGATACCAAGGTGCTGGCAGCGGCGGTGCGGGACGTCATCGAGGACCAGTGTGGCGCACGGCGCTATAGCGCCGTCGACGCTCTGCTGTCGGGCGCCGCACCGCGCCTGAACGGCGTCAGCGGCGATATTCTCGGCGGCCGGGAACCGGTGGCGGGTGCTATTGCCGCTGCGCAGGCCATGGACCAGACGCTGCTTCCGATCCAGGGCCCGCCGGGCACGGGCAAGACGCACGTCACGGCCAGGGTGATCCTGGCGCTGGTTGAGGCGGGACATCGGGTCGGCGTAGCCTCGAACAGCCATGAAGCGATCCGCAACGTCCTGCGCGGCTGCCTTCGTGCGCGCGCGGAAGAAGGCGGCACGTTTCCAGTGTCGTTTGCCCACAAGGTCTCGGGCGGCGACGATGGCTATGCCAACGATTGCCCTGTTCACCGCGCCACGGCCAATGATGACCTGATCCTGGCCCGTGCCAATGTGGTTGGCGGCACGGCCTTTTTCTTCGCGCGAGATGAGAATGTGCAGCGCTTCGATTGGCTGTTTGTCGATGAGGCTGGGCAGGTGGGCCTCGCCAACATGGTCGCCATGGGGCGCGCCGCGCGCAATATCGTGCTGGTCGGCGACCCGCGTCAATTGCCGCAGGTCATCCAGGGCGCGCATCCTGCGCCTGCCAATCTGTCGTGCCTCGAATGGATGCTGGGCGAGCATGCCACTGTCCCTGCGGATCGCGGCATCTTCCTCGCGGAGACCCGGCGGATGCATCCGGCAGTCTGCGCATTCATCTCCGAGCAGGTCTATGAGGGACGGCTCGCAAGCCACGACGATACTCAGCGTCAGAGCCTGACCGGCACCGCCTGGCCGTCGGCCGGCGCTTACTGGGTACCGGTCGTCCACGAAGGCAATGCACAGATTGCCGCAGAAGAAGTCGCCGCGATCGGTGCGGCGGTAGAGGATCTGCTGAAGGGAAGCTGGACCGATAAGACCGGCACTACGCGACCGATTGGCCCCAACGATATCATCGTGGTCGCCCCCTATAATGCGCAGGTCAACGCGCTCCGGACCGCGCTGCCAGGCAGCATCCGCGTCGGTACGGTCGACAAGTTCCAGGGTCAGGAGGCCCCTATATGCCTTGTCTCCATGACCGCGTCCTCTGCAGACGAGACGGCCCGCGGCATGGAGTTTCTCTTTTCCCTCAACCGCATCAATGTTGCGATATCGCGCGCCAAGGCGCTCGCCCTCGTTTTTGGCAGCGACCGCTTGCGCGAGGCGAACTGCGGCAACATCGAGCAGATGCGGCTCGTCAACACGCTTTGCGCCCTTCCTGAGCTTCCAGTGGCACCCATTACGGGATTTTGATCCATGCGTTTCCTGCATACCGCTGACTGGCAGCTCGGCAAGCCCTTCGGCCGGTTCGATCCCGAGGTTCGCGCGGCACTTGGCGAAGCGCGCTTCGACGCCATCGACCGGATCGGCGAAGCCGCAGCCGCCGAGGAGGTGGCGCATGTGATTGTCGCCGGCGACATCTTCGACACCGAAGGGCCAGAAGACCGGGTCATCGTGCAGGCGGTGTCACGCATGCAGCGCTATCCCTGCCGCTGGTGGCTGCTGCCGGGCAATCATGACTATGCCCGCAATGGCGGACTGTGGGACCGCGTTCGCGGCAAAGCCTCCGAGAATGTCATTCTGCTCACCGACCCAGTCGCGCAGGAGATGGAAGCGGGGGTCTGGCTGCTACCCGCGCCGCTCATCCATCGTCACCATCTCGACGATCCGACCGAGCTTTTCGACACCATGGAAACGCCAGGCGCGAAGCTGCGGATCGGCCTTGCTCATGGTTCTATCCGCGATTTCACGGCGCGCGGTGAGACCAAGAACCAGATCGCGCCGGATCGCGCGAAGCGTTCCAATCTCGACTATCTGGCGCTCGGAGACTGGCACGGTACACTCAAGGTCGATTCGCGCACCTGGTATGCGGGAACCCCCGAAACCGATGGCTTCCAGCGCGATGAACCCGGCCATGCGCTGATGGTTGAGCTTGCTCCCGGTGAAAATCCAAAAGCCGAGCCTGTCCGCACCGGCCGCTTCCAATGGCTGTTGCGGGATTGGACGCTGCAGGACGCGGCCGCCTTCTCGGCGGAATGCAATGCGCTGCTCTCGGCTATCGATCCTGCGGCAACGCTGCTGCGCCTTTCGCTTGCGGGCATTACGGGGCTTGCCGACCGCGTCGAGATCCTGTCGGGTCTCGAAGATGATCTGCGCCACCGCCTGCGCTTCCTTGATATTCGAGCTGATGATCTCGTCGGCCGGCCTAGCGAGCAGGACTTGGCGGATCTCAAAATCGAGGGATTACTCGGCATAGCGGCTGAGAAGCTTACGGAGACGATCGAAGCCGGCGGGTCCGAAGCCCTGTTGGCGCGGCGCGCAATGGAGCGGCTGTTTGTCGAATATCATCGGGGAAGCCAAGCATGAGCCTGCAACTCCGGCGGATCAGTCTCAATAATTTCCGCAAATTTCGTCAGCCCCTGACGATCGAGGGGCTGGGCGAGGGGCTCAACATCATCATCGAGCCCAATGAGAGTGGGAAATCGACGATCCTCGAGGCTTTGCGCGCGGCGTTCTTCGTCCGCCATGCCACGAAAAACCAGCTTGCCCAGAGTTTTGCGCCCTATGGCGAGGCGGTCGCGCCGGAGATCGAAGTTTGCTTCGATATCGGCGCCGACAGCTGGAAAGTTGCCAAGCGCTTCCTCAAAAGTCCCCAGGTCGAAGTCACAGGGCCGCAGGGCAGGGCGCAGGGCGAGGAGGCCGAAAACCGGCTGCAAGCGCTTCTTGGATTCGTCAAGGATAGCAGTCAACGCGGTGACCCGGCCACCTATGGCGCTCTTGGTCTGCTTTGGGTCCCGCAGGCGCAAGCGCTTGAGGTGACAGCACCCGGCAGCATTGTGCGCAGCAGCATCCAGGCGACGCTGGAGGCGGAAGTCGGGACGATCGTCGGCGGCGCTGCCTATGACCGGGTCCGAAAGCGGATCGATGACCAATATGACATCTATTGGACGCCTACCGGAAAGGCGCAGTCAAAGGGGCGTTCGCAAGCGGCGCGTGATCGGGACCAGCAGGCGCAGCAAGCCGCCTCGGACGCGGCCGCGCGGCTCGATACGCTCGAGAAGAGCTTCAGCGATCTGGAAACGGCGCGTGGCCGGCTCAAGGTGATCGAGCGCGAGCTAGCGGACGAGACCGAGTTAGAACAGCGCGCCGACCTCATCCAGGCTCTGGACGTCGCCAAAACTGCAGCGCAGATCCTCGAAACCCGCAAGGCCGAGCATGAAAATTTCTCTGCAAACCTTGTTCGCCTTGAGGATCTGCAGGGCCAGCATGATGCGGCAAAGAAAGCGCTGACTGCTGCAGGCGAATCTTTGGAGGCAGTAATTGCTGATCGCGAACAGCTTGCAGGCGAGCTGGAAACGGGACGCACGAAAGTCGCCGACGCGAAGGCAACCCTCGACAAGGCGCGCGACGATCGCGCAGCAGCTCGTCGGGCGCTTACGGACGGGGAAGGGCGTCTCGCCCAACGCCAGCGAGGCGTGGCGATCACCGATGCCCGTGAGCAGTACACCAAGTTACTCGACCTTGAAAAGCAATTGGCCGATGCCCGCAACGTGGCCGCACGGCTCATCCCGGCTGAAGCCCTCGCCCGCCTAGAGGCCAATGACCGCGCGATCGCGGAGGCGCGGGCCGCGGTCAATGCTGGCGCTACGTCGATCGAGCTTATCGGCAATGTCGCGGATATCACCATAGACGGCGCGCCCCTGGAGCCAAATAGCCCGCGCACCTTGACCGGCGAGACGCAAATTGCCCTGGGCGGCGGCATCCTCGTCATCCGCCCGCCAGCGACGGCGGCGAGCGCGGAAGCCCGTCTAGCGGAACTGCTCGAGCGGCAGGCGCTGGAACTGGGCGAATGGGATGTGGGCGACCTTGCCGCGGCGCGGACGCGAAACGATGCCGCGCGCGACGCCCAAGGGGCCGTCCGACTGCTCGAAACCAAGATTGCCGGCATCACGCCGGCACAGCCGCTATTGGATCTTGCCGCAGGTCCAGATGCGCTCAAGCTGTTCGTGGCCGGCGTGGCGGCAGAACCCGTGGCGTCCGATGATGACGAGATCTCGATTGATCAGCTCACGCGCAGCCTGGACGAAGCGGAAACTGCCATAGTGCGCGCTGAAACGCTGCATGAGCAGGCGGTGGAGGACCTGCGCGAAATCGAGGACAAGGACCGCCCGCTTGCCGCAAAGCAGGCGGTCGCCGAGCGCGATCAGACCCATGCGTCCGATCGCATCGCTCAGATCGAAGGCAGGCCAGATTTCGCTGGGCTTGCCGACGCCATGGTCAAAGCCCGAGAGGGCGCCGCCGAGGCAGCGGTCAAACTGGCCGAGGCCGAGCGCAACGCCACGGCCCATGATGTGCAGGTGATCAATCGCAAAATCGAAACGATCGATAGCCGGGCAAGGGCCGGCCAAAACCGCCGGAGCGAGCTCGAAAAGGACATTGCGCGCCTCGAGGCAGTCATTGAAAGCGAGGGGGGCAAAGGCCTAGCGAGCTTGGCCGCTGTGGCGGCCGAGGAAGCTGATGCCGCGACACAGGCGCTGGTACGGCTCGACGAAGAGGCGGCCACCATCAAACTGCTCAAGGATGTGCTGGATGAGGCTCGTGCCGAGGCGTCCCGGACCTTCGTTGGGCCAGTGGCACAGCGAGCGCGCGTCCATGTCGAGCGCCTGTTCCCCGGCGCCGACCTCAGCTTCGACGAAGAGTTGGGTCTTTCCTCGGTCACACGGGCAGGCCTCAGCGAAGCGTGCGGGACGCTATCGAAGGGGACCCAGGAGCAGTTGGCGGTGCTCACCCGCCTTGCCTTTGCCGATATGCTGCTGGAGCAGGGTACGCCGGTTTCGCTGATCCTCGACGATCCATTGGTCTATTCCGACGACGGTCGGCTCGATCTGATGACGGAGATTCTTGAGGAAGCGTCCCAGCGCATGCAGGTGATCCTCCTCACCTGCCGGGACCGGGCATTCCGGCATTTGCCTGCAACCCGCGTGCAAATCTGAGCCAACAGACAACCAGCCACTGGCGGTGTGGATCCGAGAGCACATCATGCGGTGAATTTTGCATCACTCTGTTGCAGACCGGTGAGGCGCGCGCTATTCGGAAGGCGGTAGGAGGATGGGATGAATGAACGACCCCTCAAATCGACGCGCCTAACTGTCAGCCTCGAGGAGCAAGATTACGACGCCCTGACTCAGATTGCGATCGCGAGAGACGTATCGCTATCTTGGGTAATTCGGCAGGCTGTTCGTCAATTCATCGAAAAATGCCGCTTAGAGGAAGACAAAATAGATCATTCTTCTGGGCATAGCGCATCAGATGAACAGTGAATTGGGAGCCAATTAGTTTGCCATCCGGAACGCATCAGTCAATTTGGTTTGGATCGAGGTCCGAGAAGGCGCTGCTCTCGGCGTTCGGCTTTCGCCTTACAGGGGGCGGCGCACATCAATCGAAGACGATGATGCGACAGGAGTTGGAGCGCCTTCTGATCCCGAGCCGCGTTACTGGTGATGACCTCAGGTCTGCCGCGGTCGAGGAGAATGCGCTGGGTAAATCGACCACGAACACACGTCGCCTGACCTTTCGTCATATGGTTTCGTTGTATGGTCTGGTTGAGCAACCGCCCTTGACCCAAGTCTTTCTGAAGCTCTGGCAATCCGATGGGGAGGGCCATAAGTTTCAGGCGCTCCTCGTTTCACTAGCCCGTGATCCCATCCTCCGGGAGACCGCGCCCGTTGTCCTAAGCAGCGCAATCGGGGAGTATATTTATCGGTCCCAATTTGAGCATGCCCTTTCGTCCGCACTGCCGGACCGCTTCGGCGAGAAGACGCTCCGGTCCATGGCGCAAAATTGCGCTGCCACTTGGACCCAGAGCGGGCATTTGCAGGGCTCGGTAAAGAAGGTGCGCCGGCGAGTTGCGCCCACACCGGCAGCCGTGGCTTTGGCAGCGTTGCTGGCCACGGTTGCCGGTTTTGGCGGACCGGCAATCTTGAGTTCCATCTGGATGCAAATCCTCGATCTGTCACCAGACCAGGCCTTGGATCAACTGCGCCGCGCCGAAGCCATCGGGCTGGCCCGCGTGAGATCTGCCGGCGACGTGACAGAGATTTCGATCCGCCAGCCAATGGCAGCAACGTTGGGGGTGCGAGAGCTTGAACACGTTTGACGATATCCTGGCTGCCTACACCAAGCAGGTTCTGCTTCCCTGGGCGGCCGATACGCCGCCAGTCGGCCGCATCTGGGTCGTCTGGTACGAAAAGGCGCTCCAGCGTCGCTTCACCGGTCGACTGGGCGAGTTCGAACATGCGACGCAAAAGGCGGGCCACGGATGGCAGCATCTCGACCTCGCCCCATGGTTTGGAAAGTGGATTGCACGGCACGAATTCTTTGCGGCCCTTGTCGAGCAACCCAAGGAGCTTCGTGGTCTGCTCCCAGACATCGAGGATGCTCTTGTCTCCGACATGAAGGGGGCACTGGCCGCTTGTTCGCCGAACGATGTCTTGGCGGTGGACGGCTGCGGCGCGCTGTTTGGCGTTGCAAGAATTTCGACACTGATCAGCAGGATTGCTGATTCGGTTCCGGGGCGGTTGCTAGTCGGCTTTCCCGGGAAACATTCGGGCGGCGTCTATCGCCTGCTCGATGCGCGGGACGGGTGGAACTACCACGCGATTCCAATCCCCCCCGACAACGCATTGTGAGGCTAAGAACATGCTGAATCGCGAGACATTTCACACTGATCCGGCCGTGTATCGGCTTGCCAACCAAGGCGTGGCGAAGATCTCTTTTCCACCGACGCCAGAGGCAATGGATACGCTTCGGGGGGAGTTATCGACCTTCGTGTGCGATGGCGCCTACGCAAACGGATTGGCGCGAATTCTCGAAGCGTTTCTCGGTTCGGTCGGCAGAGGCGGTGGCGGCGCTCCTGCCGTGTGGATTTCCGGCTTTTACGGTTCGGGCAAATCTCACCTTGCGAGCATGCTGGCCGCACTCTGGACCAACCTCGAGTTCTCCGATGGTGCGACGGCGGAAGGGCTTATTCATCATCTGCCGCCTGAAGTATCAGCACCGCTAAAGGAACTTCGTATCGCAGCGAAGCGAGCTGGCGGAGTGGTCGCCGCCGGCGATACGCTAGGCACCGGGCCATCTGATCCCGCTGAGGCCACCCTCGGTATCATCCTTCGCGCCGTGGGGCTGCCTAGCGATCTGCGCGCCGCGCAAGTAGCGTTATGGCTTGATAGCCTTGATATTCTGGAAGCTGTTCGCACGGAGTTAGGCGATCGGTTCCAAACCGATATTCGAAACTTCATCCTTTCCCCGCGATTTGCCGCTGCTGTCCTGAAAGCGAAACCCGACCTCGCCAACTCGGCCAAGGAGCTGAGCGGTCTGCTCCAGTCGCAATTCCCTGAGCCTCCGCCTGTCACCGTCGATCTTCTGGAAACGGTGGCGCGCCAAGCGCTGATGCTCGGCCGCAAGGAAATACCCCTCACACTCGTCGTGCTCGATGAGGTCCAGCAATTCATTCGCCAAGATCCCGGCTTGACCTTGAAAATTCAGACGATCGCCGAGCGGCTGGCTGGCCGGTTCGATGGACGGGTGTTGCTAGTGGCGACCGGACAGCAAGCACTGAGCGACGTGCAGAACCTGCAAAAGCTCCTTGATCGCTTCCCGGTCCAGATCGCGCTCGGCGAAGCCGACGTTGACTCCGTGATCCGCAAGACGGTCCTGCGCAAAAAGTCGGGAGCAGAGCGAGACATTCGCCAGATGCTGGGCGCGAATGCTGGAGAGATCAGCCGCCATCTGCAAGGCAGCCGACTTGCGCATACCGTTCAGGACGAGAATGAAGCAGTCCTCGATTGGCCTCTTCTGCCGTCGCGTCGCCGCGTCTGGGAGCGTATCCTGCGCGAGCTCGACCGGACCGGCCTAGGCGGAACACTGCGCGGCCAGCTCCGCACAACGCTCGATGCAGCGCGCACCTATGGGGAAAGGCCGCTTGGACATGCGGTCCCCGTCGATTTCCTTTATGGCCGCTTCGCAACAGAAGCCTACAACGCTGGCTTACTCCCCGCGGAAACGCGTAATCGGATCGAGTCTCTCAACGGCGGAAATGACCGCGACAAGTTGAAGGCTCGCATTTTGATGTTGGTCTACATGCTGGGCCGAATTGCGCCCGAAGCGGACCATCATGGCGTTCGCGCTCAGCCGGAAACAATCGCCGATCTCCTAATCGTCAACCTCGGCGGCGAAGACGATCTGCGCCGAAAGGTTCCTGAACTGCTGCAGGAACTGCAAGCGGATGGCGCCGCCATTGAAGTCGGAGGCGAATGGCGACTTCAGACCAAAGAGAGCGCCGAGTGGGAAGCTGCCTATCGCGGCGAGGAAAAAACGATCCTTGCCGATCAATCCACGCTCGGCCGCACACGTCGTGACCTGCTTGGTGAAGCGACCGAAACTGCGCTGACAGGTGCCGCCAGTGTGCCGCACGGCGCCAGTCGCCAGCAACGCCGCATCCATCGTTTGCAGCCCGACGAGAAAGCACCCGCCGACGGCGTCGCTCTGCGCCTACATAACGGTTGGGGGGAGGACTTAGCCGCGGTCGAGAAGGAAATTGCGGCAGCAGCCACATCGGACGCAACAATTCACTTACTCATTCCGCGCCATCCCTCGCGCGACAACGAGCTGACTGCGGCGCTCACAACATGGCGGGCAGCCGAGCATGTTCTGCAGCTTCGTGGCGTGCCACAGACCGACGCTGGCCGCGAGGCGCAGTCTGCGATGCAATCGCGGGCAAACAAGGCACAGACCGCCGCGAAGGAAATCATTCGCGAAGTAGTGGCCCAGGCTCGCGTTTTCCAAGCCGGCGGAAAACTTATCGGCGGCTCACCGGCCGACGCGGTCAAAGAAGCCGCGACGAACGCCCTCGCCCGTCTCTATCCGCAGTTCGCCGATGGTGATCATGCGGGATGGGACAAGGTGCGAGAGCGCGCTGTGCGTAAAGATCCGGACGCCATGAAGGCCGTGGATCACACCGGCGCGCCTGAGAGCCATCCTGTTTGCAAGGCGCTGTTGGTCGACCTCGGCCCCGGGCGCAAAGGCTCAGATCTCCGGACGAAATTCACCAGCCCGCCCTACGGCTGGTCGCAAGATACGGTGGACGGCGCGCTCATCGTCCTGGCGAACGCCGGCCTCGTGCGCGTGACCGGTGACGATGGCAAGCCCGCTTCGCTTCCGGATCTGCCACGCCAGAAGCTCGGCACCTGTACCTTTCGCGCTGAGACGACCATCATCACGATCGCGCAGCGGATGCCAGTGCGGGGGTTGCTGAACGATACCGGCGTCCAGTTCGAGAACAATCAGGAACAGTTGGCGCTCTCCGCGCTCCTCGACCGCCTTGAGAGTGCAGCTCGGCATTCCGGCGGCGAAGTACCTGCGCCTGCGCCGGAGTTGGTTCCGAATCTGACGGCTTACAAAAGTTTATCAGGCAACGATCTGCTGGCTGCGCTGGCGGCAGATGCAACTGCGCTGCGCGCGAAGATCAAGCAGTGGAAAGCCGCCGAGAACAAGATTGCTGACCGCTTGCCGCTCTGGGGCCTCGCCGAGCGATTGGTGCGACTTGGCGCAATGGACCAGGAAGTCGACTTGGAGAGCATCCGGTCTGGTCGCCGCCTGCTAGCCGACCCCGACCCTGTGCCGCCGCTGGTTGCCGCCGCCTCGGATGCCTTGCGTGCCAAGCTGAATGCAGCTCACGCAGCGTGGGAAGCGGCCTGGAGCAAAGGCGAGGAACGGTTGGGCGTCAATCCGACGTGGGCAAAGCTCTCGCCCGAACAGAAGCACGACATTCGCCAAGATAGCGGCCTGTTGATGGTGACGAAGCCTGCCGTGGATACGCCGCAGGCGATTGCTGATGCCCTTGCCCAGCGCGGGCTCTCCGAGTGGGAGAACATGGCCAAGGCCTTGCCGGCGCGAATCGATGAGGCATTGACAGCCGCTGCAGCACTCTTGGAACCCAAGGCCCATACCGTGCAACTGCCAGGCGCGATGGTGGAGTCCGAGGCTGACCTCGATGAATGGCTCGCCAAGGTTCGAACCAGGATTGCTGAGGCGCTCGCCGACGGCCCCGTAATTCCAAAGGTTTAGCCAGATGAGCAATCGCTACCTCTCAACCGCGATGCGCCGCGCCCTTGAAAAGGCGGTGAAGGACGCCCGTCTCGTAGCCGAGGAAGGAGCGCGAGATGCAATCCGTCGCCTCGGTGTCGCGGACGGTAAGGCACCGAGCTATCTGAACGACCCTGAGAAGGAGCTCCGCCGTCGTCTGCGCGCGCATGCCCGCGCGCTCGGAGATGCATTCGACCGGAACGAGGAGACGCAAGAGACAAAGCGCCTGGTCGAGGCCGCGGCCTATGCTCATTGGCACCGCATGCTCTTCGCACGGTTCTTGGCGGAGCGGGGGCTGTTGCGGAATCCAGAACACGACGTGGCTATCACACTCGAAGATTGCCGCGAATTGGCGGAGGCCGAAGGACTTACGGACGCCTGGGCGGTGGCGGAGCGTTATGCGGCCGCAATGCTGCCGGCCGTCTTTCGCATCGATGATCCAGTCTTGGCGCTCGACCTTGACCCGGTGCATACGCAAAAGCTGCACCGGCATGTGACGGGGCTGGAGGCCGAAGTATTCCAGGCCGAGGACAGCCTCGGGTGGACCTACCAGTTCTGGCGAGCGGCAGAGAAGGATGCGGTCAACAAGTCGGGCGTGAAGATCGGGGCGGACGAGCTTCCTGCTGTCACGCAGCTCTTCACCGAGCCGTACATGGTGCGATTCCTGCTGCACAACACGCTCGGCGCATGGTGGGCGGGCAAGGTTCTGACAGCCGATCCGGCGTTGGCCGAGACGGCGTTGGATGAAGACGCGCTACGGACGGCCTGTTCGCTGCCGGATTACGGCTTCGACATGTTGCGCTTCGTCCGCGAAGGCGACGATGGTCCTTGGCGTCCGGCGGCAGGAACATTTCCGGGCTGGCCGACCGAGGCCGAGGCCATCACCATGCTCGATCCCTGCTGTGGCTCGGGTCACTTTCTAACTGAGGCGCTGGCGATCCTTGCGGCACTGCGCCAAGCGGAAGAACGGCTGTCTCCGGCCGATGCCGTCGCCGCAGTCTTACGGGACAATTTGCACGGCCTTGAGATTGACGGACGCTGCGTTCAGATCGCGGCGTTCGCAGTCGCCCTAACAGCATGGCGGATCGGCGGCTGGCAGAACTTACCGCTGCCACATATTGCTTGGGTTGGAGCACCGCCACCACTGCCGAAGCGAGAGTTCGTTGCGCTTGGAGGCGGCGACCCTGACCTCGAGTACGCGCTGACCGCACTTTACGAGCTATTCGTACAGGCGCCCATTCTTGGGACGCTTCTTGAGACGTCCAGCGGAGACCTGTTCGAAGCGGAAAAGATGGGGCAAATCGAGAGATTTCTCGAACCTCTAATTGATAAAGCGCGACGCGCCGAACCCGAAAAGGCAGAGGGTGCCCTCGCGGCGCGGGGCATGGCAGATGCGGCAGCTCTGCTACACCGCCGGTTTGTACTTCAGGCTACCAACGTCCCATTTCTCGGCTATCGGGAGATGTCACAGGGTTTGATTGAATTCATTCAGCGCCGATTCCCCGAAACCAAGGGCGATCTTGGCTACAGTATGTGGGATCGTTGCTACCGTTTATCCGAACCGGACGGATCAATTGCTCTAATTTGTCTCCAGCATTGGCTGTCATTGACATCATATGAAAGTTTTCGTCGCAGAATTCTGCGTACGAAGAGACTAGACTTCTTATCGCATCTTGGAAGTGGCGCCTTTGAAACGATATCCGGTGAAAAGGTCAATGTTACCCTGACAATTTCGACCAATGTTCAACCATCAAATGAGTCATCTACGGCTCTTATTGACTGCAGCTCAAAAAAAACTCCAAGTGAAAAAGCGGCTTCGTTGGGTAGCGATTCGCCAAATGAAATCTACCAACATAAGCAATTGTCGAATACGGCGGCTACAATCGTATTCAAGGAACTTGGGCAGGGCATTCCTATCCGCGAAGTTGCCGACAGCCTTGCTGGAATCATGAATGGAGATACCCCAAGGTTTGTCTTTAACTTTTGGGAACCCGCGACAATTCAGCCGGAATGGGCATATCTTCAATCCACGACACAGGGTGGATCCTTCTCCGGAGGATTTTTTAAGGTTGTTCGATACGACGAAAAGAACGGGCACCTTCGCGAAGATCGCAAGATAAGGCGCGATAGACTTCATGACTCGGATCAGAGAGGGAATAGTGTTTGGGGGAAACTTGGCATTGCCGTTAATCAGATGGCTGACCTTTCCGTGAACTATTACTTCGGAAACAAATTTGATTCAAATGTTGCTGTAATATGCCCGAACGATCCGAATGATTTGCTCGCGCTGGCGGCCTTTGCATCTTCCAGTGATTTCCAGGAGCAGGTTCGCATCGTTGAAAAGAAGATGAACATTACGAACGCTACTTTCGGACGCGTTCCGATTGACCTGCCGAAGTGGCGTGGCGTTGCCAAGCAGGCCTATCCAAACGGCTTTCCGGAGGCCTTCACCGAAGACCCCGCGCAGTGGACATTTCACGGACATCCAAAGGCTGCCAAGCCTGGCGTCGCACTGCACGTCGCGCTCGCTCGGCTGTGCGGCTACCGCTGGCCCGCTGAAGATGATCCCGACATGCGCCTCTCCGCTGAGGCTCGAGGTTGGATTGCCAAGGCAGCAATGCTTCCCTCTGGTGACAACGACGGTCTTCTCAGTATCCCTGCCGTCGCCGGAGAAAAGCCGCTCGCAGATCGCCTGCGTACATATCTTTCTGCAGCCTATGGCGGGGACTGGTCAGATGCGCTCGAACGTCGCCTGATCGCGGAGGCTGACGAGTTGTTCGATAGAAAAACCGCCCGCGATGGCTCACTCGAAACTTGGTTGCGTGACCGCGCTTTCCGCCAACACTGCACTCTGTTCGGCCAGCGCCCGTTCCTCTGGCATATCTCGGACGGGCTGAAGGATGGTTTCTCGGTCGTCGTTCATTACCACCGCTTCAATCAGGCTATGCTGCGTAAGCTCACTTACACCATGCTGGGTGACTGGCTGGCGCGGGCGAAAGCTGAGAACAACATGCTGCGTTACGAGAAGGCCCGCGAGCTCCAGCAAATATTGGAAAAGGTGCTGGCGGGCGAAAAGCCCTACGACATCTTCGCGCGCTGGAAGTCGCTCGCCCGGCAGCCGCTTGGTTGGGATCCCGATATCGACGACGGCGTGCGCCAGAATATCCGTCCCTTTGTTATGGCGGGCGTGCTCACCCACGACCTGTCGAATATCTTAAAGGACAAGGACCGCGGAAATGACGTGACCTCTGCTCCCTGGTCCTCGGTCTTCAAGGGCGAGCGGCGCAACGATCACCACACGACATTGGCCGAAAAGCGCGCGGCACGCGAGGCGGCAGCCGAGCGGGTGGAGGCCGCGAAGTGACGACACCTCTCGACGCATTGGTCGCGGCACTGCGCGACGCCGCGAGCTACAACGCCGCGGCCGAAGCCCCGCCGGAGGCCATCGTCTGGTGCGATGCCCAGCACGAATTTCTGCCGCTTCTGCCTGCTTTGCGCGATCGTCTGCCGGAACTGCTCACCTATGGCGAATTCGATCTCGCCATGCGCACCGGCCCGGCGATCTGGCTCCGGGCAGCAACTGTGCGCGCAGTCGACTCCGTGTCGTGGCCCGAAGGCGCGACGCCGATCATCTATCTGCCCGGCATCGGCCGCGAGACCCTTAAGGGGGCTGAGGACTGCCCGGCGCTCTTGCAGCCGCTAATCTGGTTCACTGTCGCCGGTTCGTTCTTCGGCCACGTTAACGGCAAGGACTGGACATTGCGCGGCTTTCTGGCTGCGGAGCGCGGATCGCTAAAGCTGACGCTTGCAGATGACGTGAACACCCGCGCGGCGCTCGCCCATGCCGCACTCAGATTCTGCACCCGTCCAATCGAGGAATTGCGCGGCAAGCGCTGGGATGCCGATCAGCTCAATTCGCTGCTGGCGCCTGATCTCGCCGCCGACATGCTTGACTGGATCGATGGCGCTTTCTCCGAGGTGGCCGATGCCGGCCGTTTTGCCGCCTTCGCCAGCATCGCCGAGAGAGAGCTGAAATTCGATCCACGCAAGCTTTCGCGCCAGGACGCGGTCACACGTCTGGCAAAGCGGGAGGGGCGTTGGGCTGCCATATGGTCCCGGTTCGCAGATTCCACCGGCTATGCCGGGGTCGTTGGCTATCTGGGTGCCGCAGAGCCGGGAACACTCTTCGATCACGCGGAAAACCGAGACTCCTACCCGAAGCTCAACGCGCAAGCCGAGATCAAGCTGCGCGAGGAACTCGGAAAATGCGCCGATCTCTCGCTGGCCGAGGCCCGGCATCGTATTGCGACGCTGGAGAATGAACATGGCTGGCGGCGCGAGACCGTCTGGGCAAGACGCGGAGAAGCACCCCTAGCGCGAGCGCTCTCGCACCTTGCCGCCGTAGCGAAGGCAATTCCGTTGCCGAGCCATGACGGTGCGGCCCTTGCTGAAGCCTATGTTGCGGATGGAGCCCGGACGGATTGGGCGGCCATGGCCGCTCTCGAAGCCGCGCCACGGGAACTGGACCGTGTCGCGGTGACGACCGCGTTGCGTGCGACCTATCTACCATGGCTCGAGGAAGGCGCGCTGGCGCTCCAAGAGCTCGTTCGCTCCGGCAAGGTTCGCTTCGCGGGCGCTCCAACTTCCAAGCCCACCGCCTCCACCATCCTGTTCGTCGATGGGTTCCGTATGGATCTGGCGCATGAGCTTGTCCGCCTGCTCGAAACGGAGGGTGTCACAGTCGGCCTCGGCTGGGCATGGTCAGGTTTTCCAACGGTCACTGCCACCTGCAAGCCTATGGTGTCGCCCGTGGCCTCGATGCTCATTGGCCCTTCGGCAACCACCGATGTCCTGCCGCTCTCCCAGGACGGCAAGCCGGCGACCAAGGCTGTGCTGTTCAAGCTGATGCAAGCCGAAGGCTGGGAAACCGACAATACCTTGCTGTCCAGCGGGAAGCTCTGGGCGGAGACGGGGCGCTTTGATGAGGAAGGACATGCGCTCGGCGCTCGCCTCGCCGAGCGGCTGTCGCCAGGAATCCGCGATGCCGCAGATCGGGTTCTTCAACTCGTCCGCCAAGGGCGAAGCGTCCGCATCGTCACCGATCATGGCTGGCTGCTAATGCCCGGCGGCTTGCAGCAGGCCGCTCTGGATATCAGCCTCGTTGAGCCGAACGGGAAGAGGACGCGCTGCGCGATGGTGAAGTCGAAGGCGCAGACGTCCTATCTTCAGGTTCCCTGGTCGTGGAATGACGAAGTTTCGATTGCTGCCGCAACTGGCGCACGCTCTTTCTATGCCAGTTACGAGTATGCCCACGGTGGGATCAGCCCACAGGAATGCGTTCTGCCGGTGCTAGAAGTCGCCGGCAGTGGAATGCCGAGAGACGTGTCCATTCATCGGGCAGCATGGGAAGGATTGCGTCTGCGCGTCGAGGTGTCCGGCGGCGCGGACCTTCATGTCGATCTCCGGCTCGGCGCAGAAACCAGCGGCCCGACCCTAATCAAGGGGGGCCGCGTACTCGATGAAAATGGTCGCACCTCATTTCTGGTCAGCGACGAACACGAACGCGAGGGCGTCTGCCTGGTCGTGCTCGATGACAACAATCGGGTGCTTGCCCACCGCGTTCTGACGGTTGGAGGGGAGTGACGTGATCGCGCTTGACGAATTGGATCGCAAAGCCGCCGCTGCCTTCCCAGGCCATATCGTCAGAAAGGATCTGGTGCGACGCTTCCGGGGCCAGTTCCCCGTGCCGACCTATGTGGTCGAGTTCATGCTCGGTCGTTATTGCGCCAGCACGGAACCCGAGGAGATCGAGGAAGGTCTCCAGATGGTCCAGTCACAATTGTCAGATCGGACTGTTCGCGCCGGCGAAGAGGAGTTGTTCAAGTCGCGAGCACGTGACCGCGGATCGGTGCGCATCATCGACATCGTGACCGCCAGGCTGGATGCAAAAACCGACAGCTACCTCGCTACCCTTCCGAGCTTACGGCTGAACGACGTGCGCATTGCGGACAAGATCGTTCACGATCATGAGCGGATGCTGACGGGCGGTTTTTACGCCGAGGTCGAGCTCGGCTACGACGCCAGCATCGCACAAGAGAAAGGCGGGCGGCCTTTTGAGGTCATGAACCTGCGCGAGATTCAGCTCTCCACACGCGACATTCTCGACAAGATCGCGGTCGGACGCGCCCAACTGACCACAGCCGACTGGAAGAATTTCCTGTTACGGAGTGTCGGTCTGGAACCTGAAAAGCTGAGCCAGCGCGCCCAGGACGCGATGTTATTGCGCATGGTTCCGTTCGTCGAGGCCAACTACAACATTGTCGAGCTGGGTCCGCGCGGCACTGGCAAGAGCCATTTGTTCCAGCAAGTTTCGCCCTACGCCCATCTGGTTTCGGGCGGCAAGGCGACCGTCGCTCGCATGTTCGTCAACATGTCGAACGGCCAGCGTGGGCTGGTCTGCCAATACGATGTTGTCTGCTTCGACGAGGTGTCGGGCATATCCTTCGACCAGAAGGACGGCGTCAACATCATGAAGGGTTATATGGAGTCCGGCGAGTTCTCGCGCGGCCGCGAGAGCATCCGCGCCGAAGGCAGTATCGTGATGGTCGGCAACTTCGACGTTGACGTGCAACATCAGCAGCGGGTCGGCCATCTCTTCGGGCCTATGCCGCCCGAGATGCGCAACGACACGGCTTTCATGGACCGGATCCATTGCTATCTGCCGGGATGGGATGTTCCGAAGATGAGCAAAGATCTCTTCACCGACCAATTTGGCCTGGTGAGTGACGTTCTCGCCGAATGCTTCTCGCGGCTACGAGCTCAAACCAGGGTCAATGTCCTTCCGGGTCGCGTGCATTTCGGCGGGGCGCTTTCCGGACGCGATCAGAACGCCGTCAACAAGACGGTCTCGGGCCTATTGAAGCTAATGTACCCCGACCCCGCCACGACTGCTCCCGATGAGGATCTGGAGTGGGCCGTGCGTCTTGCACTCGAGGTGCGCCGACGGGTTAAGGAACAGCAGAAGCGCATCGGGTCGGCCGAGTTTCGGAACACCCAGTTCAGCTATGTGATGGGCCTCGACGGTGTAGAGAAATTTGTCTCGACACCTGAGCTGCAAAGCGAGGACAGCATCGGCTCCGATCCCCTGCCGGCGGGCCAGGTATGGGCCATCAGTCCCGGTGGTCAGGACGAAGCTGCGGGCTTGTTCCGGATCGAAGCCACCGAGAACAGCGGCAGCGGAATTCGCATTCTGAACCAATCGCCTCCGGCGCCATTCAGAGAAAGCGTCCGGATCGCCGAGCAGAACCTCTATGCACGCTCCCGAGACCTGATTGGCGAACGCAACCCCCGCGAGCATGAATTTGCGGTGCAGCTCCGTTCCTTTGATGCAGCTAAGCAAGGCGGCCAAATTGGCGTCGGCGTACTGGTAGCGCTTTGCTCGGCGCTGCTCGGCAAACCACTGAAGGGCGGCCTAATCATTTCCGGTGCAATTACCTTGGGCGGCTCGCTTGAACCGATCCACAATCCGATCGACGTCGTCGAACTGGCGTTGGAGAAGGGAGCAAATGCCATTCTGCTCCCGGTCGCATGCCGCCGAGCGCTAATTGATCTTTCCGATGACGTCGCAACTAAGGTACAGGTATTATTCTACGCTGACGGTGCAGACGCTCTTCGAAAGGCGCTGCATGACTAAAGCTCGTAGGCCAGAACGGGCGTCATTTAACATAAGATATACAGGCAATAAGAACTCGCACAATTAAGAGCGCAATCAGCGTTTATTTTGGGGTCCTCGCGCCAGTCCCAATTCGGTTGATGAAGGAGGGAAGAGGGCGGCTCGCGCCGCCCCCGGGCACTCATGCCATTTCGTCGGCACCCCCTTCGGCCTCGATGCTGTCCATCATGCCATCATCGTCGTCGGGCATTTCAGGCTGATCGAAGGCCCCAACCTTCATCGGTTCGGGAAGCCACTTGCTGGGGAGACGGCCTGACACATTGACAGCGAGGTCCGATTTTTTCTTGATGGTCGCGCAATTATCGGCGCTGGCATCGCCTGTTTCCTGACGCAGCAGGGTAATCAGCGAAGCCCGCTTCATGCGGTCGAACACCGCGATTGGAGCCGACCAACGATCAGCAATGTCCACCTCGCTCGCCTTGGCAATCTGCTCGAACTGGTGATGCCGCTCAGATGGCGAGCCGCCCGCGAACACGGTGCCGTCGATCATCATGGCGACCAAGCCCGCCAGCAGGGCCATTTTGTCGTCGGTCGTCATAGCGCGGATCGCTTCAAACCGTCCCTCGGTAGGCAGCGAAGCGAACCGGGTCGCCATCACTTCCTCAACCCGACGAACATCGCTTGTAGCCATCATTTCATCGGGCACATCGGTCGTCACGGCCTCGGCCTTCAATTCCAGCGCTAAGCGATAGCTATGCGCGCCATGCAACAGTTGACCGGACAGCGAGTCCAACAGCACATCAAGCGCCAGCACCGGATTGGCCGCGACGGCTTCCTGCACGATCTGCGTCTTGATCCGGGTCAGGTCCGCAAACAGGCTGTTGGGGTAGAGTGGGGCAGGGCCGTCGCTCACACTCGACGCCTTGGATGCCCTCTCGGCCTTCGCGCGGTAGATACGATGGGAAACCGAACCGTCGCGAGAAATCCAAAGCGCAACGCCGCCCACCTCTTTCTGATCCGCATTGTAGGAGCGCAGCCCTTCCACGATGGCCTCTCTTTCCTCCAACAGCGGTTCGATCCGGTCGCTATCCTCGCCCTCAGCTTCGGCAATGGCCTCAATCTGGGTGTCCAGCTCGGCCATGCGCGCCGCTTCCGTCTCGCTGGGATCGCGCTCGCTGGGGTAGAGGTAGCCTTTGGAATAGAGGTCATAGGGCTGGTCGAGCGCGGCGCCCACCTCATACCAGCCTTCCGACCGATATTCTTCCGCCAGTGCATCCAGCTTGGTTTCGGCCAAATCCTGCACGATTTCCGGCTGATCGGCATAACCCTCGTCTCCCTGCGAGAACAGGTCCGGGGTGATCGTCCCGCCCTGTGCAAGATAGGCATCGCGTCCAATAAACAGGAACGCGCCGCTCTGAGTCGTCACCTTCTCCTGCGTCAGCATCCGCCGAATGCTATGCGCCTGCCCGTTAGACGCCTTGAACACGCGAAGCTGCTCAGCATGGTCGTCCGACAAGGTGAGAGCCTTCGCGGCTTCAAGCGTAAGTTGATCCTTGGCGAGAATGTCGATCAGCTTGGGATTGAGCGCCGAAAGACGCAGCATCCGCGCCACATAGCTTTCGGCATAACCGAACCGGCCCGCAATCTCGGATGCCGACATGCCCACGTCGCGCATCGCCGCAAAGGCCCGGATGGCATCGGCAGCGTGCATGTCCTCCCGCGCCGCATTTTCGGCATAGGAGAGCTCGATCGCTTCTTCCTTGCTCCGCACTTCGACGGGGAAGGTGTCGCCGTTGCTGATCTTCTTGCGCTTCACCAGTTCCTTGAGCGCCCGATAGCGACGCCCACCGGCAAACACCCACAACAGGTCATCTTCCTCATAGGCGACGAGGTTCTGCAACAGGCCGTGCGCGGCAATGTCGTCGGCCATGGAGTCGATGGCGGAAGGCTTCACCCGCCGCGTGTTGAGCGGCGAGAGGCGAAGCTGGGACAGCTTGGCGGTGATGATAGCCATGGTAATATCTCCTGAAATTCTGATCGAATGATGGGGAAGGAGAGGGATCAGCCCTCCAGTGCGGCCAGTTCGTCGAACTCGGCCGACGCGCGCTGCGCGGCATCTCCGGCGT
This sequence comes from Kaiparowitsia implicata GSE-PSE-MK54-09C, assembly GCA_019359435.1. GTDB lineage: Bacteria > Cyanobacteriota > Cyanobacteriia > Elainellales > Elainellaceae > Kaiparowitsia > Kaiparowitsia implicata. The sequence continues at coordinate 23,417 of JAHHHI010000085.1, forward strand.
AAATCGCGCCGGTGCGGGGATAGAAGAACACCCGCTCGCCCCGCTTGTAGGCGGAGCCGTCCACGCTCACGCCATCAGCCTTTGCGCGCTTCCAATAGGGGTCGCCCCGGTATCGTGTGTAAGCCATTTTCCTACCTCCTTTTCAGGCGAAGCCGCTGCCTGCGGCTCTGCCCCTCCGGCGAGGAGCGGGACGGGGAGGGAGGGCAAAAATCGACCGCTGGCGCGGGCGGGCCGCATAGCCTGGTCGCCGCCCACAAGGCGGCGGGCCTACCGGGCTTGGCGGACTACACGGGCGGTCTATTTTTGTTCGGGAACGAAAGGGCGGCCGCCCTTGGTGTTCCCCGCACTGATGGCCTTCGTGGGGCGAAGGTCAGCGGGGCCACAAGCCCATGCCATGCCGGGGCGTGCCCGCTATCGCGTCCTGCCTCGGTCGGGGGTGTTGGGGGCAGGGGACGCGGAGAAGAAAATCCCCTCATCGAACGGCTTGCCTGCGCGGATATTGGCGGCAACGGCGGTGCGCGCCATGTCCGTTGCCGCCTCGATCATCCGCACCCCGTCGCCGCGCGCCTGTGAAGCGGCATGGGCCTTATCGACAATGGCCTGCGCACCGGCAAACCGCGGATCGGCCCGGTTCTGATCGGGCATGTTCTTGAGGAAGGCTTCAGCCAGACGATCATGCGCCGGCGACTGCCCGGGCGGGAGGACAGGGCGCTCCAGCGAGCGCACGGCGCGCTGCACCTGGGCGAGCTGCTGGCTGTTGATCCGTGCAGCAAGCGCGGCGCCGATCTCGCGCACGCGCTCGAGCGGGGTCTGCTGCGCGGTAATGACGGCATCGACCTCGCGTAGCCCCAGATGGGTCAGCAAGTGCGATTGATAGACCGGCCCCTTGGCGTGGCGGACATAGGCCAGCTCGATGCGCGCAGCGTCGATCCGGTTGGGGGGTGCATTGTCCGCCACGAGGGTTTTCAGGCGTTCGGCCGCTTCGGTCCGTGCAGCGGGAAGATTGCGGTCCAGCTCGTCGCGAACCTTGGTGAGCGACAGACGATAGCGTTGCCCGGTCGGGGGATCACGCGGAGGAAGAAATGCCATGCCACCAGGGCCGGTGCGAGGCTGGTCCGGTTCCGCACGCTCATGGGCAGCGGCCAGCACCGCACTGAAAGGCTGATGATCGCCGGTCGTGAAGCCGTGGCGGGATGCCTCCATCCATGCCTGTTTGTCGATCGCGGCTATCCTAAACGGATGCCCGGCCTCGCGCGCGAGCTGGGTGGCATGATGGCGCATCGTGCGGCCATTGCCTTCGCGGAAAGGGTGGATCGCGTTCAGCTCGTTCATGTGGTGGCCGAGCCGGTCGAAGAAATCTTCGCGCGAAAGGCCCTGAAGCTGGTTGCTGGCCGCAAGATCCTTGAATACGGCCGACAGGGCATTGGCGACATATGGGGCGTGAGCGAACAGGCTCCCGCCCTTGCCGATGTTCACCGTTCGGTCCTGCCCGGCCCATTCATAAAGGTCCTGGAACAGGTGCTCATGGAGCGCGCGATAGCCATCGGCATCGAGCGGAAACGACATGCGTGCGGCCTCGCGGCCGCGCGCATGGGTCAACATCCTCTCTGCCTGCAAAAGCGCGGCGTCATCTTTCAGGCCGAGACGATTCCTGAGCGTATCGGTGCCAGGATAGAGATAAGGATCAGGGTCGGAGGCCAACGGGGGTCAAGCGGACAGGTCGCCCGCGCCCCGCGCGAGCAGGGCCGCGACAATCTGGGATGCGAGGGCAGGGGGCACCGCCTCTTCCAGCATCATGTCGAACAGTCCCGCCTCGTTGGACGCCAGCGCCATGTCCTCGATCGCGAGATTTGCGCGCGATTCCGCATCGTCGAGCCGCCATTGCTCGACTTCCTGCGGCGTGCCGCGAACGAAATCCATCGCCCTGATCTGCGCCCGAATGGCCTCGATGTCGAAATGAAGCATGGTAAAAATCCTTGGCTCGATCCTATTCAGAATGGAGTGAAATCGCAACAAATCACTTCTCCTGAATTGGAGCGGTCCTCGCCCCGGCGGGCGGAGCGAGGGCGCGATCAATATTCGCTCCCCAGCATGATCGTCAGCACGCGAACGGTCTGCGAGGCGTCCCACGGTGCTTCGCTGCCGAACTCCAACGCCTTGTCATAGCAGTCGATTTTCCAGATGACGGTCTGCGTGATCGCATCCTCCCTGTCTGGGCGCTGCTGGACCCATTGGCCGGTCGCAAGACGATAGATCAGCGCGCAATCATGCTCACCATGGGGATCGTTGTCGTCGGTGAACTGGTTAAAGGCGATGATCTGCATCACCGCCGCATGGCGATCATGATCGGGCAGGGCAGCAAAGCCGAGTGCCATGTTGGCCCGGCACGCCACGCCGGGGTTCTCGCGCGCCATATCGTTGAGCGCGCGAATGCGCTCGATCTTCTCGGCGTCGGTCAGGGTCTGGCTCATCGGTTCGTCCTCCTTGGGTGCAGGCCGCAAAGGCCACGGCCCTGCGGACCTGCCGTTCCGGCGAGGAACGGGATGGGGAGGGAGAGCGAGAATCGACCGCTGGCGCGGGCGAGCTGGATAGGGCGGTCGCCGCTTTCCAAGCGGTGGGCACCGGCCTTGGCAGATTACACGGGCGGTCTATTGTCGTTCGGGAACGAAAGGGCGGCGCCCTTGGCGTTCCCTTCCATGCCAAAGGATCTCGCTGGCAGCGCCGGCACCGCTGAGCGGGCGGATGCTCGCCCCTGCGCGAGGATCGTCACGCTATGCGACGAGACGCCGGCACGGCGGCTCGGTCGGAGCCGCCAGGCGGAGATAGAGCCGTACCCGAAGGGCCGCGCCCAACCTTTATTGATCTGGAAACAGATTGCGCCTATATTCCATACATGGAATGTCATTGCTGATGAGCTGGGATGTCGAAATCACTGATGAGTTCGGAGAATGGTTCAGCGATCTCGGGCACGCCGATCAGGACGCGATCGACTTCACCGTCGATCTGCTGATCGCCGAAGGACCGAAGCTGCGTTTTCCCCATTCGTCGGGGATCAGCAATTCGCGGCACTCGCACATGCGCGAGCTGCGAACCCAGAGCGGAGGCAGGCCGCTGCGGATCTTCTACGCTTTCGATCCGCGCCGGTCGGCGATTCTGCTCATCGGCGGTGACAAGACCGGGGACGACCGTTTCTACGAGCGGATGATCCCGGTCGCGGATGATCTTTACGACGTCTATTTGCAGGAATTGAAACAAGAAGGATTGATAAAATGAGCGGACATCGCCCGTTTTCCGACCTCAAGAAGGACTGGAGCGCCGAGCGCCGCGCCAAGAACGCGGCCCGCAAGGCCGAAATGGCGGCCGAGCTAGTCAGCCTCGAACAGTTGCGCGAGGGGTTAGGCATCAGCCAGGAGGAGTTGGCGAACGTCCTCGACGTGCAGCAGCCAGCCATCTCGAAGCTGGTGCGCCGACCCGACATGAAGGTGAGCACGCTACGCGAGTTGATCGCGGCGATGGGCGGAGAGCTGCACATCACCGCGACCTTCGCCGGCCGTTCGGTCGAGATCGACAATTTCAAGTCGGCCGCTGCGTGAACGAGCGTGGTTGCTCGCGTCGCCGAGCGAATCCGCCTGCACCTTTGACGAGTGGAAGCGCTACCCGCAGCAAGTCGGACAATCCGTCTGCGCTGACGCTGCTTGTCCGTGACGGGCAGTACGCCACACTGGCGACGCCTTCGCCCTAACTATCGCTCATTTGCGACATACTGCTCGCAAAAGCTCTTGAGATTGGGGCTGAAGCGATTTCGTGCAATCAAGCTTCCAGAATTGGCAGAAGCATCCGGTCGCGACCTTGCCCTGTCCGGCGCTTTCACCGCCAGACTCTAGCCAATCCCATCGACACGAGATGGTCGCCTGCATCGTTGCCGCGGACGGTTAGCGTTGCCAGCGTGCGCCCGTAGCGATCGGTGCCGTTGCGCGAGATGACAACCGGCCCGTCCGCGAGAAAGGAAGCCAGTTCGTCGCGGCTGCGCTCAGCTAAAGCGTAGTCGCACCAACCCTGCCGGCGAGGATCTTCGCATTTCGGGCTTCCCGACATTTCCGGGGCGTCAATATTCTCGATGCGAACCCGCTCGCCCTCGCATGTACGGATCGTATCTCCATCGTGGACATTCGCGATGCACAATGCAGGCGTCGCATAGGTGACGGCGTTAGTACTCGCCAAGCCGGACCATCCTGGCCCCATCCAATAACTGGCGCCAAGGCCGAGCCCACCGCCAGCGAAAAGGCCAACAATGATGATCGCTGCCGTGCCCGGTCCCTTCTTTGCTCGTCGGGACGCGGGACCGGAGCGGGTTCGATGCCCCCGGAATTGCAGCACGTTATTAGCACCCCGCCTCTTGCGCATTGTGCTCGTATCGGCGGCGAAACTTCACCGCGCAAGCTCAATTCAGAGGGGCCATGGTATGATGCTCATCTGCGGATTCGAAATGCGGCCCTTGATCTGAAATCACCGGAGGACCAAGCTTCCCTGTCGCTTGTTCCATATTTGTTCTAACAAGCGGACATGCGAATCGACCGGATCACCCACATTGCCATGCGCGTCCTCTACGACGCAGCGGCCCGGGCGAAATGCGGCGAGGTTGAGCGAACATGGGGGCACCGCCTCGCGCTGGAATGGATGGTGCAAAAGGGCATTGCGGAGCCGTGGCAAGCGGCGGACTTCTGGGACGCCCTCGCGATCCAGTGGGACACTCACCAATACGAGCACACCGCCGGGTACGTTCAAGTCACCCGGCTCATGGGTGCGCTGACCAACTGGAGCTATCGGTTAGGCCTCGAACCGCTTGGCCCGATCGAAATGGGCCGGCTCGCGCACCCATATCTGGCGGACCTTGAATTCGACTGCGGAACACAGCAGCTTCCCTGCATGTGCAACCGCTACAGGCCTGGTGAACGCCACCGCATCGAGGATCACTTCTCGGCCCGTCGCCTCCGTGAGTTCAACGAAGGCCCTGCGATCGTGCATCCACGCGAACCGGGCTGGGTGGTGCGTCAGGGCGACGGCCAGCGCATTCTCGAACACATGACGTGGGGCTTTCCGGTCTATCTGCGGGGCAAGTCAGGACAACCCCTCAAGGTCAAGCCCACCAACAATGCCCGCTTCGACAAGCTGGGCGCCTATTGGAAACAGTGGGCAATGTTCCCCAAGAACCGTTGCCTCATTCCCGCCGCGGCCTACGCCGAAGCGGTCGGCCCCGCCGGCGCAATGATGACCACATGGCTTTCCGTGAAGGATAGTCCCGTATTCGCGTGGGCAGGGCTGTGGCGCGAAAGCGATGAGTGGGGCCTATGCTACACCGGCGTCATGACCGATAACGCGCCTGAGCTGGCATCAATTCATGATCGCTCGCCGGTCATCCTCGATCCCCAAGATTGGGATACCTGGCTCAATGCACCGTTGGACGACCTGTATAGCTTCGATCGACCGTTCCCGGCCGATCGAATCGCCGTAAAGCGAACAAGCGTGCTCTGGAAAAATGGGGGCAGAGCCGACCAATTCGCCGACATTCCAGGCGAGCATCAACCAGCGCCCCAAAGTCCCGCGAACGAATAACGCCTAGCGGAAAGCTCGCTGCGCAAAATTTACAGGTCCAGCTCCTGCTGCCGAAACTCAGCGGGTTCGTCGCCCTCGTTTCCTTACCAAAGGATCTTGTCGCCCTTCCAGATGGTCACAAATCCGCGCCCGGAGTGGTCAGGCCTGGGGTCGGCCATTCGCTCGAAATTGTAGCAACGACTGCGGCCCATCGTACCCGAAAAGCTTAAAGGGCCTCCAAGGCGGTGCATGACGCGGTGGCAAGCGCCGCTCGGCTCCTTGACCCGTCGACCATACCCGCCCTTCCACGCCCGATAGTCCGATTCCTCTCGCTCGCTGGGCTGGGTCCAGTGCTGGCAACGGACGCAAGCAGCATCATAGGGTAGGGGCGGGTTTGCCGCCGCTGGGCGGTCATCGTCCAGCGGCGGCCCGTTATTGTGGCCGATGCTCACGCCGCACTCTCACCCTCGGCCAGCTCGCGGCGCGCGTTACGCTTAGCCAAAACGCGAATTGCGGCCCGTGTCGAAGACAAGTCGGGATGGCCGGCGGCGATCTGCTCGAGCGTGGGGCGTGACGGCGCGACGATGGCACCGGCCTCAATCTGCACACGGTAGAGTAGGGCAGTCCGCCCGGCCTCGACCAAGAGGCGGCGCGTCTCAGCGTCATACCAACGCCGGAAACGCTTGGTCGGCGGCGCTGAGCGCAGACCGGCATGAATATGGCTACGCGCGTCGGCCATCGTCACCAATCCGCGCGCGCGGGCAAAAGCCGCAAGGCTTTGAACAATGGGGACGGCGCTCATGGCTGCGGCTCCCGCGCGTCGCCGCGCACGATCTGGAAGCCCGCGCGCGCCAGCTCGTCACACAGCGCCCGCTTGCGCTCGATCCCTTCGCCTTTGCTGGCGATATAGGCGGAACGGCCATGATGAAATTCGAACCCGGCGCGTTTCAGACAACCGCGAAACCGCTGGTGGGTGCGCTCGCTCCAATCAAAGGTGCCCGCATAATTGCGGAAAGCGGCGACGGCATAGACGGAGCCGTAATTTTCATTACGCCAGCTAAGTTCGATTTTCGGGGGATTCTTGGGCATCGGTCGATCCTTCGGAAACGGGTACGGGGCGGCGCTGATGGCCGCCCTTGATCTGGTCAGGCAGCGCGAGCCATGACGGGCGCGCCCATGAGGGACAGGATCCATTCGCTTGCCGCTTGCGCGGCGGTCGCGGCCCGGAAGATGGCGCGTTTGTCGTTGCGGAGCGCCCCGATCCAACTTGAGACGTAAGCGGCGTGGTCCTCGCGCTCGGTCGGTTCCATGCCAAGCTGCGCGCAAAGCATCGCTGCGCCAATTTCAGCTATGAGCTCTTCGGCGGCCCTGATTTCCTTTGATTTTCCATATTGATAGAGCGTTTCGCGGTTAAGCCGGGACGTGTGCCCGCTGCTGTGCACTACCTCGTGCGCGAGGGTCGCATAGAAGGCATTGCCGCTCACGAAATCCGCGAAGGCGGGCATCGTGATGCTGTCCAAAATCGGGTGATAATAGGCGCTGTTGCCGCCTTCACGGTACGGGACCTGATAGCGGGCAAAGGTTGCGTCAAGTCCCGGATCGCGCTGGTCACGGTTCTTTAACGCGATCTGCGGCGCGGGATATTTGGCAATGTCGAGGCTGTCGATCTGCTCGACATTGAACACGACATATTTCTTCAGATAGCTGCGGGTCCGGTCCTCCTCGCCACCACCGCTCGGCTGCTCCTCGGCCTCCGCATCCTTGGGGGTGAAGATTCCGGCATGAACAACAAGATTGCCCTTCTCGCCCTTCCTGACCTGTCCGCCCAACTCGCTCGCTTGCCGGTAAGTCATCCAATAGGGGTTGCTATAACCGCGCGCCATCGCGGCGGACCAAAGGAGGAGAATATTGATCCCGCGATAGGCGGTGCCCTCGTGCCGCAGGGGAAGCGATGCCGCGCCGCTTGCCCATGACGGGGTCCAAGGCCGGGTGCCTGCTTCCAGCATGGCGACGATCTGGTTGGTCACTTCCTCGTAAATGTCGATCCGGTGAGGTTTGGCGCTACGGGCTGCGGTGCGGGCCATGTCTTTGTTTCCCTTCCTAAATGGAGTTGAAGGCGATGGGTGCCATCGGCTTCTGCCCGCTGGCGAAGCGGGTCGGGGAATGGCGCAAATCAGGGCCGGTCAGCGGGGAGGGGGATCACCCGGCCTGCACGGAACGTGGGTGAAGGAAGGGCGGGGAAACCCCGCTGATCGCCAAGCGAGGCCGAGAGGCCGAGACGGTCCAGCCCTTGCGCCAGGGGGCCGGAACAGGCCCCGGAAACGAACCGGTTAACGCCGACGGCCATCGCCGTCGCCATGCCCCGCGCGAGCGATCGAAACCCGGATGGGCCGAGACGGATTGCGGCTCGGTCGGAACCGCCAGGTGCAGATAGAGCGCGGTCCCGAACGGGACGCGCTATCCTTGTCGCCTTGTCAGAATAGGTTTGACAGCATCGTTCGCCGCACAAATATTTCGGCCACCGGGGGGATGGACTTTAATGCCAGGAAGGAAAAAAGGACATCATCTGGAGCGTTGGGAAGTCGCGCTCGTAAAGGCCATGCTCGCAACCCAGAAATATAACGACCAGGACGTGCTTGCCTATTTCACCCGTCCGACCCGGACCATCAATCATCGGCTGATTTCCGAGATACGGTCCGATAAGAAACACAAGGCCATAAAGGCAGCCAACCCCGACCAGCTTACCGAGTTTCTGCAAAACTGGCCTGACCTCGACGGTGAAACCGGCCTCAGCGTGCGCGGAGACGAGCTGCTGATAAAGGCGCGGGAGGCAATGATCGCCGCGGTTCATAATTTCAATGCGGCGGGACTGACGTTCCGATCCGAGATTTTCATCACCACCGCCATGATCGCATGGACCTATCTGTGTCACGCATGGTTCAAACGCGAAGGCATCGACTATCGCTACAAGGAAAATGGCGCGGTCAAGAAGCTCGCCAGCGGCGCCGACGCCTATTGGGAACTGGGCAAATGCGTCCGCAACAACAAGCTTCCGATCACCAAGGGCGTGCGGCAGAATCTCGAACTGTTGCTGGAGATCCGGCACGAGATCGAACATCGCTCGACGGACCGGATCGACAATGCGCTAGGGTCGCTGATGCAGGCGTGCTGCATCAATTTCAACGAGGCCCTGCGCATGTGGTTCGGCGAACAATTCGGCCTGGAGCGGCGCTTGCCAATTGCGCTCCAGTTCGTAACTTTCAACGCCGCCCAGGCCGCGGGGCTAAAAAAGGCTTCGGCACTGCCGTCCACCATCGCCGCGAGAATGGATGCCTTCCATGCAGCAATGAGCGACGATGAGCTTCGTGACCCGGCATTCTCCTACCGGGTTGCCTTCGTACCGAAGGTGGGCAGCAAGGCCAGCAAATCCGATCTGGCTGTCGAGTTCATCAAACCCGATTCAGCCGAGGGTAAGGCGATCAATTCGGTGTTGCTCAAGGAGGTCGACAAGGCGCGCTACACCGCAAGCCAAATTATCAAGGCTATGCAGGATGATGGATTTCCCCGGTTCAACCAGGCCCACCATACGGCCTTGTGGAAGGAGCTGGACGCCAAAGACCCGGAAAAGGGCTTTGGCCGCGAAGGTGACTATAGCGGCACCTGGGTCTGGTTCGACAGTTGGATCGCCCGCGTGAAAGCGCATTGTCAGGAAAACGCTGCAAAATATGTCGGTGGAGCTGAATAACTCCGCTGCGCTTGCCCAATTGTCGATGAGTATCCGAACCTGGCCGCCTACGTCGCACGCGGCCAAGCACGGCCCGCTTACAAGCGCGCTTTCGACGCTCAGTTATCGGTCTTCACCAGCGCCTCATCAACCGCCTGATGATCGTCTGCTTCGCGCAACATTGCCGCCGCTCAGTGGATCAGGCGGCGATCCTGAAACCGGCCATTCATTTAGCCACGGCACCGCTCAGGCAAAGTTTTGCGGATTGCGGCTGTCCGGTCTGCTTGTACATTTGGTGCCGCGCCATATTGTCCCCACCATGGTAGGGATCGACGAACATCTGCGCGCGGTATTAGCAAGACATCGGGTAGACACCGGCCTCTTTTCGCCCGTGCGCAGCGTCCAGCCATTGATCGAGCCGGTCATCCGCAAGTGGGGTGGCCCATTCATCGTCGATATCCGCACGAGCGGTTCGTTCGCAAAGGGAACCGCAGTGCATGGCGGCACGGACATCGACCTCTTCGTCTCGCTGACATCGACGCTGACCGACACTTTGCAGCAGATCTCGGACACCCTTTTCAACGCCTTTTCCCAGGCCGGCTATGCGACGCGCCGTCAGAATGTTTCGATCGGATTGACGGTCAATGGCTGGAAAGTCGATGTAACGCCGAGCAGGCGGCAAGATCAGCGCGGGAATTATCACAGTCTTTGGAGCACCAAAACGGCTAGCTGGTTGCAGACGAACATCAGCGAACACATTCGGGTGGTGTCCAACTCTGGGCGTCTCGACGAAATTCGTCTGATCAAAATCTGGCGCAATCGCTTTGGCATCGACTGGCAATCGTTCTATCTTGAGCTTTTCGTACTCGATGCGCTCCGAGGTGCCCGGGTCGGCAATGTCCAGGAGAACGTCGTTACCGTGTTTCGAGCTATTACGACCTCGCTTGCCACCAAACGGCTCATCGACCCGGCGAACACCAACAATGTCGTCTCGAATGTGCTGACGGCGCAGGGCAAGTCCGCTGTGATGAAAAGTGCGCAGTCCGCCCTTGAGAGCCCATGGAACGTCGTGTTTCAATGACGTCTGAATGGTCCCTCGCGGCGTTGTTCGCCGACTTCCATGAGAAGATCCAAAGCGAGCTGGCAACAGCGCGTAAGCTGGGCCATCCTACCGACAAGGGCGACGCGAGCGAGCAGGTCTGGATCGATGTCCTGACCCATTATCTGCCGCGCAGATATGAGGCTCGCAAAGGGTTCGTTGTCGATAGCCGGGGTGACTTCAGCCAGCAAATCGACGTGATCATCCACGACCGCCAATATTCTCCTTTCGTGTTCACGTTTAAGGGGACCGACGTCGTGCCGGCGGAGAGCGTCTATGCGGTGTTTGAAGCGAAGCAGGAGTTGACAGGGGATTATATCCAATATGCCGGTGAGAAGGCGGCATCGGTGCGCCGATTGCACCGCACAAGCCTAGCTGCCGAGACGATCCACGGGCCTTCCCGCGCGAAACCGCTCCACCACATTCTCGCCGGCATCGTGACATTGAGCGCGGCTTGGAAGCCCCCTCTGGGTGATACCCTGGTCGGTCATCTTGAGCGCGACTTGGGGGACGGCGTGCTCGATGTCGGATGCATTGCCGATGCGGGCTGGTTTACCCGGCGCGCCGACCAGTTCGATCTACACGCGGTCGACAAGGCCGCGACCCGCTTTCTGTTTGAGCTGATAGCCCAGCTTCAGAGGATAGGCACCGCACCGATGCTCGACATTAGGGCCTATGCGGGAATGATCTGACGGGGAAATGAAGAATTGATGTGTCCCAACTGAGCGGTTCTGAAACTGCGCAGACGGCCGCTTTATGCTTGGCGACACCAGAAGCTGCCAGTCAGCAAAGCGGCATTTTGTCATAAAACGAACGGTCGATCGGGCCGATCGGCTCCCCCCGCCCCGTTAGTCGATCGTCACCCGCATGGGCGGAAACTCGTGGTGGGGTTCCGTGAAGCGCCAGAGCGGGGCGGAATAGAGCGCGGGCCGAAGGCAACGGTATCCTATTCCCTGGCTGAATTGGCCTCACATCCCTTCGGCAATGTCGCCCGCTCAATCGCCAGTTGGCGCATCCCTTCATAGTCCTGGCCCCACAGACCAAGCCGTTGCTCTGCTGCTCGTTGCATCAGCTTCACATAGGCACCGCCCGAATATCTTCGGTAGTCCACGGCATAGCCCTGGGCCACCATCGTCGCTGCCACACTCGCTTCGTTCGCCTTGAAACGGCATGACAGGTTCAGCCTGCCATAGCTCGTCGCCGGACTGCGGCACTGCTTCTCCCGCCTCAACGCAAAATCGAACAGGCTCGTGGCACATTCTACCCCGCCATCCCGGTCGACCAACCCCTGCATCGTCAGCGTCGAAAGCTGCTTCAACCGCAGCCGATCGTCATCCGGCGCGTCGATCCCCACAATCCGGATCCGCGACCCCGACACCTCGAGCGTATCACCGTCCACGACACGCGGCTTTGGATCATTGAGCCGCAGCGAGGTGATCCGCGCGACCTGCTCCTTCTGCTGCGCCAGGGCATAGACGGACACCGCCCCGAACATCACCGCGATTATGACGCGCTGGTGATTTGGCAGCCCCGGAAACAGCTTCATTGCGCGCGGACCTCGCGCAGAAGGTCATTCCAGTCGCCGGCATGAGGCGGCAGCTTCACGCTGAGCTGACGGTCATTGGCTGTCAGGTGAGGCGCCGCACGCTCGACAGCGCGCGCCGCCTCGGCCCCATGCTGGCTGTAGATGATGATCGTGTGGATGCTCTCAGGAATAGTGAGGGTCTGGTATCGCTCGATCCCCAGCACCGGCCAGACATACGTTTCCGGCTCAAGCATGTTCATCACACTGGCAGCTTCCTCGACCCCTTCCGCAAGACGCAGGATGCCTGTCGAGGGGATGCCGCCCCAGCGCACCGCCCCGCCGCCGGGGTTGCCCAACATCCGCTTGGGCTTGGTGATCTCGGCCTTATCGGTGCCATCGGCGCGCAGGAAAGTGCGATGGATGGCGACGACGCCCGCGTCTTCTTCGACGGGTACGATCAGCGCTGGCGCAAACGCCTTTTCTTCACCGGCGCCAAACTGACAGCGCGCGTCAAAGCGAGCGTTGATGCCGACAGGGATGATGGCACGCGTGCGCAGATAGCGTTCAGCCAGGCTGCCAGTGAAGGGGTCGGCAAATCGCCATATCGACAGGGCAAGCTTGTTGAAGTCGCCCTTCCTTCCCTCATGGCGCTGACCTGGATCATGATCGCGCGCGACCGAGAAGGTGCCGGTCCGCAGCGCATCAACGATCGCGTCGGAAGTGCAGCCCGCGAAGCAATGAAACAGGATGGCGCGCCGCCCCACGCGCACCGAAAGGCTGGGATCGCCATCGGCATGGGCTGGGCACCGGCACATGGCGTAATCGCCCTGCCATTTGCCGCCGAGCTGTCGCACAATGCGATCGGCATCGCGGGCAACGGCGTCAGGATCGCGTCCGCTCACTGGACCTCCTCTCTCTTGCCACTTACTCTATGGCTAATCGAAATGACACCAAATAACCAGCGAAAATGATCGAAATCGCTAAATGGGGGAAAATGGAACTTGAACTGATCCTGGAGCGCGAGCTGACATCACAGCGTCCCGTCGCCGGCACCATCACCGATGTCCAGGTGCATCAGCGCGAGGATGACGGCAAGTGGTACATCAATGTCCGCGTGAGCTGGCGCGGATCGACACCCTATCATGTCGCGCTCTATGACAAGAAGAGAATCCGCTTATATTCAAAGGTTTCCTCGGCTATCCGGCATATCGTGGCGGCCTATGGTTACAGTTCTGTAATCGGCGTCAACCCATCGCCCCTTTGGAACAACCCATCCCGTTTCTGACGTAGAATAGAGGGCGAAACGGGGAAAACCCGTTATTGCGAGTCCTTCGCAGTCTAGGCAGAGTCACAAAAGCGATTTAGAGTGTTTTCCCTAGAGAGGTGAAAACATGCGAAATCGCTTGTCACTTTCGATCCCGGCATTCGCGTTTCTGCTGGCATCGGCAACGCCATCCTCGGCACGGGCCGCTGACAGCACATGGGCTTGTGAAGTGCTGTTGTGCGCCAGCAATCCCGGGGGCTGGATGCAATATGCCCAGTGCGTCCCGCCGATCCGCAAGTTGTTGCGACACCTCGCGTTGGGCGGCGGTTTTCCGACCTGCTCCGCAGGTGGCGTCGCCGCCGCAAAATATACCAAGCCGAAATATGGTCGTCCTGGCTTCGTGGTGATGACCATGCGTGACGGGAGCCGCACCACCTACACGGTCCCGACCGAAGCCGACGCGGCGCAGGCGGAGGCCACTGCCATACCGGGGGGAGTGCAGTAATGCAGTTCACCACGGCAGCGATCCTCGGCCTTGCGGCGCAATGTGCATCGGGCGTGGCTCCTTCCACGATCGCCGCCGTCGTGCATACCGAGAGCAAGGGCTATCAGTTCGCACTCAACGTCAACGGCGTCGCCCGCCAACCAACGCGGCCGACCAATGCCGTCAATGCCGCGCGCGTCGCGCGAAGCTACATCGCGCAGGGCTATTCGGTGGATCTCGGCCTCGGCCAGATCAACTCCAACAACATGTCCGCGTTGGGCCTGACATGGGACAGCGTGTTCGATCCCTGCACGAACATCGGCGCTGCCGGAAAGGTGCTCGCGGGCAACTATCATCAGGTCCGCGGCGGAAGGATGCCGCAAGAGGCGCTTAGGGTCGCCCTGTCCATGTACAATACCGGCTCGAGAACGCGGGGTTTTCGCAATGGCTATGTCGGCCGCGTGCTGAACAATGCCGGCGTGTCCGACAGGATCGCTCCTGTTGCCTATGTGCCCCCTGCCCCGCCTGGACAAGAGGATGCAGCGGGCAAGCCGCCAGCCACAATGCTGGCTGATCTGGTCGCGGAGAACATGCCCCAAGCCAATCCTGCGCGGGCAGCATCACCACCACCCCCGGCTTGGGATGTCTTCTCCCGGGCCGCTTACGAGCGTGCGCGGAGCGCCAAAACAGGAGGAAGCTGATGAAGTCACACGCATCCATGGACAAGCCGGCGAAATCCGCGCGATCGACAGTTCAACGCCATGTGGCGGCGCTGTCGCCGCGCCAGCGCAAGACGGCGGCGATCGCCGTCACCGTTGCCGTAGCGGGACTTGCCTCGCTCGTTTCACCGGACCCGGCATTTGCCCAATCCGCCAATCTGGAGGGGTTCGCCAACAATGTGCTGGGCCTGCTCAGCAACGGCTTGCTCCGCGCCATCGCGGTCATCGCCGTCATTGTCGCTGGCGCGGGATGGTTGATGGGCCGGGTCAACACGGGCGCACTGGTGACGGTCATCATCGGCATCGCGATCATCTTCTCGGCACCGTGGATCGTGGACCAGATCGCAGGCTCGGCCTGACGAACAGGCGGCCCGACACCGCGTCGGGCCGTCACTTTTTAACGCAGGCAGGCAGGCAGGTAGATATGGCCGAGAGAGAAGAGATAGCGCGCAACACGCTGTTCCTTGCGGTGACGCGGCCAGCCCTGTGGGGGGGCATCCCGATCGAAGCGGCAGTGCCCATCCTGCTGGTATCGGCCTGTGTCCTGATTGGCACCAACAATCCCGTCTATGCGCTCGTCACGGCAGCGGTTTGCTACGGCCTTGCCCGCCTTGTGGTGCGTCAGGATGTCAACGCTTTTCGGCTGATGTTCCTGTTCTTCCGCACCAAGGCGGCAAACCGCAATCGCACCTTCTGGGGTGGGTCGAGCTACACGCCCCTCCCCCTCAAAGGCATTGCCCGCAAGGGCTTCGGTCGCCGTGGCTAGAGCGGACCGCCTTTCGGCCCAGGTGCCGATGAAGGTCGCGCTCAAGGAAGTGCTGCCCACCAAGTTCCTGCCCTATGCGCGGCACATCAATGACGAGATGATCGTTCTCGATTCCGGCGCGATCATGCTGACATTCGAGTTGCAGGGCCGCGCCTTCGAGACAGCCGACGTCCGCGATCTCAATGACTGGCATTCCAAGCTCAACGGGATGCTCCGCAATCTGCACGACGATCGCCTGTCGATCTGGACGCATCTGGTCAGGGCGCGGGTCGAGCAATATCCCGGCGGCAATTTCCGGTCGAAATTCGCCCGCGATCTCGATGCCGCCTATTTCGCGCGCATCAACCGCGAGCGGATGTTCATCAACCGCTTCTTCGTCACCCTCCTTGCGCGCCCTGCGGTGCATGGCGCGGACAAGCTGGTTCATCTGTTCCGGTCCAAGGCCAAGGTCGAGTCGGCGGCCGATGCGGTGGATGAGAATCTGATCGAGTTCCTTGAGGACAAGGCCCGCGACTTCGAGAAGCTGATGGCGCGCTGCGAGCCGCGCCGCCTCGCAATCTATGGCCATAACGGCCTCAAATTCTCCGAACCGCTCGAAGTCGCCGAAATGGTGATGACGGGGCGCCACCGGCGTGTGCCGATCATCCGCGGCCATCTTGGCAGCGCCCTGTACCGGCAACGCGTCATTTTCGGCGGCGAGACGGTTGAGGTTCGCGATGCCGACCGCAGCTCGTTCGGCGGCATATTTGGTATCCGCGAGTATCCGGCCTTCACCACGCCCCGCCAGTTTGAATCCCTGCTGGCTGTCGATTTCGGCTTCGTTCTCACGCAATCGTTCACCTTCCTGAGCCGCGCCACGGCGGCCGAGCGGTTCCGCTTGCGGCAACGGCAGATGGAGAATGCCGACGATCGGGCCATCAGCCAGATGCATGATCTGGTCGATGCGGCGGACGACCTCATGTCGAACCGCTTCGTGCTGGGCGATCATCATTTCACGCTCGCGGTCTATGGCGGGAGCCTGAAATCGCTGCGCGACCATATGTCGATCGCGCGCGCCGCGCTGGCCGATACGGGCATGGTCGCGGCGCGGGAGGGGGCGGCGCTGGAAGCGGCCTATTGGAGCCAGCTCGTTGGCAATTTCGCGTGGCGGGCGCGCCCCGCACCGATCACGTCGCTCAACTTCGCCGCCTTTGCGCCCTTCCACACCTATCCCGCTGGCCGCGCCGCCGGCAACCATTGGGGCGACGCCATCGCGCTTCTCAAGACGAGCGCGCGCAGCCCCTATTTCTTCAGCTTCCACAAGCGCGACGTCGGGCACACGATGGTCATCGGTCCGACAGGCGGCGGCAAGACGGTGCTGCTCAACTTCCTGATGGCGCAGGCCGAAAAGACAGGTTCGCGTCAGATCTTCATCGACAAGGATCGCGGCGCGCAGATTTTCGTGTTGGCGAGCGGAGGTGCCTATCTCACGCTTGAGAACGGCACGCCCACTGGCTTCGCCCCGTTGAAGGCGCTGGCCGATACGGCTGAGGATCGGGCCTGGCTGTCGCTATGGGTCCGCCAGCTCGTCCGTGCAGAAGGGCGGCCGATCACAGTGCAGGAGGAAAGGCGCATCGATGATGGCATTGCCGCCGTCATGAAGCTTCCGCCGGCAGCGCGCTCCCTCGATGCCCTGCGCACCATGCTCGGCATGGCAGACGAGGGCGGAGTTGGCGCGAGGCTGGAAAAATGGACCTCGCGCGGCGCGCTGGGATGGGCGTTCGATAACGCGCAAGACGAAATGACACTCGATGCCCGGTTCATCGGGTTCGACATGACGGACTTCCTCGACAACGCCGATATCCGCGCCCCATTGATGCTCTACCTGTTCCACCGGATCGACAAGATGTTGACCGGCGAGCGCACCATGATCGTGATCGACGAGTTCTGGAAGGCGCTCGGGGACAATGCGTTTCGCAGCTTCGCCCAGGACGGGTTGAAGACATACCGCAAGCGCAATGCGCTGATGGTGTTCGCCACCCAATCCCCTGGCGACGCGCTCAAGAGTGATATCAGCCACTCCATATTGGAACAGGTGGCGACGAAGATCATGCTGCCCAATCCGAACGGGCAGCGCCGCGATTATATTGACGGCTTCTCCATGACGGATGCCGAATTCGCGCTGATCCGCGAGGAACTGTCGCAGGAATCGCACAAATTCCTCGTGAAGCAGGGGCATGACTCGGTCGTCGTGGAACTGGATCTGACCGGCCTCGACAACGAGCTGGCCGTTCTATCGGGCCGCGCGGAAACGACCGCGGTCGCCGCGCAAGTGATCGCCGAACATGGCCGCGATCCGGCTGTGTGGCTCCCCATCTTCCACCAGCGCCGACGTTCAAGTTGAAAGGAGAACTCTCATGAGCCCCAAGAAACTTCGCTATTTCGTGATGGGAGCCTCGCTCCTGACCTGCATGGGTTCCGCGCACGCGCAGGGCATCCCTGTGACCGACACGCGCAGCTTGTTTCAGCAGCTTGAGCAAGTCCGCCAGGGCGTGTCGATGCTCGCGCAGGGGGCCGACCAGCTCCAACAGGCACGCGATCTCTATCGTGATCTCAACAAGGCGACGGATATCGGGCGGGTCGCGGATAGCCTGCGCACCGACGCCATGCGCGAACTGAACGTGTCGTCGGGCAGCCTCGACGGTTACGCCAACGGCGATCTTAACGTGATCGGCCGCCTGCGTGGTCGCTCCGATGGCATCTATCAAGGATTGATGGGGCAACTTTCCCCCGACACCTCGGAAAGCGCGCGGGCAAGCTATGAGACGGGTGCCCGGCAAGCGGCCGTCACAGCCGGGCTTGCCGGGTCCGTGGGGGATTCGGTGACGAGCCGTCGCGAGGGCCTGGAGGAGCTGCGCTCGCGGCTCGCCAGCGCAAATTCGGCTGCCGAGCGGGCCGACATGAGCGCCCGCCTCCAGCTTGAACAGGCGCAGATGACAAATGACATGATGGCGCTGCAAGCCGTCGAGTTGCAGCGTCGCGCGAAGGCTGAGGCCGAATATCAAGGCTATCTGACACTTCAGCAGCGCGAGAGCGCAAAATTCCGTCGGCAGATGGGCATCGACTGATGCGAGCAGCACTCGTCCTATGGGGTAGCCTCATGGCGCTATCTGCCTGCTCTCCCTCGGAGAAAGCACAGACGGGCGATGGTCTTCGTTCGGACATCCCACTCCGGACTGTCGACTACTTCGTGAAGAACAACGCCGAACGGACCGAAATGGAAGCTGTATGCACCGACTGGAAGGGGTCGCAACGCCCAATCACTAGTTGGCCCGCTGTCGTGACCGAGAACTGCAACAACGCCGACACCGCTAGGTATCAACTGATCCAGAAGCGCGAACGCGAGAAGTTCAAAAAGCAAATGGGCATCTGATGTCGCGGTAGGGTGGAAGACTAATGGATTTCCCGATCTTCGAGAACATGATGAATTCGGTGGATGGCGCCCTTGCCGGCATCATCGCACTGTATTCCTCGGTGATCGGCATTATCTCCGGACCCCTCCGGGTCGGCGTCACCATTTACATCATCCTGCTGGGCGGCGCGATCCTTCGGGGTGCGGTCCAGTATCCCGCCCGCGAGTTCATATATCGCACGCTCAAGCTCGCCGCCCTCACATGGGCAGTCAGCTCGCTCTATGGGGCATCGGTCGGTCTCTTCACAATGAACGGACTGCCGGGGCAATTCGCCAGTGCCCTTGGCGGCGCCGATGTCGGCGGTCTGGGCGGCTACTTCGATTCCCTGCTTCAAGGTGCCGCGCGAGCCATAGCGAAAATCACTGAGATTGTGGATCAGCATACGCAGGAGGCGGGAAAGAACCTCGTTGGAATCCCCAACAACTTCGTGGAAATCATGCTCGCCGCTGTCGCTAATCTAGTGATTTTGGTCGTTGCACTCCTCTCCTGCGCGCTTGGCTTCACGATCTGCGCATTCGCCCTTTTCGCGCTCGCGCTGCTGGCTGTCGTCGGCCCTCTTTTCGTGGCCGCACTACTGTTCGATTCAACGCGGGGCTGGTTCTTCGCGTGGCTCGGCTCCGCCATCAGCTACATCATGCTGGTGGTGTTCGCACTGCTGGTCACGCTGTTCATCTCGCAGACGACGGACACGTTCATCAATGCGATCACGAACGACGACAGCGTGCTTGTTGCGACATTCAAAGCCCTGTCGTTCTACATCCTGGGCTTCTTCTTCTTCCTGCAAATCCCAAGCCTCGCGTCGGGCCTGGGTGGCGGCGGCCCTGCCCTGGCAGCGCAGTTCGCCAACGCCGTTACCGGAAACCTGGCCCCGATCGCTGGCCGCACCATGGCAGGCGCGCCCCTGAGCGGCGCGCGCGCCGTCGGCGCCGGCGCGCGCCGATTGGGTGGAGGCGGTGGCACCGGCGGAACGCTGACCCGGACGCGATAGGAGTAATGTCATGAAGATTGCCATGGCGCTCGCGCCGCTCGCCCTGCTTTCCCTTTCGACCCCTGCGCCGGTCCTTGCCGCCAAGGAAGCCAAGGTTCCGCGCTGCAACGGACAGTCGAAGCGGCCCGCCAACCCTTATGGAACCATCCTCCCTACCCTGCCCGCCCGTAATGTTCCGGGTGCGGCGCCGGCTGCCCCGCCCACCAATCTCTTCCCTTCATCGTCATCGCCGGAGGCCGCTTCGCCGGCCGCGCGCGACGACAATGGCGTGCCGCCGATCAGTGCCGTCACGCCGCTCCCTGAAAACAAAGCGGCCTCACGGCCCGTCTATGCGAGCTGCTGACGATGGCGATCGGAGTCAAAGATAGCGCGGAGGATTTGAAGGCATATTTTGCCGAAGCCCAAAGCTGGGATCGCGAGCGCATCGTGGCGGCCAACCAGTCGAAGCGACTGGCATGGATGGTCGCAGGTGTTGCCAGCGCCATAGCGGTCGTGGGCGTGGCGTCCGTGGCGATGTTGTCGCCGCTCAAGACGGTGGTGCCCTACGTGGTGACGGTCGATCGCTCGACGGGCGCAACCGAAGTGACGCAGCAGCTTCGCGGCGACAAGACGATCACCTATGACGAGGCGGTCCGCAAATACTTCCTCGCCAACTATGTGAGGGCGCGCGAGGGCTGGATCCCACAGGCCCGCCAAGAGTATTTCAACCAGGTTCTCGCGCTATCGGCGCCCGAGGAACAACGGCGATGGATCGCCTTCTATAAGAAGGACAACCCGGACTCCCCGCAAAACCAGCTCACCGCCAGCGATACGGTGTTCGTGGCTGTCAGGGCGGTTTCCTTCATCTCGCCGAACGTCGCGCAGGTACGCTTCACCAAGCGGCTCGAACGCGATGGGCAGGCCACCGAAACCCCAGCCATCGCAACCATCACGTTCGATGTGCTGTCCAAGCCGGAATCAGAAGCGGGGCGCTACGCCAATCCGCTGGGCTTTCAGGTCAAATCCTATCGAGCGGACGTGGAGATAGGTGGAAAATGAAACAGCTTCACATGCTTGTCGCAGCGATCCTGGCCGCCGCGCTGCCCGGACAAGTCAGCGCCGAAAACACGCCCCGCCCCGTCACCGCCGATCGCCGGGTGCGGGAGGTCAACTATAGCGACCAGAACGTCATTGCGATCCGCAGCGCCTTCAGGACCGCGACCCAGATCGAGTTCGCACAAGGCGAGGTTATCAAGTTCGTCGCCATGGGCGATACGGTGTCATGGGAGGTCGCCCCGGCTGAAAATTCGCTGTTCATCAAACCGCGTGAACGCGCGGGCGGAACCAATCTCATCGTCGTGACCGATTATGCGGGCCAGAAGCGCAACTACACCTTCGCTTTGTCCGCCGTGGCCAATTCGCGCGCAGCCGAAACCTTCTTCAAGGTCCGTGTCCGCTACCCAGAACAAGAGGCGGCCGCTCTGCGCGAGGCAGTGGCTCGCCGCCAGCTCGCAGCAGTGCTGGCGCAGCAGAACGGCGCGATAAAGGCCGCCTTGGATCTCGGCGTGTTGGAAGGCACCCGCAATCTCAATTACACCGTGCAGGGGGCATCTGCCATCCAACCGTCCGAAGTGACGGACAACGGGCAGTTCACGGTTCTGCGCTTCCCAAACCAGCGCGAAATCCCGGCCATCTTCACGGTGAATCCTGATGGCAGCGAGGCCACGGCTTCCTTTGATGTGCGTGACGAATTCGTCGTCATCCATGGCGTGTTCCGGCAATTGCGGCTGCGCCGAGGCAAGGTGGTGCTGTGCATCTACAATGACAATCCGAACTTCTACGGCCGCGATCCCAAGACGGACACCGCCTCGGAAGTGGTTGGGCGGCAGACGGAGGATTGATGTGAACGACAAGAGATTCGACGTCGACGCCACCCCGGACATGAACGAAATCGACCGCGAGGCACCCGCGGTCGATCGGCCAAACCGCATTCCTTCCCTCAAGTCCTTCCAGTGGGACACGAAGAAGATGATCGTGGCGGGCGCGCTGGGCGGCTCGCTGCTCTTTGCTGCCCTCACGATCGCTGCAGGTGTCGGCGGCAACAACCAGATGCCGGAAGTCAAACCGAAACCGCCCGCTCCGGAAGTGCCCTATGATCCCAAGACCGTGATCGCGCCCACGCTCCAGTCAGCGCCGCAAGACCCCAATGCGCCGGTCCAGCTTGCTGGTGAACAGGTGCCTGCGATCGGGCCAGGTGGCGCGGGAGCTGGCGGCCCGCAAACGGCCGCAGTGACGGCAGCGCAGCGCCGCGCCGCGGAAGCTCAAGAGTTGCGAGATTCCGCGCGCCGTTCCACCCTCGTCGCCTATAACGGCACGTCGGGCCTACAGGGCGCTGGCGGTGTCGGCGGCTTTGGCGGACAGACGCCCCAGGCCGCCGCAACCGATGCCACATCCGGCGAGGCCACGCCGCTCGATGATCTGAAGCGCACATCGGCGATCGGGCGCACCAGCGCCCGCATGATTGGCGACCGCAATTATCTCGTCACAGCAGGCACGATCATTCCCTGCACGCTTCAGACCTCCATGGACAGCAGCGTGCCTGGCTATGCGACCTGCATCGTTCCCCGCGACATCTATTCCGACAACGGCCGTGTCGTTTTGTTGGAGAAGGGCACAAAGGTCTTTGGCGAATATCAGAGCGGCTTGAACCGAGGCCAATACCGGCTGTTCGCGATGTGGAGCCGCGCCGTGACCCCGCGCGGGGTGTCGATCGACATCGCCTCGCCTGCCTCCGACAGCCTCGGCCGTGCCGGCATTGGCGGCAAGGTGGATCGGTTCTTCTGGGATCGGTTCGGCTCCGCGCTGCTTTTCAGCGTGCTTGAGGACGGGGCCTACGTCGCGTCCACCGCTGTCGGGCGCGCCGGCAACAATGTGACGCGCGTCCCTTCGGATTCCGCCTCGACCATCCTTCAGGACACGCAGCAGATAAAGCCCGTCCTTCGCGTCGCCCAAGGCACCGATCTGGCCATCACCGTGGCGCAGGATTTCGACTTCTCCCATGTTTACGGATTGGGGCTGAAATGACCGTCACGGCCTTTCGCAACACCGCTGTCCTCGACGATGCGATGCAACCCCTTCGCAAATATCTCGATGACGAGGAGGTGACGGAGGTCGTCATCAACCAGCCCCTTGAGGTGGCGGTGGAGCGCAAGGGCGGTTGGACCTGGGCCGTCGAAGAGGAGCTGACCCTACCTCGCCTCAACATATTGGCGACGGCCGCAGCGGCGTTCACTTCGCAGGACGTCACGCGCGAAAACCCGATCTGCTCCACCATCTTCCCGACAGGCGAGCGCGTCCAGATTGTCGCCCCCCCTGTCGCGCCCGATGGCACGGTATCCATCACGATCCGCAAACCCTCTCGCCGGACGATGACGCTGGGGGATTTTCACGCCAGCGGCCTCTTCACGGAAACGAAAGTCGCAGCGCGGGGGATGACCGAAACTGAAGATCGGCTGCTCGCCCTGCTGGGCGAGGGGCGTCACGTTGAGTTTTTCGAGCTGGCGGTGCGCAGCCGCCTCAACATCCTGATCTCCGGGGCAACCGGGTCGGGCAAAACGACATTGGCCAAAGGCCTGATCCAGCTCATTCCAGAGGATGAGCGGCTGCTGACCATCGAGGACACCCGCGAACTGGTCGTCCCACATCGCAACGTCGTCCACATGACCTACAGCAAGGACGGCCAGGGCACCGCCAAGGTGACGGCCAAGGAATTGCTCGAGAGCGCATTGCGTATGCGCCCCGATCGCATCCTGTTGCAGGAGCTGCGCGACGGCACCGCCTTTTTCTACCTGCGCAACGTCAACAGCGGTCATCCCGGCTCGATCACGACAATCCATGCCGCTTCGGCCGAACTCGCGTTCGATCAACTCACTTTGCTCGTCAAGGAGAGCGAGGGCGGCGCGGATCTCGGACGCGATGACATTCGCTCGCTCCTCAAGATCCTCGTGGATGTCGTGGTGCAGATGAAGAAGGTGCAAGGCAAGTTTCGCGTCACGGAGATTTACTATGACCCTGCAGGGCGGCACGCAGCATGAGGAGAGGAGTGACGCTGGCGCTCGGCTTGCCCGTAGCGCTCGTCCTCCTGGGCCTCACCGGCTCCATCGTCGCGTGGTTCGTACTCGGGCTTCCGGCATCGGCCTACGACCCAATGAAGATGCCGGCATTCTTCTGGTACTATCGCGGTGATCCCGTCGTACTGAAGGCGCTGGGCGCGGGCCTTGCCGCCGGATCGGTCCTGTCTGGACTGCTGCTCTTTTGGTTTGTAACGCGCAAGCCGCCGCTTCACGGGGCCGCGCGCTTCGCGAAGGAAGGGGAAATCCGGCGCAACGGTTTCCGGGGGGATGAGGGTATCGTCCTCGGCAAGAAATCGGGACGCTTCCTGATTTTCGAAGGCAATGAGCATTGCATCGTGGAGGCCCCAACCCGTTCGGGGAAAGGCGTGGGCGTCGTCATTCCCAACCTCTTGAGCTGGGCAGGCTCCACGGTCGTCCTCGACGTGAAGCGGGAAAACTATGAGGCCACGGCGGGGTTTCGCGCCAAACACGGCCAGGCCGTGTTCCTGTTCAACCCGACCGACCCGGAAGGCCGAACCGCGCGCTATAATCCCTTGGGCTATATCGACAGGACCGATGCCGATCAGGCCATAATCGAGCTTCAGAAGATCGCGACGATGCTGTTCGTTCCGCCAGAGCGGGGCGAGCCGTTCTGGACCGATTCCGCAAGGACCGCATTTGTAGGCGTGGGTGCCTATCTCGCCCAGGCCGATGCGCCGTTCACCATCGGCGCCATCTACCGGCTGATGACCACCGGCGATACGCGGGGATATTTCCGCAAGGTGCTCGATGATCGGTCGCTTGTCTTTTCCACCGGGTGCCGCAATGCCCTGGCCGACTTCACGTCGGGCGCGGACAACACATTCGCCGGCATCGTCCAGACCGTCACCTCCAAACTGAGCCTATGGCTCAATCCGCGTGTCGATGCAGCGACAGAGGAAAGCGACTTCGATCTGCGTGAGCTGCGCATGCGGCCGATGTCTGTTTATCTCGGCGTCTCGCCCGACGAACTGGATCGTGTGGCGCCGCTCTACAATCTCCTGTTCCAGCAGCTCGTCGATCTCAATGTTCGCGACCTCCCCGATGTGACCACGCCGATCAAGGTTCTGGTCCTGCTCGATGAGTTTGCCCGCCTCGGCCGCGCCCAGGTGATTGCCAGCGCATTCTCCTATGTGGCGGGTTACGGAATCCGGCTGCTCCCCGTTATCCAATCGCGGTCTCAGCTTCGTGCGGTCTATGGCGAGCATGTCGCTGACGAAATTGTATCAAATTGCGGCGTCGAAGTTGCCTTCACGCCGAAGCAACTGAGGGTGGCTAACGAGCTTTCCGAACGTATCGGTTATATTGGCCAGGAGGCCATCACCCGCTCGCTGACGATCCACGGCATCTTGGCCAACCGTTCCAAGTCGATGTCCGATCACCGTCGCGCGCTCCTGCTCCCGCAAGAGCTGATGCAGTTTCCCGGTGACGAGCTGCTGTTGCTGCGCGGAGGGATGCCCCCCATTCGGGGCGACAAGATCCGCTATTATGCCGACAGCCATTTCACGCGCCGGGTCGCCCCGGCACCGATCGTCGCGCCGATCCCTCGGCGCATTCGGGAGGATGAAGAACTTCCTCCCTGTGTGCTGCCTGACGCCGACCAGCTTGCAAACCCAGACCCCGAAACCTTCGCCATGGATTGCGTCGTCATCTCGGAGTTCGAGGACATTCTGGTCGACGTCGAGGCAGATCAACGCGGCCACGAGCGCGTGGGCGTGATCGAGCAGGAGCGATAAATATGGCTGAAAACCTCAACCTTCCCGACCCGCGCGAGGAAGCAACTCGCAAGCGTCCCGACGTGGAAATGCCAGAAGAGCTGCAATCCCGCTTTCTGCGTGTGGGAAACAAGCTCTATCGCAACGCCCATGATAAAACGCCGGTCGCGACGATATCGCCTGACCGCATCAAGGCCCGCGATGCCAGCGCCCTCCCCGATCTAGTGCGGCTAGCCAAAGCGAATGGTTGGACTTCTCTCAAGATCAACGGCGATCCTGATTTCAAGCGGGCCGCCTATTTGGCCGCTGCCGCACAAGGCCTGACGATCGAGGGCTACAGGCCGGATGCCAAGACCCGTGCGGCGGCCGAACGGGACCAAGCACGGCAACCCGGGCCGACCACTACACGCACTCAGACCCGTCAGACCGACGGTGCGGAGAAGGAGCCACGCGCGCCACTAACCCCGAACCAAGTTCGTGACAGCAAGGAAAAGCCCGATCAGAGCCTAGATCTCGCTGAGCGCTTCCGCCGACAATCTCACACTGAAAATGCCAAAGACCCCGCCTTGCGTCGCGCTCAAAGCCATGTCGCGCACGCCATGGTCATCGCCGCCAACCGTTTCCCCCAGGACCGGCAACAGCAAAAGGCATTTGTCGATCAGCGGAAAGATGAAGTGGCTGACAGAATCGAACGTGGCGACCGCATCGCCGGCGTTCAAGTCCGCCGGCAACAAGATGAGCGTATTCGTACACTTCAACAGAGCCAGATTTTGCAACGACAGCGATCGCCGAGCGGCCGCTGAGCTGTCCTCCAGTTATAATGGGCCTAATGAGCGCCAAGATCACCCAAGTATGCGATCACACGCTTCGCGCGTTCCGCAGACGAACAACACGGACTTCGCGCGCGACATGCCCACATAGAGCGTCTCGCGGTCCCGGCTCACATCGCAATTGTCAAATGCCCAAAGGATTATCACTGCCCGCTCCAATCCCTTGAAGCGCGCCACAGTATCGACAGTGAGGCGGCCCGGCCCGAAATCCTCCACGCGCCCGAGTTTCACAGCTGCCGGCAATGGCAACTTCTGGAGCGCGCGCTCCCGCGCTGGACGGTCGCTGGCATCGCACAGGAGGATCGCGATCTCATGCGGGGCCACATCCTCGTCGACCACGAGCTTCGTGACTAACGAGCCAATGGATTTCGCCTGTTTTTCCATATCCGAGGCGAGGAGACGGTCGACGCCGACCCCGACAATCTCTGGCGGCTCAACGGCTGCCCCCCTATAGTGGCTGTAGGCAGCCGCGTGGATCGCATCGGTATTGCGGCAGTTGCGGTCGAGTACCATCGGCTCGCCGGGCACTGGGATGTTGGCAGACCGGCGATATATGTCCTGGTTTTCGTCCAGAAACACATAGAGCATGGCTTCGTCGGGGCGGGTGAGCAGCATCTCGACGGGCAACCAATATTCGTCACCAAAGTCCTGCGCCTCGTCCACGACGATCGCGTCGTAGATGGGATCGAGCGCGTCGACTGCGACAGCCAGTGCCATTGGCATGTGATGATCGAACTCGTCGCCGCCCGGCAGGTCGGCGCGGGCCTCGGCGAGCAGATCCCGCGCCTTTTTCACTTTCGCGCGGTCGATCCAGCGGTGACACACCTGGTGAAAGGTCGCGACATCGAGACCCTCGATCCCGGCACACTGCTCCCGAAGGTGATCCGCAAGGCCACGATTGTAGCAAAGCAGCAGAGTCCGCATCCCTTCCGACGCTAAACGAACTGCTTTCTCGCGCGCTATCAGGGTCTTTCCGGTTCCTGCGCCCCCGGCGATCATCACCCTGCGCTGTCGCCGCAGCATGTCCAGAATAGCAGCCTGGCGATTTGTCAAAGCGAGCCTGGCATCGTCCTCGTCGGATATGCGAGCCGAAAGGAGCGGGCGGGTCGAGACTGTGCGCGCAAAGAGAGCCACGAGGGCATCCATGCCGCGCGTTCCAATTTGCTTGCCGGCCCTTTCCTCGCCTTCCCAATAAGCGAATGCCTGCTCTACCCATGCGTTGAGGTCAGAGAGGTCGCGCCGATCGCCGATGATTTCGACGGGCGCGTCGGGTCCGCGCAGCCGGCTTCCATCGCCGACACCGGGCACGAAGACTGCATATCCGAGATTGAACCGCCCGATGTCGAGCTTCTTCCAGGCGGGGCTCTCCCTCAGCTTCTCCAGCAGTGCGAACTTTCCGCGCCGCGCCTGATCGAACGGGTTCTTGATCTCGTGAGTGACGTTATCCCCGTCGATCGAGACCCAGGTCCGAGTGCCATAGTCGAGCGAGACGCGTCCGCCTTTCACCTCGATAGCAAGCAAACCACGAGCAGGATGGGCGATGAGGATGTCAGTTTCCCCCTCGCGGGGGCCGCCGCCGCCAGGCCGCGAAATCCATGCGACCGAATGAAGGATGGCGTAGTCGGGTCCGAGCTGCTCTGCGAGGGCTCGGTAGACGATGAGCTCTGCGTTGGAATCGGAGACCGCGTGATCCGGGTCAGGGTAGCATCGGGCCATCAATCAAGGATCTTCAGCGAGGAGTTGAAGGGGATGCCGCGTCGTCCTTCGAGAGATCCAAAATCGACCACGACGAATGGAATGAGACCACGTGATTTGATCTCGACGACCACGCCCTTGCCCCAAGTGTGGTGCTGAACCTTCAACCCTTCTTTCAGGTGGAGGTCGCGCGACGAAGCTCGCTCTTCGGAAGCCTCGCGCCAGTTATGATCGAACCAATATTCTTCGACCTTGCCGAACGGATTGCCGATCGCCGTGACCTTCTGGCGCTCTAGGTCGCGAGCATGTTCGACGATGTAGATCCAAAACTCTTCCGGATGCTCGCGGGCCATCGAGAATTGGACATGGCTGAGCTTGATACCACGCTCCGTCCATTCGTCATCGAGACCTTTGACCTCGATCAGGCGCCGGCCGCCGCTCGGCGACTTCGAGATTATGTCGAACCCGGGATTGAAATGTGGCTGTCGCTCAGGCTCCCAGCCACGGCCCTGCTCATAGCTTAAGGCTGCCTTCATGGCTGCCGCGTCGATCAGATCGGAGATGTCCTCCGTTCCGGCCGCGGGACTGGCGTCACCATCCCCACGGGTGCCGTTGCGCGAGACATAGGAGAGCATGCGAGAGCGCCGCACCTGTCGCTCTTCTGCGGCATCGTTCTGCCGGCTGCTGCCACTCCGGAATGGCGAACGGCCACCCCGACTTTGCCCGTCGGACGGCCCGCCGCGGTGCGCATTGTCACCCACAGCGTCGCCGCTCGTCGAGTCATTCTCCTCCGGATCGGCTCCGAAGGCGCCACGACTTGAGGCAGACCCGTAAGCGTCGTCATCGTGGTCGACATCCAATTTCTGCTCATCATCGTCTTCGCCGCTGGCGCTATCCTCCGCGTGTTCGTTGTGGGGCCTACCTCCCGCCGAACCAGCAGAGCCCCCTGCAGCGGAGGTAGTAGTACCTGCTCTGCCTTCACCTGCAGCTCCATTCCCCGACACAGCACCCGTCGCGTTCAACTTCGTGGAGCCGGCATCGTCGACGGCAGGATCTTCCGGGATTTCATCGCTATCGAGATTTTCGTCGGATGACGCTTCATCATTCTCAGGGAAGGCTGCCGCAGCCTCCGCCGGCTCGTCGTTCAATGTCTCGTCATCGGGTTGGTCCTCGAGCTCACGCCCGACCTCGATGCTGACATCAAGGTCGTCCGGTGCCTTGAAGTCCGATGCGAGCAGCGCCTGCTCTGCATCCGCCCAGTCCCGATGCGACATGATGTAGGCCGCCGTCATGCACAGCGGTGGTATCTCCGTGGTCGGGCAGAAGCGCTCCACCTCG
This sequence comes from Kaiparowitsia implicata GSE-PSE-MK54-09C, assembly GCA_019359435.1. GTDB lineage: Bacteria > Cyanobacteriota > Cyanobacteriia > Elainellales > Elainellaceae > Kaiparowitsia > Kaiparowitsia implicata. Next base: position 52,738 of record JAHHHI010000085.1, read on the forward strand.
GAGAATAGGGCGCGGAACGCCCCCGCCCAATCCACTCGGCCAGACGGGCTGCGGAGATGCAGCACTCCCGCCTCATGGTCGAGATAGGCTGGCGCCGATGCCGCCGGGGACCTGACGGGAGGTTCGAACGCATCGATCTCGGCCTGCACCAGCAACTGATCGGACAGGCGGATCTCAATCCCTAAAAGGATTTCGCGCAATGCCTGGCGGCTCGCGCGATTTGGCGCCAGCCAGAGAAGCAGGTCAGCTCGTGACTGTAGGAGCGATGTTGCATCAACCGCAATTCGTCCCTCAGGCTCCGCCGCCAGCCGAAACTGCGCAATGTCGGTGAGAGCCGGCACGTCTAGGCGCTTCAGAAACCGGGATGAGGCGGATCGGCTGACATCCGGCAGTCTAATAAGGCGCTCGTTGAGCACGGACCCGAACGATGCTGCCAGCTGCTCGGAATCCAACCAGACCGCTTCCCCCGTCCAGGTCGCCCCGCCATCGAGGTTGAGGAACGCGTCCTCGTCGATGAGCATATCTACAGCTTCCGCCGCTCCAGCGTCTTCACGCTCCAGCGCTTCCGCGAGCGAGGCGAGACAGCGGCCATGGATCGCAATGTCAGTCGCTGACGAATTGGAACTGGCTGCGATGCGCAGTGCGAGGATCGCGAAGTGGCGCGGTTCTGGTGAATCGAGGACGCCGAGCCGACGATATAGCTGGTCGCGCTGGCGCATCCGCGAGCTGGCAGTATGCCAGTGCCCTCCGAACATAGGAGGGATCCAGAAAACCTCGCCCGCGCCGATGAAGCCGACGTCGGGAACGTGGATGAAGTCGGTCCCTTCAAGGCGACCGATGCAGGCCGCTTCGTCTCCGCGCTCCAGCCTTTCATTCAGCATCTGATAGGTCAGATCGTTCACTGCCGAACCCGTACTCATGCAATGCTCGAGATGTGCCACGATCTTTTCAGTCGGCGGCTCCGCCGGCATCTCGATCAAATCCAGGAACTCGAGCACCGCCGCATTCGCTTGCCGCAACGCAGTCATCTCGACCACCGGCACCTGGGACGAAAAGCCGGGTGCGCGGCCCGCTCGGTAGAGGCCATTCGGCGGATATCTAAAGCCATCCTCGCGCTCTCCGTCGACGATAGCCGCAAGAAACTCTACTTCTTTAAGCCGGCTCAACGCGACCCGATCCTGGTCATCGAATCGCGACCAGCGTTCCAGCACATGTCGGATGATGGGTGTGGTTCCAGCGACTATGGCGTCGAGGCCGCCGCCCGCCTCCGCGATGGCTTCGATCCTATCGACGATGTGTTCGGCCGCGACCGTGAAAGGCATGCCAAGGCGGTCGAAAAGGTCTCGGGACCGTGACTGCACGTCTCCAGGAATCCAGGCCTCATCTACCCAGCGGGCCGGATCGGTTCCAAGGATGGCCTCAAGGGGGGCAGACCAAATGTACACTTCGTCGGGGCGAGCATAGCTCTCCGCGCGGGTCCGTACGAACGCTAGCTTGGCAAGCACTCCCAGCGTCCCGTCTTCATCCAGCTGGGACCGGTGGTTGACGATTTCGGTAATTAACGCGCCATATTGCTGGCGCGTCACGCCGTTTTGGACGATCTCCTCTAGGTGTTCCGACACATAATCGCGAAAGGTTAGGACATCGACCTGAAGAACGTTCCGCGCGAGCTCGCGCATGTCGGGGACAAAAAGCCGGCTTTCGACAATTTCGAAGTGACCGATGGGGTCGCGAAAGTCCCCAGGCAGCTGCCCTCGCGATGGGCTGACGAACCCAGTGCCCGTACGCAGCATCGGAACATCCACAAGCACGCTGGCAACGGTGCCGGTCTTTCGGTCCATGGGAAAGGATGTCAGCAGGGAATAGAAGCGTCGCACATCGGCATCGGCTATTCCGATAGCAGCCTCGGCGGCAGCCTCATCGGTGATGGCGCCGGCCAGGTCCGAGGCGAGATCATCAAGGAGATACTCGGGCACGAGGCTTGCCAGATGAGGCGACTGAAGCACGTCGTCATGCACTACGCGTCGAGCAGGGATCACCTTCCGCAGCACGTGACGCGACACACCCATTGGCAACCTGCGTGCGTCCCTTGGCCTGATCGGAGCGTCATCGACATCGGTGATGAAGGGGATGGCCTTCAGTTTAGGTAGCACCGTGGTCAGGACGTTTCGTTCGGACGGGGCCTCGATCATCACGCTGATCGCTGACCAGAGCCTTCGCAGTTGTTCGCCCCCGCCGCCCGTCGCGTCGTCTCCGCGGGCCTCCAGCGCAGCAACGAGACTTGAAAGACGAAGCTGAAGCGCCCCAATGCTTGCCAATACGCTCCAGTGGCGACGAAGTTCGGGGTGGATCAACGCGAGACCCAGATCGGCTACCGCATTCTGATCAACCGTCGTCATCAAATCCGGCGGCAGGAACGTCTCCTTCGCCACGCGCCATTCGCCGCGCGTTGTCCAAATGGAGGGCGTCTCGGCCGCGACCGCCGCAAGCCTGTCCCAGAACGACTTGAACGCCGGCTCACCCTTGCGCTGGAACGCGCACTCCGCCAGCGTCCAGAACCGCGTCGGGCCGAGCAGATCGCGAATACGGACGAAATTCTCTGAAAGCGCTGCCGCCGCAGTCTCGATGAGCGCTTCGTTCCAATATTTCTCGTGCTGCTCACCCTCGAGGACGATCGCCTGCCGGCTGGCATGTGGGAAGAAGTCGGCATTCACATGGATCGGCATGCGCATGGACTGGCGCGTCGGCAGATATGCGTAGAGCAGGCCGTCGACCTGCTCGAGATTGATGGGCACCGCGACGTTGACCGTCAGCGAACGCTCCAACCGCGTCAGCGCCTCGAACCGCTCGAACAGGTTCGCAGCCGCCAGGACGTCATCGGCCCGTCTCGAGAGAACGAGCCATCGCTGGGTAACATCGGATGGTGAGAAGCGTAGGGTGACATCCTCGCCCGAACGGTCGATGTCGACCGAAAGGACAGGATGGCCGTTGCGCCGCAGCTCCACCTGCTCGACATGACGCAGAAACAGGAGGCTGCCCTGCAGAACGAGGTCAACCTCCGCGACAACCTTGTCGGCGACATCCTCCGGTGTGGGTGAGGCGTTTAGGCCGTCGCGGACTTCGGATTGAGACGATGCCCAGGGCAGGATGAACTGGGTCCCGACTGTCGGTCCGACATCACTCTTCATGACCTCCTGGGTCTGCGGGTTGAGGCGCAACTCGACACCGGAGGATCGGACGATCGGCGTGTCCGTGATCTGGTAGACTGAGACGAAGCCGATGCCGAACCGCCCAATCTGCTCCGCAGCATGCAGCTTGCTCCTGCTCCCCATCTCGGAAATCGCATGGAAGTTACAGGGCCGCTTCAGACCTGACACATCGCCGGTTCGAAGCCATGGGCACTCCGCATCATGGAGGCCGCAACTGCTGAACTCCCCATCGTTTCCGACGACGAGCGCATCATCCCGCGCATCGAAGAACAACCGCTTGGATTCGGCATCGTCCGCATTCTGAATGAGCTCCAGCGCCATTATGCCGTAGCCCTGCAAACCCTTCAGGGCCTGCTCGATGTTACCGAGCAGGTTCGCCCGATATGGAATAGTCACCGCTGGCCGCTTACTCTCAGCAACCAGCGTTGGGCCCCCCCCATCAACTTGGGCCGCATTGCCATGCTCATGTCGAACCTGATCGTGCACGAATAGCCCCCCTTGAAGATCGATATATGTTCGACGCGAGAATGCCGATAGGGCCTGGTAGAGGAGAATTTTGTATGCAGTGTCCTGATCTGAGCTTAGGCATTCAGCTGCGCTAGAAAAGGAATGTCACAATTTATTGCCTAGCCGATCATGTGGAACCGCAACGGATACAGCGCCCCTCCGGCACGAAGAGCTCGTCCGGGCCAAAAATCGCTTTGGAGTGGAACGCGTGATTTTCGGCCGCAGCTCCGCATATGAGCTTTGAGGCCGAGCGCCAGCGCTGGGACCAAACATGAACAAACGACTGGCTTCGGATCGCCAGATCAACGATTGAACGACGAGAATGGGGCGCGAAGCAGCCAACGACCTAAGAGCCAGCGAAGCCCTTCCATTATCTTGTTCGGTCAGGCGGGCCATGACCGGAGGGGTTCGATTTCCCCTGCCCTTCCTGTTGTTGCTCCCTCGCATGACGCACCCGCTCAACCGCGTCCTTCAACACACGATCGGGCACGGTTTCGATGGTGGGCCGATCCTTCAGGAACGCGCGCAACTCGCGCGCAAGAGCCTGGTCGCGCGGATCACCCGTCCGATCGAAACCATCCGCAGCCTTCTCATACTCCTGGCGGGTTTTTTCCCAACGCTCCTTCGCTCGTGCGACAAAGGGCGGGGATTCTGCTTTCCCGCTCGCGATGGCCAGCGCCTCGCGCGCCTGACGCAAATCCGCCTCGGTGGGCTGCCGTGACGCGCCCTGCCGGATTTTCTCGCGCATCTGGGCGAGAGCCATACTCGTGCCCGCCCTGCCCTGCCCGCGCGTCCAGCGCGGCGTCGCCTCGCACTCCACACCCCGGCTCCGTAGGGCTTCGGCAAACGCCTCTCGAAAATTGAATAGGTCTTCGCGCCGAGGATCGAAACGCTCACCGTCCAGCCCCTCGGCTTGGACCGTCAAATGCACATGGGGCCTGGGCGTGTCGGTGTGCAGCGCCATCAGATAATCATGATTGTCGCCAAGCATTCGCTCAGCCGTCTCGCGCACGGCCTGCCGAACCGTTTCAGGATTCGTCCCTTCCGGCATCGAAAACACCATTGAGACAGCAGACACTGTAGCCCGTTGCCGCCAGTAGAGCGGATCGGACCACTCCTGTGCGATCTGCTGGACCCCACCCTTTTCCGTTATGATTTCACCATCGCGAGTCTCGATCGCGATCTCCCCATTGCGGCCGATATAGCTCAGGTGAGCGCCCAAATGATCCGCGCCCTTCTTACGCCCCGTTACTTTCACCAGAACTTCAGGCGCTTTGCGGACCACGCGGGCTAGGACGGCGCGAGAATCCGCGTGTCCGACATGCGCGACCGACTTGAACTGGCCGGTCTGCTTCAAGAGATGCTTGGCGTATTTGATATTGGGATCGCCGGACACGCGCGGCCGAAACGTCGGCTTGAGCACACCCCATAATTCATCCTCGCGCTCACCGATGGCCATCAGTCGGCGACCTCCCAATAAGCAAGGTCCCCCCGCAACGCTTCACCCAACGCGGCAATCTGCTCATTGATGTCCTGGCGCATCTCGATGATGCGGCGAAGCTCGCGTTCGATCTGCAAGCCACTATCGGCCATCATCGCCGCATTGCCTGCCTTCATGGCCTGGTTAAGATTGCGCCCGATGCGCTGCAACTGCATCCGCACCGGACCAAGGCTTTCGCGAAGGCCATCGTCCACATTTCCCTTCAAGCCGAGGTGACGGCGCATCAAGGCCTTCACCCACCCCGCCCTGTCAGTTCCGCGGTCGGACGCTCGCGCGTTCAGAACAGCTAACTCGGCATCGGTGACGCGAAAGGAAACGCGATTGGTCGCCGGCTCCGCGCGAGCCTGCACCTTCGGGGCATCGCCGGCCTGTCGCATCGCCTGATCCAACAAGGATCGAAGGAGCGCGCTGCGCCCTCCCCTTCCCTCGGCAAGGGCATCGAAAGCCTCGAGCGTGGCCCGATCCAGACGGATCGTCATGCTTGTCTTGCCTTCGGTGGAGGTTGTTGTGGTTGCCATCATCGTCCTTGTTTGCGAGGCTAATGTAAGACAATGGCAACCACAACCCCTATCCTGCCCTAAACAACCTCCACAAAATATCATTCGAATCTGTGGCTCGGGCCACAGGCTCCTATCATTCCATGATGATTAGAAAACGCGGAAAAGAATGCTGTGCTCGATTAACTGTCAAATTGGACCGTACGCACCTGGGACTCGCCCTCGAATTGCACCACTGCCTCTAGCAAGCGTGCCATCCGTCCGTCGATATCAATGAACCGTTCACCGCAGACTTTGTTCTCAGCCGGGATTACTGACTCCGACGGTTGATGGTGCGTGGGCGACGGAGCGACAGGCTCATCAGCGGGCCGCGATGGACGGGCACGTCCATTCTCCACTCTCTCATCCGACCGCAGTGCCACAGTGCGGGATAAGGTCTCGCAGGCAGCTACCGTCAATGAACCAAGGGGCGCACCGTCGAGAAAGACGCGCACGCCTGCCTCATCATGCTGGGCCGCCTTCATCAAAGCGACCGCACCACGAACAGGCAGGTCATCCAGTCTGTCAGCGATGAAGTCCGGTGCGGATGCCAAGCCATGCAATCGTGATAGTCGCGCACGATCTCGACCCGTGGCGCGGGCTAGATCCACTATGCTCGTCCCGGCAGCGACCTGCCCTGCAACAAACGCAACCATGTCTCGAACAGAAAGTTCTTCGCGTTGATCGTTCTCGATGAACTGGTCGATACGCACCTGGACGGGATCGGATACCTCGCGGACGATAGCGCGGACTTTGCGCCCAAGCTTGTGGCAGGCTCGCCACCGCCGCTCTCCAAACTGGATCATGTAGCGGCCGTCATCACCGGCGGGTGCCACGATGATGGGTTGTAGCTGCCCCCGCGCGCTGATCGTCTCGGCCAATGTGTCGATTTCGCTTGGGTTGATCGCGCGGCGCACGTTCTCTGGATCAGGATATACGTTCGCCGGGTCGAGGGTCAGCACCCTCTCCTGTTGGGCAACCTCATCCTTCGCCGCGAAGATATCGAAATCGCCAAAGTCCATCAGGCCGCGATCCTCTCCATCGCTTCTTCAAGAAATGCACGCATAGGGGGAAGTGACGACCGCACGTCCTTATCAAACCTCCACACCGGAACGCCCGCCTGAACAGCCTGGCTGTAATGCGAACGGTCGGGGAGATGGGTCGAAAAAAGGTTGCGACCGATCTTGGCCTTCAAGTCCGCAAGCATCGCGATTTGGTTCCGATCATTCGCCTTCACCCGGTTTGCAATCAGGCCCGCGATCCGGATTGGGGTCCGCCGCCCCCGCTGGTTGACCGTCTGGATCGAGTTGGAGAGTTGCTTGGTCGAGTCAGGTCCGAAAGGCCCCAACTCGACTGGCACGATAAGGTCGTCACAGACCATCAGCGCCGCGAAGTTAATCCAGCTCCAGGCAGGAGGCGTGTCGATCACGCAATAGTCATAAGCATCGGTCAGCGCCGGAAAGTTTGCTCGGAAGCTACTCAGCGCCTTTCCGAAATCGGCATCATACTCGCCCGTCAGGTGATTGGAGTAGATTCCGCGATGGCACCCCACCGGGGCGGCAAAGCCGGCGTCAAAGAGTTGCTTGCACGATCCTAAGGGCTCGAAATCGCGCAACGCAGCCGAAGCGTTGCGTTGGCGGTCGAGATCCAGCACGAGAACCCGATGCCCGGCGTCAGCGAGGTACCACGCAAGATGGCAGGCGATCGTGGTCTTCCCCGCCCCGCCCTTCTCGATGTTCACCGTGATCGTTTTCACCGCCGTTCATCCCACCACGAGCGTCGAGCGAACCACCACGTCTCTTCATCCTCATTGCGGATGCGTGGCTCTGCTCCCCTGTCTCGCGCGCTGAGGATCATCAGCACGATGAGGACAAGGAAGATAAGACCGGCTTGAGCGATCCCACTCACCTAGCGCCTCCCGACTTGCTCCACTTCTGGACGGCTACGCAGTTGCGCTGCTGGAACCGGTCCAAATGCAGAAAAGCCAAACTGCGCCCACCCTTCAATGGCTTATCACTCTCAATCGGCTTAACTGACCACCTTCCACGCTGGAATGTGGAGCGGGTCGGATCAGGAGTCCTCTGGCCACCGTGAACCATCTTCTACCTGACCGAAGACGGGCTGCTGGGGCCGCCCACGGCGGCCCCAGCATTCTCAGCGGTGAGCCAGATCTGCGTCATTGGCTTTGGCAAGTACGGCGAAGCCGTCAGCAATAAGTTCGACGGTGTATCGCTTGCCCTCGGGGGCATCATACGAATTCTGGCGGACCCGTCCGGCGATATGGACCATGTCACCCTTCTCGGCCTTTGCAGCGCGTTCGATCAACCGGCCAAACAGGGTCACTTCATTCCAATGTGTGTCGGTGATCCATTCGCCGTTGTCCTGCCGATTGTAATTTGCGGCGACGGAAACCTTGGTGACCTTGTCGAGCTCGGCAATTTTTCCGATGCGACCGATGATGCGAAATTCAGCAATGTTCTGCATTTGGCTAACTCCACTCGATCAGGCTAATTCCTGATGGGGACGAACAGGAAGCGGGACAGGCGCGATCAAGAGAAAAAACGGAGGGTCCACCTGTGGAAGCCGTAGCCCACAAGGGCGTTTATTCTCTTGATCGCATAGGCGGCGCCGCGACCACATCCCCATTTGAAACAGGAATTTTTTGGTCGAGCAACCAAGGTTAGGCCGGCTGAACTTGTTGAAACGTCATCTCGTCTTTTCGCATCTTCTATGCCGTCTGCGAGATTGAGCCACAGGCAACCATTGGCTGCCACCGCCTATGTCAGACTGCCGCGCCCTCCCCTGCAGGCATGATCCGGCGCATAAACGCATCGAATAGCGGCACGGTGAATGCGGTTTGCCCGTAGCCAGGAGTGTAGATCATACCCTTGGCCACCAATGACGCGCGCACAGGACCGAACGAGGAGGGTTTGCGCCCCAGATGATCGGCAACCACTGTTGAACTGTAAGGTCCCTCCCCCAGATCTGCCATGGCTCGCAGGTAACGCTTCTCCGATGGCGTGAGACGATCAAACCGGACCCGGAAGAAGCTTTCATCAAGAGCTGAGATGGCGGTGGGGTATGCAAGGTCGACGTCGTGGGCAGTGATCGGGCAGGTATCGGCCGCCTCCCAGCACTGCTTACCCCATTCCTGGAGAAAATAGGGATAGCCCTGCGTCACTGACAATATTTTTGCCACCGCATCTGGCTCAATGCTGCACTCTTCAAACTCTATCGGATGTACGATCGCGGCTGTTGCTGCGTCATCATCGAGCGGGCCGATGCTGTTAAAAAGAAAGAGCCGCTCGGCGTAGGATTTGGCCTTCCCCATCTGTCCTGCCAGTTGCGGTAGGCCGGCAGCTACCAACGTGATTGGCCGTTCGTTCTGTCGGGCGCGATGCAGCGCGGTGATGAGAGCAGCGAGTTCGCGCTCCTGTACATATTGCAGTTCGTCGATGAACAGAACGACCGCGGTGTTGCGCTCTGCGGCGGCAGCTCCGACTAAATCGATGAGATCGATAAGGTCGGATTCGAGATCGCCATTATCCGCAACGCCTACCTCGCCCAGATCCAGTGATGCCTCAAGTTCGCCGTAGCTGAGTTTGAAGGCCTTCACGAAACGAGCGAGAGCGCCCAACCCTCGCTTTGCGACGGTCATCGCCGCCTGTCCTCGATCGAGTTTGAGCAGGGCAGTACGAAGGGCTGGCACGAGCATGGCCGGTAGGGATTGCCCTTCGGGCGCCTCGATAGGCACGCATTGGATGCCCTCGCCTTCCGCTGCCCGGCGCATCTCGTTCAACAGGACTGTTTTGCCGACACCCCGCAACCCCATCAGGATACTGCTTTGGGCGTGGCGTCCATTGCGGATGCGATCGAGGGCAATGGAAACAGCTTCCAGGACGGTTTCTCGGCCCGCGAGTTCTGGGGGACGGCTGCCTGCACCTGGCGCGAAGGGATTACGACGGGGATCCATATGTAGGAGATTTATGGCATTCTATGCGATCTGTATAGAACTATCTAATTTTCCTAGACGCTGCGACATGATTCTGTCGGACCTCTTTCCTTCCGCGTCCTAGGGCTGCTGCCACGGCTTTGAACGAAGCGTCCCTTGTGAGCGCGCTGTGCCCAGCATGGATGCTTAGCTGTCAGCGGCAGGTTGTATCTCGTATTCGCCAGCCTATGCCCCTTCCCTCGTTCAGCGTTGGTCGGGTCCAACTGTCTGGCGATGCTCGTCATTGGCGATCGCGAATCGGGCGATGATGTTCAAAGAATCATTCTATAAAAACGCCGCTGCCCCGCAGCGGAAGGATTCATGATTCAAAAGATTCTAATTCAGGTCCACAAAAGCGACGCGTTTACAATGCGATAGACGGTTTTGCCTGACCTGCTGGGGGAGTTTGGCTGACCGATCGGGGGCTCTAGCCTGCCCTCCCGGGGGATCATTCCTGACCCGCTGGGGCAATCCTGACCTCTTGGGGACCGCGCCGTTTCAACTCCTCGCCAAGCCCGATTTGATGTCCAGTAGGAGCAAAAATGCGCCTGGAAAGCAAGTTGATCGACCGCCCCCAACGGAAAACGCGACTCGGCGAAACTGCTGGCATTTCGGTGTCGATCACCGTGATTCTATCCTGACCGTTTGGGGGTGGTGAGAAAGGATTCTATCCTGACCTGACTTGACGGATGGGGTCAGGTCAGGCAGCAAACATGCTTCGAAGACTCAGTTTCGATTGTATTATGGCATGGAAACGGATGCTGGCCAAATAACAGACGCAGTTGAAGATGCGACGGAGGAAGCAACGCCCGGTCGCGCAATGCGCGTTGCGGCTGCTTTGCGGGCCAAAGGCGGCGATGAGTTCGCAAAGCCGGGCAACATCATTGAAGTTAAGTTCGTCAAGGGCGAGTCCCTGAGCCTGACGGCATCCCGGCTGCTGGCGCTCATGATTTTAACGGCCGGAGGTGATGCTTGGGAAGACAAGCCGCACCGAATGCGCAAAGCCGACATTCGCCGTGGCCACAAAGGCAATGAGCGCATCACCGACATGCTTCAGGAACTGCATCGAACGCTGTTCGCGGTCGATGATCGATCGTGGCGCGGGAAGAAGGCCACGTTGCTGTTCTCGCTGATCTCTCGCTCTCGAGAGGAGACGGAGGAGGATGGCGGCGAAGCGGGCTGGATAGAGTGGGAATTTACGCCCGACGCGCGCAAGATGATCCAGGCCTCGGAGACCTATGCCGTGCTGAACCGGCAAGCGGTCCTGGGATTCCGCTCAAACTATGCGTTGAAGCTCTACGAGCTTGGCGCACTGCGGTTGCATCGCCGACAGGCGACTTGGAAAGGGGACATGGCAGCGCTGCGCGCAGCCCTGGGCATTCCACCGGAAGTTTACACCGATTTCGCACAGTTGCGCCGCAAGGTTCTTGAGAAGGCGAAGGCCGAGATCGACCAGCTCGCGCATTTCCGTGTTGAGTGGCGGGAAATACGGCAGGGTCGAACCGTCGCGGAGATCGAGTTTAGGTTTGAGCCGAAGGGCGCGCCGGAGGTCATCGAGACCGTTGACGAGCTCGATCGGCATTCGAGTGGGCGAAAGCAACGGCGCGACGGCACGGTCGAGACCGTGACGGTAGGGCAGGGGGTCGTTGCCGCGCCCCTAAAGGCTATCGCCAAGCGCAAGGCGGGCGAGCAGATGTTTCCCACGGGGTCAATCCGATTTGGGCATGACGACCTGTTCGCGATCGGTCGCCAGCATGGGGGTGGCTGGGATATCGATCTGATCGCTTCTGGTTTTCGCGACCATATGGGCGAGAGATTGGAAAAGGTGCGGGGCGCAAAATTGATCTCTGCTTGGACCGGATTTTGTGAGGGTTGGGTGACCCGAAGGGGCAGGGCGAGCTAAAAATTGCACGCGTGCAATTTCTTGATCCCCCATCGAGTCAGGATAGCGCCGTGAACGGCTCCGAACTCTCCGGAACGATACCCAGACTTTCGAAATATCCGAAAACATTGACCAAAAAGCGCAAGTACGTGTACCGTGCTCCAGATTTCGAAAGGCGGGCATGTGTCAAACGAACTAGCAATAGAGGGCGCCGAGCGATTGGTGTCGGTGGCGACCCTCGCGAACCGAACGGCGTCGGTTCTCGAAAAACTCCGTGATTCCGCCAGAAGCGCCCGTGCCGACGAGCGCCGCGAGCCGACCTTTACGATCACAAAGGCGGCTGAGCTCGTTGGGCGAACCGCAGCGGCGATTCGCGATGCCGAGAAGGACGGACGGCTTCCGGAGCCCGCGCGGACTGATAATAATCGCCGCGAAAGATACACGCTTGCACAGCTGAACGACATGCGCGGTGTCTTTGGAACGAGGCCCTATCGTAGCCCGGAAGATCCCTGCTGCGTCGTAGCCGTCCAAAACTTCAAGGGGGGCGTTGGCAAATCGACCGTGGCCGTTCACCTTGCGCAATATCTCGCCATTCGCGGCTACCGGGTGGCACTGGTTGATTGCGATAGCCAGGCCTCGGCGACGACGCTTTTCGGCTACGTGCCTGACCTCGATCTGGACGAGGATGATACGCTCTATCCGTTCTTGAGGGAGGGCGAACGATCCTCGCTCGACTACGCTTTGCGGAAGACCCATTTTGACGGCCTCGAGTTGATCCCGGCGAACCTTCGACTGTTCCAGTCGGAGTATGAGCTGGCGGCGCGAATGGCGCGGGAAAGCGGAGCTTTGCTGGACCGCTTGCGCGAAGGAATCAACAGCATCGCAGATCGCTTTGACGTCATCGTGATGGATCCGCCCCCGGCGCTCGGCGCGATCTCGCTTTCAGTGCTGAGGGCCGCGAACGCGCTCGTTGTACCCGTGCCACCGACAGTGATGGATTTCTCGTCCACGGCTGCATTCCTGTCGATGCTTGATGAGACGATCGAGCAGCTAGCCGAGCGGGACCTCGCGCCGGAATTGCAGTTCCTCCGGTTTGTCGCTTCGAAGGTCGACGAGAACAAGTCGATGCAGAAAGAACTGCTGAACCTGATGCGGACGCTGTTCGGTCATGCGATGCTTCGGACACCGCTGAAAGACTCTGCTGAAATCGACAATGCGACCGCGAGGTTGATGACGGTATATGAGCTGGACGGTCCTGCCACGAGTTCGTCGGTGCGTAATCGCTGCCTGGCTTATCTGGACGGCGTGAACGCCGAAATTGAAGTGGATATCCGGTCAATGTGGCCAAGCCATCAGAAGCGTTTGCGCCAGGAGGCACTGGCATGAAAATGCGAAATTGCACGCGTGCAATTTCGACGGGTAGGAGGCTCGCATGAGCAAGAAGAACAGCGGATTTGCGGCCGATCTGACCGCCGGAATTGACCTTACGAGCGAGGCCGCACCACGCCGATCTGGCATCGCAACCAACGTTCTCACGGGACGGTCGAACAGAATCGCGGAGCTCGCGTCGGGGGCGGTCCAGACCAGGACGCACGAGCTGGTCGACCCCGCACGATGCAGAATGTGGGCAGGCCATAATCGCGATTACGCGCTATTGAACGAGCAGCGCTGCGAAGATCTGATCGAGAGCATCAAGGCGCAGGGTAAGCAGGAGATGCCGGCGATCGTCCGGCGAGTCTCGGGCGATCCGGATTTCGATTTCGAGGTAATCTGCGGGGCACGTCGGCATTGGTCGATAACCTGGCTTCGGGCGCACAATTATCCAGAGTTCAAATTCCTCATCGACGTCCGTGAGATTGGCGACGAAGAGGCGTTTCGGCTCGCGGATTTGGAAAACCGTGCCCGTGACGACCTGACCGATTTGGAGCGGGCAAGAGACTATCTGCGTGCCCTCGATACCTACTATGATGGCCGGCAGCGGACTATGGCCGAGCGGCTCAAGGTGACCGAGAGCTGGCTCAGCCGCTATCTCGATTTGGCGCGAATTCCTGACGCGCTTCTCGTGGCGTTCCCGGAACCGCAGGAACTGGGTATCCGCAATGTGATCGCCCTGAAGGCATTGCTGAAACCAGACGAGAAGCGCGCGCTGGCCTTTGCGGAGGCCAAGCGCCTCGCCGGGCAGCAAAGGAATAGCGCGAAAGTTCTCACTGTGGTTGAAACCATCAGATTGCTGACTGTGGCCGCAGACCCCCCCAAGAGGTCAGGATCCCCCAAGAAGTCAGGAAAGCCTCAAACCGTGTCGAATGCTGACGGAAAGCCCGTCATGCGGATCGAGGGCGCCGATCGCAAGGGAGTCCGACTAACGCTCTTGCACAAGAGCGGCGCGACCCGTGAGGACGCGGAAAAGGCGGTCCGGGAGATCTTGGACCTTCACTGGTTGTGATTAGCGGCTGCTTGATGCGTCTGCCACCTCCTACCGCCCGCTCCGTACTCTGGTAAGCAAGGGCAGTGAAGGTCGAGGACATCCATGATCAATTCTGTGTCGCGCTGACAAAAGCGGGTGCCGAACCGTGTGAGGCGTTGATACCTGATCGACAAGCAACGCGCGCCGATGCCGTGTTCACGGCTGAGCAGGTTGTCGTAGAGGTCAAGAGTGTCACCGTTGACCGAAACAAGGTTGATGAGATCCGCAAGAAGAGCGGCCAGATTTGGTCGAACGCCATGAAACACGGCGCATCGATCCCCTTCGGCACGGTGTCTCTGCCATTTGACGAAATGGGGAAGGGGTTGGCGGAAGAGTTGCTAAAGCACCTTGGCGATAGAGTCCGCAAGGAGCTGCGGTCTGCCAATAAGCAGATAAGGGCAACGGTCGCCGCACTGGGCTTGGCGGACGCAATGGGAATCGTCGTTCTGGCTGTCCCGGCGCACTTTTCGTTGCACGCTGGATTCATTGCCACCGTTGCAGGAAGAGTGCTTCGGCCCGATAAATATCGCTCAATCCATGGTTTAATTATCTGCGGAGTACCGGTGGATGGCCAAGCCATCAGCAATCCGCTCACTTTCACTTTCCACCCGCGAACAGTGAGCCATGCATTCACCGATCTACCAGGACGGATAGGGCAAGCATGGATCAAGCATCTGTCAGAGGTGGACGGCGTGCCCATCACGCAGGAGGCTGGAAGCCCCAACCAGTTCGAGGACATTTTCTTGGTAGGAGATGAGGATTGGCCAAAGCTCGGTGAAGCTTGGCAGGAGGAATCCGGGGACGCCTGAGAAGAACAGAGCGCGCGAAATATTGGCGGCCCTCACCGGTCAACTAAGTCCGGCCGCGTGCCAGTAAGTTATCGATCTCGGCCATCGCCGCATCGAACGCGCCGAGCGCCGCGCCGAAGGCGGGGGACGCCGGCGCGGCGGCCGGTAAACCCGTTTCCCGCATTGCCGCGGCGACAGGCCGCTCCTCGGCGACCCACAGCACCTTGCCCTTGAGGATCGTGCGCCGGGCGAGGCCCGCCGCGGTGAGCGCCGCGCCGATCGCATAGGTGCCGCGCCGGCTGACGCCGCAGGCCGAGGCCATCTGGTCGAGCCCGAGCGGTGCGAACCCGGCGAGCAGGATCCACACCTGCGGCGCGCGCGCGCTCGACCGCAGATGCCCCAAGTGTTCGCGCATCAGCGCGGCACGCGCCCGCGCGTCCGCGACCAGGCCTGAGAGTCGGATGACGCTGGCATGGAGGCTGCGGGCGACGAGGATCGCCCGTTCGGCCGGCCAGAGATGAGGTTGCAGCGCTTCCACGGTGACAGCGCCGGGGCAGGGAAGGGCGTGCCGCCAGGTCCCGGCCAAGGCGAGCAGGAGGCCAAGCGCCGCGTCGACGGCCCAGAGCGGCGTGCGCGGCGCGGTCTGCTCGATCGTCACGTCGCGCCCACCAAGCGAGAACGTGCGCAGTCCGCGTTCCACCGGTGCGAACAGGGGATCCTGGCATAGCAGGGCGTTGAGACGAGCCAGCGCGGGGAAGGGGAGCGGGCCGTCGCCGGCCCCGACCGTGCGGCGCACCAGAGCGATGGCCGCGATGATGGCCTCGCCCGTAAACGCGTCCTCCGCCGCGTCCTGGCGCTCGGCCCCGAAGCGCGCGGCGGCCGCGATGGTCCGCGCGGTTTCGGCCAGCGGTTCCCAGGGATGATGCCCCAACTCGCCCAGCAGCGCGCGGACCACGGCATAGGCGGAGCAGGGCGTGAGGTGGGTCTCCTGCGGCGCGCGGCCGATCCCGGCGAACCAGGCGTTGAAGCGCAATTCGGCGTCGGCGAAGCCCGCCTGCGCCAGTGCGGAGAGCAGCACCGCGCGCAGCAATCCCGCGCAAAACAGCCGTTCTTCGCTCTCCGTGAGCCCGGCGAGCAGCCCATCGAGCCGGCCGAGCGTGAGCGCACATTCCGCCTGGGCGAGGGCCAACTCCTCGGGTGGCGCATCCGCATCGGCAGCGAGGGGATGCAAGGCCTCCATGCTCGAATGTGTAGTGAACTCTCCAACACTGCACAACTGCTTGGATGGTCGATAAATCAACATGCGATAATTGCAGTTATCACAGAAGCGGGATTGCGCGTTCTTTATAAGGTGCGCTATGCAGCGGCCATGGATGCGAGCGGCCCGGAGGAAGGCGAAAGCCCGGAAAACAGCGCAATGCCCGCTAACGGCGCCGCGCTCGCCGTCACCGCGGTCGCGGCGATGCCGGAGATCGCCTGGACCGCGACCCAGATGCGCACCGGCGCGCGCATCGTCGTCAATGAGGAACTGGTCGCGGCCTATCAGGCGGCGAGCTCGCCGCACTCGATCCGTGCGCTCAAATCCGATTTGGAAGCGTTCGACCTGTGGTGCCGGCGCACGAACCGGATCGCGCTGCCGGCAACGCCCGAGGTGGTGGCGGATTATCTCGATGCGCGGGCGGGGCAGGGGGCCAGGCCCGCCTCGCTCGGCCGCTACAAGGCCTCGATCGCCAAGCTCCACCAGCTGCTCGCGATCAAGGACCCGACGCAAGACCCGCTGGTCAAGCTGCGGCTGCGCGCGATCCGGCGCGACAAGGGCACGGCGCAGGCGCAGGCGCGGCCGCTGCGGTTCAAGGGGCCGGTGCGCGACGTCGAACGCGACGCCCCCCGCGGCCTCAACGTGCGGGCGCTGCTCGAGGCCTGCGGCGACGATCTGACCGGCCTGCGCGACCGCGCGCTGCTGTCGACGGCCTATGACACCGGGCTGCGCGCGTCCGAGCTGGTGGCGATCGCGGTCGCGCATATCCTCGAGGCAATCGATCCCGATGCGCGGTTGCTCAGCATTCCGCGCAGCAAGGGCGATCAGGAGGGGGAGGGGGCGACCGCTTTTCTGAGCCCCCGCACCGTTCGGGCGATCGCGGCCTGGCTCGACGCTGCCGGTATATCGTCCGGTGCCTTGTTTCGCCGGGTGCAGGTGCGGCGTTACAAGGCGCGCGCAGCGGTCAAGGCGCGGCGGATCGAGACCATCTCAGCACGCGAGGCCTGGGATCTGCGCAAGACGCTGGCGAAGCCAGCGGTGCCGGCGCGGGTCGAGTATGACGTGGGGGAGGCGGCGCTCCACCCCGCATCGATCGGCCCGATCTATCGCTCGATCATCCAGCGGGCGTTCGATCGCGGTGCCCTGCCGGACCTCACCGCGGACGATCTTGCGCGACTTTTGAAGGGGATCAGCGCGCATTCAACGCGCGTGGGGCTGAACCAGGACCTGTTCGTCAGCGGCGAGGACCTCGCCGGCATCATGGATGCGCTGCGCTGGAAAAGCCCGCGCATGCCGCTCGCCTACAACCGCAATCTGGCGGCTGAACATGGGGCGGCGGGTCGGCTCATGAAGAAAATTGATTGACCAGATCACATATCCAATTTCGGATTCGGACCCCTACTCCAGTATCAGACCGTCTCAACGACTCTACAGCAATGGAAGCTGGACGATATTATCATCGGCGCATCAACTCTCAATGGAGACTTTCGATGCGTAAACCTCGTGACTTTGATTCGGAACTGAAGGCACTGGCCGACAAGACGAAGTAACTGAAGGAACGCCGCGTGCAGCAGCTTGGCGAACTGGTCATCGCCACCGGGGCCGATGCGACAGACGCGGAAACGCTGGCCGGTGCGCTGCTCGTCATCGCCGAAACCACCGATGCCGCGCGAAAGGGAGAGCTGGCGCAAGCGCGGTGCCGCCTTCTTTCACAACAAGGCGCGAAAGCGCGGCGAAGGAACTGAACGCCACTCGGACGGCACTCTCCCGCTTGACGGCGGCGCGGCATCGGCTTGAGGCACGAAGGGCGCGAACCGACATGCGCGAATGGCAGGTCAAACGCCGCGAACGCACCCGGCAACTGATCGAACTGGGCGGTTTGGTCGTTAAGGCCGGGCTGGTCGAACTCACCGACGATGATCGGGCGCTACGGCGCGTTTCTCACCGTTGCCGCCAAGCTGCGCAGCGGCGATCGCGAACAGGCGCTGGCGTTGCGGAAGCGGAAAGGAAAACGGGCGTTCGATGATCAGAATTGCGAGCATGCATCGGCATGAGTAGAGCAACACAGATTCTTTTGAGGTCTGAAACCTTGGCCATCACCACAGTAAGAGCGTCACTGGTGGGAATGAAATATTACAGCGTCGCGCTGGATGAAGCCACACGCTGTCTGGCACAGCAGCCCACGCTACGCCGCGAACCGCACAATATCCATGACAGCAACGCCGTTGCCGTCATTTCGGGTGGCAAAGTGCTTGGCCACATCGACCGGGAGGCGGCGGCGATCATTGCGCCCCTGCTTGATGACGGCGCTAGTTCGCAGGTCAGTATCGACACGTTGAGGGCGCAGTCGCCGGGATCAATACCAGTCGCAGTGAAAATAGACCGGCCCCTCGAAAAAACCCAGGCCCCGACAGTTTGCGAATTTGGTGTCTTCGGTATCTACAGGATATTCATCAAGGGCTACGAGCGGTGCTACATCGGCCAGTCCGTGAATGTTCAGAACCGGCTCGCAGAACATTGGGACGAGCTGAGGCGCGGTATTCATCTAAATCCTGAACTTCGTCGGGCGTGGCGCTCGGAGGGTGCAGGCGCCTTTCAGGCCGAACTCCTGGAAAGAGCTCCTAGCAGACTTGGCGGACTTGCTCTCGCACGCTGGTTAGTTGATCGTGAGCGCGCATGGGTGGAGAGTTTCGGGGGCCTGCGGAACACGATCAATGCCGAGGAACCCAGAATTGTGCTGGATGACAAGGCAAGAGTTGCGCTCGATCAGGAACGACGTAGTTGCGCAAGCGAACTGGCGAATCTTGAAAAGAGATCTGAGGCTCTGTCGCAGACGATCTATGAGCGGCGCGACCGCGCAGATGACGCGCGGCGATGGATCAAGAAAGCCTCGGGTTTCTGGGGCCTGTTCGCGTCAGCGGAGATCAAGCGGAATGCCGAACTTGCGCAAAGGGAACTGCCTGCCCTGCGGGAGAAAATTTCCGTGCTCGAAGATGAACGGCGAAAAGTGAACGATACGCTTTACGCGCTCAAGAGGCACCTGTTTCTGGCCTAGCCGAGCGCGAACCGGACCGACCCCGCCTTTCGTTGATCGCTCGTTGGCCTGCTGTCGGTTTGAAGTTCGGGCACGTAGTAGGATCAAGCATATGGTCAAGCTCAAGGATGAGGTCGATGCGGAGGTGAGGCGGGGCAGCGAGAGCTGGATCTACATCTATGTGACCCTCGGGTTTATGCTCACCATTGAGGCTGGCATCGTTGCGCTAATCGCGCCGCTGATCTGGCCCCGGAACATCATCGTCTATTCAGCGCTTGGTGGGCTCACGGCGTACCTTTGGCTGCTCAGCGGCTGGTTTCAGAACAAGCTGATCCGATGCAAAGCCCGGTACGAGAGCAAACCACGTGGAACCTCTGCTGGATCGGTGCTGATCGCCGTGGGCATCGTGCTGCTGGCGGCTGTTCTCGCCTGGGTTTTATTGGTTCCCATCTGATAGATCCGGAGAGCACGGCCTGGACGCGGCGGTCCTTGAGACGTCGGATGTTCGGGACAAGCTGCATCAGGACCAGGTCGGCGCGCGCATGAACATCGCCTGGCACGCTCTCGGCTATGAGCCGGCCTTCATCCCGGCGAGCCACGCCATCTGCACGCTGCTGCGCCAGGACGCGGACGCGGTGCCGGAGAGGTCGAACCTGAACGACGATCCAGCCTGAACGAGCTATGGCCGGCCTTCCATCGCTCACCGCGTGCCAGACGCACTTACTGATACCCTAGCTTGCCGGCCCCTGCGAAAGGCGATTTCCTTTATATCAATCAAGGGTGTCCATTTTTGTCACCCTCATCGTCGATTATAACGGTGTGACAACCGAATCGGAGACGATGGAATGAAATGCGCAAGCATGGCCTCGATCGGCCACCATATCCTTGACATCAATGGATGCCTGGGGGCGACCGATCATTTCTCCTCGTTGCCTGCGGGCCTTCTCTATGCTCTATCTGGCGCCGGGTGCAGGGCAGATTTTATCGCCACAAGCTAACAGAATTGCAGTAAATTTCCGCGGATGAAGTTCTTTGATCCGTAAATCAGTCGTCTAGGGTGGAGTTCATCGGGGGTGGCGACATTTAATCTAACCAAGAATGCCTTTGCGTTATTGGGAACGAGCGCTCGCGCAAATCGCGCGCAGCTTGAAGACGCCTATCATGACGCGCTTCTCGAAGCAGAAGACCACAATGCTGAAGCCGTTCTCAACCGCGCTCAACAGTCACTGATATCGCCTCGTGACCGGCTTGAAAGCGAGCTTGGTTATTTCATCGTAGCCAAGCCCGCGACCGCCAAGACGATCATCGCATCGCTGAAGAACGGTAGCGCAGCCATATCCGAGGTCAGCCTGGCTGGCCTCGACCTGATCAACCTGTCGGCCCATCTTTGTGGGGTGGGCAGCCCACAGCAGCAGTTCAAACACGCGTCCCAGCTGATCGAGGCCTATGACGCGCTTGAGTTCAACGAGGTTGCGGACGCGCTCAATGCCTTGCGGTCGGTCTCTGGCTTCGGTCCGGTCGCAGCCGCGCAAGTCAGATCGGCACTTAACCGGCTCAGGGTGGTGCACGCACGCGCCGCTTTGGATGCGATCCTCGCAAATCATGACGGCGTAGAGCATCTTGCGGCTCTGGCCGAGGAACTTTCCAGCGCCGGGACGGCGAGGCGCGCCTTCCTGGAGTCATTGCTTCAGGTGTATGAGGCCAGGATTGCTCCCGATCTTGGGCATGCCGCCACCAAAGTCCGGGACAGTCTCGCCGCAGTCAATACTAACCCTGAAAATGATCACCTGGTCACGGCCTTGGCCGCAGATCTTCGCGCTTGGGACAAGCTGGCACAGCCCCTTCAGAACGCAGATCGTGCGCGCGGCATCGACGAGCATCATTCCCGCGAGCTGTTCGGCGAGATCCGGCAGGTCTGCCTCTCCTTTGCCAATGAGCGAGGGCTATATTCGCAAGCCCTGGCCATCAGCGAAATTGCTGCCCAAGTTTTTTCAGAACTGCCGGATGCCGCGGACAAGCTCGAGGAGGACATAGAAGCTCTTTCTGACCTGTCGTCCGAGAAGGCAAAAGCAGAATTGCTGGCACCGCTCGGCAATGCGGTGTCCGATGCCGAGGGACGTCATTCCGCAACGTGCGCAGGTCTCAGGAAGGCGGGCTTTAGTGCAAATGCACCGTCCCCTGTCCGCGAAGTGCACGGTGCTTTCGCGTCCCTGATCCGCATGTCGAACGATGTCGAGCTCAACGGCATGGGCGCCAGTCTGGTGCGCAATCTCGGCATTGAGCTGTGCAACGAATCCAATGACAACCACGCCGCAATGGCGATTGTGACAGGGCTGCTGAAACACCGCCCTTCATTGCCGGTCGATGTGATCAAGGCTCTGGAAGGCGACTGCAAGACGTTGCAGCGTAATATCGACTTCAACGCGATGACCGACGCGATGAAGCTGGGCCAGTTGGACGAAGCCGATAGACTTGCCGAAGGCATGCTCGAGGGCGCTGACACAGAGACCCGCGGCATCCTGCTCGGAGTGCGCTCAGCCATCGTCGAGCGCAAAAAGGCCCGCAAGCGCAAGTTGATCGGATGGGGCGTGTTTGCGGCCATCATCCTCTTCATTATCATCGCCAACGACAACTCGAACTCCGGTGCGAGCTACGACACATCTGCCAGTACGAATTACGATCAGGCAGTCACAACCGAGGCGGAAGATGCGGCAGCGGTTCAGGATGAGCAATCACAGGAAGCGGCCGGCGCCGATCCAGTCGGAGCTGGCGAGGCTGCGGCCGCCGACGTTTCACAGGCGGAGACCCCGCCCGAGCCCGATCAGACCTACCGGACGGTCTCACTCTCCGAACTGCGGTACTGCAAGCGGCAAAAGGCACGGCTTGAGGTCGTCCAGAACGAGCAGATGTCGAACCCCCAGATCGACCGCTTCAACTCCGCCATCGAGGACTACAACTCGCGCTGCGGCAGCTTCCGCTACCGCCAGACCGACATGGACGCCGTCGACATGGAAGTGGCGAACGATCAGGCGACCATTCGCGCAGAGGCGCAGGATATTATCGGGAGCGAGCAATGAGTGCGGATGCAGAGACAATCATCGGCGCTCTTGCTGTCGATTACTGGAAGCTTCTGCGATCGTTTGAACGCCTCGCATCCGAAGCACCGGCAGAGAAATCGGCTCGCCTCCAGGCTCAGGCACGCTTCTCGGCAAGTCGCCTCTCAACCCATCTGGAAGCCCACGGGCTGCAGCTTGCGACTTTCGAGGGGCAGGCGATGACTGCGGAGATGCCGGTCGTTGTCATCAATGCCGATGAGTTCGAGGGACAGCCCGGGGTCATTGTGGAAAGCACTATCGAGCCCGCGGTCGTTGCCGGGGCAAGGGTTATTTCAGTAGGCCGCGTCGTTGCGGCTGCAGGGGGCGTTTGATGTACATTGGGATCGATCTTGGAACTTCGAACTCGGCGATTGTCGGCAGCGACAGTCAGGGTCTCCGGCTCTTTAAGACTGATGATGGCCGGGATGTCTTGCCCAGCATGATCTACTTCGATCGGCGCGGCCACATGCTGGTCGGCAGCCGGGCGCTCGCTCAGGCGGAACTTTCTCCCGGTAACGTGGCCCAAGGGTTCAAACGTCTGATGGGCACATCCAGCCACCTCGAATTGGCTGCCGCGGGCAAGAGCATCACGCCCGAGGAGGCGAGCGCCGAGATCGTCAAGACGCTGCTGCGGCAGGTTGAGGCTGAACTCGGCGGTCTCGACGTTTCCGGCGCGATCATCACGATACCGGCAGCGTTCAATCAGATGCAGTCCGAGGCCACGATCAAGGCAGCGCACATGGCCGGCCTCGAAAAAGTCGGATTGCTCCAGGAGCCGATCGCGGCAGCCATGGCTGCCCTCGAAGGCGCGACGCGACGTGATGGCCGGTTCCTGGTCTACGACCTTGGAGGCGGCACCTTCGACGTCGCTCTGGTCGAGGCGACTTCCGGCTCGGTCACAGTCATTGCGCACGAAGGCATCAACATGCTGGGCGGCCGCGACTTCGACCGGGTAATCGTGGATTCGGTCATTCGCCCATGGCTGGATGCCAATTTTGCGCTTCCGGCCAACGTGGCGACGCTGCCCGCCTACAAGCGTCTCTTTGCAGTGGCACGGCTCAAGGCCGAGCAGGCCAAGGTTGAGCTTTCCACCAAGCAGGAGACTGTCATTTTCCTCAGCGACGAAGACGTGCGCGCCGAGGACAGCAACGGAGAGCCGATTTACGTCGAATGTCCGGTGGACCGGAAGACCCTGGAAAGCCTTATCACCGACAGGATCGATGACAGCATCGACCTGTGTCGCAAGATCCTCAAGGACAACAGCCTCAGCCATGAAGACATCGACCGGATCGTCTTCATTGGCGGTCCATCGAAAATGCCGATCGTGCGTGAGCATGTGAGCACCTCCCTCGGCATTCCTGCCGATCTGAAGTGCGATCCGATGACCGCAGTCGCGCGAGGGGCGGCCATTTTCGCCGAAAGTCGTGAATGGGACGAGGCCAAGGGGCGCCGCAAGAGTGCGCGGGGATCCAAAACAGTGAAGGGTGAGATCGATCTTCGCCTCGACTTTACGGCACGTGCCTCTGATCAACGGGCCAGGCTCAAACTGCGTGCGAACCTGCCTGGCGATAGATGCAAGGCAAAGGTGACCGGCCCCGAAGGCTACGACTCCGGTTTTGCACCTTTCGACGGTGACGACACGCTGTCGCTCCCACTCGCCATCATGGGCGAGAACGCTTTTACGATTGAGGTCGTCGGTGCCGATGGGCGCAGGCTTTGCGACGTACAGCACATTGTCATCGTGCGGACCGAAGCGACCGCCACCGCAATCCCTGCCACCCAGACAGTATCCGTGAAGGTCGCCAAGGGCCCGGTTGCCGAGCGGCGGAATGTTCTGATTCCGCTAATTACCAAGGGAACTCCGCTCCCCGCTCAGGGCACACAGAATTTCCGGTTACGCGAGACCTTGATCGGCGGCGAAGAGGGCAGGTTCGACGTCGAAATCTACAATCAGGCCGAAGGCGTCGACGATCCAGTGCTCAACCTGCCGATCGGTGTGTTCCGAATTGCAGCCGATGAGGTGCTCGATCCGGGCCAGCGCTTGCAGGCCGGCTCGCCGATCAACATCCATTGGCAGATGGACGACAACGGCCTGATAGCTTGCGAGGTGGAGATTCCGGACCTCGGTCTCAGTATCCAGCAGAAGAACTTTTATGTGCCAGAAGTGGGCCATCGCAATTTCGACGGCGAGGAAGGGGCCGAACTCGCGCGGACACAGCTCGAAGGAGCCCGGCAAGCGCTCAACGAGACACAGGAAGCTCTGCGCCAGAAGAACGCGCCTGAAATCTCCACGCTGACGAGGCGGTTGACTCGAATGGACGAACTCCTCGAAAACTCCAGCGATGCCGAAGCACGTCGTGCCGCAACCGAAGAGGCACTGCACATCCAGCAGGAGCTGGCACGGTTGCGCGATGCTCCGGAAAATCGCCATGCTGTCATGCTTAGGGACTTGCAGGCCTTCGAAGACTCGGTTTCCGAACTTATCGAGAAACTCGATCGTGGCATCGTAGAGCGCTTGAACCAGCTCGGGCATAGCGCCCGCGAAGCCATCGGGCGCGAGGATTGGGCCAAGGCCCGCCAGATCATCGACCAGATGTATTCGACGTTTTACAACGCCCTATACGAGCAGCCCGAGTTCATTCTGGGGATGTTCGCAGATATTGCCGGGGAGCGCTACGCCGCTCTGGACAAGGCCTTACACGACAACATCGTGGAGCGGGGTGTGGCCTGCGCCGAGGCCGGCGATATCGACGGTGTCCGGTCGGCAGTTCGCGACATGCTCAACAACCGGATGCCCAACCAGGTTGGCGCCAAGAAGGTTGCTGTCCTTTCCGGCCTGATCGCCTGATCAGTTAAAGGTGATCCATGACAGCACAAACGCCTGAACGGTTGAATTTCGAAGGGTGCGAGCACGCAATGTGTTCGGAGCCATTGGGTGACTTTTTCCGCTTCGGCGGCAAGCGGCCCGATTTCCGCTCGCCGCACACGGCTTGCTGGAGAGGCTACGTCGGAACCTGGGAGGTCATCGACGAACGGCTTTATCTTACGGTGCTGAAGGCCTGGCTGAAGAGCGGAGAAGAAGCGACGCTCGAAACGATATTCCCAGGATATGGCGCGCGGGTCTTCGCCCATTGGTTCACCGATACGGTTCGAGTTCCGCAGGGAAAGCAGCTCAAATATGTCCATATGGGCTACGGCAGTACATATCAACGCGACCTTCTTCTGCGCTTCAGCAAGGGCGAACTGATCGAGCGCTCGGTCAGGGAGAACGGGACGGGGGAACCTGACGCGCCAGAGGGGTATGGCATCGCTGCCCTTACAACCCTTGGCAGTCGCTTGGGTGGGGACTGACACGATGCCCTATTGGCAGTGGTATTTTCTGGTGGGACTCGTTCTGTCGGTCATCATGGTCTCCGTCCTCGCGAAGGAAATCTGGGTCAATCTCGCCGAGAAGGCCAAGCGGTCTGCGCCCGCGAAAGCACTGCAGTCCTATGCACTGGTCGTGGTCGTCACGACCACCCTTTGGCCACTCTTTGTCCCCTTCATCCTGCGTGAGAAGTGGTCGTCGTGGCGAAATGAGAAGGAACTGAGGAGCGAAGAACGCACCTTTGGCCCCCGTCAGGAGGACCTCGTTACCAGATACAGTGTCGAAGACATCGAGGCGCGGGAGATCGTTATCGACCCGCTTGGCGGCGCCCCGCACTTGCCATTTGGTCACCTGAACGAGGCATGGGGTAAATTCCTCGCGGGATTGCCTGTCGGAGCCGAACTCTGGTCCTATGCCGTCGTGTGGGAAAATCGCTGGCGTGCGAAGGAACAGCGCGAAGGCTATGCCGCCCTCGTGTCTGGCGCGATCGGGCCGTTCTACGAGACCGTCAGCTACCGCCTCGAAGACCAAGCCTGATCTCGGGTGAAAGAGTAGATGGCCTAGCGCTTGCGAGCGGCACAGATGGTGATGCAGGCCCGGGCCGTGCGCGGAGAGCTCGATCATGCCCTCATCGAGGGGCGTAACCGTGTCCTGAAGGCCGCCTTGCGGGAAGCTGCTTTGCGGTGCTGATAGCCGCTCTTTGCGAGGAGCGGTGATGAGCGAGGGTATCGGAGCGGCTGGAGCGAGTGCTCTTGTGACCGGTCAT
>JAHHHI010000086.1 GCA_019359435.1 Kaiparowitsia implicata GSE-PSE-MK54-09C
TCGGAGAGATACCTCGAGTCTTTACTTGCTTGGTTCATTTCTGCTGTTCTTTTTCTTGCTCACATCTACCCTACAACTTCACCTTAGCTGTCCCTATTGACTCAGTCTCCCTCAGGGCCTATGTTAGGTGTGTATCTGAACTGTATAAAGGGAAGGTTGCTCCGCCAATCCCAACTCTAGCTGACCATTAGAAGCTACCTGAAAAGCTTCAGCCCATTGCAAATAATTTTCTACAACTCCTAGCTCTTTTGCAACAGCTTTAAGGGATAGCCGCCTTAAAATCTCTACTGTAATTGGTCTTTTTTCATCCCAAAAGATCATAGAGTCAAAAAACTCTAGTGAAGGACTTGAGGTAACAAGCTTGAAAATAAATTTAGCCTCTTCCTCTGTCTCAAACGATAAAAAATTTACAGTATCATCAAACATTACTGGTTTTCTCCCTAAAGGTCCAATAAGGCAAAAATTTAACTGCTTGTAAAGTCCAGAAATTGCTATTTTCCAGTTCTGGAAGGAATAGGAGCCAACACCAAAAATAGAATATGGTGGTTTGTTTTTATAAATCGAACTTTTCCTGTTTTTTAGATATTCATCATGTTCAAGTAGATATTGCCAGGTTTTAGGGGCTTTATCCTGAATAAAACTTGTATCACCACCAACTAATTTTTGTGTGACTAAAATAAGTTTTCGATAATCGCTGGTTCTGCCATTGCCAATATCTGAACTCTTTAGAAGAGGATACAAATAGCTCTCCTCTAAAGAGTATTTCTTGCCCATCCCATTCAGGAACAAGGCATTATGAACTTGCTCTAACTCCATTACCTTAGAACAGTCATGCTTAATTCCAGAACGCCAAACATATCTTAAATCTTGACCTGCTAAGTGTTTCAAATTCTCATATTTAACTGTGTTTCTGAGAATTAATCCATCTCTTTCACCAATTAGATATGATGCCTTTCTAGACTGTAAATTCTCATAAACTTTGCAATCAAGATCATCGTCAACGTCAGTAGATAAAATAAAAAGACAAGCCTCTACTGATGCTCCAAAATGCACTTTTGCATCAATCAAATAAATATGAGCAGAAAATCTATTCCCTGACTTCCGTTTTACCTGTCGCACTACCTTGCGAGCAACAGAGTACTTGCATAAAACGGCTATAGTACCTTCTTTTTTCGATAGCCACTCGACGTATTGCAGTAGCATCCATTCGGAAATGTCAAAATTTCCTGAACCAGTAATAGCCTCAATACCCCGACGATTCTGAAAGTTTGATTTTGAGGGAATATTTTGACTGTTAAGAATGCTCAATTCACTACTTGTAACCCAAGGAGGATTACCAATTACCAAAATATATCCCGACAGATTTGAAATAAAATCTTTCCAATCTGTATCAAAAAAGTCGGACTCATATACAGTTAAGTTCTCGGCGTTTGAATATTCAGATACGGAAAGCTTTGCTTCTTTAACATACTCCTTATTTATATCTAAGCCTATAATTTTTGATTTTTCAAATGCACTAAGGCCAGCTCGAATAAAAGCTCCTTTTCCACAGCTTGGCTCTATGATAAATTCCGGCGATATCTGATGATTTATCCTAAGCGTCTGAACTACTGCTATTGCAAGATTGTCGGGGGTTTGGAAATCACCAAATTGCCATTTCTCTATTGATTTCACCATCTTTATCTATCGAATCCTAACTATTCCGGAGGTGCTACCAGCTTGCTGAATGACTCGACTATATTGCAATCTCCACTGAAGAGCATTTGAGATTGTTAAATATCCTTGATTTGGAGGCGATTCCAGAATCCTATCAGCCAACTGACTCGCACCTATTTCATCGACTGGTAAATTTCTCTCAACTATAAAAGCGATGATGTCATCCTTATTTCCATCTCGATTCAAGATACCAATAAGACCTCTGGTCGTCTGAAAATCTCCTGTTCTGCTCTTATCTAAAAAAATGGTATGCTGCATATTTAATCTTCCAGTTCTATTCGCTGGATCATCATACTTGTCATAAACAAAAACAAAAAGATGGTATCCCAAACCAAATACTTTTTGAGTCGCTGATTTAAAGGGACAAGAAGATTGGGGTTGCTTTATGCTTGTTACTTTAATGTCAACTTCAAGAGCCGGAAGATCGATACCTGATGCTGAATTTCCCCGTTGGTGAGTGTAATTTTGAGCTAAATAGGCTGTGAATTTATGCTCAAGATAAGTTCCGACAGCTTTTCCATCTGTCACACCATAAAGGGTAGGCTCGTCGTATATAGACTCTATTTCAGCAAACCTAGCTGCTTCAGCGCACAAGTTTTCTATAGTCAGTATTGGCTGCATTCTTCTCTCAGGTTACGCCCCTGAAATAGTACATTAGTTTGCAAGATTAGGAAAGTATATGTCAAGATCCTTTACCTTATTTCTGAAGTGCATGCAGTTTATGGTTTGGAAGACTGGAAGAGAGGAGCTGCGTACACCTAACGGTCGCGCTCACCGGACGCAGATAACCTTTGCAACTACTTGTACGTTCCGGTGCAGTGCGATTGTTACACAGCGATCAACTACGGGTTGCAATTCCATTCATGACCAGCATTCCAAAGATTCAAGATTTCCGTTTTGTAGACGCTATACCAATTGGGATCAGCGCGTGCAGAAATCACGACACACGGCAGATCTTTAGTCGTTTTATATGAGTAGTACTCAAGATAGATTGAACCATCACTTGATTCTAAATCTGACGCAAAACAGCCGAACGGAATTGGGAAATTAATTGTCCTTATCTCAAGTCTATCCGGTGCTACTGAATGCAAGCTGCAAATAAGTGTTAACGTATCTAATATTTTGTCGCTAAGGCGCTGATCAGAGATTGGTCGATATACTCTCTGCGGTATCAACTTCGTTGTTTCGCTGTTTGGTTCGACAACAAGAATCATAATCTTTTGACCGTCTTTCAATTTCTGCTCTAGCTGGGAATAGAAAGTTGTTATGGTTCGATTGAGAGTGATTCCAACAATAAATAACTCTTTCGATCCAATAATGACGGTATCTTTCAAATCAAGTGGGAATTCCTCACAGAGAAGATTTTTTGTTCCACTGAGTTTGTCGTTTATGCCACTTAATCGATCTCTAATCCCAAGACTGTAAACTGCAAGCAACCCTAACAAGGCAAGTGTGACCGATTCAACCAGAGTTTTAGATGCTAAACCGAGTCCATTGAGAATAGCTAACGTGAGTGCGGCAAATGCAAAGAAATACAGATCAATATTTTCGCCTTTGCGTATATCAGAAATGATGCGTCTAAGGACTTCCATTCCGACTTGCTCCGTTACTTCCATTTGTGACTCCGCAATACTTCAAGCTAGGCATCCCCCAAAAAGTCTGAACGAACTCTCCAAACCAACCAAGCTGTATAACTACTACATAAACTGAAATTTTCTGCCTAAGATCCCCTTATGGGTGGATAGGTAGAAAGACTCGACATAACACTCCAGATTTATTACTTATGCAAATTTTTTCTGTATAGTACGCCAATCAAGCTAAATAGCGAGAATCTTTCCGCCTATTTTCAGGTTCCTCACGGAGATAAGCAGATGCACGGTACAACCTCTGTCTTTTATGCAGCCACATTATCAAGATGGGCGGGTTTTGCTGGAAGAGGGATGGGTGCGATCGTAGTCGTGAAGGCTGGGGCAAACGGTAGCAGATGGGTCTTGCGTTTTGAGATCAAATGTTTTATGCTTCCAGCTACCGGAATCTGATTCCGGTGATAACTACATGCGCGCTTGGGGTTTTGGGCGCTGATTAGGAGTGGTAGGACACTCACTAACCAGCTGACCTGACTCCTGGTATAGGCAGGAGCCAGGCTTTGATGATTATCAAGCGCCTCGCGAATGCTGACAAGTGGTTGGGTCAACCACGTCCCTGAGCGCGTTTCCTCTACAACATGCATTAGCGAGGCAAAAACCTATGAGTTCAGAAATTAAGGCGCTGGTGCGATCGCACCAGGGCGAGAGCAACGCGCAAATTTGGATCATCGGCACGCGAGACCAGGTGATCCATCTGATGAACGAGCTGTATGTGAAAAAGGTGGCGACGGATCGAGCGCAGTTTACGCCGATTATCCCTGCGCCGTTTGCGGATGGGCAGTATATGACGGTGTTGGTGCGATCGCACCATTGACTTCTGGCTGCACCGTGGGTAAATCGGATGGGTTGGGGATGGGGTCTGGAGCACTCATAGAGGCAATGGCGTTGATCGCCAGGTTTAGTCGAATTCGGGTGCCCAAATGCTGGAGACTTCCATTTCCCAACCCGGTAAGAGTTCTGGGACGGTGAAGCGATCGCCATTCTGCAAAATCACGGGTTCGGCTTGAGATTGGTAAACCTCAATGGTCTGGGTGCGATAGTCTACCAGTGCGCCAATGGTGGTGCCCAGGTCAAGGAACTGCCGAATTTTGGCGCGGAGGTTGTCGAGGTCATCCGTTTTAGAGCGCACCTCAAAGATCAGATCGGGAACGAGGTTGGCATAGTCTTCGGTGGTGCGTTTTAGCCGTTCGGCTTTGACGAAGGAGGCATCGGGAGCGCGGATATCCCCATCGGCGTTGGGGAGCTTGAAGCCTGCACTAGATGCGGTAACCCGCCCTAGCTTGCGAGGACTGACCCAGGCCCAGAGTTGGGCGATGATGGCGGCGGCGATTTCATCGGATTCAAAACCAGATGGACTCATGACAATGATGGCTCCATCGACGAGTTCGAGGCGGTAGTCGGGGTGCTGATGCTGAAAGCGCTGGAGGTCTTCAACGGTGAGGGTCATGGTGTCCTCCTGTGGGGTATGGGCGATCGCTCGAGACATTACAGCGTTACATGTCCGGTCACATTGCCAACCACCTTGCCTCCTGTGACTTGCCCCATCACCTGGTTTTGGTTGCCTGTCACCGTCTGCACAATCTGAGTGCTAGGGGTGCTATCGGGGGCATCGGCTTGCAGAATTTGGGCGATCGCCTCGGCTAGGGCAGCATCGCTATCTGACCCACAGCGTAACCCATCCTTTGTGGCTGATGCCAAGGCGTAGAGACAAAGGTCAATCGACACGATGGGTGTATGCTGGTTGGCCTCGACGACCCGATCGAGCTTGACCACCCGGCGGAGAATTTCAAAAAGTATAGTGCGGGTTCGGGAGTGCAGTGGCCTGCGTTAGTCTGTTCACCGCTGCATCAGCGCCTAGATCACCGCACCCAGCATCTGCAATGTTGCCCGCGTGGCCTGGGTCAGCCCGGTTGCCCCCGTCAGGTTCATCCCCTCGTAGAGTCGCTTGGCAATCAGCACCCGCAGGCACTCCCCCGTCTGGGCATCCCAAATCCGCACGGTCTGGTCTTGAGAGCCGGTGGCGATGGTGAAAGACCGGCCCTGAGGGGCGATCGCACCCCCATCGGCACTAAACGCCAGCGAAGACACCAAATGCTGATGCCCCTTACAGATATGCAAACAGTCCCCCGTCTGGGCATCCCAAATTCTTACCGTGTGATCGTGGGCGGCACTGGCTAGGCGCGTGCCATCTGGGCTAAAGGCCACCGCAAACACCCAGTTGGTATGGCCTGCCAAAACTCGAAGGCATCGCCCCGTGGTTGCATCCCACAGGCGCAGGGTTTGGTCGCTGCTGCTGCTGACCAGGGTATGCCCGTCTGGGCTAAAGGCCACAGACCACACTCGGCTGTCGTGGCCTGTCAGAATTCTGAGGGGTGTTCCCGTAACGGCATCCCACAGTTGGATGGTTTGGTCGGCCCCACTGCTGGCTAGCTGGGTGCCATCGGGGCTAAAGGCAACCCCGAGAACTTTGGCGGTGTGTTTCGTCAGCGTGCGCAGGCACTGGCCTGTGGCGCAATCCCATAGTTTAACGGTGCGGTCGGCGCTGGCGGTGGCCAAAATAAACGCGTGGGGATGAAAGGCGATCGCATTAATCCAATCCCCATGCCCTTGCAACACCTGCACACAGCGCCCTGTTGCGACCTCCCATAGCCGCGCTGTGCAGTCGGTGCTGCCGCTGGCAAGAAGGGTGCTGTCCCCATTGAAGGCCACGCCATAGACAAAATCGCGGTGGCCGCTCAAGGTCAACAGTTGCTGCCCGGTTTGCCAATTCCACAGGGCGACGGTTTTGTCATTGCTGCCGCTGGCTAGGTAGCGCCCGTCGGGGCTAAAGGCTACGGGCAAGGCCCAGTCGGTGTGGCCTTCCCAGGTGCGCAGGCAGTGCCCAGTGTCGCTATCCCACAGCTTCACCGTCTGGTCGAGGCTGACCCCCACCAGGCGGCGACCGTCGGGATGCACCGCCACGGAGCACACTTCATTTTGGTGACCCGTGAGGGTTTTGAGGCAGGTGTCGGTGTGCCAATCCCAGAGTTTGATGGTGCGATCGCCCCCGCTGCTAAACAGCAACTCTCCCGTGGGGCTAAAGGCCACCGAGTAAACGCTGCTGCCATGCCCAGGGTAAGTCGCTAGGCAGTCCCAACTGCGGCAATCCCACAGTTTAATTGTGCCATCGCCGCTGCCGCTGGCCAGCAGCTGACCATCGGCGCTAAAGGACAGAGCGTTTACCCAGCCGCTGTGGCCGGTGAGGGTGTGGAGACAGGTGCCCGTCTCCGCATCCCAGAGCTTGATCTGGTGGTCGGCCCCGCCGCTGGCGAGCAGCAGAGACGGCGGGTTGCCTTGACCCGGCTGAGCGATCGCCCGAGGGGCAAACGCCACAGAGCGCACCCAGTCGGTATGGCTGGTTAGGGTGTTTAGGCAGGTTCCTGTGTCTACCTCCCAAAGCTTAAGGGTGCGATCGCCCCCCGCACTGGCCAGCATTTTGCCATCTGGGCTAAAGGCGATCGCAAACACCTCATGGCCGTGGCCGGTCAGGGTTTTGACCGGCGTGCCGTCTTCAGCCATCCACAGGCGAATCGTTTGGTCGGCCCCGCAGCTGCCAATCAACCGCCCCTCTGGGCTATAGGCCACAGCCCGCACCCAGTTTTGGTGGCCCCGGCACATCAGCAAGAGCTGCCCGGTCTGGCTATCCCACACCCGCACTTGGCAATCAGTATCGCCCGTGGCCAACCCCTGTCCGTTGGGGCTAAAGGCCGCCGACAGCACATTCCCCAACGATTCTGTAAAGACGCAGTGGGATAGATCTGCCCCGGCAAAGTTGACCCCGTGCAGCTTCACATCCTGCAAATAGGCCTGCCACACCGTTAGCCCAGAAAAGTCGTAGCCGCTAATATCGACTGACATGTGCAGCAGCAGATTCAGGCTGTTGCCCCCGACGTACCCCATCGACTGAGGCGTGCCGCCCCGCAGGGTTGCTAAGATGCGTTGCAGGGTTGTGGCAATGGCCTCGGCGCTGCCCAACTCATTCATCAGCTGATCAAGAATGGGGCGAAGAATTAGGTTGATCTGAGTTTCGCGCACAAAGTCTTTGGCTTGGGCTTTGGTTAAGGCATGGCGTTTGAATAGGTGTGGGGTCTGGGTGCTAATCTCCTCGCAGACGCGGTCAATCAGGGAATGGGTGACATACTCCATCACGACCGGTTGCTGGGTCATGCCTATTGGGCTGCGTTCTAAGAGCGATCGCCGTTGCAGTGAGTTTAGCGATTCCCACAGGTCGCGCGGGGGCACATGGGTGAGGAGGTCAGCTTGGAGGTCTGCGATCGCCGCAGGCTCTCGGTTGATCGCCAGCCAATACATTACCGATTTTTCTAGCTCCGTCAGGCGCTGAAAATGCTGTTCTAGCAGATCGCGGATGTCGTCAAACAGAAACCCGCCCTGCTGCGACACGGCCAAAAACTGGGTGATGTCGCCGCCAAAAAAGTCGTGAATCGACGAGGCCACAATCTTGAGCGCCAGGGGATTGCCGGCATAGCGTCTGATTAGCGCCTGCCATTGGTCTTCAGTCGCCTGAAATGCGCCCTTTACGCTAAACAGAGCTTTGCCATCATGCTCCGGTAGCCCTGCGAGCTGGAGCGATCGCACAGGCAGCGCGTCGCCTTCAAAGGCGGCCAACCCCTTCGGTTTCTCGCGCGAGGTCACTATGACACAGCTTTGGTGAGCGGTTTCGGCTAGGCAGCGCAGCAGGTCACCATAGCCCTCAAACCCAGCTCGGTAGCGTCCGGTGCGATCGCCCCCCTGCAAAATCGACTCCGCATTATCCAAAATCACCAAACAGCGCTGATGCCGCAGGTAGTGCAGCAGTCGTAAGATCCGTCCCTCCAAGCTCAGGGGCAAATCACGCTCTTGCTGGTTAGACAACACCTGCATTAAATCCGCCAGACTATCTTCTGGGGATGGGGCATTGCGCAGGGAGCGCCAGATCACGAACTGAAAATCCGACTGGGGCGAGTCGATAATCTCGTTTGCGAGGCGCACCGACAAGGCGGTTTTGCCAATTCCCCCCATGCCCAGCAACGTCACTAAGCGGCAACGTGGGCCTTGTCTGTCTGCGAGAGCGTCGCCCAAAATCCAGCGCTTTAGAGTGGCTAGCTCACGCTGGCGACCATAAAAAAAGAGAGTGTCGGGGGCGTTGCCCCAGTCGATCTGGAGTGAGTCTGGAGACGGTGAGGCAAGTGTAGGGGAGGGATCAGAGCGTGCGATCGCCCCTTGGGGCTGGTCTTTAACCTCGACGGTCTCTACCCCATGCTCGGCGTCTGCTACCGCTTGCCAGTCTAGACCTAGCACCGCACAATAGGCCTTAAAGGCATCCGCGTTAATCGCCACCTTACCCGCCAAAAAGCGCTTCCAGGTGCCTTCCGATATCCCCGCGGCTAGAACCCCCGCCGTGTCCCAATCAGTGCCTAAGATCCGGCTAGCTGCTTCTACCCATCGAAAGTCGTTGACAGGCCAGCCCTGTGCCAGTCTGGCCTGCTTGATTTTGCCTCGGCCTGAAGAAGACGCTTTGAGGGTAATCACGATCCGTCAACTAAACGTTACGTGTCCTGCGCTGAATGGGTGAACACTACAACAGTTCGAGCAATCGTCTCAGCAACTGCTAAGACCCTTAGTCTCTCGCTAGGTAATTTAGCATAGGACGCAATCCACTATCCCCTCTTAACACTTGCCCAGCAGCAGTTCCTAGGGTGCTGCCTTACTATAGGCCAGAGCCGCAGTCCCCCGGCTTGAGCCCAGAGTTAAGAGTGCCAGATCGCATCCTGAGTTGGGGATATGCCCAGACCGTTCTCAACTCTATCTCAACTCTAACTGAGGGGATTAATCTTCATTCCACCCGAAAGCGATCGCACATCATCACCCCGGTATCACCTTGCCCGTGAAGCTGACAGCCCTCATTGGTGCAGTGGGCGCAGTGGGCGCGGGTGTGCAACTCTAGCGGTTGGCTGGTGGCATAAATGCTGATGCCCTGGCTAATAAATCCCTGCGCTTCGAGTTCTGACATGGTTTCACAGATCAAAATGGCCTTGGCGATGCCCAACTGCTGCCGAAACAGGTTGATGCGTTCCAGCGTTTTGCGAAATGAGCGATGCTCAGTCCGAATTTCGATCAGCACGCGCTCTTCTTGGCTGGTGAAGCAGGAGGGCTTGTTTTGGGCGTAAAAGTCTTTGTATTGCAGGGTGAAGGTGCCATCGGGAAAGCGGATGGTACGCATTAGTCGCAAAAACGGCTCCGATAGATTGCCGTCGCTATCGAGCGCATACCACCACGAGCGATGCCACGCCTCTTGCGGCACGTTGATGATGGCATCCACCTGGTCTGGAGAAAAGCCCGACTGAGCCAGCAGGGCGATCGCCTGTGCCAGCGAAATATGCTGCCCTAGCACTTGGGTATCTGACTCGCAGCGGGTTTGCGCCAGATATTGCCGATTCAGCATTCGACTGTCGGCCTGGGCGGCGATCTGCTGTTCAATGTCTTCGGGCGATCGCGCTAGGGCACAGTTTACCGCCTCAAACGCAATCACGCTATCCACCGTTCGATGCGCCTCAACCGGCACCCCAACTTTTGCGGTCACTGCGCCCACGAGATGCGGCTGCACCAGCGGCGGGGTGCATTGGGTCAGCAGGGTTTTGAGGATGTCTTCTTCGGCGATCGCCAATGCAATCTGCACGCGATCGCGCATCGAAATCGAGTGAGACGTATCATCCGGTCGGTGAGTCAACACAGTGCTAAACATATCACCAGTCTCAAAGAACGGCTTCAACGCATGGCTAACGTATTGCCATCATTATGCAGAGCTTATTCGAGAGAGATGGAGTTCGTGGCGCTGTTTTAAGGAAATGTTGATAAAACCTCGCATTCCCTTACCATTCGTTACGCAAGCTGTTTTATTTTGTGATGTCTGATTTGGGATGCCTGATGGGATGGAAACCCGACTAGGCTAACTGTGGGGGAGGCCAAACAGGCGATCGCCCCCGCTTATTTTGCAGGAGGAGCGCATGGCGCGGCGTCTAATCTCGTCGGGGTCTTGGTTTGAGGAACAGGTCGGCTACTCTAGAGCCGTGGTTGATGGAGACTGGGTATTTGTGTCGGGCACAACCGGGTTTGACTATCCATCGATGACCATTGCCGATGATGTGGTGGAGCAAGCAGAGCAGTGCTTCAAAAATATTGAGGCGGCTCTCACCGCTGCCGATTGCTCGTTTCAACACGTGGTACGGGTTCACATTATCGTGCCGAACCGAGAAGACTTTGAACCCTGCTGGCCTGTGTTTCGCAAATATTTAGGGGAGGTGCGCCCTGCCTCGATGGTGTGGGTGGCGGGTCTGGCAGACCCCCGCATGCGGATTGAGATTGAAGTGACGGCTCGGCGCTAGTCGCGCTTCTGTTGCGCTTCTGGTGGGGCGATCGCCCTAACTCCACCCCAAAATCCCTACGTCATCTCTACTTTGTATTGTGGAATACCGACAACCGAGAATCTACTACATATAGTTTGAGAGCTACAAGTCCACACCTAGATATAGCGTTTTGATCATCCATCAGGGGCTTGTTCGCCAGACTCATTACAAGCGCTAGCCGAGGGCGCTAATCCGCAACATTGGCGGCGTTCTCCGTTGTTGTAGTGCCGGTTCAGCTTTGAGTTCGAGGGTGCGATCGCACCCATGTTTGTCGCTCTGTGCAGTTCAGTCCCGTCGGGGCTAATGTTGCGCAGCCATTAATGACGAGATGCTGTCTGTAGCGTTTCGCTATTTTGCACACCTTACCGTTCAAATTTACTATGGCTTATCAACATCAGTTAAATCCTTGGGTTATTCATCAGCTTTTGCCAAGCCTAAAGCAGCACACCATTGCTCGCTTTCGCAGTCGTGCCGAGGCTGAGGGCTATGTCAAGGTGGTGACACGCCTAACGCCGAATGCCAAGTTTGCGATCGCCTTCGATGCAGGCAGCGCTAGTCCTACAAAATCCACCGCCAAACCTGCAGCAACGCCTTCTATGCCCTCAGCCAAGGTGAAGGTGTCGATCAGCTAGGGTGAGTTACAGTTAAAGAAAATTCCTACCAATGAGCAGCATCCCATCCAAAGCCCCTCGCAGTGCGAGGGGCTTTGGGCGTGTTTGGCCTCACGCTGCAGGGCTGCAATAACGCTTTGAACCCATGTGGTCTGAGATCAAGTACAGCTCACCTCACACTACATCACGGTTAAACTCGGATGCCGCCTGAATTAGCTAACGGTGGATGAGGGCTGGTGCTCTAGATAATGCCGCACGCCCTCGCTCATCTGCACCAGATTCGGTTCAATTTTTTTGCCTAAAAAGTCTTCTACTACCCCGCCCACCATCCCAGCCAAGAACGACGGCACTTCTTTAATTTGGCGGCTGTCAATTTTCAGCTCGCCGTTGCTTTCTATGATGGTGCCATCGCGCGTTTCTAGAAATCGGTTCAACCCGTTGCAAGAAACCGCGTTGGTATAGGCGTGGGTTTTGATGCGCCAGTGAGTGGTGAAGTCCGTTTCATTCCAGATGGCACTTTCTGTCCATGAGAGCATCGACTCGTTCAAGATGGCGCGTGCAGCTGCTGGAATATCCCCGCCGCCGTGCCACTCGTTCATGGTTTCGGTTTGAGCCCCCGCTTGCACCCTTGACTTCGCCACTACTTGGCGAATGTTCGGCATATAGGGAACGACCTCCATCAGGCGATCGCGATACGTCGCATAAACGAGCGATCGCGGGAAAGGAATTGTGACGCGAGTCGAAATAATCATGAAAGCGGTGCCAAACTCTAACGAATTGTCTAGCGAGCCGATTAAAGCGACGCCACCCATGGCGTAAGGTGGTCAAACCAATAGGCCGAGAGCGATAAACAGAAAGTTGACGGATGCCCGCCAACCGTCCTAAAAATCTGCCTTAATGCTTACCTTATTTCTAGTTATGCCATTGAACGGGCATTGCTGCATCGTTAATTTGCTCGCAATGCCCGAACACATCAGGCGGTGATATCCATCTAGCCCTAGGCTGGTGCACAGGCCCAGCCGCTAGGCGCTGACTAATTCTGGCTCTGAGCGCTTGCTGTTGCGGATTCCGGCGATCGCCTCAGCATAGTCACTTGCGCCAAATACAGCAGACCCCGCAACAATGGCGTTGGCCCCCGCTTCTAGCACTTGCCAGGTATTGTTCACCTTTAAGCCACCATCCACTTCAATCCAGGGATCTAGCCCACGCGCATCGCACATCTCACGCAGCTTGCGAATTTTGGGCACCACCGTAGGAATAAAGCTCTGCCCACCAAAGCCGGGGTTAACGCTCATGATCAGCACTAGGTCACAGACTTCTAGCACATAGTCAATGAGTTCTAAGGGGGTGGAGGGGTTGAGGACAACTCCAGCCTTTTTCCCCATCTCGCGAATTTGGCAGAGGGTGCGGTGCAGGTGGGGCGACGCGTTGTGCTCGGCGTGAACCGAGATGATGTCGGCACCGGCGTTGGCAAAGTCTTCTACATACTTCTCGGGTTCCACAATCATCAAATGCACATCCAGTGGCTTCTCAGTATAGGGACGGATGGCTTTGACGATCAGGGGGCCAATGGTGATGTTGGGCACAAAGCGACCATCCATCACATCCACATGAATCCAGTCGGCTCCAGCGCGATCGATGGCTTGAATTTCCTCACCCAGTCGGCTGAAGTCTGCGGATAGGATGGAGGGCGCGATTACGGTTTGTTTGGTGGGCGAGGCTTGTGTCATGGCGTAGGGTATCTCCTAGGTATGCGGCTTAGTAAGGTATGCGGCTTGGTTAAGGATAGAGCGTTGGCTAATGGAGTCTTGGCCTGCGGGTCTAACCGGGTTGGAACTAGGTATGGGGGATGCAATAGGGTAAACGATGCCGTTGTGGTTGCTCAGGTAGAGCGCGCTCACGAGGCAGAGCACACACTAGATTCAGTGTGGCGTAAATCTTTCTGGTATTTAGTCTAACAAACTGTGATCCCCGGTATTGATGAAGCTAGAGTTAAGCCAGTGTAATTCTCACCCGCTGCACCCTCGGTTCCAGTAGTTTTGAGAATAGCCCTAAGGTAACGTCAGGCCAGCAGACGCCTAAACCCGTATTACCCCCGAATCCCTAGGGGCTGTCATCAATTAGCCGCTAATGGCCCAGCAATGAACGGTCACAGCCC
Organism: Kaiparowitsia implicata GSE-PSE-MK54-09C; assembly: GCA_019359435.1. Taxonomy (GTDB): domain Bacteria; phylum Cyanobacteriota; class Cyanobacteriia; order Elainellales; family Elainellaceae; genus Kaiparowitsia; species Kaiparowitsia implicata. The sequence continues at coordinate 13,574 of JAHHHI010000086.1, forward strand.
CTAGCCTGGTTTTCTAGGAGCGGGCGTGGCAACGCTCCTAGAAAACCAGGCTTTTGGTCGGAATTGATGACACGCCCTAAGAAAAAAACCTATGGGCAAGCCTAAAACCCTTGCTCGTCCGACTTTTTGGTTCTTTGTATCTGTCTGCCTTCCGACGTTGAAGACTGGGGCTAAATTAGCAAACTTAGTAGATCTGAACAAACAAAGATTTTTGGGAAGTTTAGACTGTGCCCACTTATTTCACTCTCTTCTTTTCAGTCTCTTCTTTTCAGTTCGTATCTATATTTTTTCCGATTCATATCTTTCAGCCTAATAGGGTTCAACTAGCAAATCAGGAGTCGTTGGGTATGACGCGAGGGCAACAGGTGGTGAGGGTAGGGGCTGGGGCGATCGCCCTATTGTCGTTGTTGGGGGGGGTGCGGGCGATCGCCCTAAATTCCTCTGTGGGCGATCGGGGCATTGATGCCCTACGACTGCACCAAGCTCCCTATTCTCTGACTGGACGCAAAATTGCGATTGGGCAGGTTGAAATTGGTCGCCCAGCCCAGTTTGGGCTCGATAAAACCGCTAGCCAGAACTTTGCCGTGCGTCCCTGGCAGGCTTTATTTCGCACCCGCCAATCTGACCCGAATGAGAATGTGGATCGCCATGCGGCCAGCGTTGCCAGCGTCATGATTAGCAATGACAAGGCGTTTCGGGGGGTGGCTCCCGATGCACGGCTGCATGCAGCGGCAGCAGGCTCTCTGCGCGAAGGCGGGCAAATGTATGAATGCCAGGCATCTCAGGCCGTGGCGCAGCAAAATGGCGGGGATGTTCGCGCCATCAACTTTAGCTTTGGCGAGTCGCTGCTGCGCGACCCGCGTCCCGACGCCATGCTAGATGGCAATGCCCTTCTGACCCAGTGCATTGACTGGTCAGCGCGCGTGCACAATGTGCTGTATGTGATTGCGGGCAATCAGGGGCAGGGCGGCATCCCCATTCCCACTGACAACTTTAACGGAATGGTCATTGCCAACTCTATCGAAATGGATGGGGTGTTTCGCAAAGTGAGCTTTGCCGACCTGGGCAGCGAGCCGCCGTTGTTGCCCAATCGCCCCAGTGAGAGCAACGTGGGGCCGCGCCGCTCGGTGACGCTGACGGCCCCAGGCACCCAACTGCGCACCATTGATGCGGATGGATCTGCCTCTCAAAGTCGCCAAACTGGCACTAGCTTTGCGGCACCTCATGTGGTGGCAACGGTGGCGCTGCTGCAAGAATGGGGCGATCGCCAACTGGCTGCTCAAGTGCCCCAGTGGAGCCTGGATGCTCGTCGTCATGAAGTGATGAAAGCGGTGCTGATGAACGCAGCCGATAAGCTGCAAGATACAGGGGATGGATTGACGTTGGGCATGAGCCGCACCGCTGTAGATCAGCGCAATCAAGACTGGCTCTCTGCCGATGCCTTTCTCGATGAAACCAAACCCCTGAATGCCAACTTGGGGACGGGGCATCTCAATGCCTACCGTGCCTGGCAGCAGTTTTCGGCGGGGCAGTGGTCTGCCGCTGCGCCAGTTGCTCCTATCGGCTGGGACTACAGCACCGTGGGCAGCGGAACCGATGCGCCAGTCTTCCGCGATTACGAAATTGAGCAACCGCTGCAGGCGGGCAGTTATGTGTCGGCGTCTCTCGCATGGAATCGGCATATAGAGCTGAACGATGCCAACAGGGATGGCGGCTATACCATCAGCGAACGCTTTGTCGATCGCGGCTTAAACATCCTCGATCTATACTTGATGCCCATCGATGAGGCCGATCCAGCCAACCGGATTCGCGGCTCGTTTAGCGATGTGGATAGCGTGGAGCATATTTTCCATCCTGTGCCCAAAACCGGGCGCTACAAACTGCGTGTGGTGTTTCGGCAACAGGTCAACGACCCCGTTCAGCCCTATGCCTTAGCTTGGTGGACGGCTCCGGCACAGCCCTAACGGCTAACGCTCATTCGCCAACAAGTTTCTTAAACGGGATGGGCGATCGCCCCCAATCGATCTCGGTGGTGTGGCATTCTGGAATATGCGTCGATTTCGCCACATTTTTTAGACAGGCAGGAAGGGCAATGGACAATAAATTGATGCTGATGATTCCGGGGCCGACCCCGGTGCCGGAACCCGTGCTATTGGCGATGGCAAAGCATCCCATCGGGCACCGCAGCGGCGAGTTTAGCCAAATCATGGCAGAGGTGACGGCAGGGCTGAAGTGGCTGCACCAAACTCAGCATGATGTCTTGGTTCTGGCATCGAGCGGCACGGGGGCCATGGAAGCCGGAATGATCAACTTCCTGAGTGCGGGCGATCGCGTGTTGGTGGGCAGCAATGGCAAGTTTGGCGATCGCTGGGCCAAGGTGGCCCAAGCCTATGGTCTGCAGGTAGACACCATCACCGCTGAATGGGGCAAGGCGCTCGACCCAGAGGAATTCCGCACTCGGCTTGACGCCGATACCAGCCGCTCCATTAAAGCGGTTGTGGTCACCCATAGCGAAACCTCGACTGGCGTGCTGAACGACCTGAAAACCATCAGCGGCTATGTGCGATCGCACGGTGCATTGATGCTCGTGGATGCCGTCACCAGCCTAGGCGCTGCCCACGTGCCGATGGATGAGTGGGGGCTAGATATGGTGGCCTCAGGGTCGCAGAAGGGCTTTATGCTGCCGCCAGGGTTGGGGTTTGTAGCCGTTAGTGCGAAAGCCTGGGAGGCGTATAAAACCGCCACGCTACCCAAGTTTTACCTTGACTTGGGCAAATACAAAAAAGCTGCTGACCAAAACAGCAATCCGTTTACGCCACCCGTGACGCTGTTCTATGGGCTGCAAGTGGCGCTGAGCATGATGCAGACGGAGGGGCTAGAGGCCATTGTGGCCCGGCACCATCGCCAGATGACGGCCACCCGGGCCGCGATGCGCGCCCTCAATCTGCCTTTGTTTGCTGCTGATGCGGCTGCGAGCCCGGCGATCACCGCTGTCGCGCCCGCTGGCGTAGACGCTGAAAAAATTCGCTCGGTAATGAAGAAGCGATACGACATTCTGCTAGCGGGTGGTCAAGACCATCTCAAAGGCCAGATCTTTCGAGTTGGACACTTAGGCTTTGTGGGCGATCGCGACATCCTTACTGCCGTAGGCAGCCTAGAAGCCACGCTAAAAGAGCTAGGCTTTGATGGTTTTACTCCGGGAGCCGGCATCAGCGCTGCCGCCGAGGTGCTAGCGGCTTAATCACTAGACTGGGTGTTCTAGATATCTAGATAACCTGAGGTTGGAATACGCTCAAACCTCTACCTGACTTACGCAGTTGGACGAGTTCTGGGAGGCTGAGCCTCCCAGAACTCGTCCAAGGTTGCCAGGACGCTGCATGAAGTGCGTCAGTCCTGACCCTATTAACCCGAACTGAAGTTATGGAGCGTAGCCCGTATCGCGCAAAAACGTGGTGAGTTCGTTGAGAAACGCCTGATGTTGTGCCGCAGGATAATTCTGGCGGATGCGCTGCATGGCATCGTCGCCCTGACCTATACGGAACTTTGCCCCGGCATAGGCGGCGATCGCCCCCCGTGCAGTCTCTAGGCCAAACTCACGTCGTATCCGTTGATATTGCCCCCAAAGCTCAAACGCATTTTGATAAACGATGTCGGGGAACTCTGCGGTGACATCAACCATTTGCCCTCGGCGAAACTGCCAAATTTGAATCGGCGCAAACGATGTGGCATAACCGCCAAACTCCCCTCGAAATCGATCGTCCAGCGCCACAAACTCACGAGCACCATCGCCGTTTAAATCGGGCAGTTGACGCGAGTCAGGTTGCCCCGTGATGTCGTCCAGCCAGTAGCCGCTCGTATAGTTGCCCCAAAAATGGGCAATGGATTGGTATTGCTGCGTTTGCGGTTCGTAATAGTAAATGAACGTCGAGGCACAGCACCGTGCCCCAGCCTCTGCTAAATCGACTAAAATTTCGGGTTCTCCGCTAGCATCTAGATCTAGCACTTTGACATCAGCAGAGATGCCGCGTACCGGAAACGACGGATCGTAGGTAGATAATTGCTCAACCGGAAGGGGCGATCGCATCACTTGTCTGCCCTGCCGCACCACCCCCAACTCAAAATTGCTCAGCAGCCCAGCCTCATTCTGTTGAAACTGTAGCTCTGCACTGACGGGGACATCTGATTCTGATGAACGTGCCCGCAGGCGCACCGGAACCGCTTGTCCCGCCGTCATCATCAGCATCCATCCCACCAGCGTTAGCCCTGCCAGTGCCCTCATGCTAAACTCCTCAGCGAAAATCCACTACATCCACGCCTAGTTTAGCCGCAGTGCTACGAAAATCTATCCCGGTCTCCCCTCTGCGAAAGTAATTCTAAGCTCTTAAGCTCTCTTTAAAGTTAGTTCAGCAATGCCGGAAGGCAGGAAGGTGCAAAGAAACAAAAGGTCTAGCTACCAAGGGTTTCAGCCTTACCCATGACTTTGTTTACTAAGAGCGGCTGACCCGTGCTGCCCACCGTGTCAGGCCCGTCAGAAACTTCAAGCTCTTGTTGACTTGATCCCTCAACCTGTACCTAAGAAACGCCAGTTCGGGTTAAGGGGGTTTTGGGGCACCGCGCGTCGCGCGGCGCCCCAAAACCCCTAATGTGCCGTGCGCGACGCGCACGGCACATTAGGGGTTTGAGCTTATCCCGAACTCAGGTTAAGAAAGTTTCTTGAGAATTCGAGGGCGTTGTTTCAGCCCTACGCTGTGGGGCTGAAACAACGCAAAACCCTGCTGCTTGCATCGCGAGCAGCAGGGTTTTGGGAATTTGCCGAACTGACGTCAGATGGGGAAAGCAAGTTTTGGAAAAATGCCTGTAAAAAAGCCCATGTCGTTATTTCATGGATGAACAACAGGGGCTTTTTTATTAATGCTTTCTTGTTGACGGAGTCACATTTCCATAAAAAAGCCCCCGGGCGTCTTTCCTTGTTTCGACTCCGGGGGCTTTTTCTATTCCTCACACCTGTAGAAAGAATACTGTGAGACACATTGCCTTAGAGCCAACCTCATGCCACTTTCACAGCTGTCATAGAGACCCTCCATTGCGATAGTGGTATTCAACGTCAGTTCGGGTTAAGAAGGTGTTGGGGCATCGCGCGACGCGCGATGCCCCAACACCCTTAAAGTGCCGTGCGCGTCGCGCACGGCACTTTAAGGGTGCGAGTGCGAGCTTATCCCGAACTCAGGTTACTCAGGTGATGATAGGTGGGATGAGAATTCAGTCCTTGCCTCACCCCATCATGATCCGTCTAGGACTGTCAGTACCGCTTCAGCCGCAACACCTTATGAATACTTACAGCAGCATCTACGCTGTCGTGCAGCAGATTCCCGTCGGGCGAGTCGCAACCTATGGGCAAATCGCCACGCTAGCAAATCTGCACGGCAAAGCGCGCCTCGTCGGGTATGCCCTATATCGCGTGGTCGATGGCAGCAGCATTCCCTGGCATCGGGTGATCAATGCCCAAGGCAAAGTCTCGGAATCACCGTTTCGCAATGGCAGCGATGATTTGCAGCGATCGCTCTTAGAGGCAGAAGGCGTCGAATTCAACCACGCGGGCCACATCAACCTGCGACAATATCAATGGCAACCCGATTTGGCTCAGTTTTTCCCGGATGAATCGCGTATTTAGACTGTTTCCCGCTTGGCTTAAGCGCTATTTCTTTTGGCAGCGTCGAGGGGTGCGACATCGTGCAGTGAGCCTGCTGCTTTTCATTCTGCTGCTGCATCCCAGCTTGGTGCCCGCAGCCTATGCGGAGTCCTCACACGGCACGATGGGAGACGAAGCGGGGGCAATGATTGCTGAGACAGCAACGCCAAACACCCATGCCCGCTATCACCCGCGCCGCCCTAGCGCCGATGGCATTGGCAAAGTTTACCTAGGGCGCGAAATCTCTCAGGTGATGGGGCATCGGGGTGCGGCTTGGTTAGAGCGCCCCAGCCGCAGTTGGGAAGAGCATCCGGCGGATTTGGTTCAGCGCCTAAACCTAAGCCCTGCCGATGTGGTCGCTGACATTGGGGCTGGCACTGGCTACATGACCTTTCGTCTGAGTTCGCAGGTGCCCGAGGGCCAAGTTTACGCAGTTGATATTCAGCCTGAGATGCTAGCCCTGCTGCAAGCGCTAAAGCAGGATCAGCAGGCCGACAATGTGATCCCCATTTTAGGAAGCGAAACCGATCCTCACCTGCCGCCCCAGATCATCGACTTGGCACTTTTAGTCGATGCTTATCACGAATTTGCTTACCCTTATGAGATGATGACGAACCTCGTCTCTGCCCTAAAATCTGGAGGGCGGGTGGCATTGGTGGAGTATCGCGGGGAGAACCCGTTCATTCTGATCAAGCGGCATCACAAGATGACTCAGCGGCAGGTGCGACGCGAAATGAACGCGGTGGGGCTGCTGTGGCAAGAAACGCTGGAGTTTTTGCCACAGCAGCATGTCATGATATTTCGCAAACCTTAGGCAATGTTGAGCGCTTGCAGAATAGTGACGAGGATGGAGTTGACAATGCTGAGGGCGATCGCTCCAATAATGGCGCTACCAATGCCCCAGCGCAGCCGAAACCCCTGCACCAGCAGTGCCGTTAGCCCAAACACAATCACACTGGTGATCAATGGAATCAGCCCTAGGCTGATCCAGGCCCCAAAGGTTCGCAACCCCTCAGGGAACAGGTTGAGCACCCCATTCAGCGCGCCGATAATGCCACCGGAGATGAGTGCCACTACCGGACTGTCGATTTCGACCCCGATGGGCAGCTTAGAAATAATCAGCAGGCTAATTGCCAGCACAATAATTGAAATAATGAAACTAACCACAGCATTTGCTCCTTAAAACTGTCCAAATTAAACGGCTCAACCCTAAATAAACCCTGAATGGAGGGTTTCATGCAAGATTGCTGAAATACGTGTTGATATTGTGTTGATATGTTATGCCTCTTGCCGGATGTTCCTTGAGCCTCTGGCCTATCAACTGGTAAGCTCCTATTTGTCCTATTTAAAGAACTTTTTTTAGAGAACCTTTAGAGAACTGTTCTTCGCACCTAAAACCTCGAGCGGCCTGTGGGGAGCGCGATCGCCCATCAGACGGCTAGCCCCTGCTCAAGCTTGAGCGGATCTCAACCATACGGGGTTCGGGGCTTAAGAGAACAGGTGAAAGAGATGGGCCAATACCGTATTGGATAGCAGAAATCCGTCAGGAACCGTCAAGTGCAGGCGATCGCCCGAGTCGATCTGCACGAGTCCTTGTCGGACATAGGCGTGTAACCCCTCCACAAGACGATGCACCGTCTCGTCGCCAAATTGATTGCGTAGCGCCGCCACGCTGAGCCCCTCTCGCAGCCGCAGCCCTAGCATCAGCGTGTCCAGCAGTTGCTCCATGAGTGGAGTGGGGGCGCAGTCGATCAGGGCTCCAGATGCGAGCCAGGCATAATAGGCCTCGCGAGTGCTTGGGCGGGTAAAGCGCTGGCCTTGCACATAGCTCGCTGCCGCCATGCCCATGGCATAGTACGGGCGATTTTCCCAATACACGCGGTTGTGGCGGCACGCATAGCCAGGTTTGGCATAGTTTGAAATTTCGTAATGATCGTAGCCAGCGGTGGTGAGGTGCTGGTGCGCCTGGCGATACATCTCGGTGGTGGCGTCGTCGCTGGGGAGGGGCGCTTCGCCGGAGGTATAGCGTTTGCCAAACACCGTGCCCGGCTCAATGGTGAGGTCGTAGATCGAGAGATGGGTGGGATTCAAGGCGATCGCCCGCTCTAGCGACTCGTGCCACTGGGCCATCGTCAACCCAGGCAAGCCCGAAATTAAATCAAGGCTAACATTCTCAATCCCCGCTTGGCGCAGCAGCGCCACCGCTTGAGGAATATCGTCGGCGGTGTGGGTGCGTCCGCAGACCGCCAGCAACTCTGACTGAAACGCCTGCGCTCCCAAGCTGACCCGCGTGATTCCGGCAGCTGCATAGCCCTGAACCTGAGCTAAGTCAAACGTGCCAGGATCCATCTCCATCGACACCTCTGCAGAGGCGGCAATGCCGAACTGCTGCCGCAGCGCTGCCAAGATCTGTTCCAACTGCCCAACCGACAGCAGCGATGGAGTGCCCCCACCGAAAAATACGGTCTCTAGAGGACGGGTCATGGGGAACGCTTCAGAATGAGCAGGCGTTTGGGCGATTTCTTGGCAGAGTTGCTGCACATAGGCGCAAATGGTGCACGAGCGATCGCCCCAGCGAGCATCCCCCACCACCGAAATCGGAAAATCACAATAGAAACAGCGTCGCCGACAAAAGGGAATATGGAGGTAAGCCGCCGTAGGGGCCGCTGCTGCCGGGCCAGACGTTGCCAGATCAGCTTTTTTTTCGTTGCCCAATGGATGAATAGACGGGCGATCGCTCGACGCCGGAAGCGGCAGTACTGTCATTGCAATAATTCCTAAAGCACCGTCGGGAATCTCCGACGATATAATTAAGGCTGTATTTGTGCTTATTGCCCCCGCTGGGGGCTATGATCTTAGCCCTAAACGGTCATACCCTTGGCCAGTGCCCTCGTTAGCGGCTAAACGGCTGACAGTCCCATTCGAGATTCCGTGACCTCAACAGAACACACCGCCCCATCCCAGAGCAACCTGGACTATGCTTGACGCCATTATTGTCCTCTCGTTCATCCTAGCAGGGGTGGGAATCGGCTTCTACAGCGTAGATTTCTTGCCCGACGATGCCCTTCGTCAAGTGTCAAATATTGAAGGGTTGAGCTTTGTCATTGCTGGCTTTGGTGGCATTTTGGGGCTGGCGATTGGCTTGGCGGTGCAAACCAGCTATCAGCGGCTAGAACGGCAAGTCCGCGAAATGCCCGTTGATTTATTACTGAGCCGCTCAGTGGGTCTGATCCTCGGATTGTTGGTCGCCAACTTGCTGCTGCTGCCCGTGTTCTTGCTGCCCATCCCTAGAGACTTTGGCTTTATTAAGCCGTTGGCGGCGGTAGTCGGCAGCATTTTGTTTGCCGCGACTGGGGTGAACTTGGGCGGGGCCCATGGGCGATCGCTCCTGCGGCTGATTAACCCCAATAGCGTAGAAACGCTACTCGTGTCGGAGGGCACCCTTAAGCCCACCAGCAGCAAGGTGCTGGATACCAGCTGCATTATTGATGGCCGAATTGAAGATATTTTGGCGACGGGGTTTGTAGAAGGGCAAATTCTGGTGCCGCAGTTTGTGCTGCAAGAGCTGCAGCAGGTTGCTGACGCCTCTAACGACATGAAGCGCACTCGCGGACGGCGGGGTTTGGATATTCTGAATCGGCTAAAAGAACGCTATCCCGACAAAATTGTGATTCACTCTGCTGATTATGACGACATCTCTACGGTGGATGCCAAACTGGTGCGACTAGCGCAGGACATTGATGGCATGCTGCTCACCAACGACTACAACCTTAACAAAGTCGCGAGTTTGCAGCAGGTGCCTGTGCTAAATATCAACGACTTGGCGCAGTCCATGCGGCCCTCCTATCTGCCGGGTGACAACCTAGAGCTAAAAATTCTCAAGCAGGGCAAGGAGCCAGAACAGGGCGTTGGCTATCTGAATGACGGCACCATGGTAGTGGTAGAAGGGGGCGATCGCCTGATTGGTGAAGAAACCATCGTAGTCGTCACTGGAGCCTTGCAAACCTCCGCAGGCCGCATGATTTTTGCCCGCCCCGACGCCGATTCCAGCCAGTCGACTAGCCCTGACTCTACCGTTTCACGCAAATAATTGGGCACATCCCCTACGCAGCAGATGTGGGTTCCATCATTCCCTCCATCACTCTACTGTGTACCATCGCCAGCTATAGCGATTCCATTCGTACACGCCCTGAATTTCATATTCCATGCCGCTGTCAAACCGAATGATGCAGTTGGTATGGGCTGTGCCGTTTTCACCCCCCACTTCGGCGGTCTTCGACAGGCTCACCACCGTGCAGGGAAACCACTCCTGTTGACACGGCCCCTCTTCCTGCACCCACTCCCACAAACTGTTGGATACTTCGATGCGATCGCCCACCTGAAGCTGAGTCGGGCGAGCATACTGACTCACATGGGACGGTCGCACCCGCTCTAGCCATTGCAGCCCGTATTGATCGCGGATAAACTGCACTGCGCCAGAGTCGCGGCCAGCAACCCAGTCATTCAGCAGTTGCGCCTTCCAGTTGCGGCTTTGTTGCTCTTGCTCAGCAATAAATTCGATCAAGGCATGCTGTTGATCTGCCTCTAGCGCATCAAGCGGATTCTCAGCCGCACCATGGGTTGCGCTGTTCGGGAGTGGATGTAGCAGCACCCGGATTAAGATGGCTTGCTGCTGCCCCGTGAGGGGACAACCTGCCGCGTCGCACTCATCTACGGCAGCCTGAAGCAGCGCTTCATAGTCAGGGGAGGACATTGCGACTGAATCCGCGAAACGTGACCTGATTAGTCTTGCATTATCGTCTTATCCGTCAACTCAGCTCAATCTTTCGCAAAATCTCGTCACATAGGCTCTAAGTCAACCGATAATTTTGTACCGGAGTAAAACGGTGAGGAGGAGCAGTTAGATTGCCAAGACTAACGCAGTTAGGCGATTTTGGGGAACCTACCCTTCCCAAAATCGCCTAACATTCCCAGGACGCTGCATCGAGTGCGTCAGTCTTAGTGGCTTTAAATCATCGTTGGAGCACCAGCATGGCGGACAAATCCCTGCCGGAAGAGAGAAGACCGTCTGAGTCTCTTTCGACCATGCTGGAAAGATGCTGGAAAGACAAGGAGAATTCGCTATCGTCGCTCAACGCTTATCGACCTCTGCGCATACTGCGCCTGTGGCTGCAGAGCTTATAACCCTTGCCAGCGCCATGGCGGACGAATTCGCCACCCAGGCCGCGATCCTTGATCGGCCCGGTGCGTTCCCAGAAGCAGAATTTCAACGCCTGGCAGCGGAAGGGTTCTTGGTGGCCCCGCTGCGCACTGCGTTGGGGGGATGTGGTTTGGGAATCGACGCGAGTTTGACCCATGATCTGCTCGTGCTGCTTAAGCACATTGGGCGGGGCAATCTGGCCGTGGGCCGGGTGTATGAAGGGCATGTGAACGCGCTTCAACTCATTCAAACCTTTGGCACCGCTGAGCAAGTTGAACGGTATAGCGCAGAGGTGCGCGATCGCCATAGGCTCTTTGGCGTGTGGAATGCAGAAGATGCCGAGGGGCTCAAAATTCTGCCCCTTGGGGAAGGCCGCTATCGACTAGACGGGGCAAAAACCTTCTGTTCTGGAGCGGGCTATGTAGATCGTCCCTTTGTGAGCGGCACGCTGCCCGATGGCACCTGGCAGATGTGCATTGTGCCCATGGATCAGGTCACGACTCGCATTGATCCAACCTGGTGGCACCCTGCAGGGATGAAAGCTACGGCCAGTTATCGGATTGACTTTAGCGGCGTTGAGCTGGAGGGTAGCGATCTGATGGGTCAGCCCGGAGACTATATGCGGCAGCCGTGGTTAACGGCGGGGGTAGTTCGGTTTGCCGCAGTGCAACTGGGCGGTGCAGAGGCGTTGTTTGATCTGACGCGACAGTTTCTTCAAGCTGAGAACCGAACCAGCAATCCGTTTCAACAGGAGCGGCTGGGGCAAATGGCGATCGCCCTTGAAACAGGTCAACTCTGGCTACGGGGTGCCGCCGATGCCATTGCGGCCTATGCGCCCCAGTTTGGCGGTGAGGTCGGTGTTGTAAATTCCCAAGCCAATCGGCTGCTGGCTTACACCAACATGATGCGCACGACGGTGGAGCAGGTGTGTATGGATATGATGCAGATGTGCCAGCGCTCTGTGGGCACGCGTGGGCTGCTGCCCCCCAACCCCATTGAGCGCGTGGTTCGCGATTTAACGCTGTATTTGCGCCAGCCGGCCTATGATGCCGCCATTTCTGGCGTGGGCGCTCATGTGCTGACAGAGGCAGCGGCTGCTGACCGGCTGTGGCAGTGATGAGCGATCGCCCCCTTCCATCATCCCTATTCGCAACCCCTGAGCACCTGCCATTGCGAACGGTTGCAAGCTTAACCGCAGAACCCGTGCTAGTGGTTGCACCGCATCCCGATGATGAAACCCTAGGGTGTGGCGGTGCGATCGCCCTGCTGCGTGCCCGGGGTTGCCCGGTCTATGTGCTGATCGTGAGCGATGGCACCCAATCGCACCCTCACTCCTGCCACTATCCACAGGCAAAACTTCGCCAACTGCGCGAGGCAGAATCGCTCGAAGCCCTCACGTTGCTGCAGGTTGACCCTAGCCATGTCACCTTTCTGCGGTTGCCCGATGGGGCGGTGCCTCCTGTCGGAACGCCCAACCAACCCTCTCTTCTGCTAACCTCACTGGATAAAACAGCAGCCAATGCAGCCGCGCGGCACGCCATTGACTCTTGTCAGGATTATTTGACGCAAGTTCAGCCGCGCGTCATTTTTCTGCCCTATCAGTTTGACCCACACCCTGATCACCGTGCAACCTGGCAGTTGATTCAGTCCGCAATCCCACACCTTGCCGATCGTCCCCGAATCATTGAATACCCCATCTGGGATTGGGATCCCACTCAGCGGCAGTCGCCCGACACCCACTACCAAGCTTGGCGACTTGATATTGCAGCTATCGTAAAGCTCAAAGAAGCGGCGATCGCCTGTTATCGCTCTCAAATTACTGATTTGATCAACGATGACCCGACAGGATTTCGATTAGCCCCAGGCTTAATCGCGAACTTTCTAAAACCCTGGGAAATTTATCTAGAACCGATCTTGAATAACTCTAGTCAGTAAGTTTCAATCAATCTTTTGCGGTGCCATTGTGAAGCCACCGTATACAAAATCTCGACATCAAATATACACAAACCTACTCTTCCAATATAATGACTAACCAATCTCTTCCTCCAACGTATTTCGACAAGCTCTACGCTGCTGATCCCGATCCTTGGGACTTTGAAACCAGTGAGTACGAAGCCCAAAAATACGCGGCAACGATTGCCGCGCTGCCTAACACACGCTATCAGTCTGCCTTTGAAATTGGAGGGTCGATTGGCGTTTTAACGGAGCAGCTCGCAGGGTATTGCGATTCGCTCCTGTCAGTTGATATCTCTACCATTGCTCAGGCAACAGCAATTCAACGTTGCCAACATCTACCCCATGTGCGTTTTCAAATCATGAACGTGCCCCATGAATACCCCAATGCTAGCTTCGATTTAGTGGTGCTATCGGAAGTGGGCTATTACTGGTGCTGGGACGACTTTAAACAGTCCCAAACGCGGATCTTTGACTCGCTGCTACCCGGGGGGCACCTGTTGTTAGTCCATTGGCTGCATGAAGCAATCGACTATCCCCTTAGAGGACATCAAGTGCATGATGCATTCCAAGAATTTGCAGAATCTCGGATGCATCAGCGTGTAAGCCAACGCACCCAAGATTATCGATTAGATGTATACGAGAAACGCTAGGCTCATTCACTTGTAGCGGGAGCTGACTGTTGACGCAGCTGATGGATTCGCAGTCGAAGTTGGGCGATCGCTACCTCAATACCCACAGCAGACCAGCGCTGACGCCATAGCCCTGCATCCTGCTGATGCTGTTCAATTTGCTGATAAAACGCTCCGAATGAAGACGAGTGCTCAACTGCATAGATTAGCCTATCTACTGAAACCGCTAATTTCATAGCAAGTTGCTTCAGAGTCTGTTTTGATAAACCGTGGTTTTCAGTAAATTGCTCCCACACAGTGCGAAGCTCTCGCCTCGCCCTTAATTTAGCCTCAATGGCCTCTGCCGACTCCACCCAATCAGTTTGTTGCTGATGCCCCATGGTTTGCCATTGTGCTAACTGGTTGGCAAGACCAATTGAGGTTCGTCCTGTTTGACGAGCAGACGTTATCACTCGCATCCGTGAGCTATATCGCAATTGTGCACCAGCTCTCATTAAAGCGCGATGAAACGCTACATCTTCTGGCGTCCGCACAGATGGCATACCACCAGCTAATGCATACATTTCATGAGTCACCGCAAAATTTGCACCAAAGAATTGATGGTGGCTAGGCCAGTGATCAAACGGATCGGGATCAATATAATTCTCTAGCTGAGTCACTAAATGGTGATACCCAACTGAGCGCAAATACGAGGCTCTAGTACATTGATCAAGAGCCGATCGGCCTGCTCGATCAGTGATAATGCGCCCTCCAACTGCATCAGCACCTCTATCTATCTCATGCAAGATCGATGCAACCCATTTTGAATCAACTTGGCTATCGCCATCTGTTGACGCAATAATTCCCTGCTGCTGATTTAAGACCATAAATCGGCGATGGGCTTCATCCATAACCAACTGGCGAGCTCGGCCAATATGAGCTTCGGCAGACGGCAACTCCTGCTCAATCAGATGAAGCAAAAAATGGGGATGCTGGCTAATAAAACGGCGCACTAGACCAGCAGAGTTATCCGTGCAATTATTAGCAAAAATAATGACCTCATAGCAGTTTGGATCAAGCGGTTTCCCATGAAAATCAACTTGATTTGCCAGAGCGGTCAATGTGCTCACTATATGCTCAGCCTCATTGCGAACTGGCACAATGGCACAAACTCTAGTTTGTGCCAGCAGCGGAGTTTTGACTAAACCCCCAGAGAAGTAATCAACTTTATAATCCCATAGTCTTGTAGTTAATAGACTTGCAGCCAAGTCAGCAGATCTATCTACGCGACATTCTTGTACACATTCTTGTACAGGTATCCGTTCCACAATACCTTTTCCCACAGCCTTTTCCTACCGTAATTAGAAACATCGTCAGACATCGGCAATCTTAAACCTGCAGCAATGTTCCAGTGACTCAGTAGTGTACTACTGAGTCACTGGAACATTGCTGCAAAACCATCACTCAACATTATGATGAGAGCAGAACAGAAACGTCTTGGAACGACCTAAAAATAATTCCAACACAATGAGTTTAAAGCTCCTAACGTGACAGGGGAATCGCTCATTTGAAAGATTATCTAGTATTCCTTTTGTATTATTTTTTTAGCTTCCTACTTTACTTCTTGAACATCAACGATTTACAGCCTATTTTTATCTGCACGTATTGCATCTGCTTGCTAGTCACAGATAAATTTAAATTCCGCGATTCAGATAATGAATTAATTAGGTCTTTGAAATTCAATCTATATGAATACTGCTGCGAATTTCTAAGTTTTTGATGAGTGCAGAAGCTTAGCAGTATAGACTTATATTAGAGCCTGAATTTATGTAAAATCAGCACGGAAACCGAGTCATTGAGAGTTTCATGTATGTAACTCAAATTCAGTACAGAGCGAACCTATGAAATGGAAGCTATAAAATAAATCAGAGTCGGCATTCAACGCTTTGCAGCTTCTTAGGGTGCGCGCGATCGTCATGTGTGCCAAACAATAGCTACAAGGAATAGTGTTATGAGTCTAAAGCCTATTCTGTAATGGTTTGAACGGTATTTGAGTATTGTGACTATGCTGATACAAGGGCGTCTGCCCTCCTTCTCTCAATAGAGAAAGCGATGTATCCTAACTGCATCGTTGACGTATAGATAGCGTGATATGGTGCAAGCTAGCTTGATAGTCAAATCTTCATTGATTGGCGTTAGTCAATCTTCATTCCCTATTGATTTCTTGGGTTCTGATGGCGGATTTTCATCTTAATCGTGTTCCTACTTTTACCCTGCTGCAAACTGAAGCACTGACTGCAATGGAAGAGCGGTTGCTCAACGCTGCGGAACGTATTCCAGTAGGGGTATTGATTCCAGCGCTCTACAGTGATTTGGCTAGCCCAGCAATGGCAGCCATTATCAAAGAGCTGACGGATATGGCATTTGTGCAGCAGGTTATCATTAGTTTGGATCGCGCTAATGGAGATGAATTTCGTAAAGCCCAGGGGATCGTAGCTCCGCTGGGCGATCGCAGTCGGCTAATTTGGAATGATGCGCCTGGGGTGCAAGCCCTCATTCGCAAAATTGACGCGTTGCTGCCGCTGGGGCCACGCGGTAAGGGGCGAGCGGTTTGGACAGCGCTAGGCTACGCAGTCGCGAAGGAAGAAATGGCGGTGCTGGCCTTTCATGATGCGGATATTTTGACCTACGACCGACGGTTTTTGGTGCGCTTGCTTTATACCGTGGTGCAGTTACGCTATCAGTTTGCAAAGGGGTTCTATGCTCGCTTTAGCGATCGCCTGTTTGGGCGCGTGGTGCGGCTGTTCTACTTTCCGTTGGTGCGATCGCTCAAAGAAATCTTAGGCCCGCTGGATTTTTTGGATTATATGGGCGACTTCCGCTACCCCCTCTCTGGGGAATTTGCGACCTTTACCAGCAACGCCCGCGAGATGCAGTTTCCCTCAGACTGGGGTATTGAGGTCGGCATTTTGTCTGAAATTTACCGCCTGTTTCGTGTGCCCCGCGTATGCCAAGTTGAGTTGACCCACCGCTATGACCATAAGCATCAAGAAGTGGGCAGCAGCAGCCACAGAGGGTTACAGAAAATGGCTGCTGACATCGCGCGTACGTTTTTTACGCAGCTCTCGGCACAGGGGGTGATGCTCAATAGTGAATTTAGCCGCGCCCTGAAGCTGACCTATATCACCCATGCCCGCCGTGCCATTGATGTGTATGAAGCCGTGGCAGAAATGCATAACCTGACCGCCTACGACCTACATCAGGAATTTACTGCCGTAGAAGCCTTTGCCCAGGCCTTAGATGATGCCTTTGAAGAGTTTAATCGCTATCCCTTTGGCTCACCGCTAATTCCCGACTGGCGGCGGGTCGAGGTGGCGCTTCCCGGCATCATGCAAGCGCTAGTCGAGGCAGTCGAAAACCCGCCGCCTTAGGGGTGCGATGGCTGCTGGTCAAGAGCTTGACATTCTCTATCATCCCACTGCTGGAGCGGGTTGTGGAAGCGCAGATCCTGGGGCACATCCATCACATCATCATAGTTCAGCAGTCTTGCGATAGAAACTTATGATTTGGGGGGTTAAACTCACTATCTCATGATGATTTTATTGAGTGTTCCGGGCATTCTTTAGGATGGGTGTTCCTGCTGAGGTGGCCATCGATTTAAGAATTCCACCCCATGTTCAATCTCAATCTCCCAATCGTCTCTTCAATGCCCGGCAGGAATGTGACATGGGTCTTTATGACGGATCAATGCCGATTCAATCCTTACCTTTACACGCATTATCTGCGGCTCAGCCCCAGGGGCGATCGCCCCTACCTGCACCGCCATTACCCCAGCCCGTTTTCACTGAGCGCCACGCGTTTAACCTCATGACGGTTTCCCCCTGGAGGATGATGGCTGTGCAACTCGATGCAGCAGCCCAGATCTGCGGCGTTGCTCCAGAATTGGCTGATTGGGGGCTCGCACCCGAGGCCATGCTCGGGCGCTCCATTTTGGACTGGGTACAGCCCAGTGATGTGGAGACTGTGCGATCGCTGCTGCAGAATCCCTCTGAATTTTCTGCTGGCGTACAGGCCACACTTTCCTTTGGGATGTCCGTGATGATGCAGGCGCAGACCCTGACTGTCGGCAATGGACAGGCACACACTCTGCTTCTGTGGACACCACTATCTTCTCAAGAGCCTGGAGAAAACCCACCAACAGATCATCCAGATCATCAGACGGCGCTGCTGACTCCCAATACATCCCAACGCCGTCTCGTCGCGCAAGTCGTCTCAGAATTCACCCGGCAAGTGCGCCACTCGCTTGACCTGCCTAGGATTTTGGCGGAAACAACTGCGACAGTCCAACGCTTGCTACAGGCCGACCGGGTGGTATTAGTGCAGCCTCAAGGGGCAGCCGTGCAAGTGGTAGAAGCCGCCACCGCAGCAGGCATTCCAACACTGCAGGGGCGCGTGATTGGCGCTGCATCGGCTGATCGTGGGGATATAGGAGGGGCGATCGCCACGTTTTGCAACGGGGCCATTGCCGTGACCCATCCGTTTCCTGCAGTAGATCTGCCGCCCGAACTCCAGTCTGCCCTGCAAGACATGGATGTTCAATCGGCCTTGATCGCGCCTGTGTCTCAAGAGCAAGCACCGTGGGGCTGGCTGATGGTGCAACACTGCACCGCGCCGCGCCCCTGGCATCTGTGGGAGGTCGAATTGGTCGCGCAGTTGTCAACTCAGCTTGAGAGCGCCATTCATCATGTAGAACTGCATCAACGGGTTCAGCAGTTGAATGCCGATCTGGAGCACCAGGTTCAATCCCAAACCGCTCAGCTCCAGATTGCACAAGAGTTTGAAGCGACACTGCAACGCATTACGGATAAAGTGCGCGACAGCCTAGACGAAGAGCAGATTTTGCAGGCTGCGGTACAGGAATTGGTCACCGTGTTGGGGGTAAATTGCTGCAACGCGGCTATTTACGACCTAGAACAGGGCACGTCTACCATTCACTACGAATACACCACCACTGTGTCTCCCTACCAAGGGCGGGTCTCTCGGCTCTCGGCCTTTCCTGAACTCTACACGCCGCTATTGCATGGGCAACGGCTTCAGTTTTGTTCGCTAGTGCCCAACCCAGTACGAGGGTTTGTCTCTACCCTGGTCGTGCCTATGCTAGATGACAAAGGCATACTCGGGGATCTGTGGCTGATTAACCAGCCAGACTACGCATTTACGGATCAAGACATTCGGTTGGCGCAGTTGGTTGCTAATCAATGTGCGATCGCCCTCCGACAGGCGCGGCTCTATCAAGCAGCACAGGCGCAAGTCCAGGAACTAGAGCGGCTAAACCGACTTAAGGACGATTTCCTCAGCACCGTGTCTCACGAACTGCGGACGCCTATGTCTAATATCAAAATGGCGCTGCAGATGTTGGAAATTTTTCTGAAGCAGTCAGGAGCATTAGACCACAACCCCGAGCGATCTACTCGTTATCTCAAAATTCTGCATGAAGAATCAGAGCGCGAAATTAACCTGATTAATGACCTGCTGGATTTATCACGACTAGACGCAGGGGGAGATACCGTTACCACCGCTACAATTGATCTCTCCATGCTGCTGCCGCCGCTGCTTCAGCCCTTTGAAGAACGCACCCAGAGCCACCAGCAAACCCTGCGCTTAGTGTTAGACGACAATCTGCCTCGCATCACTACTGACGCGGGCAAATTGGAGCGGGTGCTGGGGGAACTGTTGACCAATGCCTGCAAGTACACCCCCGCAAACGAGTGCATTACTGTATCCGTATCGTGCTTACCTGATGTGCCAAACGCTCCAGAGCAATCCACCGGTTTGCCATCAGGGATTCGCCTGTCGGTCATCAATACTGGGGCTCAAATTCCTGCTGAAGAGTTAAAGCAAATTTTTGAGAAGTTTTACCGTATCCCCAACCATGACCCCTGGCAGTATGGAGGAACGGGTTTAGGACTGGCTCTAGTTAGAAAGCTGGTTGAGCGCATGGATGGAACAGTTCATGCCACGAGCACCCCAGCGCAGACCTGCTTTGCGATCGATCTGCCGTTAGTGCTGCTGGCAAAAGATAGCTCGCTGCTCCATTAGACTGGCCCCCCACAGTACAGCCCTGCAAAACAGTACAGGCCTGCAAATCTGCAACATCTGAGGCAGTGTTGAGGACATCATGGGTCTGGCATTACGGTGTGTTTGGGACGCGCAGCTGTATCGAACGGCACTCTGCGTAAGAATTTTTAATAAAAACTCTCATCAAATCGGTCTACTGTAGCAATTTAGGTGCTCTAAGCCGCTTCGTTGTGGATGCCACTCAGCATTAGCGCAACGCAGCTGGTGGTTTAGTGTGTCTGTTCGATGTCCAATAGTTGGGCTATGGCGTGGCGATACCTGGGTAGCGGTAATAGCCTACGTAGTTTGGAGAGAGTCATTGCAATGCAGGGCTTCCCAACCGATTCCGTGAAAAAGAGAGATAGTTATCAGGATTCTTAGCATGAGCAGTAATTTAGCAAAAGAACTTCGCGAAGGCACTAAGAAAGCCCATACCATGGCGGAGAACACGGGGTTTATCGCATGTTTTCTAAAGGGAACCGTTGAGCCGACGTCTTATCGCAAGCTGGTGGCTAACTTCTACTTTGTGTATTCTGCTATGGAAGAGGAAATGATGAAGCACCAGCAGCATCCGGTGCTGGGTCAGCTCTACTTCCCTGAGCTCAATCGCAAAGCCACGCTAGAAGAAGATCTCACCTATTATTTTGGACAAAACTGGCGAGAGCAGGTGGCCCCCTCTGAAGCGGCGCAAGCCTATGTCGATCGCATTCACACGATCTCTGAGCAAGCGCCTGAACTGTTGATCGCGCACCTCTATACCCGCTATATGGGTGATCTGTCGGGTGGTCAAATTTTGAAGAAGATTGCCCAAAACGCCATGAACCTGTCGGACGGGCAGGGCACTGCGTTCTACGAGTTTGAGCAAATTCCTGATGAGAAGGTGTTTAAGCAGATCTATCGTGCTCGACTAGACGAAGTGCCGGTAGATGAGGCCACAGTCGCTCGCATTGTGGAAGAAGCTAACGATGCGTTTGGTTTAAACATGGTCATGTTTAAGGAGCTAGAAGGCAACTTGATCAAGGCCGTCGGCATTCAACTGTTTAATTTGCTAACTCGTCGTAACCGCCGCGGGGGCACAGAACTGGCTACGGCTGAGTAGTCAGAACAGCATTCGGTAGGGAGAGGGGCGATCGCCCCTTCTCCCTACCGAATCGGGTCATCAACTCTGTTCTGTTCCATACACACAAACTCAAACACCCAACCGCTTGTGTAACGCATAGGCTGTTGGGTGTTTTTTTTAATTAATCCACCTGATCCACCTAATCCACCTGACAGCGCCCTTCCGGAGTGCAGGCGAGTCGCTGATTGCGAGCAGCTACCAAGGTGGCTAAATCGGCACGCCCGGTGAGGCGAAGACGCCAGTCGGCCCACAGCCCATAGACCCAATCGGCGATCGCCCCAATCACAGGCACCGTGGTTAGGGCATAGACCCAGCCCATCCCCAGCGCCTCATACACGCGGCGAAATACCTCTACATTTTGGATGATGGTGCCATCGGGTAGCACAGCGTGAATGCGTCCCATCGCAGTTTCAAACGCTATGTTGCCATGAGCAGCAGGATCATACGCATCATCGGCAATATCCACAAATTCAACCAGCCCCCGCCCCGCATCTCGCGTTTGCAAAAAGTTGACCTCGCGCACACAGAGCGGGCACTCTCCGTCGTATAGCAGCTTGATCGCCCAGGTTGGGACTGCCTCGGTGGGCGCTGACGAGACTGGAGCGGTGGATGATGACATGACGTAATTCCTGGGGTTCTGAGCCTCTGCTTCCATTGTAGAAATTTTGGGAGAAATTTTAAGAAAGATAATGCGCCATCTCAGTGGGACGGGCGAAGAAATGATTACATGTTCAGAGGTTCAATAAGTCCAGTGCTAAGGTACTAAACGGACTTGGTTCGGAGAAGCAGTGATGAAAACGCGAGCAGCGATCGCCTGGGAAGCAGGCAAACCTCTAGAAATTGATGAGGTGGATTTGCAAGATCCGCAGGCTGGCGAGGTGCTGGTGCGAATTGTAGCCACAGGCGTATGCCATACCGATGCCTATACGCTGTCGGGCAAAGACCCAGAAGGGATTTTTCCCGCTATTTTGGGGCATGAAGGCGGCGGCGTTGTGGAAGCGGTGGGCGCAGGCGTCACCAGCGTGCAACCCGGAGATCATGTAATTCCGCTCTATACGCCCGAGTGCAAGCAGTGTAAGTTTTGCCGTTCAGGCAAGACCAACCTCTGTCAGGCGATTCGCGTCACTCAAGGGAAGGGATTGATGCCCGATGGCACCAGCCGATTCAGCAAAAACGGCGAGCCAATTTTTCACTACATGGGCACGAGCACCTTTAGCGAATACACCGTGCTGCCCGAGATTGCCGTGGCTAAAATCAACCCTGTCGCCCCGCTAGAGAAGGTGTGTTTGCTGGGGTGCGGTGTCACAACCGGGGTGGGTGCGGTGCTCAACACCGCCAAGGTAGAACCCGGATCAACCGTGGTGGTGTTTGGGCTGGGGGGCATTGGCCTGAGCGTGGTGCAGGGCGCGGTGATGGCGAAGGCGGGGCGCATTATCGGCGTGGATATTAACCCCACCAAGTTTGAACTGGCGCTGCAGTTGGGTGCCACGGAATGTGTTAACCCCAAGGATTACGATGCGCCGATTCAGCAGGTGATTGTGGACTTGACGGATGGCGGGGCAGACTACAGCTTTGAATGTGTGGGCAGTGTGGAACTGATGCGGGCAGCGCTAGAGGCGTGCCACAAAGGCTGGGGTGAGTCCACCATCATTGGCGTGG
Source organism: Kaiparowitsia implicata GSE-PSE-MK54-09C (assembly GCA_019359435.1). GTDB lineage: Bacteria > Cyanobacteriota > Cyanobacteriia > Elainellales > Elainellaceae > Kaiparowitsia > Kaiparowitsia implicata. The sequence goes on from JAHHHI010000086.1 coordinate 35,923, forward strand.
CGGCTGGGGGTAAAGAGATCAGCACGCGTCCATTTCAGCTAGTGACGGGGCGCGTCTGGCGCGGGTCGGCGTTTGGTGGGGTCAAGGGGCGATCGCAGCTTCCCGATTATGTAGAACGCTACCTCAGCGGCGAGATCAAAATTGATCCCTTCATTACCCAAACCATGCCGCTCGAGGAGATCAATACCGCCTTTGACCTGATGCATGCGGGCAAGAGCATTCGGTCTGTGGTACTCTACGGCTCGTAGTTTAGGAATCTGCTATGCCCCCTGTATCCCCCACCGAGCTGACGCAAGTCAGCCGCAATTGCAGCTTTGGCGGTTGGCAGATGGTGTATCGTCACGCGTCTGCCGTGCTCAACTGCGAGATGAATGTGGGTGTGTATCTGCCGCCTCAGGCTGAGACGCAGCCTTGCCCTGTGCTGTATTGGTTGAGTGGCCTCACCTGCACGGAGCAGAATTTCATTACCAAAGCGGGGGCTCAATCCTATGCGGCGCAGCATGGGCTGATTGTGGTTGCACCCGATACCAGCCCCCGAGGCTGCAATCTGCCAGGCGAAGATGACAACTGGGATTTTGGTAGCGGCGCAGGCTTTTACCTCAATGCCACCCAGCAGCCCTGGGCACAGCATTACCACATGTACGATTATGTGGTGGATGAGTTGCCGGGGGCGATCGCCGCTAATTTCCCCATTAAGCCCGGCTATCAAAGCATTTCAGGACATTCCATGGGTGGCTTTGGTGCTGTGATGATTGCGCTCAAAAACCCAGGGCGCTACAAAAGCGTGTCGGCCTTTTCCCCAATTCTCACCCCGGCGCAGGTGCAGTGGGGGCAAAACGCATTCAGCAAGTATCTAGGCAACGATTCAGACTTGTGGGATGCCTATGACCCGATGTATTTGATCAAAGCGGCCCTAGAGCGATTGCCAATTTTGATTGACCAGGGCGAGGCCGATTCATTTCTAGAAACCCAGTTGCAGCCTCACGTCTTTGCCCAGGTGTGTGAAACCTTGCAGCATCCTCTCATGCTCCGAATGCAGCCCAACTATGATCACAGCTATTACTTTATCGCGTCGTTTATGGGCGACCACCTAGCGCACCACGCCCAAGCGCTTGCTGGGTAAGGGGCCATGCCTGCTTAGACCAGGTACGTCATTCCTAGCGGCGCTGGCGGGGCTCAAACTCCACCACGTCTTCGCGCAGCGTCACGTCAAAATGCTGAAGGAAGTCGTGTCCCAGCAGGCCCACAGACATATTGGGCAGGGCGATCGCCACCGGAACGTTGATCACCTCGGCCCCATGGACATTGATGGAATTGACATAGCCCACATCTAGCACCACGGTGCCATTGACGGTGGAAGTGCTGACCTTGGCAACGGACTCCACCCGAAGCGCTCGCGCAATCGGCTGTGTGATTAGCGTTCCAGACGCCCCCGTATCAATCATCATGGGCACGGTCTGATTATTGTTGAATGTAACGTCAATAATCGGAATCCCAGCCACCCGCTCAACTACTGGCGCAACAAAGGTGCCACCGGCACTGAGGGACGATGGAGCTAGAGTCGCCGTGCTAAAAAACTGTCGCCGCGAGTAGTCGCTAACGGTGCGCAGGTTGGCCCCAACAAACATCATGAGCAGCGACGTGATCGTTACTATGGCAATCTGCTGGGTGTTGAGGTAATGTGCAGGCCGAGCCGGGGTGATGGACTTAGGCCGATCATAGGTGGAGGAAGGGTGCTGCATTGGCTGAGAGGGTCTCGCCTGCTGGGCCACCGTCAACGCCCGACTCCACGCGGGGGCGGTGGCATTTTGCTGACGCGCCCGCAGGTGCACCGCGCTCAGTGCGGTGTGGGGCAACGCCGCCAGTTGGGCTTGGGCGATCGCCACCACCTGGTCAGCAGGCGGAACCTGTTCCGCTTCAACCATCAGCGTTAACACCAATCCCCGCAGCGAGGCTTTGGTTCGAAATCCTGCTTCTGTCAGCGCATCGTAGAGAGACTGTGCATCTGCCCTAACCGGGTCTTCTGCATTGCCTTGGTTGACTGGCTGGGGCAATAACTCGCGCTGGGATGAAGGCTCAAATGAGGTCATAGCGGCGTGGAAGGAGTGAAAGAACGGAGAGCAGAGAGCGATAGCTAGACGAACGACGCAACTCAACGAGACTTCAACAGAGCATTCAACAGAACACACGGGGCGATCGCCCTACATTCCAATAGCACAGCGATCAGGATTAAGATCCAGGTCGTTTTTCTAGAAAGGCTGTGCTCAATTCCCCAAAAACGATCGCAGGCTGTTCTAAGGCTTCAACTACCGATAGATAGTAAAAAATAACTAAGAAATAAAGACCAGACCGTTTGATGCTTGCGATCCTACGGCACAATTCCACAATAGCGCTTCACTTGTGTGATAAGTGTCACCCGTGTATCCACTTAGATGAATTTTCAAAAAAGATTGGGATGATCTGCTTGCGGCGACGTTTATGGAGAAACATTCAGATCGACTAGATCCACAGCAAAGCGTTCGCCCGGAACGGGGTCAATCACCCGAGTAGGCAGTTGGCGATCGCGCAACATCGTTTGAAACTCTGCCACGGTGCCCGACGCCTTCAGCACCGAGGTCAACACTCCATCGAACTGCACCTCGCCTCCCGCCGCCGTGGGCAGCATCACCTTTGGGGTTAACCAGGTTGCCAGTTGCAGCGCACTGTCTTGCCCCTTAATAAACGGCCCCACCAGCGGCAGTTCCAGATTCACCAGTGGCGTAATGGCGACATCGACCGGAGCCTCAGACTGAAGTTGGTCAGAGTGGTTGCCGTGGGGCTCATAATATAGCCGAATGCCTGTGGTTAGCCCCGTTAGCAGATAGCCGTTTTCGGTCAGCATTGGGCCAATCGGAGACCCCGGAACAGCCTGAATTCGGAGGCGATCGCCCAGCACAAAGGATTCTCCATGGGCGATCGCCGTTACTTGGGCAAACCCAGCTTGGGACGCTACCTTGGCTCCATTGGGCGACGCCACCACGGGAATGGTTTTATCCAGCGCCTTTAGCGTATCGGGGTGGGCGTGGTCTTCCAATCCCTGAGACAGCAGAATCAAATCAATGCCCTCAGGCAGGTCACGCGCCTGCTTGCGATAGCCTCGAAAAAACCAGCCCGCCCCACCAAACACCAGATCGCCCACCAGCCAAGGGTCGAGCAAAATTCGCTGGTCATCCAGCTCTATCAACCAAGAGTTGCTGTCTAGGTAGGTCAGGTGCATGGCTATTCTTCAACGTTCTACACACTTCTACACTCATTGTAACGATGTCCACCGCGACTTCATTCGTCCCTAGCCAGGTCGTGGGCTCAACGGCCTGACCGAGTCATGTCAAACCCGGCTTGGTTCTTTCCCTATGACGCAAAAAAAACGGAGCGCAGGGTTGCACTCCGTTGATCAATAAACCCGGTGAATTTCAGGACGATTTTCAGGATACGGGTTTTGAGTTTTCAGCAAAAATTCAGGAACAGACGCGGACGTTGAGGGCGATCGCCCTAGTGGTCTTGCCCCAGCTGCACCGCAAAGGTGAGGCTGGTGTGCTCAGGTAGCTCAAGTTGAATATCGAGCAGATACGTCGCCTCAGGCTGGAGGTCAAACTGCGCGACAGCGACGCTCCCCGAGTCTGCCCGTCGAGCCGTGGCTTCTTCTCCAGCATTGCCGCGAAACACCAGACACCCGGCACAGGGCAGATGAGCCCGCACGCTCACAAAGCCTTGCTCAACCTTGGCGTTGACCTCAAGGCGCACCATCCCGGCATCGGTCAGCCAGTCGCGCTTGGCTTGGGGCTGGTTCGAGGTGAGCTTGCAGGTCAGGGTTTCCAGAATTTCGTGAGCCGCCATCAACGACAGCGCCATTTTCTGGCTCTCGGTCGCGGCATCGTACTGGCTTGGGAACGACGCCCCATCCGTATCGGCCAACAGCGCCTCGGGCGATCGCGCCGGGGCTGCCATCACCCAGCCGGCCAGCTCATTCAGCATATCGGGGTGCTGAGGGAAAATAGCTTCTACCGCTTTGACCAGCTTGGCGCCATCCCGCAGGGACGATTGCAGCAGCGTTTGGCACTGGCTAAACAACCGCTCCATCATAATGTCAGGTAGCGGCGTGGGCAGCGCAATAGCCCGCAGTTGGCGCGTCCACACTTGAAGCGCAGTCGGCTCTAGCTCATACTCCATCGGCCCAGACTCCCAGGGAAAACGGGGAGGATTGGCCTCAATTTCTTCGCGCAGTCGTTGCTTTAACAACGCATAAAAACGATCTTCCACAGCGGGTATGTCTCCGGGTTCAATAAGTGAGAAATGTCGTGATGTTAATGGAAAGCGGCCTATTAGCACGGCGTTAGTCGCCGGGTAGTTTCCCAAACAGAGGACTGCGGCACACCACAGACCGGGGATGATGCACTCTAAATTTATTGAATGACAGCGGCTTTCCGAAACCAGCCCTGCGGCTGAACGTCCCTGATGGTGTAGTGTTGGGTGCATCTGCCAGGGTCATCAGCTTGATGCCACGCTGGAGATGCAGACGGCAGGGCAACGTTGCCCTGACCAATACTCTATTCTTCATGGCTAGAATCCGCTGCTCCGGATACTAAATCGTTTCTAATTTCCCAGGCTTGTTCCAGTAGTTTAGTCCATTGTTTTTGAAACTGGTTGACCGTGCAGCCGACTGTTTGAGCGATCGCTGCATCGGCCATCCCTTGCTGCTTAAGCTGCAACATTTCAGCTTGCTGGTCTGTGATCTGCGTCTGCAACTGCTGCCATTGCCAAGGGGTCAAGCCAAAGTTGCGTTCTAAGTCTGCTTCTAGCCATTGATGCACCAATTCCCAATGGTGTGACAGCGCAAACCGAATCAAGTGGTACTTAAACCGCTGCTGCAAATAGTCGCGCTGGCGCGGGGTCAGCTTCAAAATGGTCTCAATTTCGTTCGCGGGCAAGTCTTGCAGCCGCAGCGCAAAATAGTCGGCGCAGTCTTGCTGCTGCTTGTCCTCTAGATACGCCATCAGTTGAGTAACCACCGCATCTCGCAGAGCGCTCTCTGCCACTTCGGGCTCTTGCGCCACCATTTGCTCGCGCACCTGTTGCAGCGAAGCGCTGCTGCGCGTCGGTTCTGAGTCAGAGCTGGCCCCTTCTGCCGCCTGTTCAATATCGACCAGGGTTTCGGGAGGCTGCTGTTGCGAAAAGGTTTGGGCGCGTAGAATAATCAACTGCTGGCTGCGGCGGCCCGGTAGGGGAATGCGCCGCTTGGCATAGCGCTCAGCAAAGGCCATGTATTCGCTTAGCTCTAGGAGCGATCGCGGCGAATAGGTGGGCAGCAGTTGGGTCTCGCGCCGAAAGGCATTGATCGCTTCGATGTAGAAACCCTGCAAAAAGTCTTCAATCAAGCTAAGCCTCGCCTGATAACTGGCCTGCACTTGAGGGGGCGTGATGTAGCGATACACCACAGCACTCAAGGTGCTGTGCAGTTCAACCCGGCCTCGATTTGATTTGAGCTGGTAGTACTTAAGGCACTGCGTTAGCCGATGCCGTGCCAATGACAATGACCATGCGTCCACATCGCCTGAGGCCTGAATTCGCTGGCTCTCTGCACAGATTCTGGCGACTTCGACGGCAATACGCTCGGCCACGTCGCGGCAATTGCGGTCAGAAGCCCGGGTGGCTTGTTTCAGCTCACTGTATAACTGTTGAGAAATATCCTCCACGCCTTATCTCATGTCTCCCTGAATGTTAGATTCTGAGGGTATGGGCGCTCGGAGCGCTGGTGGCAATCCTCGGCTGAAATGGAGTTACACGCCATTCGCACTTGTGGCGACCGAAGCACTGCGATTCCAGGTGGCACTCTGTCTCCACCCTCTTGAAACTTCAGGGGTAAGCCGGGGTGCTCAGGAGGAAATAACGGCCAGTCTGCTCTAGACTGGTCGAGAACCCTTCCTTTTTCTCGTCAGGACATGGATCTCGATCAGCAAATTAAAGACTTGATAGAGCAAGCCCCGCAGGATGGTGTTACGCCTGCTGCAGTTCAGGCGATCGCCCCAGTCCTACGGCAGATCGCCAGTCAGTTAAAGCATTCAGAATATTACATTCTGCAAACGCTAGATGAGCGCTGGATGATGACCACCCTAAGTCAACGCACCCAGCCCAACAGCCAAAAAAATCTCATCTATGCTTACGCCAGCCTCAAAGATGCAACGGCGAGTCCATCCGCCAAAGACCCCCAGGTTGTGGCTGTCCCAGTTGCGAGCACTCACATTCTGTTTCAAATGGTGGCCATGACCACGCTTGATAGCACGGTTTTCTTCGAGATCCCCGGCAATACGACGGCAGGCACGGAGATCGCTCGGGATAATCTGCAACAGCTCGTGCAGGCATTTCTGCAACAAGTGCAGCAACGCCCTCAGCCCCCCACCGATATTGCCTAGGGATCTACGGACTGATTCCTGAGGACGGTGGGGCAAGGCTTACTGGAGTAACTTTATCAAGATGGCGCAGGTCGAAGGGTAGGATCGCAAGACCTGTCCGCTGAGCCAAAGGCTGGAAGTCCAGAGCTCAAAGCAGAAATCCTCTGAACTCTGAAGAGGATTATCTAGCCTCGGATCTCAGTCTGCTTCAGCAGACTTCAGCGGTAGGCCAGGGAGCTTACTTCCTGGGGGTGTGGCCGAAGTCCCCAATTCATGGCCAGCTTGGAGGTTTCCCCGCATTGATCGATCACCTTAACGGAGGCAAGGCTTACTGATGTTTTGCCGCCTGCTGTCGTAGATAGGCGGTGATCACCGTGGCATCTTGAACCCACTGACTTACGTCGGCCAGGGTTGGGCAAAGGTCTTTGCGCTGAAGCGTGGCGATGTGCAGCTTAAGGATTTGGCGGTGCACTTGATGCGGCGTTGCTTGGGCTAGATGGGTGAGCGACGTTACGCCCGCGTGCAGCAGCAACCCGCAGAAGCGATCGCCCACGGATGGCACCCGTGCGAGATCGGAGAGCGATCGCCATTTGGCAACATGGTGATCATGCACGTGCAGGCGCGTGGCGAGCGATCGCCGCTGACTAGGCGTAGTGGTGGCCTGCAACAACTGCTGGCTGTGATCAATCCCCTGCTGGCTCAATAGATCGAGCGACTCCTGAGAGAGGCCTGGCAATTGCTGCAGAGGCCAATAGCGCAAGCGCAAGGGTGGGGTTTGAGAACGAGGCATGGGCGATTACTCAGAAGAGGCGGCAGGCAATGCCATTCGTCTTGTATGATAGTGGATGACATTCCGGGATGTAGCGCAGCTTGGTAGCGCGCCTGCTTTGGGAGCAGGATGTCGCAGGTTCAAATCCTGTCATCCCGACTTGGCGATCGCCAGTTTATCTACCTTCGCCCATTTGCTTACAAGGATTGCGCCGTCGTGATCCTAAGTTGCCAACATCACAAGACGCCGCACGCAGGGCGTAAGTCCTACTCAAAAGGCTGTCGCGATTTCGCGACAGCCTTTTGCTGCTTCTATGGCTGAGCGTTGGCCGCATCTCAGGCGAGAAGGATAGCCGGAAACGTCGCCTCTTGAGTACCCCCGCCTTTCACGCTGTCTTCGCGTAAAGACGGGGCACAACTCTGATGGAATCAGTGCTTTTAAGCGATCGCCAAAAAATCTAGCCGCCGCTTAGCAAAATCAATGATCTGCAACGGCAAAGGCTGAGTATGCTTTGGGGTATTGCATGGGGAGCCGCAGCATGGCGAACAACCGAATGAATAGGCTAGCACTGATGCTGGTGTGTGGAGCGATGAGCCTCGTCGTGAGTGCCTGTGGGGGGCGATCGCCCTCGCAGCAGGCTCAATCCACGCCGCCCACCGTTCCGCCAGCTCCCACCTTAGAGGAATCAGGGGCATCGCCCACGGGTCGGGTGCCCAGTCGTGCTGTTCAACCGGCGTTGGCCGCACTACCCACCGCTGACAGAGGGGGGCGATCGCGCCCAACGCCCTCTAGTCTGCCCGAGCAGGCAGGGCGCAATAATCCATTTTCGTCTGTCACAGATGCAGCCGTGTTAGTAAACGTGCCCACCATGACCGAGGCCCTAACACAGCCGCTGATGCCGCAAGTCGCCCCAACAGCGCAACCGATGCCTGCTGTTTCTAGCCTTGCGGTACCGCCTCCACCCCCTGCTCTGACGACGGTTCCCATACCCGCCCAAATGCCCGCGCCGACGGTAGAAGGGTCTAGCTCATCCATCAGCTTGCCGAGCCGCCCGCCGCAACTGCTCGCCAATCGCATTCAAGTAACTGGCATGGTGCAGGTGGGCGATCGCCTTGCAGTGATTACTGAAACCCCAGGAGATGCCACCAGCCGCACCGTCAGCGTGGGGGATTATTTGGGTGAGGGTCAAGTCCTCGTCAAGCGCATTGAGATGGATGGCCTAGAACCGCTGATTGTATTGGAAGAACAAGGCCAGGAAATTATGAGGACGTTAGGAAGTATTGTCCCTTAAATCGCCCTACGAGCCATAGCTCTACATAGACTGCGAGGCGTTTTCATCGCGTGTCTACAGGGTCAGAGCAGCATTCTGGGGGAGTTCTGCCAAAGAACTTAAGTGAGTCAGCAGTAGTGCCGTAGGGCGTTGGCGCAGCCCAACCAAGGGCTTCACGGCTAATTTGCCCAATGCAGGGATGCTTTTTTCGAGAAAAGCCAAAGGCGCAGGAATCGGGTGGGAGTGGAGTTAGGGCGAAGCGGTTTCATAGTTCAACTGAGCGCCGGACTGGAATCTGTCCACGCTTAATCAGGCATGTCCCAACGTTGAATTTTGAATTTAATTTAATCTGCCTGCCCACGCAAAATCTTTGGAGTAAGACTAGGATGAGGAGGGTTTAGCAGGTCTGTCGGATGGCTGCAGTCTGAAAAGCGTTTGAAACGTGCATGTTGCTTGCAGAACGCTGCTGCAAGCCTGTTGCGCACAAACGCTTTCACTAAGCTAATCCCTCTAACGCCTGCACTAAATCCTGAGTTGAACGATCGAGATTGCCACTGTTTCTATAGGGGCTGGGTATGACACCAGCATTTAACCGAGTGCCAAAATCTGCGCACTCAAAACATTCACCACGCATTACGCCAGACTATCGCGAGCTCACCCTGCATGATTCCTACGCGTGCCCTATTTGCCAGCATGGAGAAATCAGCAGCCTAGCGCTTATGGATGCGTTTGCCTGCAACTTCTGCCGCCATATTTTTGCAGTCAATGTAGAGAGCCAAGCCATCGAAGTGGTCGATAGCTCGCAGCCTATGACTTGGCGATGGAGTGGCCGCAACTGGCAGGTGGCTCGGCAGGAAGATGCCAACGTGCGCACCGTCATCTGGCTGATTGCAGTTGCCATTGTGCTATTGCCGCCTCTGGTGGTGGGGCTGTCGGTCTACACCTTTCCGCCATTGCCCAACAGCCCACTGTCATGGTTTCCGGTGGCTTGGGTAGTAGGCACCTTCATCCTCCATCTGACTATGGTGACGTGGCTTTTAGTAGAGCACTATCAATTTCCTCGCTATGTGGCGTTCAAAATTCGTTTGCGAGAGCTGTTTGAGCGCCGTGCCTAATTGAGCGCTGCAATCCCTAATGGTGTCAGTTTTAGCAGGGTTGCCTCTAAACAATTTTGTATGATTAGGAATTCTGCACCCTGCGCTGTATCTAAGTGAGTGCTGACATGCTCATGATGACTGCTGGAATCTAACTCTGCGATACTTGCGAGACAGCCAGACCTGGGGTTAAACCTAGGATTTAATGAGAGTCAGGGTACTTTATAGGGAGAGTGGATGGAGGGTTAACAATGCCTTTGGATGAATGTCCAAACTGTAGCTATCGATTAGGGCCGCCGCTGAAGTCGTCGGGGCGGCAAGTCTGTATGAAATGCGGCTGGTCAGATCGTCCTCGGCAATCTGCTGCAAGCAGTTTAGCGGGGCGTTCGGCGGCGTCCAAGCCTCCGAAACCCTTGCCTGAGAAGGCTTTGACGCCAGACGAAATCCAAAAGATTTTATCCCAGGCGGCAGCAACGGCTAAAAACAACATGAAGCCTAAGAGCAAGCAAGATCCCTCTGTGGGTCAGCCTATTGATCTCTCTAATTTGGGCGAATAGCTTGCATTATGCCCACGCGTCATGACCTTGTCACTATCGGTACTTAGAGTAAATGCGAGATAGTGCCCCGCCACATCGCAATGACATGGATTGGCTGCTGCGGCAAGCCGTTGGGGCGATCGCCCTCGCCCATCACGCTGACTGCGCCGTTTGGTGTCGCATTGATCTCGCTGCGGATACAGCGTGGGTCTATGCGACGGTAGGCATTGCAGATCGGGTTACCTTGGGTAGCACTCCGGCAGTCATTCGGGAGCCTTGGCCTGAGGAGCCTGAGACTGGGGAGCCTGGGACTGAGGAGTCCGCTACAGTAGGCTCTATGGCGGAGCAACAGACAGCCGCAAGCGGCGTTGCCGCAGAGGTAGAGAGCCAGCCGCTACCAGTCGTGCACTCCTACCGAGTATCGCCCCTGCCGCTCTGGGTTATTGATCAAGTGCGATCGCCCCATCGGATGCAGTTTGAGGATGGCACCTTAGTGCAGCCGCTACCGCCGCCCGCGGTCACAGTCTCGGCAGATGAAGCCCCACCCTCTGCCGATCTGCCGTTCCTTCTGCAACTGCACCGTCCCCAAACGGCAGCGCCCGATCGATCTAACCGAGCTGTGACTCTATTTACGACCGAGATTGAGGGCTGGGCTAAAGAAGAATTAGCGGCGCTGAAGGCTCAAGCCACAGAGTTAAGCCTCGCCTATAGCAGCGTGTACTGGCGGCACAAGCTAGCCCAGGCACGGTTGCACATTGCCCGGTTGGGCCGCATTACCCACTTACTCAATTCCTACATGGAGCCAGACGGGGTGGTGCAAACCATCTTGGCAGAGCTAGGGCAAGAATTTGGGGGCGATCGCACCCTGCTCGTGCAGGTGAGTGCGCCCGGTGCAGCGCTCATTGCCCACTGGGCCGCTGACTCTGTCCTAGAGCCAATTCCCGCCTTTCCGCCCGATGCCGATGCGGCCTGGCAGACAGCCGCCGCCCTATTCTTGCAAGATGGGGTCTCATACTTGCAAGTAGAGCCGCTAAACGACGAACTCGCCGCCCTGCGACCGTTACTGCCCGCCACTCAGACCCCCTCGCTGCTGTTGCTGCCTGTGTTTATCCAGCAAGAGCTGTTTGGGATTGTGGCCCTCGCGCAGCAGGATGGCAACAGCGCCTCTCTCGAGCAAGTGCAATGGGTGAGCCAAGTAGTGGATTATTTGGCGATCGCCCTGACCCAGATGCAGCATACCCAAAGCCTGCGCCACCATCCCGATGCTCAGTGGCTGCCCTTGCCCTCAACCCTGCAAGCCGACGCCCAAGACCTGCTGCTTACCCACTGCCTCGCGCGCGAAGCCCTAGAAGATGAATTGAAACAGCTCAGCAGCAAAGCCCTGTGGGCCGAGCAACCTGTTTTTTGCATTCTGATGTGCGACATTGACTACTTCAAGCTAATCAACGATGCCCACGGCTACCCTGCCGGAGATGGGGTATTGCAAACTCTCGTAGAGCGCTTGCGGCACCAACTGCGCAAAGACACTCCCATTTATCGCCATGGCGGCGAAGAGTTTGTGATGATCTTGCGCGCTACCCCGCTGGCGCTCGCAACCGACATCGCTGAGCGTCTGCAGCAAGTCATTCGCGGCAAGCCCTTCTGGGTCGCCAACCAGCCCCTCACCGTAACCACGAGCATTGGCATCGCCCAAAAAGAGGCCAGCCTAGATGCGACCGCATGGGACGTATTGCACCGAGCCGAGCAAGCGCTACTTCAGGCCAAGCGCCATGGCCGCAATTGTGTTAAGGCGCTGTAGTGCCAATACGCTGTAGTCCCAATACCCGCTGGCGTCAATGCGCTATGGGCAGCACCGCACGCTTAGTATGGTGAGCCGGGGGTCGGAGGGGCAAGCAGAGATCAAACGTCGTCCAAGCGTCACAACTCGATACGCTGAGCACACCGCCCAGATGCTCCGCCAGCTTTTTGGACAGCGCTAGCCCTAGCCCGGTGCCGCCGTGTTTCCAGGGGTCATGGTTGGGGATCCGGTAAAATCGCTCAAACACATGCGTCTGCTCTTCTGGCGCAATTTCGACCCCAGAATTGCTAACGCTGATAGTGAGAAAATCTGCCAGAGGCTTGGCGGTAATTCGGATCTGTTCCGCCGCCGGGGTGTACTTGCAGGCGTTGGTCAACAGTTCCGACAGAATCCGCCCTAAATAGCTGCTGTCTGTGTGGACGGTGGGCAGGTGCGGCGGCAGTGCAATCGTGAGGGTTTGCTGTTGGCGCTGGGCCTGTTGCAGAAATGGCTCCACGACATGGCGAATCCAGGTGTGGGGCTCAATGTCGGCCAGAAGCAAGGGTTCGGTCTCAGCATCTAGACGGGAGAGATCGAGCAGGGTATTGATCAGGTCTAGTTCTTGCTGGCAGGCCTCCGTCAGAATAGTCAGGTAGCGATGCATAGGTTGGTCATCCAATAGCCCCAGCTTGGCAAAGCTCATTTCTAACATTTGGGCCGCCATGTGGATGTTTGCCATTGGGGTTCGCAGTTCGTGGGAGACGCTGCATAAGAAATCGTCTTTAAGGTGGTTAAGGCGTTCTAGCTCCTTGACTTGGGCATGGGCGGCTTCGTAGAGGCGGGCTTGACGAATGGCGATCGCACATTGATTAGCCACCTGCTGCACTAAGCGAATTTCTAACTCGTCAAAGCAGGCCCCATTTAGCTTGTAAAGCCATAAATCTCCAATCACACCCTGGTCATCAATCAACGGGCAGGCAAATACGCTAAACGGCTGGGTTAGGGCTCGAATCGTCACACAATCCCCCTCTCGATGCAGCCGCCAGCAAAAGTGCAGCGATTCGCCAGCGAGCAACGATGGGTAGATTTCTGGATAATTCTTCATCATCACCAAGCGGTGCTGCACACTGGGCACGGCGGTCACCACGTGTTCATAGCGAATGTTCGAGGTCTGGGCCTCTAGGTCATAGATGCCCGTGTCGCAGATGCTCACCTCAAGGCCTGTGGCAATTTCCTGCACAGCCGTTTGCAAAATTTGAGACTCGTCTAGGCTGTCACACACCCGATCGGTAATCCGCTTGAGCAGTTCTTCGTGGTGCAGAGCGCGACGCAGTTGCTGGGTGCGGCGTTCCACCGTTTGCTCTAGCGTGATGTTGAGCGTCTGCAGTTGGCTATATAAGGTCGATTGCTGAATGGCGATTCCCGCCTGTTCGGCAAGCTGCAGCAGTAGATCCTTTTCCCAGGGCTGCCACACGCGCGGCCGGGTGCAGTGGTGGGCAATCAGCAATCCCCAAAGGCGATCGCCCGACCGAATGGGCACCACCAGATTCGCCATTACCTGAAAGTGATCGAGCAGGTCACGATAGCAGGGTTCAATGTTTGCCGTACCCACGTTATCAATGGCACTCGTCCGCCCGTCTCGATAGGGCTGCGCCTGTTGGTCGCCAAAGCAGGGGTCATGATAAATTTCGCCAACCAGCGAGTAGCGCGAGGCCACAATTGATTCCACAACAAAGCTGCCGCTCCAGTCGGGGTTGAAGCGATAAATCACAACGCGATCGACCTGCAAAAACTGGCGCACTTCAGTAACGGTGGTTTGCAGCACCACGTCTAAATCGAGCGATCGCCGCACCTGCTGCGTCATCCAATGAATGAGGCGATCGCGCCGCGCCTGCTGTGCCCGCAACCGTTCAATTTGAATACGTTCGGTGATATCAGTATTGGCAACCACACAGGTTATTACCTTGCCCATCGGGTCTTTAAGCGGATAAAAGCGCGTCAGGCTATGGCGAAACGCGCCGTCATGGCAGCGATAGATCAGTTCCACATTGCTTAAGGACTGCCCCGCAAAGACGCGCTCTGTCATTTGAGAGATGGACAGAGGATAATCCAACCGATGCACAATAGACGCCATCGACTCGCCGCAAATGGTCGCGGAATAGCCATACAGATCACGACAGGCCGCATTCCAAGACTGAATGGTGCCATCGCGCTGAATTGAAAAAATCGGAATCGGCGAATGCTCAATGGTCTGACGATAGCCATCTTGGCTGCGCGCCAGCAGTTCGTGGGTGCGTTTAATGGGCGTAATGTCAATCGACAGGGTAGTGAGGTGGAAAGGCTCAGACTGAGGATGGGGCTGTCGCCTCAGCTGAGTTGCAATCCACCGCATCTCTTGGTGCTGGGTCAAAAACCGATACTCAACGGTGATGGGATCTACAGTCAGCAGAGCCGCTCGGCAGCTGTGCTGAACGCGGGGCGCATCGTCGGGGTGAATGCGCGATTGCCAGAGGGTAGGAGTGGTTTGAAAGGCTTGGCTAGCATGGCCAAAGAGTTGCGCCACGCCGGCTGAGCCGATTTGGTAAAGCAGGTGACCCTCAGCATCGCTTGAGAACTGGGCGATCGCCACCACAGAGGAATTCAGCAAACTAGCGGCTTCAGATTCCGGCCCCCCGCCTACCGCCGGGACTGGTGCCATCAGCTGCTGCTGGATTGCATCCAAGGTGAGAATCCGCACCACCTCGCCCCCCTCAGACACGATGGGCAGGTGGTGAATACGGTGGTGGTGCAGCAGTTGGGCAGCCTTAAGCAGATTGCCCGCATCCAACTCTGACAGGGTGATAACGGGATGGCTCATCACCGCGCTGACGGGCGCAGATGTGTCTAGCCCACGGGCGATCGCCCCCACCACATCCTGCCCCGTCACGATACCGCAAAGGGTGCCCTGGGTCATCACCAAGACACAGCGGCTAGGCTGCGGGTGCAGCAGCTTAATAGCCGCTGCCAGTGAACAGTCTGGCGACACAGTGGCCGTCGGGCTAGGGCGCTGGCTGGGCGCTGAGTTAGGCGGAATAGGCTCTAGAGGCATGGACAAAAAAGGCTGCGGAGGGTTGCAATGCAGCAAGGGGAAGGCTTGCTCAGCAGTGGCACGGGTGAAATGCAGGAGTCGGAGATTTGCCAGACCCACAGCGGCGCTGGCCAGAGTGGCAAAAACCGCACCACGGCGTGCATAGACTCTTTTTGGCTCGTGTGGCGCTGCGGTTTCGAGACATGGGTTATGGCAGTAGCCTCCTTAAGGTTTAGAACACTCAGCGGACATCATGTCCCGAGAGTTAGCCGTCAAGTTCAGCAAAGTCCTCAACCCGCACTGTCAGCAATGCGGGGAAAACGGGTTTGCGTTGTGTCAGCGACGCGCTGCGGGACTGACACAACACTATCGAACTCATGTCTAGATGTAGAGACTTCAGGTGACATACTGAACCGACTGTATAAGGTTCATAACCTCTGCCGTTTTATCTTTGCCGTTTTATCTTTAATGTAGCAACGCCAATTTTTTAACGCATTAAACGCATTAATTAGATTCGTGAGTGGTGCCCGCTGTCATTGCCGTCATAACAGCCGCCTGACTAGTCACAGCATACACAGTCTTTAAATAGTCCATAATAGTTTCTGGCGCAATGACACTAAATGTAGCTGTGATGTCGGGGTGCGTCGGAAAATTGCCCAGGATATCGAGGGGCAGATCGCTGCCAGGGGCAGGCGCAATCACCACTAAGGATGGATCGATTTGGTGATCGTATTGCCAAAACTGCTGCAGGGCGATCGCCCTCTCCGCTTCAGTCGTCTCAATCGCAGTCGCTTCACTCTCAGCCGCTTCACTCTCAGCCTCTGGCGCAGCAGGTGCGGGAGCGCTACGCAAGTGCCGCAACGCGCTGATGATCTGATCCTTCGTGCGCCCCCGCAGCTGAAACAGCACAAAGGGATCTTCGCTAAAGCGATCGCCCAGCAGATAATACACCGCCCCAATATGCTTGCAGGGGTTAGCGGGGTCAGGGCAAGAGCATTTGCTGTGAATATCAAACTTGGTAAACGGAAACAAGCTCAGCCCATTTTCGGTAAACACCTCTTCAATATTATGAGGCATTTCACCCGACAGCAGCTTCGCGGAGAACACCGCCTGCTGGGCCAGCGACTCAATCACATACTGCCACTGCTCATCATCAAACGCGTCAAGGTGCAGGCTAACGCGATAGGGCTCTGGCGCGGTGCCCTGCACCAACGCTCGCACGTTTGATGTTTCAAAGGAAATGCTTAGCACATGCCCCTCGCGGGCATAGTTGCGCGCCCGCGCTAGGCGGGGAATGCGCCCAAACGATTCCAGCACATCAACCCAGCGCTGGGCCCACCATTCTCGACTGGGTTGAGCTTCAAAATGGGTCATGGGTTGAGCATCCTGGCATGACTGGGTGTGTGATTAGCCCCGATGGCAGATTATCTAACGAACACGCTGTCTAACGAGAGCGGCTGCAAACTCTGGGGAGGGGAGGGCGATCGCCCTCCCTTCATCAAACGCCACCTGCCTCAGAAGATCAAGTCAGGTCTGACGCGCTCCTGCGGCATTCTGGGAATGTGGGACGGTGTTTGAGAGGTTATGTTTCCCCCAAATTGCCCCACTGCATCAGTCCTACCCAGTCACAGAAAATCAAGGGGATTAATCGGTTCCCCATTACGCCGCACTTCAAAGTGCAAATGTGGCCCTGTGGAAAAGCCGGTAGACCCAACAGCGGCGATCGCCTGTCCCCGCTGCACCGTTTGCCCTTCGGATACAAAAATGCGACTGCTGTGAGCATAAAGGGTCGAGAGCTTATTGCCGTGATCAATGATCACCGTTCTGCCATAGCCCCCCTGCCATCCCGCCGAGATCACCACGCCACTATCTGCCGCCCGAATCGTCGTGCCTTGGGGTGCCCCAAAGTCGATGCCCGCATGAAAGCGGCGAGTGCCCAAAATGGGATGCACCCGATAACCAAAGTTGCTGGTCAGTCGGCCATCGGTGGGAATATTGAACACGCCCGTGCCGCGCAGCGCCACCCCCACATTCAGCCGCTGCCGAATCAGCGCCGCAATATTGTTAGAGTCGCGGGTGAGCTGATCTTCCGCCTCCTCTAGCGCTTGGCGATTGCGCTGAAACCGATCGACCAAGCCACTCTGCACATCGGCCTGCTGCTCATAGGCGGCTTTGCGGCTCAGCAATTCTTGAGTTAGCAGGGTAATCTCGTTTTTTTGGCGCTCCACTTCGCCGCGCTGCTGGCTGATATCGGCCGCGTTGGCATAGAGCTGCTCCAACATGTCACGGTCTGCCGCATACACCCGCTGCAGCTGATAGCGCCGTTCCAAGAACTCGTTTAGGTTCTGGCTTTGCAGCAGCACAGCCCAGCCGCGACTGCTCTGCTGCCGCTGCAAAAACTTGAGCCGCCCTACGGTCGCGAACTGCTGCTGCTGAAAGGCCCGCTCTGCCTGCGCTAGTTCGTCTTCTAAAATCTGCAATCGCGTGTTGGCCTGCTGAATGCGGGTCTCGTTCTCGCGGATAGTTTCTGTGGTGTTTTCGATCTGATCAGTCAACCCTTCAAGTTGCCCCTGAGCAGTCTCTTCTAAATTTTGCAGCTCGCTGCGCTGTTTGCGAATGGCCTCGCGCTTTTGCTCAAGCTGCTGCTGCTGCTGCCGCAGCGTTTCAATTGGGGCGCTTGGTGAGGGCTGCTGGGCCAGTTGCACCGAGAGATGCGCAGACGGAGAAGTCGCCGCAGCGGGGAGCGCGAGATGCGCCAGACTGCTCACCCCCAGGATGATCGCGATCGCCATCCCCAGCATCTGCCAACCGACGAAACGAGCCCGAGGCCGTTGATTAAGTTGCTTATAGTGGGCGATCGCCCGATCTATCCCCACCCCCACGGCACCAGAGCCGCGCAGCCAAAGACGATCAGAACGATGCCAGAAATGCGGTTTACCCATCGCAAGCGACTAGAACTGAACCTTGATCGAACCAGACCGATACTCGCACTCAGCAGCAGCCACCACAACGCCGAGCCCAGAAACACCCCGACCACCAGCGTGGTTGCCGCACCCGCATTCCCCTCTGTGCTGGCCAACCCCAATCCAGCAAATACCGCCGCAAAGGACAGGATCGTGGTGGGGTTCGTGAGCGTGAGAACGAGGGTAGAGCCATAGGCCGCCAGCAGCCCATACCTGGGCAGTGCTGAGGCAGATAGCTCAGCGGGCCTTGATCGTAGCGTGTGAATCCCTAAACCTATCAAAAAAATTCCGCCAATCCAGCGCAACCCTGTGCCCTGCCCGATTAAGGCGGCTGAGATAAACGTTACCCCATATCCGGCGATCGCACCATATATAGCGTCGGCAGTGGCCGCACCCAAGCCCGACATCAGCCCAGCCATCGGCCCGTTTGCCAGCGTTCGGCGAATGCACAAGATCCCGATAGGCCCTACAGGAGCCGCAATTGAGAGCCCTATCACAAAGCCTCGAATCAGAAAAGAAGAGGGTACGTCCATTGTTTTGTTTTGTTACAAGACGGCAAGAGTCAATCCAAATCTAGGGGTGTTCAGTCTGAGTTGGAGCCTCAGTTGAGGGATCGTGCAGATCGAGCGGTAGCGTAGTGGTTTCCTTGGCTGTGGACAGCACGATGGTGGTTTGGGTGCGCAGAACCCCCGGCAGGCTTTTCAACACTTCACTTACCAGATGCTCCAAGTCACGGGTGTGGCGGCAGCGCACCTTCAGCAGGTAGTCGCCATCCCCCGCAATGTGGTGGCATTCCTGAATGGCATCGTGCTGCTGCACGCAGTTAAGGAGATCGGCCCGGTGTCGGGGATGGTCGAGAGTCAGGGTGATAAACGCCATCAGGTGCAAGCCCAAATGCTCGGCGCTGACCTGAGCGCTATAGCCTCGAAGAATGGCGCGTTCCTCTAACCGCCGCACGCGCTCAGCCGTAGCCGGTGGCGAAAGCTGAAGCCGTGCGGCCAGATCTGACCAGGTCATCCGCCCCTGCGCCATCAGCAGAGTTAGAATTTTTTTATCAACGGCATCTAGGTCACTTTGCATTATTTATTTAAGCAAGTTTGCTTTGTGACTTAGTTTTATTATTTAAACTCCAGACTTGTCAAATTTTTATGAGCTTCTAGAAGGCTTTGGCTGCTGCTGAGCCAGGTTAAACGCAGACGCTAGGGGAGTGATGATGCGCTAGTCTGCTTGCAGCAGCTTGAATTCAGCAGCCTTCAGAGATGCCGGAGCCGGATCATGAATCCTACTACCTTTCAGGACGACAGCTTAGGCTGGCGCATACGTCAGGCGTCGCAGTGGTTAGGAGAGGGGTGGGAGTGGCTGTTTCGCCATGTGGATGCGGAGCGATCGCCCTTTCCATCTGAGTTGCCGGAGTGGCTAACCCAGCTCGTGTTTTGGCTGGTGGTTGCCGCCTTGGCCGCTTGGGGGCTGACGCAGGTGGCGCGCTGGCTGCCAGATTGGGTGCCTTGGCGAGAGCGGGGTGGCGCAGCTCCGTTGGCAGATCGGCCAGAGCAGGCTAGTCTAGCCACGTGGCTAGCGCGATCGCGCCGGGCACAGCAGCAGGGCAATTATGCTGAGGCCTGCCGCGCCCTTTATATGGCAGGGCTGCAGCAATTAAACGATGGCGAGCTAATTCCCCAACGGGCGAGCCGCACCGATGGCGAATATTTAGCGCTGCTGCCAGCCACGCAGGTGCGATCGCCCCAGGCTCAGCAGGCATACGCCATTCTGATTGCCACCCACGAGCGACTGCATTACAGCCCGACGGATGCCTCGCTGGAGATGCTGCGGGCCTGTCAGCAGGCGTTTCGCACCATTGAGGAGTCTGCCGCATCATGACGACGCAGCCCATCCGTCAACGCTGGTTTTGGGCGATCGCCCTGGGTGCTTTGCTGCTGCTGAGCATGTTTGGCGCACCCAACGCCACACCGAGTCAGCACGGCTCTACCTATAGCCGCACCCCGGCAGGCTATGGGGCATGGTATGCCGAGTTGCAGCAGCAGGGTATTGACGTGCAGCGCTGGCAGCGGCCCGCGTCAGAGTTCTTCGACGAGACAGAAACGCCCCGAACGCTCGTGCAAATTTTTCCCACGCTGTCTCCCGTCATGCCGCCCGATCTGGACTGGGTAGCCCAGGGCAATGTGTTGGTTCAGGTGGGCATCCGCAGTCCGGTGACGGCGGCACCGTTTCGGAGCCAAGTTGAGAGTCCGGTGGGCGCGGTGCGGGTGGAAACGCGCCGCCGCTATCAGCCCGATGCCCCCCCGGCCGAGACCCTGGCTGAAACGCCCGAGTTTGCCAGTCAAGAGGCGCGGCTGCGACTGGCAGACGAGGCTGGTGCGCTGGTGTGGGAGGTGCCTTGGCAGCAGGGGCAGGTGATGTATATCGCCACACCGCATCTAGCCGCAAACGCCTACCAAACCGAAGCCGGAAATTTCGCGTTCTTTACGGATCTGGTGACAGAGCCGGGGCATCCCCTCTGGGTGGATGAGTACCTGCATGGCTATGTGGATGCAGACGAGCTGGCAGAAACCGGGCGCGATACGCTGCTGGGCTATCTGGCCCAGACGCCGGTGGCGCTGCTGGCGCTGCAGGCAGGCATCTTGGTGCTGCTGGCGGTATGGGGCGATCGCCGCCTAGGGCCACCCCACCCCCAACCAAACCCCAAGCCTGATACCGGCGACGCCTACATTCGAGCGCTCGGGGCTGTGCTGCACAAGGCTGAACGCGTCGAATTTGTGGTGGCGCTGGTGGGTCAGGCTGAGCGGCGTCGGCTGCAGCGATCGCTCGGGCTGGGGCTCGACCCAGTGGAGGACGACAAACTGATGGCAGCCTGGCAGCAGCAAACGGGGCAGCCTGCAGCAGAGCTAGCACCGCTGCGTTCCGCCACCGTTCACACCGCCAAAGTCCAAGACGGCAAACGGCGCGGCAGAACGGATCGGTTTCTCGTCGCTTGGCTCGATCAGCTGCATCGCTTGCGCCGCCGCCTGTCCTGAGGGAGCCGTGACCGCCGCTTGAGCGCATCGATAGGCATCGAGCTGCCACTCCTCCCGCTAAACCCAATGCACAAACATGCCGCAGGATCAGAGACTCCTGCTACTATCGCCAATGTGTCGCCAATGTATGTCTGGCCTGAATGCAAGCATCTATCTGGGGTTAGGTTGTGATTTGGATGGTGATTCGGCTTGTATTTGGGATGCATGATGGATGCAACGAATTGTGCGATCGCTCGTTCTGAGGTACCCATGCCCGATTCTATTGTCCAGTTTCAGCAACTTGCCCGGGCGTTAGCCACGGTTGTCGTCGGGCAAACTGACGTGGTGCAGCAGCTCTTGGTGGCGCTGCTATGCGGGGGGCATGTCATTTTAGAAGGGGTGCCCGGAACTGGCAAAACTCTGATCGTGAAGGTATTGGCGCAGCTGCTGCAAGCAGACTTTCGGCGTGTGCAGCTCACGCCTGATATTTTGCCCTCCGATATTGTTGGCACGAATATCTTTGATCTGAATAGTCGCAGTTTTACCCTGCGGCGTGGCCCGGTGTTTACCGAACTGCTGCTGGCCGACGAAATCAACCGCACGCCACCCAAAACCCAGTCCGCCTTGCTCGAAGCCATGGAAGAACAGCAAGTCACGATTGATGGCGAAAGTCTGCCCCTCCCGGATCTGTTTTGGGTTATTGCCACCCAAAATTCGCTGGAGTTTGAAGGCACCTATCCGCTACCTGAGGCACAGCTCGACCGCTTTTTGTTCAAGCTGGTGGTGGGGTATCCCGAGGCCAAGGCCGAGCGACAAATGCTGCACAATGCCCAAACTGGGCAACAAACCAAACGGCTAGATTTAACCCGCCTCACTCCCGTCATGTCTGTAGAAACCGTGCTGGCTGGGCGGCAGCAGGTGCGCCAGTTGGCCATTACCGAGGCGCTACTGGACTATTTGCAAGCGCTGGTGCTGCAGACGCGTCAGCATCCCGAGATCTTGTTGGGGGCATCGCCGCGCGCCGCCGTGGCCTGGTTGCAGGCAAGCAAAGCCCATGCCTGGCTGCACCAACGGGATTACGTCACGCCCGATGATGTCAAGGCGATCGCCCCAGCCCTGCTTCGCCATCGCCTCATCCTCAGACCCGAAGCCCAAATCGACGGCCTTAACCCCGACGACATCATCACCAGCATTCTCGGCCAAGTGCCCGTGCCCCGCTAGCGCGCGAACACCTGAACCGCTAGGGGCTGCGCGCTGCCACGCGGCCTCTACAACTCGGCTTCGCGCGATCGCCTCTCCATCCCCCATCCCCATGGTTCCAGCCAAACGCCTCTATCAACTCTTACTTGTCGGCACCGTGGGCGGACTGGCGATCGCCCTGCTGGGGGGCAATCCCACTCAGCCTGCAGGATTAGGTCGGGCGATCGCCCTAACGCTGGCCTACGATGCTGCCGTGCTAGCGCTAGCGCTGGTGGATGCCGCGCGGGTGCGATCGCACCGCATCCACGCCGTGCGCCAGACGATCCCGAAGCTTTCCATCGGCAGAGAGAATCCCATCACTCTGACACTGACGGCAGCCGAGCAGGCCACAACTTTGGCTCAATTTCAGGTACGCGATGCGGCTCCGGCAGAGTTTGCCACCACACCCCTCCAGTTGCAGGGGGCGATCGCGCCCTCCAGTTCCGCCGAGCTAACCTACACGGTTCACCCCAGTCGCAGAGGCGCCTATCGCTGGGGCGATCTATACCTGCGGCAGCTCGGGGCATGGGGGTTAGCCTGGCATGAATGGCGCATACCCCAAGCAGCACCAGCCCTGGTGTATCCCGATTTAATCGGACTCAAGGAGCTATCGGCAAAACTGATGCTGCAAGCCTCGGGCAATGTGCGTCAAGCCCGCCGCATGGGCATGGGCACTGAATTCACCGAATTGCGCGACTACAGCACGGGCGACGATCCCCGATTGATCGACTGGAAGGCGACGGCGCGCCGCAATCAGGTGTTAGTGCGGGTGCTTGAACCCGAACAAGAGCAAACGCTGATTATTTTGCTGGATCGCGGACGGCTGATGACCGCGCAGGTGCACGGGTTAGCCCGGTTTGACTGGGGCATAAATGCGGCATTATCGCTCGCGTTGGCAGCGCTGAATCGGGGCGATCGCGTCGGTCTCGGCGTATTTGACCGAGAGATGGCGGCTTGGGTACCGCCAGAGCGAGGGCAACCCCACCTGACGAAGCTGCTTAACACGCTGACACCGCTAGAACCTGTCATGCAAGAACCAGACTATGTAGGTGCCGTCACCACTGCCGCCCTGCAGCAAGCTCGCCGCGCCCTGATTGTGATGCTCACCGACTTGGTCGATGAAACCGCCAGCAGCGAGTTATTGCTGGCCTTGGGTCGCCTCAAGCCGCGCCACCTTCCCTTCTGCGTGCTGCTGCGCGACGCCGCCTTAGATCGGCGGGCGCAAGAGTTTGTCCCGCAGGTTGCCCAGGCCTATCGCCAAGCAGTCGCGCTAGATCTGTTAGCTCAGCGTCAGCTGGTGCTGGCTAAGCTGCGGCAGCGTGGAGTACTCGTCCTGGATGCGCCCGCTCAGCAGTTGTCAAATCAACTGGTGGAGCGTTATCTCCAAGTCAAAGCCCGCAATTTATTGTGAGGCTCTCATCCCAAATCCGCATCCAATCCCCCCAGTTTCACAACCGTCAATCTGTCGGGGCGCATAGCATTTGCCTTGCCCAACCGGAGATAACCCAAGCAGGGTTTGATATGACGTTAAGTGATGAGGAGAGATGCAGGGTTAGCCTTGGCTCGCAGGGGATGCCGCACCCAACGCCTTTTCCTCCACAGCCCCAACTCCAGACGATGTCGGTGCAGCAGGGGGATGAGCCGATAGGGCAGAGGGCTCTGGCTCTAGGTTTAGCGTGATCAAAAACTGCGTGCCTTTGCCGACTTCAGAGTGGCATTCTAGAGTGCCGCCATGCTTTTCTACCACAATCTGGTGGCTGATCGCCAGCCCAAGTCCGGTTCCTTTGCCCATCGGCTTAGTCGTAAAAAACACATCAAACACGTGAGCTTGAGCCTCAGGTGAAATCCCCGGCCCATCGTCAGCGATCACAATCTGCACCTGATCCGGCTGAGGCTGCTTCGTTTCGATCGTGATCGTGCCTATCCCCTGCCGCACCGACGAATCCTGGGTTGCTGCCTGGTGTTCCAGCGCATCCAACGCATTACTGAGAATATTCATAAACACTTGGCTAATCTGCCCCGGATAGCAGGGCACCCGCGGAATTTCGCCATACTGACGCTCTAGCTGAATGCCCGCGTGGTGACTGCGCGCCTTGAGCCGATGCTGCAACATCAACAGCGTACTGTCGAGGCACTCATGCAGATCGGTCGGCTTCATCGTCGCCTCGTCAATGCGCGAAAAGTTGCGCAGCGACAGCACAATTTGCCGAATGCGATCTGCTCCCAACCGCATTGACGATAGGGTTTTGGGGAGATCGTGCTGAATAAATTCCAGATCAGTCTGGGCGATCGCCCCGTCTAGCATGGGGGATGGCGTGGGATGCTCGGTCTGATAGTGCTGCAGCAGGCTCAGCAAATCTGTGATGTAGTCGCTGACATGGGTCAGGTTGCCATAGATAAAGTTCACGGGATTGTTGATTTCATGGGCAACGCCTGCCACCAACTGCCCCAAGCTCGACATTTTCTCAGTTTGGATGAGCTGGGCTTGAGTTTGGCGTAGGTCTGCCAATGCCTGCTCTAGCTCACGGTTGGCGGCCTCTAGCTGAGCCGGGCTGGGCAGCGCTAACGCCTTTGGCACGAGCGGAATCAACTCAATGGCGGTATATACCGAAACAACGGCAGTCAGCGCTTTGACCGTGCCCGATAGCCAGTAGGTGGGATGCCACACCGTCCAAATATCCATGACATGCCCCATTCCACAGGCAATGATGAATGCACCAAACAGCACAAACACCCATTGAAACGGAACATCTTTACGGCGGGCAATGAAATACATCAACGTCGCCGGGATAGAGAAATAGGAGAGGGCGATCGCCGTGTTAGACAGTACATGCAGCCATACGAGCCCCGGCTTCCACAAATAACAATGCCCATGGGGGATATATCCCTGCGCATCAAACAACGTGCTCGTTAATCCTTGCAGCGTGTGTACCACTTTAGAGTTCCTTGACCATCGCAATTTGAGCCCAGTGTTCCCGATTTGGAAGCTGGATAACGAGGGTTTGGAATGATTTAATCTTCAATCGGCTGTCGGTATGAGACACCCGTTGGGAAAACGACCAACGGGTGTCTCAGCGCCGCTGCGCAGCGGCACTGAACCAACGCTCATCAGCGGGCGTCCCACTCAGCGGCGGCACGCGTGGCAGCCTCGTCTACAGACAGTTCTCCTAACATGGCCGCTTGAAGGTGGTCATATACAATCCGCTGCAGTTCCTTAATGGACTCAATGGGCGGCAGTAGCACCTCTGCCTCTGTCATTTGAGCCGCGCTAATGGCCTTGGCCCGCTCCAGTGCATCATCGGCTTCGGCCCCAGCGGTAAAGTACGGATCGGTCAGGGCCTCTTGCGTAGAAGGCAGCACGTTCGCGGCTTTGGCAAATTCTAGCTGGTTGGCGTTATTGGTTAAATACAGGGCAAAGGCGACGGCTTCCTCTGGGCTAGGCGTATTGCGGGGAATCACCACATTCATCACCGCCACGCTCTTTTTAGCGGTGTTGCCGGTAATTTGGGGCGCTGTTTCTGTGACCTGGGCGATCGCCGGTGCATTGGTTTCGATAGTTTTCAAGAACTGCGGCCCCGACGACAGCAGCGCCGTTTCCCCCGCCTGAAATAGCTCAATCCCCCGGCGGTGGCCCTGGGTCAGCACCTCACGGGGCAGCAGCCCTTGCTGATAGAGATCCGTCCAGTATTGAAATACCGCCCGACCCTGAGGGGAGTCAAAGGCAGCGTTGCCCTCAGCATCTAATAAGTCAGCTCCCATCTGCACAAAGGATTGCAGCACATCCGCAGAATCAGTAGGCACAAAGGTTACAAAAAAGGCATATTTCCCAGTGGACTCGCGCACCTGACGCGCCACATCGGCTAGTTCCTCATAGGTGCTCGGCGGTGCGGCGATGCCTGCCTGTTGCAGCAGTTGGGTATTTGCCATCGCCACGCTGGTGGTCAAATACCAGGGAATGCCGAAGGTTTGACCGTCTAGCTGATTTGCCTCCCAAATGCGAGGCAGATACTGCTCTCGGGCAACGCTATCAATATGGTCATCCAAGTTTAGCCAGGCATTGCGTCCGGCCAACTGCGCCGCAAAGTCAGGGTTCAGATTCACGACGTCGGGGGCGGTTCCGGCTGACACGGCGGTGAGAATCTTGCTTTGCATGTCGCCCCAGGGCACATCCACCCACTTCACCTGGATGCCGGGATTCTCTTGCTCAAAGCTGGCAATCAGCTCATTGAAGTAGTCGGTAAATTGGGGCTGTAGCTGCATGGTCCAAAACTCAACCTCTACATTGCCCTCTGCCGAGGTTGACGAGGATGGCTGAGACGGGCTACAGCTGATTAGCCAACTGAGACATAGACCCACTAGCGCCAATAGCCCAAATGTTTTCCAGCGTCGCACGGTTCCCATCCTTCTACTCTCGCGTTGCCTGAATCTACTGTCTGAAGTCTGTTGCCTGAATCTACCGTCTGAATCTACGGAATCTAAGGGACGGCGATCGCCCCTTCACCGTCAGCCTACTGATTCTACTGAACGTTGCACCCATTCTGATATAGCCGAGGCGATCGCCCCCCTCGGCAGAGCGCCATACCAACGCCATACACCAAAGCGCCGAACCCACCCCGTCAACGGGTAGAGCGTCAGAACTAGAAATCGCTATCCTCGAGCCGCACACCGGCCCCCCACCCGCCCTCTTCAAACCATTAAGAACTATTACGAAAATCCTGCCTCAATAATCTGAATCGTCTAAGAGATCAGCCCAGCGGGCCATCCCAGCCAGCCTGCCAAGCTATTTTTTGACGCTATATCTAAGGGGCGATCGCCCACAATTCACGATACTTCGCTACATATGCATATACCGCCTCAATTTCAGGGCGGCGTTTCCCGCAGCTAATCCAGCCGCCGCATGAAAAATATCCTCAAACAATTTTGCAAATCTGCGCCAGATTGGCGTCCCACTTTTTGAGTTCGGATCTAAACTTTCAAGCAGACCTCGATCCGTAGGTCGTTTGGGTAGCTTCAAGAAATTGACAAACCTAGGTGAGACAGCCCAAAAGCCAGTAGTCCTTACTACAAGGGTATAGTGGGCCTTCAGCGTGGTTTTTTTAATAGTGACTAGCCACTCCCAACGGGTTGAATCTATGTTTTCCGCATCGCACCTAGCCCTTTTTCGTGTTGCGATAAAGGTGAATCAAACTGGGTACTATGCGCTAGCATTGACCTTTATTTCTTGCTTTGGCTGAGCGTTATTCCTTTGGCAAAGCCAGAGAGATTTGGCAAAACCGCTGCTACTGGAGCATTTTGCACGATCAAACATCCAATCTAAGTCATGACGGCTGCGCATTGACTTGATGCAGCCAGTCTGTTTTTTCTATCACCTAACCCACTACCTCAGAAGACGAAACTGTGTTTAGCAGCTTCAAAGGATTATTCTCAAAAAAATCAAATGGCGTCGGCATTGAGCTGGCTCCAGATCGCGTTAACGTGGCCCGCATTAAAAAGAAGGGTCAAGGATTTCAGCTAGCCACCTTAGCGTCTGCGGATGTGCCCGAAGGCGTGTTTCAAGAAGGGCAAATTCTGGATTCTGCTGTCATGGCAGAGATTATTCAGTCTGTGCTGGCAGAAAGCAAAATCAAGGTAAAAAGCGCTATAACGGCCATTCCGGGTGGGCGCGATACTGTGACCCGCATCATCCCCGTTCCCGCAGAGCTAGACGAGCGAGAATTGCGGGAAATGGTGCTCAACCAAGAAGCGGGGCTCTACCTGCCCTTCCCCCGCGAAGAAGCGGATGTGGATTACCAGAAACTGGGCTTTTTTGTCGATGAAGATGGCATCGAGAAGGTGCAGGTGTTGCTAGTTGCCACCCGCAAAGAAGTCACAGATTCGTATATCAGCACCTTTCAACAGGCCGGGCTCAGCTTAAACGTGTTAGAAATCAGCAGCTTCTCGCTGATTCGTACCATCCGTGAACAACTGCGGCAGTTTAGCCCTCAAGAAGCCGCCTCAATTGTTGATATTGAGTTTGAGAGTACGGAGATTTCCATCGTGGTAGATGGGGTGCCCCAGTTTTCACGCACCGTCCCCATCGGAACCTACCAAATTCAGAGCGCCCTCAGCCGCGCCATGAACCTGCCGCCATCCCGCAATACTGAGTTGCTTCAGGGTATGACAGTGCCGGTGACACCGATGGATAGCGTCGGGACTCCGGCCAAAATGCCGGGCAATAATCCGGGCACTGCGGCAATGCTGCGGGTTCTCGGTGAGCTAGCCGATGAATTGCGCCGCTCCATTGATTTCTACCTTAATCAGGGAGATAACGTAGAAGTAGCACAGCTGTTGCTGGCGGGGCCGGGTGCGTCTATCGGGCAGTTGGATGAATTCTTATCGCAACGGCTAAGCCTACCCGTGAGTCAGGTTGATCCGGTATCGGCTCTATCGCTTGATATGGATCAAGAGATTGCCGAAATGCAGCGCCCTGGCTTGGGCGTGGTGCTGGGACTGGGATTAAGAGAGGCGTGGTGACATGTATAGCTTAGATGTCAATTTCCTGAATGATCGTGACGAGCGGCTGGCAGACGTCGGCGGCCGATCTCCAGTTGTGCGGGCTGCTCCCGAAAGCAACCGTCCGTTGATTTTGGGGATTATTGTGGGGGCGCTGCTGCCGGGGATTGTTGGGGGGCTATGGTTTTTCTTGCAGGCTCAGAATGGGTCGCTGCGATCGCGCCAACAAGAGCTCAATGCCGAGCTTGCTACCCTACAGGCTGCGCTGCAAGAGGTCGCTACGGTCGAAGAAGAAGTGGCGGCCATCAACCGACAGAATCAAGCGCTGGCCGGGGTATTTGATCGGGTCAAGCCTTGGTCAGCCGTCATTCAAGATTTACGCAGTCGAGTTCCAGTGGGTCTCAAAATTTCGCAAATTCAGGAAGTGCCGTCTCAGCAGCAACAGCCCACTGGGTTAGAAGATCCAGCAGTGGCGACGCCAGAGCCACCCCTGCCGACGATTCAAGTGTCAGGCGTCTCGCAGTCCTTTGACGATGTGAATGACTTGGTCAGCTTGATGCGAGATTCTCCGTTCTGGAATCCAGAGACAGTTCGAATTAACACCGCGCAGCTAATCTCTAATCCAGCTCAGGTAGATTTTGAGGGCGAGCAGCAGCCTCCTGGGTTAGAGGTTCGGCTTTCAGATGTAGTGGAATATAGCATTTCTGGAGAACTGACTCGGCAGCCATCTTCTACCTTGCTGCAAGATATGCGGAACACGCTGTCGGTTGGCTTGCCTGCACGAATTGATGCCCTTCGGGATTTAGGAGTTGTTCAACCATGACCGCTGGAGGAGATTTCATCCCACCTGGAGAGATGGGAGTTGTAGAGCCGAGTTATCCAGTGGTGTTTGGCATTCGGCTAACGCCAACGGTCAACGGCATTTTGGTTGCGTTGCTGGGGATGGCTGGGGCGATTTGGCTCTTGCTCAATGTGCTACAACCTGCCTGGCAAACCAATCAAGAGCTAAAACGTGACATTGCTGAAAAAGAGCAGCAGTTGGTGGATCAGGGTCAAGTTGAGCAGCAGATTGCTGATGCCCAACAGCGCCGGGCCGAGGCAGAGCAGCTTCGGGCTGATGTGCTGGCCTTATTCGCTAGCGAAGACGGCTTAGAGACACTCTTGCTGGATGTGAATGAGCGGGTTCAGGCGGCAAATGCCGGGGTCACACCGGGACGAGTGCAGGAGGGATCAGGCGATACGCTCGCGAGTCGGGATGCCAGAGCCACCCTAACTCGGTTTGAGGTGGTTCCATCGCAGCCGGGGATGGATGGGGTCACATCGGATGTGGTGACCGACAGCTCCTTTGGGCCAGAGGTGAACGGACAACTGCGGCAGCGCGTTTATGTGGTTGAGATGTTGGGCACGTTTGCCCAAACGCAATCAATTATTCGCAATATCGAGCGATTGCAGCCGCTGCTGGTGGTGCGCGATTTTCGGTCAGAGATAGATGGCACTGAGCGGGTCATTGTGAATGAACAGGGGCAATTGACAGGCACTTTTGAGCCTCGATTGCGGACATCCTTCCGGATGATTGCTCTGATTCCGTTAGAACCGCAGGTGCAGCCCCCGCCGGTTGATCCAGAGGCGGATCCTAACGCGGCTCCGACAGTAGAGGAAGGCGTGGTGGAGTAGGGATCTCGAATTGGGTGCTTTGTTGTGACGGGTCAAGCGGGTTCTCTTGAGGAACTGACGCAGGTTAGAGATGCGGTTGGCCGAGTGGTAAAGATACGGTTTTGCCTGTTTTTGGAGGAGGAGTGAACGTGAGACCTCATTTGGGATTGACTGGATTATTAGGAAGTGGGGCGATCGCCCTTGTGATGGCGATGCCAGCCCATGCTGCGCCGGCCCAAATCACTGGGGTGAATATTGACTCCACCACAGGCGGCATTAGCCTTCAAATGGAACCTGGGGAGGGCGATCGCCCACAGGTGTTTACGATCAACCAGGGCAATGCCCTAATTGCCGATATCACCAATGCTCAACTGCGACTGCCAGAGGGCAACGGATTTTTGCAGAACAATCCCGCGCCGGGCGTATCCATGGTGATGGTGAACCAACTGGATGCCAACAGCATTCGGGTGACGGTGGCAGGCGAAACCGCCCCGCCCACCAGCCAAATCAGCCAAGATGACAATCGCATTGTGATGAATGTGAGCGCCACGGGGGGCGGGCTCAGCAGTCCGGCTAGTCCACAGCTACAAGCCCAGCCGGTTCCGGGCGATCTCGCGCAACTGCCGCCGCCGCCGCCCCAACTGCCGCCGCCATCAAATGTGCCTGCTCCAGACATCATGATCCCAAATCCCCAGGTGACAATTGATGGCATCCCAGTTTCCCCCTCCAACTTGCCCGCTCCAGCGGGTGTTCCACCCTTACAGCCTCGGGCGATCGCCCCGCCGGTTGGCGACATTGCCGTCTCAACTGGAAACTTTGCCTCACCCCAAATCAACCTCGGCACCGCCGAGCGAGTACCCAGATTAGTGCTCCGCAATGCACCCGTGCGAGATGTGCTGTCGTTGCTAGCACGCGCTGCCAACCTAAACGTAGCCTACATCGGCGATCTGCCCGGAGAAGGGGTGGCTGACCCAAACACTGGGCAACCCGGAGCCTCTCAAGAAGTGCGGATTTCGCTGGATGTGGAAAACGAACCCGTTCAAAACGTGTTCAACAACGTGCTGCGCGTAGCAGGATTAGAAGCAAATCTAGTCGGGCGCACCATCTTTGTAGGGCCACGCCTGCCCAATACAGCCCGCGATGTCGCAGTTCGCACGCTGCGGCTCAACCAGGTCAACGTCGGCCCCGCGCTCAACTTCTTAGTGGGTCTAGGGGCCGAAACCGCTGTTAGCCGAGAGCGCTTGGTTACAAGCGTTAACGCAGTGCCCATCGGCGATACGGGAGCCGCTCCCATCACTCAGTCTGAGACCACGACCGAAGAGCGCATCGAGATCCAGCGGGTAGAGTTTCAGGATTCCACACCTCTGCTTCGAGGTCTGCAGGTCACTGGAGATGAGCGGTCTAACAGCTTGACCTTAGTGGGGCCACCCAATTTGATTGAACTGGCAACCGCACAGCTCGTCAATCTCGATGTTCGTCGTCGTCAGGTTGCAGTCAATGTGCGGGTGATAGATGTCAATCTACTCGAAACCAATCGTGCCAACACAAGCTTTGGTTTTGGGATTGGCGATTTTCGCTTTGGGGTTCTCGACTTTGATATTGCCCCGGGCGTTTCTGGTAGTCGAGTTGGCTTCAACGAGAACAACAGTACCTCTCCATTTATTGCAGAATTGCAGTTAGCAGTTACAAACGGCAATGCCAAGATTCTGACTGATCCAACCCTGGTGGTTCAGGAAGGGCAGCAGGCTCAAGTTGCGCTGACTCAAGATGTAGTTACCAATTTCACCCGGACTGTAGAAGGGGAAGGCGACGATCGGACTGTCACTGTTGAAGCCGAGAGAACGCCTGCAGGATTGATCCTACAAATCCAGGTTGATCGAATTGATGACAACGGGTTTGTGTCGCTATCCGTCGCCCCAACGGTCTCTGCTCCAGCAGATTCAGTCAATGTCACCCTGGGGGATGACACCAATGAAATTACGCTCTTGCAAGAGCGTCGACTATCAACGGGGCAAGTGCGCGTTCGGGATGGGCAGACGTTGGTGCTTTCGGGCATCATTCAGGATTCTGATCGAACTGATGTTACCAAGGTTCCAATTTTGGGCGATATTCCCATTCTGGGTGCATTGTTCCGCCGCACTGTGCGCACCAATGCTCGGCAAGAGGTGATTGTGGTGCTAACTCCGCAAATTCTCGATGATTCGGATCAGTCTACCTTTGGCTATCGCTATGTGCCAGGCAGCCGGGATACACAAAACCTGCTGCAGCAGGATCGCTAGATCGACCCTAGATCAGGGTTGGCCCTAGCATTGATATTACGTTTTATAACGCGAGGGGGTGAATGCCTCCTCGCGTTTTGTTTGCGACTTGCAACGAATTGCTTCAATCTATCCGCCATCAATCCATTAATGATTCAAGGATTTGTATTTCTCATTGTTTTTGAGCATATTAGTAAAAAAGCTTTATAAGTGGCAGGAAACTGTTGGTTGATAGGGGGCGATCGCCCCCTATTATTTCATAGTTTGGATAAGTATTTACACTCGCCCTCTGGATGGAGAGTGTTCTGAACGCCTTGCCTCATAAGCATTTGCGCCATTCTCTAAGGCGTTTCATCCTAAATGGGTGGACTTAGTGCAGAGTTATTCTTAACACTTAAAAACGCCATTCATGCTAATCCAAGGCTGATCTTGGATTGCGTCTTTATGCCTAGTCAATGCCCTTTTGGGCAGAATTTGTAGATGAAATCATAAGAAATGCGTCAAATCCACAGAAATTAAAGGTTTTAGCGATCCACATCTACCGTGTAGCCTCTAGAATTAAGCATTGAAAATTCGAGTACACAAGAGTTTCAGCGATTTATGCTAAAACTTTCTCGAGTTGAGATTTGATCTTCAATCAAGATCAGTTTTTTACAGACGAACATGGAAGGAGAATCTAATGAATAAAGGCGAATTGGTGGACAAGGTCGCAGAAAAAGCAAACGTGACCAAGAAGCAGGCCGATGCTGTTCTCACGGCTGCGATCGATTCCATTATGGAAGCGGTTTCAGAAGGGGAAAAGGTGACGCTGGTGGGATTTGGCTCCTTTGACCGGCGCGATCGCAAAGCTCGTGAGGGCCGCAATCCCAAAACGGGCGAAGCCATGCAAATCCCAGAGACGCGCGTGCCTGCCTTTTCTGCTGGCAAACTGTTTAAAGATATGGTGGCTCCTAAGTAATTGCGTCAGTCATTGCCAAGTCGGTGTTAAATCAACCAACCGTACAACCAACGCATGGGGGAAACATGACCTGGGCAGCGTCGCTGGCAGGCTGTTCCCCCTCTTTTATTCTTGATTTTTCGGCCAGCATTAACCCGTTGGGGCCACCTGAATCGGCTCTAGTGGCGATCGCCGCCAATCTATCTAACCTGCGCCATTATCCCGATCCCGACTATGCCGCCCTGCGCCAGGCTCTCGCTCAAGCGCACGGTATCGACCCCAACTGGGTGCTGCCGGGAAATGGCTCAGCAGAACTGCTCACCTGGGCTGGCCGCGAACTGGCAGCACTGGATGCCATTCACCTGATCACCCCTGCCTTTAGCGACTATGGGCGCGCGCTGCGGGCGTTTGGGGCTAGGTTGGTGGGAATGGAACTGGAGATGGGGACGTTGAGACGGGACGACGGAGGCTTAGGGCTAGGGATTGAAACCTGTCTAGTGCCACCTGAACAGCGAGAACTGGCTGGAATAGGGCTGTTATTAAACAATCCCCACAATCCAACCGGGTGCCTCTTTACTGCAGAGTCGCTGCGACGCTTTTTGGGGCGATCGCCCCTCGTCGTCGTCGATGAAGCGTTTATGGACTTTGTGCCACCGTCTCAGCAGCAAAGCCTCATTCCCTGGGTCGCGCAATATCCCAATTTGGTGGTGTTGCGATCGCTCACGAAGTTTTACGGCCTGCCGGGGCTGCGGCTCGGCTATGCGATCGCCCATCCCGATCGGCTATGCCGCTGGCAAGGCTGGCGTGACCCCTGGAGCGTCAACTCTCTCGCAGAAGCGGCAACGCTGGCCGTTCTGAAGGATACAGACTTTCAGCACCGCACGTGGAGCTGGCTTCCTGATGCGCGCTCCGCTCTCTTTCGCGGGCTGCAACACCTCCCTGGTCTGCGCCCGTTGCCTGGCGCGGCAAATTACCTACTCGTGCAGAGCGATCACTCGACCGTTGCCCTTCAGCATCAGCTACTGCAACAGCACCGCATTCTGATCCGCGACTGCATGAGTTTCCCTGAATTGGGCGATCGCTTCTTTCGCACCGCCGTTCGCACCAAAGCAGAAAACCAGCGGCTCCTCAGCGCCTTAGCGAAAGAGTTAGGCCCAGAAGCCGCAGCGTAAGCAATCCCTCCACAGCCTTTTCCGAGAAGCACTACCGCCACCCGATTCTGACCCTTCAATTCCAGAGCTTGATCCTGGCTTCCGCCCGCTCCAGGCTAGCCCCTCTCGCCAGCGTCCAATCCGACGCCATCGACATCAGAACCCCTTGCGGAGGGGTTCTAGGGGACGTGCTTCGTCCCCTAATATGAATTCTCCAAAAATTTGCTACAGATAGAGATAGTCGCTATAGTCTATCCCCATGTCAGGAGTCCTAAAGATCGATATCAGCGAAACAACTGAGGAGCTGAAAGCAGTTTTAGCCCAACAGCAGCGGGCCTCACAGCGCAGTAAAGTCCAGGTGTTGTGGTGGCTGAAGACGAGACAGGCCGCGGGGATCGATCCATTAGCTGAGAGGAGTGGATACCACCGCACGACAGTATCTCGTTGGCTGAGCAACTATCGTCGCAGTGGCCTCGACTCGTTAGTGCAGGTGGCGCCTAGGTGCGGACGTCCCCGGGCGATTACCGGCGACGTGCTGGCAGCATTGGAGCGAGAGTTGCAAGAGCCAGAGGGCTTTCGGAGCTATGGTGAGGTGCAGCAGTGGTTAGCCGCTGTGTATGACCAACAGGTGCCGTACAAAACGGTGCATAAAACGGTACGCTATGGTCTCAAAGCCCAGCTCAAAGTGCCGCGTCCGGTGTCTGAGAAGCAAACTCCTGGGGCGGTTGAGTCCTTTCAGCAAACCTTGGACAGCAGTTGCGCCACCTGACCACGCCAGCCTTACCGCAGCGCGATGCGGGTCGGATTCGCGACTGGTGCAGCGATGAGAGTCGGCACGAGTGTTGACCGTTCAGCATCGTAAGGTGACGGGGTTTGGGGTACAACCCACCGGTACGGTGCAGTGGCAGTTTGTGTATCGTTGGTTGTACGGTCTGGTGGAGCCCCTCAGTGGCACGTCATGGCTGATGGAGTGCTCTCACCTTGACAGTGTATGTTTTGAAGCGGTTTTGCACCGCTTTGCCGCCTAGTTCCCTGATGACTTACACCTGATTCAGGTGGATAGTGCGCCCGCTCACACCGCTCAGAGCCTAACTATCCCCGACCACGTCATCTGGGTGTTTCAGCCACCCTATTAACCGCACCAGAGCCGCTACTGGCTCCCTCCCCCCCCGACCCTAAATCTTCAGACAAAGTCAAAGACATCTGCCACCTCTACGAGCAAGCCCTGACTCGCGCCGAACACGGCGAATTGACATTCAGTGTGGACGAGATGACAGGGATTCAAGCCCTAGAACGGACGATGCCCGACATTGCCATGAAGCCTAGGCGCTGCACCCTCGAGAGTTTGAATATATTCGCCATGGCACCCAATCCCTAATTGCATCATTCAATGTCGCCACCGGACAGGTGAACCAGGCCACCGTGGGAGACACCCGCACCGAGCAGGACTCGATGCCCATCTGCGAGCCTTACTGGCTCAATTGCCAGAGGCCCCCCAAGGTTCATCTCGTCATGGATTGTCTCATGGATTGTCTCAATACTCACCAATCGCAATCCCTCCTGCGACTCGTCGCAGAACTGGAGGAGACCCCCATGGCGTTAGGCCAAAAAGGGAAGTCCGGCGTTCTCCAGTCCATGGCGACTCGAGCGGCGGTTTTGAGCGACCCCAACCACCGTCTGGTCGTTCACGTTACCCCCAAGCATTGCTCGTGGCTCAATCCCATTGAGATCTGGTTCAGCATCCTGGTTCGCAAGTTGCTCAGCCGCTCAAGTTTTACCAGTACGGCCCAACTCAAAGCGAAGGTTTTAGCATTTGTCGATTAGGTAGAGCTAAACAGGTAAGGATGCATTGTAGTGGTGAACGAAGTACCAAATTGCTCCAATATGGTTCCCCAACTTCTTAGAGAACGATAACGTCTTCCTCACCAACCGCGAGACTCGCTGGCGCAAAGTGCAGTTAAATCGCTCAATATAACTGGTCTTGCCACTGTCTTTACCCACACGTTGATGTCGCTTACTAGGAAAGACCTCATCGTAAGCCGACCAAAAATCGGTGTAAGCAACCGCGCACTGTCGATACACACCCGGCAAAGCATCCCACAATCCTTGTGCACCCTCTCGACTCCGATCACCCACATACACCCCGACAATTTCTCGCGTTCCGACATCTAATGCCAGCCAAATCCACTGCTTGTTGTCTTTGCTGCCCACAAACGACCCCATATCATCACACTGGATGGTTAAACGCCCCTTTTTTTAGCCCCTACGTTCACTTGACGGGGCACATTCTGATATTTTTTATTGACGTAACGTTGGAGCCAAGGTTCTGAAACCCCCGCGACTCTGGCAATCCCAGCTAAGGGAATCTTCTCCAACAGCAGCTTGTCAATTAAAGTGTTGGTCGCTGGGTCAATGGCTTTGTTCTGGGGGGCTTGCACAAACTGTCTACCGCACTCACGGCATCTAAAGTTCTGTTTGCCGTTATGGATTTTGCCGTTCTTGACACCATGACTGGACTGACAAACGGGGCACGTTGGTTGGGAATCAGACATCAGGCTTCTAGTGGAACTGGATCTCTCCTATCTTTACATCTTTAGGACTACCGCCAAACTTACTCGATCTTAAACAGCAACAAAGAATACCCAAAGTGCCGTCATCACTCGTAACCTAAGCCACATAACGGTAAAGCTCAACAGCGGCAGACAAACCTCGAACTCTCACCAATAACCTCTATTCCGTCCGTTTCAGCGCAGTGTTGGACTGCGACTGAGTACATCCCTAAAGCACAAGTCTAGCGAACGGCAATTTGCGAACATAATGACCGATCAAGAAGCATAACGGAATACCAACTAAGGTTACAAAAAAGAACTTAAGTAAAGGAGGAATCAAAACAGGAGCAACTAAAAACTGGACAGCGATAATTACCAAAATATGAATTAGGTAAACCGTGTAAGCATTTGCAGACAATATTCGTCCCCATTTGCCTTGTCCATTGACTCGTTCGCGGAAAAACACGAGCAAGCCAACACACAAACCTACGCAGATTGTAGCTTCCCAAGTGCTCCAGACGAGCGATCGCCAATCCCAACCGCCACCTGCAATCAGCCGATTTTCAAACAACTGATTTCGTGTCAAGGCATAACCATACCGTAACAAAGCTGCTGCCAAACCAATTCCCAACCAGACCCATCCTCGCTGGGTAGGCATCCTGCGAAACCAGTCATGGTGATAAGCAATAATTCCAATCACGAAAAGACTCAGGTACTGAGGTAGATGAGCGATTTCTGTAGGAATGATCCACAGTAACCCTTTCCAGGTATCGATCGGATATTGAATCCGGATGAAAAATGTCACAATTGCTAATGCAGCTAGATATGCCAAAATTAAACTATGCTGAGGAGCTGCCATTTTTTGCTGATCCGGCTCAAACATTACCTTTTGCTTCGTCGTTCTACGCCATAGAACATAGCAAACCGCATAAAACACCAGATGTACAAGGAACCAGAGATGCCCAACCTGGATTTTACCTTGACCTAAATAAACCTCAAAAAAGAATTGACTAAAAGATAGCTCGGTTGATTGAGCAAAATAAAAGATTGGGGGAAACACCAATAGCGCAAAAAACAAAATTGGAATGCCCAATTGCCAGAAACGCTCTTTTAGGAAAACCTTCGCTCCTTTACGCTCATATGCACTGGGCACAAAGTAGCCAGAAATCAGAAAAAACAATCCCATGAAGAAAGCTGCATTGGTTGCAAAGAACGCCCCCAGAATATCAGCCCGTTCTGGATTGAAAATTAGCCACATGCCTCCTGTAGGACCGTAGGGTTGCCCAGCATGATGGGCAATCACTAGCATGATAAGAAATACCCTCAAATTGTCAACAAACCACAAGCGAGAGGATTGAGGGTTCCGTATAGTCTTGGTGTGTTCCATAACACTAATTGCTATCGCTTGAACTTGTAAGTTTAGCTACTGTAAATATCCAATCTAGCTTTGAGACTTAACTGAGCGCTAGTGTGCATTTTGTGATTACTTTGTTCATAACCTCATAGCTCGGCTTGATCTGCCAGATAAATTTGTTTCAACAGCTCTAAACATAGCTCAAGCAGCCCAACGACCCTAATCACCGGACACAGAAACCTTTGCAACTCACCAATCACTTGACTTTGTTTCGGTGCATTGGGATTGTTAGCCTGTTTACTGAGAGCGTGAAGTTTAGTCGTCGACTGGCAACTCCCACCTCGGATTCAACCGATTAAACGTTTCACGCTGCTGTTTGAGATCAACTTGCGGTAAGCACTGCTCTACAAGATCGAATGTTTCCTCCACGAGTTGTCGCAAATCATGAACTCCGCTTACAGCATCAGCTTGAAAAACACGCTCTAGTCGATTGAAAAAACTAGGCGGTTTGATGCTCATTTCTTCAGCCCAGTAGCGTGTCCACTTGAAGCCGGGATGATAAATGCGGTTCAGCCCGAACAGGATGTTGAGCAGCCTTCGCACAATGGTGCACTTGTTCTCGTATAGCATCGGAATCTCAAGGCGATCAGTCAAGACGTGTTGACCATCAAATGGGCGGAAATTCAGATGCTTTTGAACCATTGCAATTGCAAGTTCTTCAGGATAAGGAGAAAGCCGAGTTTGCCACTGTTTAATGATGTCTTCGCCTTGAAGAACCACTGCGCGTTGCAGATGAAATGCGATCGCTTGCTTCTCAAACACAAGCCCGTTTTGCGACACATCGTAACGCTCAACCACATCAATTACTATGTTATCGATTGTATCTCGCGCCCAATGCTCCGCTTCGACTTTCATACCGTATAGATAGAACTGCTCTAACCAACCCTGTGTCGCTTCCCCACGCGGCTCAATTTCCCACCCTGTGACACCAACACTTTGGGCTTTTGCTTGTAAGTCTTCAGCAGATGGCAGTTGTGACCAGATAAATGCCAATTCAAGGTCAGAATACTGATCTGAAATCCCTAATACTGCTGAACCAAACACAAAACATGCTTCCACTTTGGGGTTGGTAGTAAAAGCAGGAGCAATTTTATGGGCTAAGGAAATTCGCCATACGCTGTGTTCATTCATGGTGAGGATTATAGTTTCTCTAACGCAACAATGCAGTACGCAGCAGGCTAACGGTTTGCTTGAGCGGCTACCAGCAATCTTTGCAATGCACCAAGGTTTTTCAGTAGTCCGCTCCGAGCGAATTGTTAGCTGGGTAACACCACTGATAGATCTCAACGACTCAAACATTACCCACTGTGCAAGATTGAGAAAGTTTAGAACTTCAAACCATCGCGCTAACGCTGCCACCAACGATTTGCCAGCCGCTTTTGCCTCTACGCCAAACTCTCATATAGCGGTAATCACCTGCGAAGGCATTTCCTAAATACGTGCCGCTCAAGAAGATTTGAGCCGATGCAAGAGCAAAGTGTTCGCTCCAAACACGTATTTCTAGCTCTTTAGGCACAAACTCGTGAAACTGAGTACCGCCAGTACAGTGTAAGTCTAAATCCATTGCTTTAGTTGCCAGTTCACCAGTTGGGCCAGCGAAAAGTAGATCATCGGCAATGAGTATATCTAATTCAGCTACATCAGAGGCTGACATTGCGGCATAAAGTCGCGATTCACGCTCACGAATTTGGTTTTCAATTTCTGAATCCATGTTTACCACTAAAGTTTTAACTACACTTATACTATTCCTCATTGCTGATCGCCTCATCAACGTACCTTAACTGATAGTCAATCGCCCTATCTACAAATGCAATTGCTGCGTGCGGAGCCAGCTAACGACCAAGCTCACCGGACACAGGCAAACTTTGCAACTCAACCAACCAACTTGCAGTGTTCCGGTGCAGCGACTTTATGGGGAGACGGAACTAAAGAGAGGAGACGACCCTGCACCGCTCGACAGCGAGATGTCCACTAACATATTGCCTCGCTCCTCCCTTCAAAGCTTCTGAGACACCG
>JAHHHI010000087.1 GCA_019359435.1 Kaiparowitsia implicata GSE-PSE-MK54-09C
ATCGCTTCATTGCAAACTGGATGTGAGCAGTTGACGCACAAAATGAATGGGTTCATCTGCCCACTGGTACGTCGGTTGAACTTACAATTGATCTTTTCATCTGCTTAGAGTGATAGAAGAGGGGTATCAACATCAACGAGGGTTTTGGGGCACTGCACGACGCGCAGTGCCCCAAAACCCTTTATGTCCCGTGCGCACCGCGCACGGGACATAAAGGGTCTGAGCTTATTCCCAGCTCAGGGTTTGTTAGGACGTGATAGCAGTGGGGCGATCGCCCCACTGCACCACCGCTAGGACTTCAGACCAATGCCCTCATACTTAGCAACGCTGGTTTTATCCAACATGCGGCGACCGTCGATCACCAGAGGCTGGGGATCGCGCCCTTGCAGCAGTGCCGGAATCTCCTGGAACTGCTGCCAGCGGGTCATGATCAAAATGGCATCCGCTTGGGCGATCGCCTCGCTCAGGTCATCGCGAAAATCCACCAAGTTGCCAAAGACCTTCTCGGCCTCATGACGCGCGATCGGGTCGTAGGACGTCACGACGGCTTTTTCTTCTAGCAGCAGCTTAGTGACCGGCAGGGCCGGAGACTCACGGATATCGTCAGTGCCGGGCTTAAAGGCCATGCCCAAGACCGCCACCTTCAAACCGTCCAACGTTGGAAAGTGCCGCTTCAGCATCTCGATCATCTTGTCGGGCTGCTGGGCATTCACCTCAATTACCGACTCCAGTAATGACATTGGGTTTCCCATCTGGTTGCCATAGGCAATCAGTGCCTTCACATCCTTAGGGAAGCAGCTACCGCCAAACCCGCAGCCCGCCGCTAGATAGGTGGTGAAGGAGGGAATGATGCGATCGCCAGTTTCCAGAATCGGCGTAAACCGCTTATCCATATGAACACCATGCATCGCTTCCACGACATCCACGCCTACGGTGGCACACAGGTTGCCGATTTCGTTTGAGAAGGAGATCAGCGTTGCCAAAAGCGAGTTGGCGGTGTATTTGATCATCTCCGCCGTTTTGGTATTGGTGCGGATTTTATCTACCCCTTCAAACATGGCATAAAGTTCGCCCAAGGTGTCGATGCTGCGATCGTCGATGCCGCCCAGCACAATGCGATCGGGATACATAAAGTCGGGAATCGCTTCTCCTTCCTTCAAGAACTCAGGGTTCATGCCCACACCAAAATCTGCGCCTGCCGTTTTACCCGATGCCTGCTTCAGAATCGGCAATACGACGCCATCGGTGGTTCCAGGCACTACCGTACTTTTCACAATCACAACGTGGTAGCTGTCCTTATCCTTCAGCACCGTGCCGATTTGCTCAGAGACGAGCTTGATGTATTTCAGATCAATCTCTTGACCGTCAAAGGGGGTGCCTACTGCAATCAGCGACAGCTCAGAATTCATCACCGCTTTGCGCAGGTCAGTGGTGGCGGTGATATTGGTGCCGATGTGCTGTTGCAGCAGTTCCTCCAGCCCCGCTTCATAAATGGGAGGAATGCCCTTATTGATCTTGTCGACCTTCGTCTGGTCTACATCTACACAGGTGACTTGGTGCCCTTTTGCGGCCAAGCACACGCCAGACACCAGACCCACATACCCTGTTCCAACAACCGAAACTCTCATCTATGCATCCTCCGCTACTTGATTGCCTTGGTACCAAATCATGGTGCGTCGCAGCCCTTCGTCTACCGAAATGCAGGGGTCGTAGCCCAAGTCATTGCGGGCTTTGGTGATGATGGGGCAGCGGCGGTTAGGGTTATCCACCAAGTAGGCTTTGTCGTCACTTTGCTGACGCACCACTCTGCCCTGGTAGTCAAACAGTTCTTTAGACAGCTCCACCACCTTTTCGGCCAGCGTTGCCATGGAAATCTCGGGAGTTTCGATGCCGATGTTGTAGGCTTCGCCCCGATGACCCACCACAAGAATCTTGTAGTAACCCACGATGGCATCGGCGATGTAGCAAAAGGTTCGGGTGGGTGAGCCATCGGACAGCATGACAATGTCGCGCCCAGCAAGCACATCCCGAGCAAAGTCGGGCAGCACGCGGCGATCGGTGATCTTTAGCCCTGGGCCAAAGTTGTTGAAGGGCCGCGCAATTTTAATGGGCAGCTCATACTGCTCAGCAAAGTTAACGCAGAGGGTTTCGCCATAGCGCTTCGACTCGTCGTAGCAAGCTCGGGGGCCTGTGCAGGAGACGTTACCACGATAGGTCTCGGGGGTGGGAATGCTCTCAGGCGTGGGGTCGCCGTAGATTTCGCTGGTGGAGTAGAACAGAAAGCCTTCGACGGGCTTGCCTGCGTCTTTCTGCTGTTTGCAATACTCTAGGAGCGATCGCAGCCCGTTCACATTCGCATCCATCGTCTCGATGGGGTACTTGCGGTAGAAGATGGGCGAGGCGATAGACGCCGCATGGATAATGTACTGAAAGTCTGCAATATCCTCAGGCAGGGGATGGGTAATGTCATGCCTTTGCAGCACCAAATTGGGGTCGCTCTTGAGGTCGGTCAACCACTCGGGCACGCCCCGGATGTAGTTGTCGTAGACGGTCAGGTGGATGGGCTGAGTCCCAGCGGTTTTGTTCCAATACAGCACTGCCTGAACCAGGTAGTACCCTAAAAATCCGGCTCCGCCCACAATCAGCAGGTTTTTGCCTGCCATTTGGCTAAATTCGGATTTGAGGTTGCCGCAGATATATTGCAAATCTGCTTCAATGACGTCTTGCGCTGTTTTCATAATGGGTTTTTGATTTGGCTAGAGTTCGGGGAATACCAATCGTGGAAAATCTGGTCGTGGAAAATCTGGGTCGCTTCTAGAAAGGCGCTCAGTGAGCGCCTTTCTAGAGAGTTACGTCACTACACGCCGACCGGCATCCGCACTGGGAAGCGGGCATCTTGCTCGGCCCGCAGCTTGTGGGAGAGGGTATCAGTGGGGAGCTCAACATCGTCATAGGTGAGCACTTGGTCTTTGGGCACATCGCGCTTTAAGCGACAGCCTTCGGCCAATCCCATGGGCAACAGGTTCTCGGTGCGCACCGTGTCGTAGTTTTCGCACTGGCCGTAGGTCATGTACCAGCCCAAACCGTCGAGGGTTTCACCGGCCTTCAGGTCAATTTTTGCAGTGGTCGCCACATCCACTACGGGGGCTCCGAGGGGCGCAATCACGACGTCGTTGAACAGCACCGCCCGCGCAACGGAGAGAGGCACTTCATAAATAGTGAGGTGATAGGGGACGTAGAAGCTGTAAATAGGGCCGTCGCCTAGTTTGCCGTACTTGAGATAGTGCTTTTGCAGGTCGTCTTGGGCCTCAGCAAATACGTAGACGCCAGGGCTGGGCTGCCCCCCGACGACGTATTCCACAATGCCGCCGAGCGATCGCATCTGGTCAATGTCATACATGCCCACCATGTCGTCCACATGACCGCGATATTCCAGCCCAATCATG
Organism: Kaiparowitsia implicata GSE-PSE-MK54-09C; assembly: GCA_019359435.1. Lineage (GTDB taxonomy): Bacteria > Cyanobacteriota > Cyanobacteriia > Elainellales > Elainellaceae > Kaiparowitsia > Kaiparowitsia implicata. The sequence goes on from JAHHHI010000087.1 coordinate 3,447, forward strand.
CCGCGCTGAGCTACCTTCATCCCAGTGGCGTTGGCCACAATCGCCTGCTCAAACGAAATTTTGGTGCCATCGGCAAAGCTAGTCACCATATGAGGCGTTTGCCCCCACTGCTTGGCAAAGCTGGCTTGGGTGGTGGGGTTGCGGTAGCGATCTTGCAAGCCCTTAATATTGCCACAGAGCAGCGGCTTCAGCCCAATGCTCTTGACAAAGCGATAAAGGTTGATTTCTACTCCAGGCTGGTCGCCATCGCAGCCGGTAATGATAACGCCAGCGCGATCCGCATATTCTTTGAGGATGGGGCCAACCGTGCCGTCGAGTTCGGCGTTCATCAGCACGATGTGCTTCTTATTCTCAATAGCCATCAGGGTGACTTTTGCGCCGTATTCTACATGCCCAGTGGCTTCTACGAGCGCTTCAATGCTCTCGCTCTGGCACAGCACTAAGGGGTCAGCCGTCACGGCATACTTGTTCTGGGCGATCGCATCTTCCAATTCCCCTACCGAAGCCACGGTCACAATGTCATCCCGCGACACGCCACAGACGGTATAGGTTTCAATCGCGGCTTCGAGGGTGCGGTTGCAGATGGCCACTAGGCGCATCCCTGGCATGTAGTTCACGACCTGGTTTGCCAACCCCTTGCCCATAAACCCGGCCCCAAACATGCCAAATCGCACGGGATTGCCCGCCTCGGCACGCGCCTGCAATGCAGTATCTACAATTAACATCGCTATACTCCTACGGTTAGTTCAAACGGGGCCCAAGCCTGGTCTTTGTCAGAAATCTCGGTCACGGGCAAGGCCCACTCAATGCCAAACGCTGGGTCATCATAGCGGAAGCCCCGCTCACAGCCAGGCGTGTAAAATTCCCCCACCTGATAAATCACCTCTGCGCCATCCGTCAAAGCTTGATAGCCATGAGCAAACAGTTCGGGGATGTAGAGCGATCGCCGGTTCTCAGCCGAGAGCTCTACCGTTACATGCTGCAAATAAGTCGGTGAGTTAGGGCGCATATCTACAATCACGTCGTAGATTGCACCCTTAATGCAGCGAATAAACTTAGTCTCAGATGCAGGCGGCACCTGATAGTGCATGCCCCTTAAGGTGCCCGCTTTGTGGTTAAACGATAAATTGCATTGGGCCACCAGCGGTTTTAGCCCATGCGTTTCAAATTCATTGGCGCAAAATGCTCGGGCAAAGCCACCGCGATGGTCGGCTTTCACCTCTACATCAACGATAAACGCGCCCTTCAGCTTGGTTTCGGTGAATAGCATGACGGTTCGGTATAACGAGTCTGCAATAAATAGCCTGAAATATTGAGGAGATGTGTGAGGAATTGGAGTAGGTCTTGAAACAGGCTGCGAGAGCGTGACTCCAGACGTCATAGCGTGCCCCCATCGGTGTAGCTCAGAAAATTGCACAGCAAGGGGAGTCGGGCACCCCCCCGCACAGGTCTACCCGACTCAATGGCATGCATGGCATCTGTAGCAGGCTCTCGATTCAGCCTGTGCCAAACCCTACCAAACCTTCCAAGGCGCAGTGCCCGACTTCCACAGCTTTTCTAAGGTGTTTTTGTCGCGCAGCGTATCCATGGGCTGCCAAAAGCCGCTGTGCTTATAGGCAGAGAGCTGCTCTAAATGCGCCAGCTTTTGCAAGGGCTCTTGCTCCCAGGTCGTTGTGTCGTCTTCGATGTAGTCAATCACACCGGGTTCTAGCACAAAGTAGCCGCCGTTAATCCAAGCTCCGTCTCCTTCAGGCTTTTCCTGAAAACTCGTAATTTGATTTTGCCCCTCTTCTAGCAAGATGGCACCAAATCGTCCGGGAGGCTGCACGGCTGTGAGCGTGGCCTGGGTGCCCTGAGCCTTGTGGAATTCAACCAGTTCGGTGATATTGACGTTGCTGACGCCATCCCCGTAGGTAAAGCAGAAGGTTTCATTGCCAACATGTTCGCGAACGCGCTTTAGGCGACCGCCTGTGAGGGTATTCTCACCCGTGTCTACAAGAGTGACGCGCCAAGGTTCTGCGCCACCAGAATGGACGTTCATTTGGTTAAAGCGCATATCGAACGTGACGTTGGACATGCGCAGGAAGTAATTGGCAAAATACTCTTTAATGACGTATCCCTTATAACCGCAGCAGATGACGAAGTCATTGATGCCATGGGCCGAGTAGGTCTTCATGATGTGCCATAGAATCGGCTGCCCCCCAATTTCGACCATGGGTTTAGGCTTGATGCTCGTTTCTTCGCTTAAGCGCGTTCCCAATCCTCCAGCAAGAATCACGGCCTTCATGCAGTTGCCTCCCTCGTCGGTTTAGAGTTTTCGAGCGTCAATCAAGCGATCTGTTTTTCTTTTGGAAGTTACTAAGAAGTTAACAGCGTCTCTACTCGTAAGCTGTGAAGCCACAGTGAATCTCAGGGGAAATTCTGCAAAGATTGGTTCAAAGATGCGTAGTTTTGCCGCTGACAGGGGGCTGCAACTCTGGGTCTGCCTGCATGACGCTCGTGTTGAACCTCTATCCCATAGGGCATTCGCTGCCCTCTATCCCATAGGGCATTTGCTGCTGGGATTGTAAAGATTGCCGTGTTTACAAAATACAAGACGGCTGAAGTGAGAGGAGTTGCCGCTAGACGGTGCGATCGCCCAGCCGTAGTGTCTCAATTAACAAAATGGGGTGAGGAGACCTGATTCAATAGGGACAATTACTGACAAGCCTGATGCACTCTATGCAGCTTCCTGAAGAAGAGGTCGGACAGTTCTGCGTGGGGTTTACCCACTGCGCTGTCCGCTAGTATCGGCCTCTCTGAATTGATTCAGAGACGTTGATTTCATCGCCTTTATCGCTTGAGTTGATGTGATGCTAAGAACCTAGGCGAACAGGCTTAAGCTTGAGTGAACTGCGCGTGTTGCGTACCGTTCAGTAAAGCTTCAAGTCTTATTTTTAATAGGTTGTGCATCCCTTAAAGTAGCGCTGACTAATGCTTTGGGTTGTCTCACGTGTAGAATCAGGTCTTTGCGCCACGCTGAGGTGTTGAAGCGCAGGAAGCGCTTCAAGCATTACAGGATTGCTGATGAACGATATGAATTTGAGTGCAGGTGCTGATAGCGGCATTCGGACTCAAATGCAGGTCAGGATTGAGCAATGCCAACTTAATCTCCGGCGAAGTAATTATGCCCAAATCATAGAACCATTCACTCAGCATTTATGAAGCAATCTACTATGCACCACCATCTCTCGCCTCCAGACTCTTCTGGGTTGAAGGCTGCACCACCTAAACGGCTGCAATCCCTGGGTACGCTGGCGATCACTTTATTGATACTGGGGGCGATCGCCGTTCCTCCGGCCTTGGCTCAAGATGAAGAGGCGTCTATTGGCTTTGTGGATTCTTTGATATCGCCCATCGTGGATCTGCTAGCGACGATCCTATTCTTTAACATTGGCGGTGAGAACGGGTTTCCGTTTATTGTGCTGTGGCTGTTTGTGGCTGCGATCTTTTTCACCATTCGCATGGAGTTTATCAACCTGCGCGCCTTCAAACACGCCATCGACGTGGTGCGGGGCCGCTACGATAACCCTCACGATGAAGGCGAGGTGTCGCACTTTCAGGCCCTAGCGACGGCAGTATCTGGCACGGTGGGTCTGGGAAATATCGCTGGGGTAGCGGTCGCGATTCAGCTGGGTGGCCCTGGTGCGATGTTCTGGCTGACGATGGCAGGCTTCTGCGGCATGGTGAGCAAGTTTGTGGAATGCACGCTGGGGGTCAAGTATCGTCGTGTGATGGAAGATGGCACCGTATTGGGTGGCCCGATGTATTACCTCACGGGAGGGCTGAGTCAGCAGGGGAAGCGTCCGCTGGGGCAGGGACTGGCTGTGCTGTTCTGCATTCTCTGCCTCGGCGGCAGCCTCGGGGGCGCCAACATGTTTCAATCCAATCAAGCGTATGCGGCAATTTCTGGAATTGTTCCGGGCTTTCCGGCTTGGCTATTTGGTTTAATTTTGGCGGCGTTGTCGGCATTTGTGATTATTGGTGGCATCCGACGCATTGGCGCCGTGGCTGAAAAGCTAGTGCCAGCCATGGCGTTGATTTATGTGCTGGCCTGCCTGTTTGTGCTGGTGGTGAATGCGGGACAGGTTCCGGCGGCCATTGGGACGATTATCAGCGAGGCGTTCTCGCCTACTGCAGTCGGCGGCGGAATCGTTGGCGTTATGGTGCAAGGGATTCGCCGCAGCTCGTTCTCTAATGAGGCAGGGGTTGGGTCGGCGGCGATCGCCCACTCAGCCGCACGCACCGATGAGCCCATCCGTGAAGGCATTGTGGCCTTGCTGGAGCCATTCATTGACACGATCGTCATTTGCAATATGACGGCGATCGCCATTGTGTTAACTGGGGCCTATCAAAACCCTGACCTCAGCGGCGTGCAAATGACGGCCAGCGCCTTTGAAAGCGTCATCGGCTGGTTTCCTGTCGTGTTGAGCATTGCCGTATGCCTATTTGCGTTTTCCACCATCATTTCTTGGAGCTACTATGGCATCCAGGCGTGGGCATATCTGTTTGGTGAGCGCAGCACCCTCCTGTTTAAGATAATTTACGTGGCCTGCACGTTTTTAGGCACTCTAGCCAGTTTGCCGCTGATTATCGACTTTAGTGATTTACTGCTGCTGGGGATGGCCTTTCCCAACTTGCTCGGATGCTACCTCCTCTCTAACGAGGTGGCCGCCGACTTGAAAGACTACTGGCAGCGCCTGACCTCTGGTCAGATGTTAACCTATGAGCAAATGCTGACTACAGAATCTGCGACAGAATCCGTTCGCAATTAAGAGAGTTCTCTGTTCTGCCAACGGGGTTTATCCATGACTTGGCAAACGTTAGCTCTATCAAATCTGTTTGTTGCCAATTCTCTGTAAGTTCTTTGTCAATCTGATAATTTATGGCCTGTTAGCATCCTCTAGCAGCTCATTCATAAGCGCCATTGCAGCATGTTGCGAGATCTCGAAGTCGCGTCATATGGCTGTAGTGGCGCTTTATGCTGGAGGGCGATCGCCCTACAAACACGGCTTATGATCACTCCGATCGCGTTCATATCTCTGCACCCAGGCGCGTCGTTTAGATGGGGGCAGCGATTGGTAGGTGCCATAGCATTGGCTAAATTGCCAAAAATTCCGCAAGAACCGCATTGTGAACGATGCCGCTGCCAGTTCCTCGATCCGATCCGTTAATCGAGATGAAAACCAAAGCATGTCGGTACTCTTCTCTCAAGTGGACACCTTGAGTGTAGAAATACTCAATCAGACAATCAAAACACGCTATCAATCATGCCCATGAATGAAATTCATGCTGCGTTGGCCACCGATTCCGTGGCGGATATTCAGGTCGAGTCGTGCCCTATTAGAATGCTTGAATGTGGGTGTAGTCTGCGTTAAGCATGTGTCTAGTGCATACTGCTGCTCCAAGCTGCCGCTCCGTGCACGCAACCTCATGCTCAGGTTATTCGTCCAATCGGGTGATGTGAATTGTTTGCAATCTTTGTACTATCACTGCATTCAATCCGTTTTATCGCCCTGCTGATGAGAGGCGAACAAGCTCTCTGCGGTTTGCTTGGAGTCCTATCCATTGTGCAGTGTGCAATATTTCAGCCCTGTTGTATTCCAGACATGAAATTCAGTGTGTGTGCTGTGAGTGCCTATAGCGTTTAAAGAGGGTTAAACGTCGGTTTGTCTGGTTTTAATTATTAAAGCTGCGTTTAGAGAGCTTCATGCGGGCCATCTATCGTGCTTTGTATGAGGCTTGTGCATCACGTTGATCAAGTTCGTCAGTTGATATTACTCGCCTATTTTCTCTGCTTAAATTCTAGAGCGTTACATGTAGGGCGATCAAACTTCGTTTCGGTAGTTTAGACTACCGCTCTCTGTTTTATTCATGATTTATTCATAGTGCGTTCCATCGTTCTAGTCTGCATTGCAGAACTGGATCGAGCACTTGCATTCAATCTGCTGTCTAACAAGCGTTTGGTTAGGTTGGGTTTGGGCGATCGCCCTACATGCCCACAGCCATCTTTCATCTATAGGGAGTCTATCTCTCATCCATCTGTAAAAAGTCTTTGAATGATTTTGGTGCTAGATCTTAGGTTATTAGGGCTAGTTCTTATATCCATCTCATCCGTATCAACCATAGATGTTGAGCCTGTTCCATAATCGTTACGCAAACCGTTACGCGATGCCTGGGGTGCGTTAGTTCTAGAGCATGGCGATGAATTGAGTCTGTTCTGTTGTTTTCTTGTAAGGCCTCGATGAAAAGGGTTACCGTCGGTCGTTCAGGGCAATTTGTGGGGACGGCGCTGGCAACGGCGCTGCTGGTTGGCGCGTGCAGCGGTGGGCCACCCGATGGCATGATGGGTGGCCCACCGGGCTTTCCGGTGGAGCTGCAGCAGCTAGAGTCGGGCACCGTGCAAGCGTCATCAGAATTTGTAGGCGCGCTAGAAGCTCAAGAAAAAGTGTCGCTGCGGCCCGAGATCAGTGGCCGAGTCGTGCAGGTGTTTGTGGCCGAAGGCGACCCAGTCCAGGCCGGAACACCCATCGCACAACTACGCGCCGATCGCAGCCAAGCCGGGTTGACTGGGGCGATCGCCGATGTAGAAGAGGCTCAGGCGTCGGTTAATACCGCGACGGCCCGATTGCGGGCGGCGGTGGCTCAACGCGAGCGAGCGGAATCTGATGTGCGATTGCAGGAAACCGAATTCCGCCGGACTGAAGCGCTGGTTACGGAAGGTGCGCTAGCGCAGCAAGATCTCGACCGGGCTGCCAACAGTCGCAGCACCGCTCAATCAACCTTGCAGGCAGCCATCGAAGAAATAGGCGTAGCCGAGGCGTCTTTGGCAGAAGCGCGATCACGGTTTGAGCGATCGCGGGCTGACCAAGCCGTCGCCACTGAAGATGTGCAAGATCAGCGGATTGTGTCGCCCATTACAGGAGTGGTGGGCTCTCTTCCGGTAAATCTAGGCGACGTGGTCAGCGCCACCGACACGCTGGCCAGCATCGTTCAAAACGACATTCTAGAACTCAACATTTCTGTGCCGATTGAGCGCGCTCTTGACCTGCGGGTGGGGCTTCCCGTTGAGCTGCTAAATGCGGCAGGAGAAGCCGCCGTGCGAGGGCAAATTAGCTTTATTTCGCCCGATGTGAACCAGGGCAACCAGTCGGTGCTAGCGAAGATTGCGTTTGCCAATAATGGCAGCCTGCGAGATGGGCAATTTGTGCGAACTCGCTTGATCTGGAGCACTGAGCCAGGCGTGTTGGTGCCCTCGGTCGCCGTGACGCGCATTGCGGGTCAGCCATTCGTGTATGTTGCCGAAACAGGAGAAGAACCTGGCCCTGATGGGCAACCCATGCAGATCGCACGGCAGCGCCCTGTAACGCTCGGAGCGTTGCAAGGCAACGACTATCAGGTGGTGTCTGGGCTAGAGCCTGGGGAACAAGTTGTTGTCTCTGGCATTTTGAATTTGCAGGATGGGGCTCCCATTTTGACGGAGCAGCCTGTGAGTCAGCAATAGTGGTTTAGGCTGAGTCAACCATGGGTTTTAGCCATTGGTGACTTTGAAAGCCAGCGTGAATGACCGTCTTCGCCCTATCGTTTCACCCTTTCAGCCATGTTCGCCAAGTATTTTATTCAGCGTCCGGTTCTGACGACGGTGTGCTCCATCATCATTGTGTTTCTGGGGGCGATCGCCGCTCCCAGCCTGCCAGTGGCGCAATTCCCTGACATCAGCCCAACTCAGGTGGTGGTGACGGCCAACTACCCAGGGGCCGATGCCGAAACCGTGGAAGCCGCCGTGACGAACCTGATTGAGCAGGAGATTAACGGCGTTCAGGGGATGCGCTACATCAGCTCGACCAGCGGCAGCGACGGCACCAGCCAGGTAACGGTGACGTTTGAACCTACGGAAGATCCCGACTTGGCCACGGTGAATGTGCAAAGCCTTGTCTCGCGGGTAGAGCCGCGACTGCCGGAGCTGGTGACGCAAACCGGCGTGACCGTATCACAGCAGTCGAGCAACTTTTTGATGGCGATCGCCGTGTTCTCTGAGAACAGCGAATATGACGCCACCTTCATGAGCAACTACATCGACCAGTTTATTGCCGACTCTATGCGGCGAATTCGGGGAGTGGGGTCGCTGCAAATTTTTGGCGAGCGCAAATATGCCATGCGCATCTGGCTTGACCCCAATCGGCTGGCCAGTCGAGGGCTAACCATTCAAGACGTTTCCACGGCCATTCGGGAGCAAAATATTCAGGTGGGGGCGGGGCAATTGGGGGCCCAACCATCTGACCCCGACCAAGAGTATCAGCTCAACCTGCGGGCCGAAAGCCGGCTCGCAAACGCCACCGAATTTGAAAATTTGATTGTAGCTAACGCTGAGGATGGCTCGCTGGTGCGCCTGCGTGATGTGGGGCGGGTAGAGCTGGGCGCTGAGAACTACGGCTCCTTCCTCACCTATAACGGGCGAGAGGCCACGGGAATTGGCATCACTCAGCGGGCCGGCACCAACGCCATTGAAACAGCGCAGGCCGTACGCGATGCCCTAGAAGAGCTGAAGCAGTCGTTTCCACCCGGTTTGGACTATGCGGTGGCGTTTGACTCGACCACCTTTGTGGCGCGATCGCTCCAAGACGTGATCGTTACCCTGATTACCGCCATTTTGCTGGTGGTGTTCGTGCTGTTTATCTTTCTGCAAGACTGGCGCGCTACGCTGGTGCCCGCGCTGGCGATTCCAATCTCGCTGGTGGGCGTGTTTATCTTCACCACCATCTTTGGCTTTTCCATTAACACGCTGACCCTGTTTGGATTGACCTTGGCAACCGGGGTTGTGGTCGACGACGCCATTGTGGTGGTTGAGGCGATCGCCGCCAATGTCGAAAAGGGAATGACCCCCTATCGCGCCGCAATCGAAGCGATGGAGGATTTGTCAGGAGCGGTCGTGGCGACCTCGTTGGTGCTCATGGCAGTATTCATCCCCGTCGCGCTGTTTCCGGGCACTACGGGGGCCATCTATCAGCAGTTTGCGCTGACTATTGCATTTTCTATTGTGGTGTCTACGTTCAACGCGCTCACCTTTTCGCCTGCGATGGCGGCCCTACTGCTGCGCCGCCACACCCAGCAGCCCAACTGGTTGGGGCGCATTTTCGATCGGTTTAACCGCTTTCTGGATGGGGTGCGGCAGCGCTATCAAAGTGCCCTCGATCTGCTGCTGCAGATTAAGTACTTTGTCCTGGCGGGGTTTGTCGCGGCGCTGGTGATTACCGGGTTTGTTTATCGCGCTGTGCCGACCTCCTTTTTGCCAGATGAAGATCAGGGCTACTTCATTACCCTAGTGCAGGCCCCAGAGGGGGTATCGCTCAACTATACGAAGAACATTCTGGATCAGGCCTCAGAATTGGTGATGCAAGAGCCGGAAGTGCTGTCAAACTTTGCGGTTACGGGCTTTAGCTTTGCCGGAATTGCCCCTAATCAAGGCATTATGTTTACCCTGCTAAAACCCTGGGAAGAGCGTCGCGGTGCAGACCAAACGGTGGAGGGGATACTCGGTCGGGTGCAGGGCAAGTTCTTCGGCATTACCACTGCCCGCATTTTCTCGTTAAACCCTCCTGCAATTCAGGGTTTGGGCACCTTTGGCGGGTTTGAACTGCAGCTTCAAGATCAGCGAGGCAACCTGCCGTTGCCAGAATTTGTGGGCTATATGTATCAGCTGCTCGGGGCTGCAAACCAGCATCCTGACCTGCAGGCAGTGTTTTCTACCTTTACGGCCAACACGCCCCAGCTGCTGGTAGAAGTGAACCGCGATCGCGCCAAGTCCTTAGATGTGGATCTGCGCGATGTGTTCACCACGATGCAGGGTTTTCTGGGCTCAGAATATGTGAACGATTTCAACTTAGACCAGCGAACCTATCGGGTTTATGTGCAGGCGGATCAAGAGTTTCGCGCGCAGCCAGAGGATGTGAACCAGCTCTATGTGCGATCGCAGCGGGACGAAATGGTGCCCTTGGGCAATTTGGTGACGCTCACGCCGACCACCAGTGCCCAAACCATCAGTCACTACAATCTGTTTCGCTCAATTGCGGTGCAGGGGAATGCTGCACCGGGCAGCAGCTCGGGCCAAGCGATTCGAGCCATGGAGCAACTCGTCACGCAAGTGATGCCACGCACCATTGGCTATGAGTGGACGGGCACAGCCTTGGAGGAAGTAGAGTCTGGGGGACAGGCAGCGCTGTTCTTTGGCTTTGGGGTGATTATGGTATTTCTGGTGCTTGCAGCGCAGTATGAGAGCTACTTAGATCCCACGATTATTCTGCTAACGGTGCCGCTGGCAATTCTGGGAGCGTTGGGCGCAGCCTTTATTCGCGGCTATCCCAATGATGTGTATGTGCAGATCGGTCTCGTGATGCTGATTGGCCTAGCGAGCAAAAACGCAATCCTCATTGTGGAATATGCCAACCAGCTGCGGCAAGAAGGGCTGGGCATTGTAAAGGCGGCAGTAGAAGCGGCTCAAGAGCGGTTGCGGCCCATTTTAATGACGGGAATTTCGAGCTTGGTAGGCTTCTTTCCGCTGGCGATCGCCTCTGGTGCTGGGGGGGCGAGTCGCCGTTCCTTGGGCACAGCGTTGGTGGGGGGGTATTTTATCGCCACGCTGCTGAGTTTGTTTGTGGTGCCAGTGCTATATATCATCATTAAGCAACTGGGCGATCGCTTTATGCCTCGCTCGGGCGATCGCTCCAATACACCAAGCGACCCCGGCGAGCCTGCTGCGGCTTATTATGGCCCCCCAGCCCCTTCCGAAGAATTCAATCCCCATCACGACTAAACCCCTCTCCTACCAACCATGCCAACCGACGCCAGCATCAAGCTTGATCAGTTTCTTAAATGGGCCAATGTGGCTCAAACAGGAGGTGAAGCCAAGCTGCTGATTCAGGCGGGGGAGGTCATGGTCAACGGTGAGGTCGACACACGACGAGGGCGCAAACTTGTGGAGGGCGATCGCGTCAATGTCTTGGGAAAAACCTTTATCGTGCAGCTCTGATCAGCGCAACTCCAATCGGCCCAACTCTAGACAGCGCAACGTTAAGCTCTAATAGCAAGCACAATGTTTAACTAATACGGCTTCTGGGCTCAAAGGCATGTTCCTGCATCAGTTCGGCAAATGCCTAAACCGTGCTGCTCGCGGTGTCATTAGACTAGCCAGACTCAACCCCGTCTGGGCCTAAATCGTGAAACTCCATTGGGTTCCAGGAAAAAGCTGGCTCAACTCGACCTGCAGCGACTGCAACGCCCTCCGCAGCTAACAGAGCCTCTTGGTTGGGGGTGTGGCGTGACAATAGATCCCCATCTGCTGCCACAATGCGGTGCACGGGCAGGTGGGGCGATTTTTTCAGCAGGGCAGGGATAGCGCGGGCATAGCTGGGCGTGAGCCCTAGCGCCAACAGCAAGTCTCGAGTGCGCACTATGCGCCCGAGGGGAATGCGAGCCACAAACTCATTGAGGCGATCGCTCGGTTTATCTGACAGCGCCGGTAAGCACAACGGCAGCATCCGCACCTCATCACCGGGGCACACCACCCCATCCCGCACCACCATGCCCAACATCCCCCGCTTGCCATGAATCTGGCGCGACAGACCCGGCTTCAGCCGCTCTAGACTGGCGCAAGGCTCACACAAAAACGTCAGCCGCACCTGCGCCTGCGCTCCTAATTGCACCACTGCGCCCGACGGCAGCGTCTCTACCCAGTCGCTGAGCAGCAGGTTCTCTTGCACCGCACCCGGAGCCAAGCCAAATTCGGTCAGTGCAGGCAAACTCGCAAACAACACCTGCCGGGGACTGCCAATCATCGCCTGAGAGTCCCCCTCAATTCCCCAGCCCCGTCGAAGCCGCAGCTGTGGCACGGGTTCAACCCAGGCTCCACGAATTGGCTTTTGAAATAGCCCCACAATTCTCAGGGCTGGTGCAAAATCAGGCGATCGCTGGAACGTCGGTGCAAGTGCCGCCATAAGCAGTGTGGGCAATCTAGAATAGGTCAGTCATGATGGTGTAGCGCAAAAGCGCAGCCCTTCCTCCACACCATCATGACCTGAATGATCTAAGTTCGGGATACGCTCAAACCCCCTGAACCCGAACTGACATTGAATACCACTCTCGAAGGGTGATGAGGGTGAACTGGCATACACCAGGTTGATGAGGGTACCGTCGATCAGCTTACAATCAAGACGGTTGCTGATATCACGCCTAGAACTAATAATGGTACTCAATCCCGGCGATGTAGCCCCCGATTTCACCTTGCCTGATGGAGATGGCAATTCCATTAGTCTGTCAGATTTACAGGGAAAATGGGTCGTGTTGTACTTTTACCCCCGTGATAATACTCCCGGTTGTACGAAAGAAGCCTGCAGCTTTCGCGATGCGTATAGCGACTTCGATAGCGCTGAGGTTGCGGTGTTAGGTGTCAGCACTGACGATGCGAAATCTCATACGAAGTTTTCCACTAAGTTCAATCTGCCTTTCCCGCTATTGACGGATGCAGAGGGGGAAATGGCAACAACCTATGACAGCTATGGGCTTAAAAAGTTCATGGGCAAGGAATACATGGGCATTAGCCGCAAAACCTTCATTATTGACCCCACTGGCAAGATCGCTAAGATATACCCCAAAGTGAAGCCCGATAACCATGCAGCCCAGGTATTGGCAGATCTAGAGGCTCTGAAAGGATAGCCATGCGTCAACTCTGGCGATATTTACACTCAGCGATGGGAATCATTTTTCGGCATCCCATCACCGGCACTAGCGTCATTCCAGTGATGCCCGATGGCACCATTGTGCTAATTCGGCGACGCGATAACGGGTTATGGAGTTTGCCCGGTGGCATTGTTAACTGGGGAGAAAATATTTCAACTTCGGTGCAGCGTGAGCTAGAAGAAGAGACTGGCCTAGTGGTGAAGCAGGTCGGTCGCCTAGTCGGAATCTACTCATCTCCTGATCGCGACCCGCGCTTTCATTCAATTTGTGTAGCCGTAGAAGCCCATGTATCAGGCAACTTCCAGATACATGACACGCTAGAAGTGCTAGACGTGCAGGCGTTTGATCCTGGCGCAATTCCACTAGATACGCTGTCACATGATCATCAGCAACAACTGCAAGATTATTTTGCGGGTTTAACGGCGATCGCCTAACCCAATATCAGGGGTGATATCACCAGTAATAGAGCGACCATAAGAACGCATGGTGAATCATTTGCAGAGCAAATCCACATACAGCACGCACTAATTTAATCAGGTCAAGCATAAGTTCGATAGCGTTGTTTCGCTCTACGCTGCGAGCATTGACAACACAAAACCGCGTGACCCGCATCGCGAGCGGCACGGTTTTAGGAAGCTGCTGAGCTGCCGCCAGATCAATATACTTGACGTACTACAACGCCTCGGCTGAACTGCTCTAGAGCGACTGCCCATATTCTGCAACAGGTTTATCGCAAACCTCGGCAAAGAGCGCGTCGAGTCGATACTCCAATAGTAGACCCCACAATCGGCACCTCAACCCCTCCAACCCCTAGTTCGTCCAAGTTCGGGCCAAAAAAGCAACGGGATACCTCACGTCGTGGGGTATCCCGTTGCTTGGACGTTGTGCTCGCAATTTGAATGGAATGCCAAAGGATTGGATTTTCCCCACATCCATAACGCTGAGTAAGTCAGCATTATGGGTGTAGCTGAAACAGTAAGCCTCTTGGCTACATTCTGTTTTTGTAGCTTTTTCCCAAAACTCTCTTCTAGAACAGGAAATACTTTGAATTAGCCTCTCGTTTCCCGAAAGGAAGACGAGAGGCTAGGGGATGGAGAGCCGTGCTTCTTCCACAGGGTTAGCCGACTTGCAAAACTAGGATGCACTCAGCTTGTATCACTTAGTTTGTGTGCAACACACATGTATGCGATAGGTAGTTACCACGGCAGAAAGATCGGAAGTCAGAACGCAACCTAGGTTCTATCTAACCTTCAACGGTAACTATAATCCTGACAGAACGTCCTAACTAGCCAGGCAGCCACAGCCTGTTTAGAAACACTCAAAGTTGCGCGTCAAGCACTCGTTAGATGCAAGGCAGTGCAAAGCTAGCTATTCAAAGCTGAGTCTAATCCTCTGCACGCCCAGAACTATCTATCGAGCGCCGACGGGCTCCTTTGTGTTGCTGTTGGCATATTCAGACCATAGATGAGCCAAATCACGCGATTTCTGCTGCCACTCTGGTGTGATTTGGTACATTCGCCGAGGCCTGCCACGCCCTTCAACCTTTTTCCAATAGCCTGTGATAGCAGACGTATCTTCCAAAAACTTGAGTGCGCTGTAAAGAACCGTATCTGACAGCCGATAGTTTGGATACTCTGACTCGAGCAATTGGATCAGCTCTGTGCCATAGGAATCATGCTCTTGCAAAATTGCTAGCACGTAACAGACCGCTAGCTCCTTATTTAAGTAAGCAGGTGGAGGACTCTGGAAAAACTGGTAAATCTGATCAATAGTGGTCATACGCTTTGTCCAAGATGGCTCTTTACGACTGCAATCCCTGGTCGGGGGGCTTCTGGACAAAAGGGATTGATTTATGCTGCGAGTTTCAGATTGTAAACGGGAACAACTGGGGAAAACCTCCATCCTCTGACAGAGGTAAAAGCTAGAGGCTAGCCCTTAAGTCATGGTTAGCTGCTCAAAACTTAGAGCAGCGTTCTGTTGAACCATTGACCAAACTCAAGCCCGAGAATATGTTGCTGAACCCTACAGGCTACCGAACCGAAAAAGCCAGACAACTTAAATCGATCAGTAAGGCATGGGGGCTCAAAAACGCGAGTTATTTCCACTAGCACCGCAGTAACAGTGCCTTTCTGAGAATGACTCTCATCTCTATATACTAGATTTTAGACACTGAATTAATAATCGGGTTCACTCTTCAGGGGGATTTCTTTTGTTCTTTTGTAATGGCTGCCAATCAGCTCGGCTCGGCGCTTGACACACTTGAACTCTCTCAGCAATCATCATAACGTTTGCTGACACCCAACGCAGTAGCAGCAGATAATGGGTCGAACCTGCACACTGCATAAGTTTTAGTTCGGTGAACAATAATATTATCTGAATTATCTGACAAGTCGTAAGCTAGGGCATAGCTTGAATAAAGATTAGCTCCACTTCAAGAATTAGGCCGCTTTCCTATTGGGAACACGCTGCGTGAGATTGGTAGATATCGTACTAAAACTGATAGGGTGTCTTCATGGAGTGCATTTCAGACGATAAGGCACCGTCATATCTTAAAGGATAGGTATAGATTCTAACTGATGACGACGAGCGTTGCTGAATAATGTTCCAGGGATTAAGGGGCACACTTTGCATCACGTATCAAACTGCAGATTGAGCCAATCATCCATGTTGAACAGGGAGCATCAATCTACTTTTTCAGATTAGCCTTTTACGGCGCAAGCTATGAAACAAGTCTCTGCAGTTAGTCGCGGTTAGTATTAGGCTGTTCAATGCTGAATCTATCGACTGAATCGCTCGTTTTTGGTGGGAATTCACAAAAAATCCCTATTTTAAAATTGGAAAAAGATGCTGCAAGGTCTAAAAGTGAAGTCTGAAAGCTAATGCCAGAGGGCGATCGCCCCGTTTTACACCAGCCCTGACCGGAGGGCAACCACAGCAGCCTGCACCCGATCATCAACCGCTAGCTTGTTCATAATGCCACGCACATGCGTCTTTACAGTATTGGGGCTGAGGTATAGCGCTGCTGCGATTTCGGGATTGCTGCGGCCATCCACCACAAGTTTCAGCACTTCTACCTCGCGCTGAGAGAGCTGGCTCACCGCTGCTGCATCAGCCGCGTTTGTAGGAGATTTGAGGTGCTCCATCACTAAACGCGCCACCTGAGGGTCGAGATAACTGGCCCCTTCCAGCGCGGCTTCAATGGCAACCAACAACCGCTCAACAGTAGCGCCTTTAACACAGTAGGCATCGGCACCTGCTGAGAGTGCCGCAATCACTTCGTTTTCGGTGGTATGCGAGGTGAGCATCACGACCCGCACATCTGGCAGGGCTTCTTTAATCTTTTTCGTCGCGGCAATGCCATCCATCCGGGGCAAGCCAATATCCATCACGACGATATCAGGATGTAAGCTGAGCGTAGCTTCGACGGCCAGGTAGCCATCGTCTGCATGGCCCACGACTGTGATGTGAGGCTGGCTTGATAACGACTGCTCAAGCCCCAATTGCATCATGGGGTCGTCTTCGACGATGAGCACCCGCGCAACGGCGGGGGCGGGGGCTTCGCTCATGATGACGCTCCTTCAAGAGATAGCAGGCAAGAGATAGCAGATTACGGTTTATCCACGTTCTAGAAGAGTAACGCGACTTGGCAAAGAGCAGGTAGGGCGTAGCCGAGGATGTTTTGCGATTCTAAACGCCAGTGAGCCAAACCGCCACCCAAAAAAAGAGTGGCGCTAGCAGCGGCGCTGGCAAAAACGAGGCAACCCGAATTTTGGCAACCTCTAGCAGAATCAACCCAATTGCAAGAATCATTAACCCGCCAACCCCAGTAACCAGCATGACCACTGGAGACGTAGCAGGATCGGGCAGGGCTTGGGCCAGCAGCCCTGCGGTGAGCGATAGCGCCCCTTGATAGACCAGAATGGACAGCGCTGAGAAGCCGACGCCGATGCCATAGGTGCTAGTCAGGGCGATCGCCGCCAGCCCATCCATCGTGGCTTTTAGGGTGAGCAGGGTGCGATCGCCCACCAGACCATTGTTCAAGCTGCCAATCAGCGCCATTGGGCCAACGCAGTAGAGCAAACTTGCGGCTACAAATCCTTCAGTAAATTTGCCCTGCCCGCGAAAGCGCCGCTTTAGCCAGTCTCCCAACTGAGTCAGCCGCTTTTCCAACAGCAGCCACTCTCCCAACAGGCCACCGATCACCAGAGTCAGCAGGCCCAAAATGACGCCGTCTACGATGCCTGCCTGCACGCCGACCAAGCTGTTAGCCATGGTGAATCCGATGACCAGCGTGGTGAGCCCCAAGGCCTGGGTAATGATGCGCTGCATGGGGGGCGGCAGGCGATCGCTAAAGATCAGTCCTAGCACCGTTCCTAAAATAATCGTGGCAACATTGATCCAGGTGCCGCTGGTTCGTGCCCAAAAGTCCAGAGTCATGCTTGCCGTGTTGCGCCGAACGCTCTAAGGGAAGTGGGAAAAGCTCAAATCCATACCGTATTAGAAAAGCGTCCCGCCGATCTTCCTCCAATGAGGCGAACCATCCCGGCCAAAGCCGGAGCACGACAAGCCCCAGACAGGAAGGCGACTATCATTCGCTGTGCCTTTCTTCCCTCAAGACTTTGCAGTAGAATCAGCTATACATTGCCATGGATTTTGTTAAACTGAATATTGGTTCATGAGTACTACTACCACTTTCCCCTTGGCGTCTACAGGACTGAGATAATGAATAACTTCATCGTGATGGCAGAAATTGTGGAGGAGCCACAACTGCGCTATACCTCTGATAATCAGCTGCCCATTACAGAGATGGTGGTGGAGTTTCCGGGGATTCGGGCTGAAGATGCTGCCTCGAAGGTGAAGGTCGTGGGCTGGGGCAATCTGGCACAAGAAATTCAAGAGAATTTTCATGTGGGCGATCGCGTCATTGTTGAAGGGCGATTAACCATGCTCAGCGTTGATAACCCCAACGGGTTCAAAGAGAAAAAGGCAGAAATGACCGCGTCGCGGGTGCATCGGGTTGGCGTGGGTGAGGTCACATCGACTCAGCCTGAGCAAGAAGAACCCGCCGCCGCTCGACCTGCCGCTGCTAAGCCTGCTGCCGCTGCACCCGCTCGCAGCAGCAAACCGCCAGAACCGGCCCCGGCCCCTATGGAATATGACGACATTCCGTTCTAAGTGCCGGTTGGGCACAGGCCTAAGCCATGTTCACGACGCAGGAATCCCCGCATACATCAGCAGCTCGCTATTGCAGCGTACCTATTGATTCATGCGGGGATTTCTCTAAATCCCTCCTCTCAATCCCTCTAGGTTGCTGGTTCAGCCTGACGTTCTCGGTCTCAGCCCACCGCAGGGGATATGAATAGGGAGCCAATCCACTGCAGCACCAGCGCCATCAACACCACGGCCCCCACAAAAATGCCAACGACGGCGATCGCCATCAGAATCAGAAATAGGAGATTAGGCGGACGGGTCGGCTTGGGCTCGGCGATGTGGGCTTCGAGCAGCGTTAGGTTGCGCAGATTAGCCTTCCAAAAGACGTCAAATACGTTTCCCGCCACCGGGACGGATCCGATGACCGTGTCGGTCAGCAGATTCCCTACCATTTTGATAAGGGTGCTTTGGGGCAATCGCAGTCGAATAGCCTCCAGCACGATGTAACTCGAAATTCCTAAACTGAGCAAGTCACCGCCACCAGGGAGTAGTCCCAAAATGGGGTCAATACCAATGCGGAAACGGGTGAGAGGCAGGGGAATCGAATGGTCAAGCAGATAGCTGAGCATGCGGATTCGCCGCAGTACTGGAGCGTGGGCGATCGCCCGTGACGCCGCAGGCAACCCAGAGGCAGGCTGAGGCATAGGCATCGCTGGCGGTTGGTCTATGGGCTGTGGCGATGGTTGTCGGCGGGGCTGGCGGGACGGTTTTCGAGCAGGCATGGCAGCACTCAGAAAAAATAATGCAGGGGCGAGGGGTTCTGCTTTAGCCTAGCGTAGCCCTGCCGACTATAGTGCGGCCCAGCAGCGATGGGGGCACTGCTCGCGGGTGAGGTGGGCGATCGCCCACCATTGAATTTCCCCACGCACCCACCTGTGGGTCATCGCTCACCAACTGCGCCAGACGGGGGGACACCGCGCACCGATAGACCAGATTTAGCGTATGCTGCGTTTCAGTGGCAGTCCAAGAAAAAAACTGCTCCACGACCGTCAGCAGCCCATCTACCTGAAACTGTGAGATGCCTGTTTCCTCTTGCACCTCACGTCGCAGGCCCGTCATCAGGTCTTCCTCAGGATTCAGCCCTCCACCCGGCAAATCCCACAGGTCTGGCTCTATGCTGTAGCAGCACCTCAGCCCCATCCACAAACAGCCCCACCACGCTTACCCGCAACCGCACAGTGGGGACAACGGATGCATCTACTAGAGCGTCAGAGATTGAGGATTGGTCTCAATTAGCGTAGCCAAATCCTTAAGGAAGGCCGCAGCATGAGCGCCATAGATAATGCGGTGATCGCAGGTGATGTTGACCTGCATCTGAGTTTTGACCCCGAGCATCCCGTCGGATGTGGCAACGACCTGAGGTCGTGAGGCCCCAATCGCCAAAATTGACCCCTGCCCTGGCGGCAAAATGGCATCAAACCGATCAACCCCAAACATTCCCAAGTTCGACAGCGTAAAGGTACCCGAGTTATATTCCTCCGGCTGCAGTTGCTTAGAGCGCGAGCGGCTCACCAGATCCTTCCAAGCGCGAGATAGTGAATACAGATCCATCTGATCAGCCTGTTGCAGCACGGGGGTAATCAACCCACCGTCATCCATTGCAACGGCTACAGCCACGTTGATCGCGCTGCTGTGCTGCACGCCCTTGTCGCTATAGCTGGCGTAGAGCAACGGGTGTTGTTTTAGGGTGACTGCTACCGCTTTAGCCAGCAGCGCCGTCATCGTCACGCCTTTGGACTTGACCTGCTTGTAGAGGGCGTCGAGGCCATCGGTGGTGATGGTATAGCCCACATGGAAGGTGGGCACGTCGAGGCTTGCCGCCATGTTGCGAACCACAGCGCTCTGTAGCGTTGTGAAGGGCACAAGTTGCCCAGGGGCCGCTGGGGCAGGCGCGGGGGCGCTAGGTCTAGGGGCGGCAGCCGGGGCAGGCGCAGGCGCAGGTGTCGGTGCAGCAGCTGGAGCCGCCGGGGCAGACGCTGGAGCCGCAATGGATGGCGTCGGCGTTTTACCAGCGGCCTGTTCTACATCTGCAGCCACGATCCGCCCATGGGGGCCGCTGCCCGGCACGGTAGACAGGTCAACTTTGAGATCTTTCGCCAGCTTGCGGGCGCGAGGCGAAATGGCGACCCGTCCGCTCTTCGCAGAACCGTTGCTGCTTGCGGCAGGGGCTTCAAGCGTTTCTTCAAGAGCTGACTCTGGAGCTGCTGACCCACTGCTCGACACAATCGCCGCACCACCTGACAGACTGGCTGCTTTCTCTTTGGCGGCATCCATTTCGGCTTCGGTTTCGGCAATGAGGGCGATCGCCTCACCCACAGGCGCAGTTCCCCCCGCTTCAACCACAATGGCCGCCATGTAGCCCGCGTTAAAGGACTCGACATCCATATCAGCCTTATCGGACTCAACCACCAGCACGGTTTCACCCTTTTCGACCTTGTCACCGGGCGACTTCAACCACGACACAATTTTGCCTTCGGTCATCGTAGAGCTGAGGGCAGGCATGAAAACTTCGTAAATCATGGATTGCGACTTCCGACTGAATGACTAGAGTAAGACTGAACCGTTAGACCTTGCAGATTAGTGGAACATCAGTCAATACATTGACCAGTGACGTGACTTCTCTCAAGCGTCAAGCCCTGATCTCTCGTGCAGCCTATAGCTCTGATTTCAGATCTACCCCACCGGATCTACCCTACTCAGGATCTACCTAATTCAGAATTTGCAGAATAGACTGACCTGTGCGGTTCACTGACGACAGCATCCAAAATTGTATCTTGTTACGAAACCTGAAGTGAGCTTTGGCGAACAAAATCCAGCGGTTGAGTACTAGGGGCTGTTATCAATCGACTGTTGACCACTCAAAAATCTGCATCTCCTAGCCTGTTTCTGGGTCGGGCGTAGCAACGCTGATGAAATAGGGATTTTAGTCAGGATTGATGATATGCCCTGGGTTTGCCTGCGTCTCGACGAGCTGTGAGCGTGGCTCTGCCGCCTGCGTGCCACCTGCTGAGGATTGGGGAATTCTAAAGCTCAGATAAAATTATTAACCTGTTCTAGCGAGGATATTTTCCATAATCTAGGCCAACGGGCGATCGCCCAACCGTCGTGTTTCAGGCCATTGCAGCTCTACTATCTCAGCTGCGATAGGGTGCAAATGACATCATTCTTGGATTTGATCAAAACGCTAAACTTTTTAGGCTCTACATCGTTAGGTTCTCTGCTCTAATTCTGGTTATTTCACCACTGCGCTGCGTTATAGAACGTTGTGCTAACCGGCATTAGAGCAAATCCATGCTTGAACCCAACTTAGAAATGGGGCTGTTCAAACCACTTTTTTCGTGTGATGTTTTGCGCTTATGCCAAGTTTTGATGCATTTGTGCAATGTCCAGAGGTATCTGGTGCGGTGTTTGATGTGCTGGTCGCAGCCCAGCGACAGATGCAGCCCCACGGTGTGGGAGTCGTGCTGACAGAACAAGATATCGAGGCTGCGGTGCTGCCGGTCGCGCAGGTGGGCGATCGCTTCTTGCTGGTATTGTCTGCATCGTTTAGCGTGTTGATGCAGGGGCGATCGCCCACAAACTCTTCCCCATCTGTCCTGATAAATTCCCCAGCCCAACCCACCCTTTCCCGTCGCCAATTCACCAAACCTGCGTTGTGCCATGCTACTGTGACACCCTCGCCGTCCTATGCACTGGCGTTGACCTTTGAGCCAGCGGCGATCGCCCAATTTGTGCAGGAATTACTGCTGCACCTGCCGCCGCACAGTTCCCAAGCCAAACAGTTGCAGCAGCAACTATCGCTCGTGCAGCCCAACGACCCGGCTCTGCAAAGCAGCTTTACGCTAACGCTTATTGCCAGCCTAGCTCAGGCCAACGGGGATGCTCTAGCAGCGCAGTCTACAAATAGTCAGGGTGGGGCGATCGCCCCGATAGACGCAGATCTTGCGGTTCTACAGCAGCAGAATCAGTCCCTTGCGCAGCAGGTAACCGACCGCACCCAAGACTTGCGCGACGCCATTTTGTCAGCAGAAGCAGCCAGCCGCACCAAGAGCGAGTTTGTAGCCGCCATGAGCCACGAACTGCGCACCCCACTCACTGCAATTATCGGCATGTCGGCCACACTGCTGCGGTGGTCCTTGGGGGGCTTGAGCGATCGCCAGCGCAGCTTTGTGCAAACCATCCACAGCAGCGGGCAACACCTGTTGGAAATCATCAACGACATTCTGGATCTGTCCCAGATGGAATCGGGATCAGCCGTGCTAAGGCTGCAGGAATTTTCCCTAGCGGGGATGACGCAGCAAGTGCTCAACACCATGAAAGAGACAGCCGCCAAGCATCAGGTTCAGCTAGATGCAGATGTTCAAGTCGAGGCCAAGCGCGATCGCTTTATCGGCGACCCGCATCGCATCCGCCAGGTGTTGCTAAACCTGGTGGGTAATGCCGTCAAATTTACACCCGAGGGCGGTCGCGTCACTCTGCGGGTGTATGTCAACTCGGCAGAAGCGCTATTTCAGGTAAAAGATACGGGCATTGGCATCCCCGACCATCAGCAATGGCTCCTGTTCAACACCTTTCAGCAGCTAGATGGCTCCTATCAGCGCAGCTACGAGGGCACTGGGCTGGGGCTGGCACTCAGCAAGCAACTTGTGGATCTGCACGGTGGGCACATTCATGTGGACTCAACCGTGGGCATTGGCTCGATTTTTACGGTGCATCTGCCCCATCGCACCGACTCGACTGCAGAGCTTGCGCTCAGCGCAGATTTAGGCGTCAGTCCTGATGGGTCAAAAGGGCGGATCGTGCTCATCGAAAGCCACGAAGAGAGCGCCGACGTTATCTGCAGCATGCTCACTGCCGCAGGCTATCAGCTTGTTTGGATTGTGGAAGACTCGATGGCTGTGAGTCAGATTGAGCTGCTGCAGCCTGCTGCGGTGCTGATTGATGTAGATGATTTTCCAGGCCATGGCTGTGCCTTGATTCAGCAACTGCGCGACAACCTCTCCACGCAGCAGTTGCGAATTATGGCGATCGCCCCCCATCCGTCCCATCCGCTGGGAGCACACAGCCTATCGCTGGGAGCCAATGACTACATCGCAAAGCCCATCCAGCCCGAGCAGGTGCTGGCAAAAGTGCTGGCGCTACTGATGCCCTAATTCTCTAATTCTGTCTTGTTGGCAGCAGCAGCAAGGTTTGGCACGGTGCACATGCTGCATCCACAGACCGCCTATGGCTCAAGGGCGATCGCTCAACAATGGAGGAGAGAGCCGCTAGTTCTTAACTCTAATTTCAAGCAGTGTCAACGCCAGCAGGTTGGGTTTAAAGTCCGAGTTCCCAAAAGTTGGGTAGAATTCATTGCCCATTTTGCTAGTGCAAGTGTACTATTGATAGTTAGTACGCTTGCACTAAAGTTTTTGCTCTATTTTTTGGTGATCCTTAAACCCCTTACGTCTCTCCAGGAGTCGCTATGCAAGACACATCGCTTAATATTCAGTCAGAGCTTAAGGCTATTCAGGCACGGCTGCAATCTCTGGGCTCTCCCTCAGATGGGCGCAGCTCTAGCCGCGCTGCGGCTCATAGAAGCAGCCCATCACCCACCCCACCCGAGCCCTCTCGCCGCCCGATTGCTCCGGCCAGCATGGTAGAAATGTTTCCGGCTCAGGCTCAAAATTTGGCGGCTCACAGTCTGCCAACTGCTTCTGTGGCCCCTGTGGCAACTGCGTTTGCGCCGGAATCCGGCGCACGGCCGCATCCTGCTCAAGCAGCCAGAGCCACGACGGGCGCAAACGCGCTGGCCGCGACCCAATTGTCGGAACTCATGCAGCAGCTCGAAGCCAAGGCAGAGCAGGTGAATCATCTCTCTACCCAACAGGAAGCCGCCCTGTTAGAAATTAAGGCGATCGCCCAGCAGCTAGAGCGCGACTGGCACTCGACCCAAAGTGCGGGTCGTCCCCTTTCAAAGCAGTGGGATGCCACACTGGCCAACCTGCAGGCTGATCTTACCCACAATCTTAATGCACAGGTGCCCTACGTCGAACGCGATGCCTCGGGGGCGTGGGTCGTCACTTCGCGCGGGATCGACCTATTCCGCGCAGAGCGCGAATCAGAGCAAATGGCGGAAGTTCTGCGGCGGCGACAGCGCCCGAGTCGGCCTGCTCCGGGGGATAGGGTGGTGCAAGCGGTGCTGGCGTTGGGCCGTTGGATTCAGCCCCTGGTGTCTTCTACAGGTTCCACCACTGCGGAGCCTAGACTGCCACGGCGGCGCATGTCGGCAGCCCGTCCTTCTCGTGCTGCGGTAGCCGATCGCCCTCCCATGTCAATGGTGACGGCGGCCTTGTGGATTGGCGGTGCGGCGATCGCCCGATTAGCAATTGATGCGGTGCTGCTGTCGTTCCCCAGCTTTTGGGTGCCTGCGGTGGCCTTGATTGTCGCTCCTGCTGCGATCGCCGCCTATCGCACCACCGTAAACCCTGAGAGCAGTATTCTCTGGGGCTATCGGCTGTTCATGATTATGGTGGGGCTGCTGCTGGGCGGTCGTCTGCTGCCTTAAGAGGCGAGATAAGGATGTTTGGCGATGTGATCAATCAGCTGTTGTATTTCTCGGTGGAGCGAGTGAAATGAACCATCGGCCTATGGGGCGATCGTCCGTTAACCCCTTTTTGATTGGTGGGCTGCTGGTAGCCGCCGTGGGGCTGTTCATGGATTTCTCTGGGGGATTCCCCACCTGGCGCAAAAGCGTAGCCCACGAACCCTGCCAAGGCACCATCAACACCCAAAACATGCTATCGCAAGAAACCCTGGCACAAATGCTGACGGTGCCAGAGCGCGATCGCAGAGATACAGTTCAGCAAATTGTCGGCGAACCCTATTGCCAGCTTCAGAGTTTACAGGTGAGGGCAGGTGTCACGGCCGAGCGGCAGGTCTATCCTCTTGCTTTTGATCCCGAAACTCGGCTGGTCATTCTTTATGAAGGCGACGAGTATGCGGGTTATCGGTTCAGTTTTCAATAAACTTAGTGCGGGTGCTCTTGCCCACGGCTGCAAAGAGCAGGTGGGCTGGGTTCTCGCATTGGTTAGCCCAGCGAGACATCCACGGCATGTGGGTCATGATGCAGGTCATGATGCAATCCGGGCGATCGCCCCCCAGGCCCCGTCTGCCCTTGCGCTGGTGCCCACGCTCAACGTTTCCTCGGCGCGGGTTTTTGTGCACCCGTGTCGGCGGAGGCTGCTGCTTGGGCTTAGCCTCGTGCTGGTCGCGGGTTGCACACCGTCTCCGTCAGGGCAAGTGCGATCGCTCCCAATTCAGCAAACGTGGGAACTCCAACCCGGCGGCTCGGTTGGCGACCATCCGATTGTGGGCGGGCTCGGAGATGTCTCGATTGCGCTGCGGGGCGATCGCGTCTATGCACCGTTTGATGGTGAACTGATGCGCAACGATATCGACAGTTGCTACATCTTCTCTAGCCCTGATTTGCCCGCTTACATCTTTCGGCTGTGTGGGCTGCGATCGCCGCAGACGGGGCGGGTGAGACGAGGCGATCGGTTGGGCAAGGCCGACATGCTGCAATTTGCAGCCCTACGCCGCCAGCCCGACGGCAAATGGACCATGGTAGAACCGGCCAACGATGTGTTGCAGCGCGTGCTGGCTCCTCAGGATGTGCGCGTGGGCGGCGAGTAAGCCTTGATAGAGCACACCCATCTCGACTGGCTTAGAGGGCACGGATAAGTTCCTCTAGGTCAACGCTTGTTGTGGAAACAGTTCAGACGAACCGAGCGTGCAGAGATGAACTCTGTACTCCCCGTTAAGCACGACGGCAGCACGCCACGTGCTCGCTCTGCTATTTTGTTGGGCCACTGTGGAGTGATGAGTTGGGTAAGTTGGTCAGGCCTGGTCGTGTTGTGAAACCTGCGCCATCTAAGGGTTTTAGAGCGATTTACAAACCAAATAAAGACCCATTAGCATTTCAAACGCTATTTCTGTTGATTCACCTCTGTTGATTCTTCTGTTGATTAAGTGGAAAAGCAAGCAATGAACCGCATCTATTGGTTAACGGTGGGGGCGATGGCGATCGCCCTGAGTCAGGGTGCAGCGGCTCGAGCTGATGAGATTGGGCTGGCATTCGACGACGCGCAGCCTGATCAATCCATCGCCGCAGCGAATCAGACTCCTGCAAAAACTGCTGCCCCAGTGTCGGCTGAGGCGGTGTCGCAGGAAAGCCCTCTCACCATTCCGCAACTTGCAGCCGAGGCACCTGTGCAGCCCGAAGCGCATCGAGAGGGCATCGATCTGCCACCGCCACCGCCCAGAGGGGCGATCGCCCCAGCCCCAGCCCCAGCCTCAGAACCAACCCCAGCCCCAGAACCAGAGATTCAGCCCCAGTTGGATGTACTAGCCGAGGCCGCGCCAGCCGAAGCGATCATTGAGGCCAAACCTGCCGAGACGACCGCTTCCACAAGTTCATTCAGCGTTGATTTTTCGCTTGATATGGCGTCTGTTGCAGTAGTGCAACCAGCGCCCGAATCCACGGCCCCGGCTCCTCCCCCGTTGCTGCCTGTAGCTCCTACTCTGGATCACCTATTTACAGGAGGAACAGAGTCTCTGGTGGCGCGAACAGTCGGCAGTGCCGAGGGCACGCGAACCCCCGAGGGACATCGCAATCCTGCATTTTACGGGCATACCGATCCCGGCAACGGCGTATGGAATCTGGGCACCTTCTCCTATCAGCATGGAGCAGTCTCGCCGGAAGAGGCAGATGATAAACAGCTCAAGCGGCTGCATCGGCAAGCGCATACGATCCACCAAAAGGCGATCGCTCTAGGGCTTAGCCTAACCCTCGAAGAAACCCTCAACGGCATTGACTTAGCCAATCAAGCACCGCTGGCGGCGCTCGATCGGGGTGGCTATCTAGATTGGTTGGTCAAGGCAAAAGAGATGGGAATGGAGGGGGATGCGGCGATCGCTTGGGCCCGCACGCGTTCGTTCATCGACCCCGACAGCCAGCAATGGAACGCTCCCGGCCTAGGCAACAACATTAACAGCATTTCTCATGACCAAGAGCGCCGCATGAGAATGATCACCCTAGCCCTCAACGCCTACCGCCAAGACACAGGCAGCAGCCTAGAGCAGATGGCACAACTGCCCACCGGTGCCGCCTCAGCATCAGACACGGCAGCAATTGAGGCTGATGAAACCATCACCGCCGAACGGCAGACGTCTCAGGGCATTCATCGCATTTTCGAGCCGCTGTTTAACCTGTCTCGGAGTCAGCGCTGGTAAGGCGGCTGTAGGGTTGAGGCTTCAACAGGGCTTCACAGAGCCTCTAACCATGGGCAGAGTCAGAGTTCGCAGGTTCTCAACGGCTTCGCTGCAGGGGCCACCGCGTTCCAGATGCCATACCCACCGATCCCAGAGCCAGCCTTCATCCTTAAGCGCCGCAACGTGTGGCGCAGTAGCCATCGCTGTAACGTTAGTTCGATAGCACTGCTCTATCCCCACGTCGCGGGCTGAAACAACGCTAAACCGTGCCGCTCGCGACGCGAGCAGCACGGCTTTAGGCATTTGCAGAACTGGCGTTGCTGTAAGATGATGAGCCATAAATTGCATAGGCACCGATGTGAACAAAATCGGCTTTCAGCATTGGCGGGGCGATCTATTTGGGGGGCTGACGGCAGCCGTCGTGGCGCTACCGCTGGCACTCGCGTTTGGGGTGGCTTCTGGGGCAGGGGCGATCGCCGGACTGTATGGTGCGGTGATATCTGGCTTTTTTGCATCGCTGTTTGGGGGCACCCCAGCACAGGTCACAGGGCCCACCGGGCCAATGACCGTCATCATCACTACCGTCATTGGGGGGCTCATGGCGCGTCATCCCGAAACAGGGCTGGCTATGGCCTTCACCGTCGTGATGATCGGCGGTCTGGTGCAAATTGCATTTGGGCTGCTGCGCCTAGGGCAATACATCACCATGATGCCCTACACCGTCATCTCTGGCTTTATGTCGGGGATTGGGGTCATCATCATTCTGCTGCAGATGCCGCCGCTGCTCGGCTACCAGAGTAGCGGCGGCATCTGGGGCACGCTGCACCAGATGCCCACCTACCTGCGCCAGCCTAACCTGGCAGCTGTGGGGTTAGGGCTGTTCACCCTGGGGATGGTGTCTCTGGCACCTTCCCGGCTCAATCGAATCTTGCCAACCCCGCTCTTGGCGTTGGTCATTAGTACCGTAGTCTCAATGCTATTGGCTCCGGAGGCAGTACCGCGCATTGGCACCATTCCCACTGGGTTGCCCACGATTAACCTGCCCACCTTTGCCCTGGCCGACTTGCGAACGATGCTGGGCTATGGCCTAATGCTGGGAGTCCTTGGCTCTATCGACTCACTGTTAACTTCCCTGGTCGCCGACAACCTAACCCGCACGCAGCACAAGTCCGACAAAGAACTGATTGGACAGGGCATTGGCAACTGTCTGGCGGGCCTCTGCGGCGGGCTGCCCAGCGCTGGCGCTACGATGCGAACTGTCACCAATGTGCAGGCGGGTGGGCGCACCCCCCTCTCAGGCATGATTCACGCCCTCACCTTGCTGGTGATCACCCTATGGGCGGCACCATTGACTACCACAATTCCCCATGCGGTCTTGTCGGGGCTGCTGCTCAAGGTAGGGCTCGACATTATTGATTGGAGCTTTATTAAGCGCGCGCCTCGACTATCGCGCAAAGCCACGGGGCTGATGTACCTAGTGCTAGCGCTAACCGTGTTTGTAGATTTGATTACGGCGGTGCTGGTGGGTGTGTTTATTGCCAACCTGCTGACCATCAAACGACTTACTGATGTGCAGAGCGATCGCATTCGCGCCGTGAGCGACTCAGAAGCAGCGGCAGGGCTAAGCGCTGCAGAGCAATTTCTGCTGAATCAGGCCCAGGGCAACATTCTGCTGTTTCAGCTCGGGGGAGCACTGAGTTTTGGCGCCGCCAAAACCATGGCTCAGCGAATGTCGATTGTCAAAAACTATCAGGTAATGGTGCTGGATTTAAGCGACGTGCCGGTGCTTGGCGTTACCGCTGCACTGGCGATTGAAACCATCGTAGAAGACTCCGTGCGACAGCAGCGCCATACCTTTATTGTGGTCACTCCCGGCCAACCCCGGCGGCGACTCAGCAAGCTAGACCTGGATCGGTTTGCTCGGGCTCACTTAGTCGAGAACCGGCTTCAGGCGTTGCAGCAAGCCGCAGCGCTGATCCCATCCACCCCGTCTGCCGCTAAACGTTAACGCTAACTTTAGTTCGGGATAAGCTCAACCCCTTAATGTGCCGTGCGCGACGCGCACGGCACATTTATTTGGGGCATCGCGCGTCGCGCGATGCCCCAAAACCCTCTTAACCCGAACTGACGTTAACGCCGGGAGAGAGTTCAGCTCGGTTGCTTCAAGCTCACATAATCGTTAAAGATTAAAGCGATTAAAACTTAAGGCGATGGCGAAAGTTGTAGATCGATTCCACCAGTCCAATCGCAATAAAATTTGTGAGCAGTGACGATCGCCCATAGCTGATCCACGGGAGCGCAATTCCCGTAACGGGTGCGAGGCCGATAGTCATGCCAATGTTGACCAAGACCTGAAACACAATCATTGACAGCACGCCAAAGGCAATCAACGAGCCAAAGTTGTCTCGGGCGTTTTGGGCAATAATGAGCAGCCGCAGGCATACCAACCAAAACAAAAACACTACGACCATGCAGCCAATAAAGCCCATCTCTTCACCAATAACGGTAAAGATAAAATCGGTATGCTGCTCCGGGATAAAGTTGAGCTGCGTTTGACTGCCTTGGGCTAGCCCTTGCCCAAACATGCCGCCTGCACCAATGGCAATGCGTGACTGAATGAGGTGATAGCCGCCCCCCAGCGGGTCTTTGTCGGGGTTAACGAATAGGATGATGCGGTCTTGTTGATAGGGTGCCAGAAAATTCCACAAAAACTTGCCCAGCCCGCCCGAAAGCAGGTTGATGACACCAGCTCCTACTGCACCATGCCAGCGCCAAGCAATGGTGCGCCAGCCTACCACCATCATCAAGGCTGACCAAGCAAACCAAATGGGCAGATAGACCACAAATAGAATTGTAGACACCAAGGGTGAACCCAGCAGCACCAACCAGCCCAAATTGGCGTTGCCCCAGTACAGCATGCCAATGGTGATGGCCATGAATACAAGGGCTGTGCCCAAGTCGGGCTGCTTCATAATCAGCAGCATGGGGGGAATGGTAATGGCAACCGCCTGCAAGATCACGGGTACGGTCTTAGCCGTGCGCCGATGCAGAATTCCGGCTAGTGTCACAATGACGCCTAGCTTTGCCAGATCTGAGGGCTGCACATTGAAGCTACCAATCAAGAGCCAGCGCTGTGCCCCGTTGGCTTCAACCCCAATCAGCAATACCAACAGCAGCACCGCATTGGTTAAGCCATAGATAATCCAATACCAGTGGACGAGGGGATCATACCGCCAGCGGGCGATCGCCAGTGCCAGCCCCAGACCAACTAGCGCCGTAGTGGCATGCATCTCCCAATCGTTCAGATCCAGGCCAATTTCAGTGCTGCGAATGGCAAGACCACCAATGATCACCAGCGCAATGGTAGCGACCATCAAGAGCCAATCCACCTCGTGCCAAGGTTGCGCTAGAGATTTCCATCGAATGCGACTGAAGGAACGCTGGAGCATAGACCTCTCCCAAGGCAAACGGAGTCAGATAGACAGTATAGGGGCAAGACTTGAACTAAGTGAGGACTCAAAAGCTGAGACTTAAACTGGCTATATGTTTGTGGCGATTTTTGGAGACCGGTAGTCCGTTAAGACGCCATCGTGTGAGTGGCTCACCGATCCCATTAGAGGACTGCACCCATTCCTGTACTGAATTAGGGCCAGATTCAACCCGATCCGACTCATTACCTCAACGCCATTTACGTTAACAGCATTTACGTCAACGCCATGACCGACACCCGCGCCGCCACCTGTTGCGCAATTTTGGTCAGCGCAATAGCCGAAGCTGAGTCAGGATACTCCACCACGATGGGAATGCCGCGATCGCCCCCTTGTCGGAGCACCATTTCCAACGGCACACAGCCCAACAGCGGCAGTTGCAGCTCATCACTCGTGCGCTGCCCACCACCGGAGCCAAAAATATCGTACTGGCGATCGGGCATATCTGGCGGAATGAAGTAGCTCATATTTTCCACAATCCCCAGCACGGGCACCTGCAACTGCTGAAACATCCGCAATCCACGGCGGGCATCCATCAGCGCAACGGCTTGCGGTGTGGTGACAATGACCGCGCCCGCCATCGGCACGGCCTGGGCCAGCGTCAGCTGTGCATCCCCTGTGCCCGGCGGCATATCTACAATCAAGTAATCCAGATCGCCCCATTCCACCTGATAGAGAAACTGGCGGATAATGCCATTGAGCATTGGCCCACGCCAGATCACAGGCTGATCGGCATCGATCAAAAACCCCATCGAGACTAACTTGACGCCAAAATTGAAGGCCGGTTCCAACACTTCACCCTGCGCACCCTGCTGCACCTTAACCTGGGCACCCCCCAACCCGAGCATGGTCGGGGCGTTGGGGCCATAGATATCTGCATCAATTAGCCCTACTTTTGCCCCGGCCTGCGCTAGCGCTACTGCAATGTTGACGGCAACAGTACTTTTTCCTACACCGCCCTTGCCGCTCGAAACCGCCACGATATTATTGATCCCCGCGATGCCGCGCCGATCGGGTAATTCTCGCTGCTGTGGCGTTTCTGCGGTTACATCTACCGCGACCGAGGCAACCCCGGGCAAGGCTTTTACCGCAATTTCGCACTCTTCTACGATAAAAGCGCGCAGGGGACAGGCGGGCGTTGTCAACACCAGCGTGAACCGCACGTTGCCGTCTGCCACTTCAACATTGCGAATCATGTTGAGATCAACAAGGCTCTTGCGGAGTTCTGGGTCTTGCACCGGACGCAGCACGTCCAGAATGGAGGCGGTATCTAGCATGGTAAAAGGGGAAAGTATGCTTGAGAATTCGTATCTGGGGAATGTGTATCTGGGAAACGTGTAGCAGGGTGATGACATTGCATCCAGTGCTAGCCCTGCCTTTTTGGTGGAAAGACGGCGAAGCGGTGACTAGCCGCCTACAGGATGGCGATCGCAAGCCCATGGCAGCGATCGCTATGGCAAACTACATAGACAAACTACACAGGCAAACCGCATGAATGCCGTGGACTTACACAGATTCAGCGCTCTACCCCGTTGGCCTATCAACTCAGCCAGAGCAGCGCCAACCCTGCAGGCTTGCTTCCAACTTGTAAACTCGTGCAAGCAAGTTCTAACGTCAGGGTGCCGCTGATGATCTTACCGCAGCCGCAGCCCTCTCTGCGCTGAGGCTAGGCGGGTTGGTCTGCACCCATGCCACCAGGATGATGGCTGTGGGCTGCTGAATGCATTAGATTTAATCTTTCTCGTGATGGTTCGATCTGGATGCAGATGAGGGGAAGAGGAGCAGCGTCTGGGGCGATCGCCCCTTACATAATTTCCACCCCAGATGCAGACGTTCACCCACGTTCAGGATGCTAGCGAACGGTTGCACGCTGCGGGTTTTGAAGGGCAGAACCCTATCCATGGCTGTGCGATCGCCCCTGAAGTTTCCACAATAGAGAAACGGGTGAGAAACGGGGGCACACCCCCTGACGCCCTATGGTTAGGAAAACCAGCACTATGAAGCGCTTTGCCCACCTATTTCAACAGGTTGACGCCACCCCCTCCACTAACGCCAAGGTCGCAGCATTAGCGGCTTATTTTCAGGAAGAATCGCCCCACAATGCTGTGTGGGCACTGTATCTGTTGATGGGTAAGACTCGCAAGCGGCTGGTTACCTCTCGCGTTTTGCGCGACGCCTACCTCTCTATTTCTGAGATTCCCGAATGGCTGTTTGAAGAATGCTATGCCCAGGTGGGCGATTCGGCTGAGGTGATAGCCCTGCTGTTGCAGCAGCAGCCAGAGCTGATTCAGTCGGCGGCAGAGATTCCTCTTGCGGTTTGGATGGAGGAGATCTTGCCCAAGGTGAAGATGGTGGAGCAGGAGGATGATCTACAGCGGCTAATTGTGTCGTGGTGGCGATCGCTCCATCCCTTTGAAGCCTTTATCCTCAACAAGCTGCTGACGGGCGCGTTTCGGTTTGGAGCCTCAGCCAAGCTGGTGATTAAGGGACTGGCTGCGGCCAGCGACATTTCAGAACCGGAGTTGGCCCATCGCTTGATGGGAGACTTTGCACCCACGGTGGCGTTTTATCAACAGCTGGTGCAGGAGGGCGACGGCGAGGTCGCCCCCAGCCGCCCCTATCCCTTCTTTTTGGCGTCGTCGCTCGAAGAAGATCGATTCGTTGAGGAAGACCTCAGCCATTGGCAAGCCGAGTGGAAGTGGGACGGCATTCGGGCTCAGCTGATTCGGCGGGAGGATGAGAGCTCCATTTGGTCGCGGGGCGAAGATCTGATTACCCATCAGTTTCCCGAATTGGCCGATAGCCTTGCCCAATGGCCCAACGGCACCGTGCTGGATGGTGAAATTCTGTGTTGGACAGAGGCGGAGGGCGATCGCCCGATGAACTTCAACGCGCTGCAAAAACGGCTGGGGCGCAAGCGGGTCACTGCAAAAACCATGGCGGAGTATCCCGTCTGCTTTATGGCCTATGACCTGCTAGAGCAAGCGGGGCAAGACTTGCGGACGCTGCCGCTGAGCGATCGCCGTAGCCGCCTGCTAGGGTTGCTAGAAACCATCGCCCCACCCCAAATGCGCCCTTCGGAGACGCTAAATTTCGACACATGGGCAGAGATCCAGACATTACGGGAGCGATCGCGCGATCGCGGAGCCGAAGGGCTCATGCTCAAAGCGCTAGATAGTCCCTATCTGGTCGGGCGCAAGCGCGGCCACTGGTGGAAGTATAAAGTAGAGCCCATGACGCTCGATGCGGTGCTGATCTATGCCCAAGCCGGCAGCGGCAAGCGCGCTAACCTGTTCACCGACTACACCTTTGCCCTCTGGCAGGACGCAGAACTCGTGACCTTTGCCAAGGCTTACTCTGGGCTAGATAACAAAGAAATTGACGCCCTCGACAAATGGATTCGTCAGCACACGATTGAGAAATTTGGCCCGGTGCGCGCTGTGGAACCGATTCAAGTCTTCGAAATTGGGTTTGAGGGCATCGCCGAGTCCAAACGGCACAAATCGGGCATTTCGGTGCGATTTCCTCGCATTTTACGCTGGCGCACCGACAAGCCCGCCGCCGAGGCCGACACGCTAGCGACCGCTCGGCAAATTCTCACACAGCATGGCTAGCCGCTCACGCTAAAAACTAGAGGTTTTAGGATGTAACGCAACGCAGGGAAATGTCGCCATCCCTCAGCTAAGTCTGGAGGTGGGGTGCCTCAACCCCGGACGCCCCACGTCACGCTAGCCGCGTCCCTGAACCACATGTTTAACGGTAGTCAAGCTTTCGAGAGAAATAATGCCTCGACGAATGCCTTTCTGATTAGACATGCCTAGGGCGATCGGTGCGCCCGGTTGGGGATTGCGCGAAAACCGAGGCGATGTGTTGATGTAGGTCGTCGCGCTATTGATGCGGCGGGCAAACTCGTTGCTCTCTACGTAGGATTCTGTAACCAGGCAGTCGGCATGGCCGCTGCTGTAGCTGTTGATCCAGGCGATCGCCTCATTCAGACCCTCAACCTGGCGAAACGCAACGGTGCGGTTGAGATACGCACGGTTCCATTCGGCGTCTTCTGCCAGAATCAGGTCGGGATACTCTGTCACCAACGCGGCATCGCCCCGCAGTTGAAAACCTGCCTCGCGGAGCGATCGCCACAGACCTTTCAACGTAGACGGCTCATGGTGACGATGCACCAGCACCTTTTCAATGGCGTTGACTGGATCAGGTTCGCGGGTGTGGCTATCTAAAATCACTGAACGGGCCAAGTCTAGTCCGCCAGAGGGCGACCAATAGAGATAGCAATTGCCCATTGAGGTGCGCAAGACGGGCACCGTGGCCTGGCGCACGACCTGCGTGACCAGACTCACCCGTCCGTAGGGAATGACCAAATCTATCAACTGATCTTGCACAATAAGCTCGCGGATAGAGTCTCCCTGTTCGGAGGAGATCAGCCCCAAGCATCCGGGGGGATACCCTGCTTCGTCTAGCGCCAGCTGCAACGATTCGGCGATCGCCTGGTTTGAGTGGCTGGCCTCAGCGCTGCCCCGCAACACCAAGCAGTTGCCCGTACGAATGCATAGCCCAGCGGCGATCGCCCCCAGTTCAGGAAACGCTTCATACACGAGCGCAATGACGCCCAAGGGCATCAACTGACAATAGGTCTGCGCTTTTTCAAACTGGTACGGCGTGTTGAGCAACTGTTGAGAGGGATCAGTTAACTGGGCTAAGCGCTGCAAAATTTGCACTACCGCATCGAGTCGTTCGGGCGTTAGCTTCAGCCAATCCAGCACCAGGTCAGGAAGCGCCATCTCGCGCCCCGTTTCGAGGTCAATAGTGTTCGCTTCTAGCACCTTATCTTTGTCTTCTTTAAGTGCCTTTGCCATCAGCCGTAGAGCATGGCTGCGGCGGGTGCCTTCCATCCCGGCTAATTCCGCAGAAGCCAGATGAGCAGATTGTAAAACCTCAATCCAGTCCGACACAGAATTTATGCAGCCCCTTAGTATTTGGTTTCATCATGATTTTAATGGCGCGTGGTGCGATCGCGCCGCTGGGCAACGTGCAAATGCCGACACTAGTAGCGTCGGCAGGCCAGCCATAACATAAACACCAACATCATTGAGAGGGCTAGCGCTGCAATCACCCGAAACGTAACACTAGAACTCAAGGGAGACTGTAGCGTTGTCACCAGTAAGAGAAACACTAACCCAAAAATCAGGAGCAGCGTTAGCGGCACATAGCCTCGAGACAGATTATTGGGGTTTACTGTAATCCACTGGTTCCCATTCCAGCGCCACACCCGTTTATAAGGATAGTTGGTAGACAACTGCTCAATGGAGTGGCCGCTATCTTGCACCACAAAAATTTGCTGGCAGCGGTTGCAGCCAAATGCATCGGTCAGAGCGATGGGCACAAGCCGCCCCCGGCGTCGACAGGGACAGGGGTACTCATCATTTAGGTCGATTTTTTGCGGCTTTTGACTGTGCACAAGAACAGCTAAATCACACTATAAAACGGTGTGGCACTCAGTATACATATAAGGGTGGCGGTCTTGGTATGAGCGAGCGGGTGGCAAAAATTGCGTCAATGCTCTAACTCACTAGCCTCAACAAGACCTCAAAAAGTAAAACGCTCCCCGGCACCGCTACTCAATAATGGGCTTAATGCGCTGTCATAGAATCTATGACAAACTGGGCGATCGCCCAAGATTTCTACAATCTCTCCCAACTGTAATCAAAAACAACAGCAGACGCTAGTGTTTTGCTGAGATGATGCGCGATCGCCCTCGCACACTCTGATCGCCCGACTGGAAGTGAACACCACAATTCCAGCACGCACACTCTGCTTAGCTTTGATGCATTAATCTGAAGCGGGTAACGCGATTCGAACGCGCGACATTCACCTTGGCAAGGTGACGCTCTACCACTGAGCTATACCCGCAAACTGCGCTGGCTGCCAAGAAGCAAAAGTGTGATTTCTTGCTCGTATACATTTGGCGCATTCCTAGGATGCCAAACTTTGGAGTGCCTGTCAACCCTTTATTAACCCTATATTAAACCTCTGGCATCTATACTTACCTGAGTTCGGGAGAAGCTCAAACCCTTAACGTGCGGCACATTAAGGATTTTGGGGCATCGCGCGTCGCGCGATGCCCCAAAATCCTTTTAACCCGAACTGACATTATGCTTGGGATCAGCAAATGAACTGTACTCATCCTGATCAGTCCTGAGATCAGTTGGCTTAGTTAGGGTCTTCAGCGTTGGTAGCGCTGCGGAGAGAAGCCTTGATCGGAGAAGTCGTGCTACCGGCGATCGCCCCATCTTGCCCATGGCCGCTTGCCGGAGCCATACTGCGAATCTGCCGCATCAGACTCCCCATTTCAATAGCGCTCATGGCATATTCCCAGCCCTTGTTGCTCTTAATGCCCGCGCGCTCAAGCGCCTGTTGCAGCGTATCGGTTGTGAGCACTCCAAAAATCACGGGCACACCGGTTTGCAGT
This sequence comes from Kaiparowitsia implicata GSE-PSE-MK54-09C, assembly GCA_019359435.1. Taxonomy (GTDB): domain Bacteria; phylum Cyanobacteriota; class Cyanobacteriia; order Elainellales; family Elainellaceae; genus Kaiparowitsia; species Kaiparowitsia implicata. The sequence goes on from JAHHHI010000087.1 coordinate 40,650, forward strand.
TGCGTAGCGGCAATGCCCTTAGCTACTTCTCCTGCCACATAGTCAAAGTGGGGGGTTTGTCCCTTAATCACCGCGCCGATGCAGACAATGGCATCATACCGGCCTGAGAGCGCCAGTTGACGCGCCACTAGCGGGATCTCAAAACTGCCGGGCACCCATGCATAATCTATTTGAGATCCATGGGGATCTGCGTCAATGCCGTGCCGCTTAAAGCAATCCTGACAGGCTTCTAGCAATTTTGTAGTCACTAGGTCGTTAAACCGACCAATGACAATGGCAAACCGTAATGGCTCAACCTGGGTAAACGTTCCCTCAAAAACTGCCATTCCTGCTTTATTCCCTGCTATATCGGTCTAGGTTGGTCAACGATGAGAGCCACTGCATCTAGCAGCAGACTGTTTCTATCAGCCGCTGCTAGATGCAGCGGTACAGGCTGCACTAGATTTTTGCGTTTTCTTTGAGCCTTCGGCTGAGGCTAGGCTATCCCGGCTTAGCAGAATGGCTGATAAACCGCGCGCTCACCCTTGCTGTTGCTCATGCAAAATGCTCAAGTCAAAAACCAGGGGCTAGGCGATCGCCCACACCGTTGCGGTTCCTATGATACTCTCCATCACCCAACGGGATCGCCCGACGGGCTCGTCCGACAGGTTTGCCTGTCAGCGGTCTGTAAACCTGTGGGTGAGGTTGCTACACCACGAGATAGTTGAGCGCGCCCACCAGCAGCACTAGCCCAACCCAGGCCACAGAACCAACGAGAATTAGCCGTTTCGATAAATCCCAATTTTGGGGTGATGCATAGGCAACGGGTACCCCGATCACCATCACAAACGACATCACCACCAGCCCCGCCAATGCAATCTGGAACAGAATAGACATGGTTTTCCTCCCAACAAAGCCAAAGGGCAACAGCACCATCGAGACCCCCGCAGAGACCCCGTTAAACGCCCCAGTAGTTAAGCTATCAGAAATCGACCCCTCGCGGGATATTCTCTCCCAAGATTTGGAGGGTAGGGTCTGACAAGATTGGGGGGTAGGGTTAAGGAGGGCTTGTGTCTCCCACGGTGTTCTCCAGATTTACCAGATTTAATTGAGATGGATAGGGACTCTTACTCAATCACTTTTCTTGAAGGAAAAAGAAAAAGAATTCAAAGAAAAGAATTCTGAATCCAGTAAGAATTCAGAATTTAGCAAGCGGTGACAACGCGCGTTGAGGGTGGCCTTTGGGGTATGACCTATTGGGGTCTGCCCGCGCACTCATTCACGTCCAAATTCTTCTACTCCCCACGGCCCCATGCACCTTGTTCTCTGCCACACTACTGCTGACTTCGACACGCTGGGCGCAGCGGTGGGGTTAACGCGACTGCATCCGGGGATGCGGATTGTGCTGACCGGGGGGGCGCATCCGACGGTGCGGGAGTTTTTAGCGCTGCATCGGGATGAATATCCACTGATTGAGCGGCGGGCGGTAGCGGCAGAGCAGATTCAGTCGCTGTGGGTGGTCGATACACAGTGGCGCGATCGCCTGGGCAAAGCGGCAGAATGGCTCGACTTGCCAGGGATTCCCATCCACCTCATCGACCACCATGCGGGTGTGGATCAGGATGCTGGACGTGACGCTGCTGCTGCAGGTTTGATCCAATCGATGGATCGCCAGGTGGAGGCTGTGGGCGCGGCAACGACAGTCGTGGTGGAACTGCTTCAGTCCGCAGCGGTCACGCTAAACGCCATCGACGCAACGGTGATGGCGCTTGGTATTCACGTGGATACGGGATCGTTGACCTTTGACCACACTACCGTGCGAGATGCGGCGGCGCTGACCTGGCTGATGCAGCAAGGGGCAAATGTGCGGGCGATCGCCGACTATGTAGAACCTGGCTTGTCGCCCCAGTTGCAGGATTTGCTGACCGAGGCATTGGATACCCTGCATACGGAGACGCTGCGGGGCTTTCAGCTAGGGTGGGTGTTGCTCAATGCGGCAGAGTATGTGCCGGGGCTGTCAAGTTTGGCAAGCCACCTGGCAGACCTGACGGAGTGTGATGTGCTGCTGCTGGGCTGTCGCTATGGGCGCAACGACCAGGGCGAGAGTCGGGTGACGGTGATTGGGCGATCGCGCGGGTCGGCATTGGCAGACGCGGTGAATCTGGGCGAACTGATGACGCCCCTGGGGGGCGGTGGCCATGCCAAGGCTGCCGCCGTCACGGTGAAGTCCACCAATCCGGGGGAGGTGGTGAGTCGCCTGGTGCAACAGGTGCGATCGCACTTGCCTCACCCACCCACTGCTCAAGAGCTGATGTCCTCTCCGGTGCGCACCATCCGCCCAGACGTGACGATCGCCGAGGCCCAGCGGATTTTGCTGCGCTACGGACACTCTGGCCTGTCAGTCGTGAATGAGGCCGATGATCTTGTGGGGGTGATCTCGCGTCGCGATCTGGATCTTGCCTTTCACCACGGCTTTAGCCATGCCCCGGTCAAGGGATACATGACCACCCAAATCCGAACGATTACGCCAGACACCCCCCTGCCAGATATTGAAGCGCTGATGGTCACCTACGACATTGGCCGACTGCCCGTAATCGAACAGGGTAACTTAGTGGGCATCGTGACTCGCACAGATGTGCTGCGCCAACTGCACCAGCAGACGGTGGGGGGAATCCCCAAGCAGCCCCAAGAGCCTGGCTACTGTCCCCTACCGGAGGTGCTGTGGCAAGCGGTGGGCGATTTTTTAGGAGACGACCAGGCCGAACGCGCCGGACAGGCCGAACATTCAGAGGAGACGCTGTGGTCAGTGCTGATGCGCGCGGCGCAGCTGGCCCAAGCGCGGGGCTGGCAGCTCTACATGGTGGGTGGGGCTGTGCGCGACCTGTTGCGCTCGATGCCTGCGCTGGTTGAGCCAGCCATGCCCTGGTCAGCCGATGCAATGCCCGATATTGACCTAGTGGTGGATGGGGTACGCCATCAGGAGGATGAAGCAGCAGGAGTGGATCTGGCGCGATCGCTCCAGTCACAGTATCCCGAGGCGCGGCTGCAGGTGCATGGTCGGTTTCAGACGGCGGCACTGCTGTGGCACCGTGACTCCGCCCTCGATTCGCTGTGGATTGATATTGCGACGGCGCGCACCGAGTTCTATCCCTACCCAGCGGCGAATCCCGAGGTAGAAGCAAGCTCGATTCGGCAGGATCTATACCGGCGTGATTTCACCATCAACGCGATGGCGATCCGGCTGACGCCCCCGCGCCAGGGCGAACTCTTGGATTTCTTTGGGGGTTTGCGAGACTTGCAGCAGCGGCAGATTCGGGTGCTGCATGCCAACAGTTTTATTGAAGACCCCACGCGCATCTTTCGGGCGGTGCGGTTTGCCGTGCGGCTGGGGTTTATGCTCGAACCCCAAACAGAGGGCTACATTCGCCATGCGATCGCCAGCGGTATTTATCAGCGCGTTCAAGCCGACCAGCAGCGTGCCCCAGCCCTCCAAACTCGGCTAAAGCGTGAGCTGCACTATATCCTCGATGCGCCTTACTGGCGCACGGCAATTCAGCATCTGGCCGATCTAGGGGCGCTGCGCTGCCTTCATCCTGACCTGCATCTGACCGAGGGCCTGTGGCATCAGCTGCGTCTGGTGGATCGCGCCCTGCGGCGGTTTGCCCCCTCACCCGCGCCAGAGCACTGGCAAATGCTGTTGGAAGTGCTGCTGGCAGCGGTGCCCCCCAGTGACGCGCTAGGGGGCACTGCCGATCGCGCCACGTTAGCCGCTGGGCTGCAGCTCTCTGCCGACAGCATTGAGCGACTGCAGCAGTTGGCGGGTGTAGAGGCGCAGTTGGCTGAAGCGTTGCCCCAGTGCCAGCGCCCGAGCGAGGTGGTGCACCTGCTCCAGCCTTATGATCTGCCCCTGCTGATTTTGGTGAGTGCGCGGGGCGATCGCCCGCTGCGGCGGCAAATCTGGCAATACCTCACTCGCTGGGCGGTGATGGAGCCTCTGCTGAACGGGAACGACCTCAAACGCTTGGGTTACAAACCGGGGCGTCACTTTTCCACCATGCTCGATGCCCTGCGTCAGGCCACCCTGGATGGGCAGGTGACCACACCCGCGGAAGCTGAGGCGTTTTTGAAGGCGCAGTTTCCCAGTTAAAGAACGTAAGATTGCTAGTCCTGAGGGTGGCGTAAAGGGGTTGAATAGGGATGAGGGCGGGTTCTGCCGATTGCTTTAGCCGGGCGATCGCTCTACCCCATCGGCTGAATGCTTCTGCTGAATGCTTCTATCGCAGAGGAGCATCGAGGGAGTCGCCAGTCACGCTACTATGTATCAGACCCTCGGGGTCAGGCGAGTTGGAGTGGAGAGCTTAGACATGGTATTTGCAGCGGGTTCGACCCTCCACAAGGGCGCGTATCGAATTGAATCACTCCTGCATTCAGACCCCTATAGCCTGACGTTGAAAGGGGTTCAGACCGAGTCTGCTCGGTCAGTTGTGCTGCAAACTCTAAACCCTGCTTTGATGAACCGGGCGGAGATCCAGTCGAGCGCTTTGCTGGCGCAAGTTAGGGATGCATTTTTGACGACGACGGCTGAGGTGTTTGGGCCTGCCTCTGAGGCTACTCCCAAACTGGTAGAGTGCTTTGTCGAGCAAGAGTTGCCCGTTGTGGTGGTAGACGCGCACCCCGGGCAAGCCGTGCCGCCGATGATAGATTGGCTGCCTGCGTTAGAGCTATGGGTAGCGCTGGCAGAGTTATCGCCTAGGCCTATTCACTCAGCGACCTCTGCGCCAGATGCGGATGTGGATGACAGTGCCGTCATGGATCAGCATTTAGCCAGCATGGTTGTGCTGCCGCCGGATGCCACCCTAGAACCCCTGGCAGATGCACCCTCTGAAGAAGCCGCAGGAGAGTTGGCAACACTCGCCAGCCGTGAGAACAGCAGTGCCAGCCATTCTAAAGTAGCTGCGGATTTAGGGGTGTCGGGCGCATCGGTGCAGTCTCCATCCCTACCGGCGATCGCCCCAGACTCTATCCCGGCTTCAACCCGTGAAACAGGCAACGTGTCTCGGCCCACAGTCATGGTGGCGGAGACGCCTTCTCGATGGCGGCGCATTTGGCTACCCTCGGCGCTGGCGCTGACGGCACTCGCAACGGGGTTAGTGGGAGCCGTAGTGGGCCTGGGGCTGCGTGGGGGCGAAGAAGCGCCGTTGGGTCAGTTGCTTACCAAAGAGCAGTCGTTTCCCAGCATTGACGGCTGGCCAGGTTCCATCACAGCGCCCATTAGTGATGCACGGCGACGGCGATTGGCCGGGCGCAGCCGCTCTGAAGAAGGCTTCATCCCCCTCGAAGACGAACCAATTTATTTTGATTCTCAACAGCGTCGCCAGTCTACGCGCATCCCTGAGCCAGAGACCACATTCTGGCAAGACGACGTTGTGCCAGAGCCGTCTTATCAGCAAGAGTCTGCGCCAATCGTGCCAGATTATGGCCTAGACGCAGCCCCTGAGCCCCGCCGTATTAGTCCGCTGCCCAATGAAAATGTAGCGCCAGCGCCAGACATAGCGGCAGAGGAGCCTGTGCTGGCAGACCCCGCTGCTGAGCCAGAACCTATCTATGCGGCACCCGGTGAGGAGCGATCGCCCCAACTCGACTCCGCACCTCAAAAGCCTGTGCCCGATATGTTTCAAACCCCGCCCTCTGGCGAATCGCCCTTTGTGCCCTACGAGGCTCCCGATGCGTCGCCATAGGCCTCCATCGGCAGGCAGGCACAGACTAAGTTGCGATCGCCATAGGCATTGTCGACCCGCGCCACCGCTGGCCAAAACTTGGCGTCTCGCAAACTGGGGACTGGATAGGCTGCCTGCTCTCGCGAGTAAGGGTGGGGCCAGTCTGAGGCGAGCAGCATCGCAGCGGGATGAGGCGCCTGCTTCAGCAGATTGCGCTGGGGATCTGCCGTCCCAACTTCCACATCCCGGATTTCGTCTCGAATGGCAATCATGGCGTCACAGAAGCGATCGAGTTCCGCTAGGGACTCGCTCTCAGTGGGTTCTACCATAATCGTGCCCGCCACCGGCCAAGACATCGTCGGCGGATGGAAGCCATAGTCAATCAGCCGCTTGGCGACATCTTCTGCCTCAATGCTGGCGCTTTTTTTGAATGGGCGCAGGTCAATGATGCACTCGTGCGCCACCAGACCGGTTTTGCCGGTATAGAGCACGGGGTAATGCCCCTCTAGCCGCTTCGCAATATAGTTGGCGTTGAGGATGGCGATTTCAGTGGCGCGGGTTAGCCCGGCGGCTCCCATCAGCGCAATATACATCCAAGAAATCGGGAGAATGCTGCTACTGCCCCACGGCGCAGCAGACACCGCCCCAATGCCCTGATCGCCCGCTGTCGACACGACCGAGTGGCCCGGCAGATAATCCGCCAGGTGCGCCGCTACGCCAATCGGCCCCACCCCTGGCCCGCCGCCGCCATGGGGAATGCAAAACGTTTTATGCAAATTAAGGTGGCACACATCGGCCCCCAAATCACCCGGACGGCACAGCCCCACTTGGGCATTCATGTTGGCCCCATCCATATACACCTGTCCCCCGTGGGCGTGGATGGCACTGCAAATCTCTTGAATGCCTTCTTCAAACACGCCGTGGGTAGACGGGTAGGTGATCATCAGTGCGGCTAGGTTGGCGCTATGCTTGTCGGCCTTGGCGGTGAGATCGGCGATGTCAATATTGCCATCGCGATCGCACGCAACTGGTATCACCGTCATCCCCGCCATCACCGCGCTAGCCGGATTGGTGCCATGCGCCGACTCGGGAATGAGGCAAATGGTGCGGTGCGCCTCGCCCCGCTGCAAGTGGTACTGGCGAATCACCAACAGGCCCGTATATTCGCCCTGAGACCCAGCGTTGGGCTGCAGCGACACTGCCGCAAACCCTGTGATTTCTGCCAGCCAGGTTTTAAGCTGTCGAAATAAAACCTGGTAGCCCTGGGTTTGCGCTATCGGCGCAAAGGGGTGAATCTGCCCAAACTCCGGCCAGGTGACGGGCAGCATCTCCGCAGTCGCATTGAGCTTCATGGTGCAAGAGCCGAGTGGAATCATCGCCGTCGCCAGGGATAGATCCTTCTGCTGCAAGCGATACATGTAGCGCAACAGCTCCGTTTCGGTCTGATAGCGGTGGAAGGTGGGATGGGTCAGGAAGGGTGAGGTGCGGGTGAGGTGCGGCGGCATCTCAGTCGCGCTAGTCGCCGGTGGCGTCACTGTGACGGCCTCGTCGTTTGGGGTGAAAAGGCGCAGCAGATCATCCAGATCGGCCAAGGTCGTCGTTTCGTCTAGGGTGAGGGTGAGGGTGTGAGCATCCAGACGGCGCAGGTTAATCTGATGGGCGATCGCCCGTTCCATCACGGCATCGGCATCGGCTACCGTCACGCGCAACGTGTCGAAGTAGGGCGCACTCCCCAAGCTATAGCCTAGGCGCGTCAAACCAACTGCCAGCGCCACCGTTAGCTGATGAATGCGGCGGGCAATGCGGCTCAGCCCCTGCGGCCCGTGATACACCGCATACATTCCGGCCATGACCGCCAGCAGTACCTGCGCCGTGCAGATATTGCTAGTCGCCTTATCTCGACGAATGTGCTGCTCGCGCGTTTGCAGCGCCAATCGCAAGGCCCGGTTGCCCATCGCATCTTTTGACACACCGACGAGCCGACCGGGGATTTGCCGCTTATAGGCATCCTTTGTGGCAAAAAAGGCCGCATGGGGGCCGCCATAGCCGAGGGGCACGCCAAAGCGCTGGCTATTGCCCACAACGATGTCTGCGCCAAACTCGCCGGGGGGCATGAGCAGCGTCAGGCTAAGCAGATCCGCCGCAACAGTCACCAGCGTCCCTGCTGCATGGGCGCGTTGAATCAGCTCGCGATAGTCATACACTGCCCCATCGGTCGCGGGGTATTGCAGCAGCATGCCTACCATAGCGTCGTTCGGCTCTACGGTGCGGTGGTCGCCCACCTGCACCTCAATGCCCAGTGGCAGCGCTCGGGTGCGAATCACGTCTAGGGTTTGGGGATGGCAGGCATCAGACACCCAGAAGAGATTGCCTTTGCCTTTATGCAGCCCGTAGCTCATGCTCATGGCTTCGGCGGCGGCAGTGCTTTCATCCAACAGCGAGGCGTTGGCGATCTCCATCCCCGTTAGGTCAATCACCAGGGTCTGGAAGTTGAGCAGTGCCTCGAGCCGACCTTGGGAAATTTCGGGCTGGTAGGGGGTGTATTGGGTATACCAGCCGGGGTTTTCTAAAATATTGCGCTGGATCACCGGGGGCGTGATGCAGTTGGCATAGCCCATGCCGATGTAGGAGCGAACCTGTTGGTTTTGGCGGGCGATCGCCCGCAAGTCTTGCAGCAGCGTGTGTTCGTCCTTGCCATGGGGCAAGCCGCTGAGGTGCAGCGAGTCTCGGCAAGAGGGCGACCCTGAACGCCCCAGCCGAATTGAAGCAGGGACGGTTGCATCAATCAAGGCCGCGAGTGAGTCATACCCGAGCGTTGCCAGCATCGTCTGCACGTCCGACTCCGATGGCCCAATGTGGCGCGGCACAAAGTTATCCGGCGGCACCCAGTCTAAACCCTGTTCTAGGCTGTTGGCGGTTGCAGCATCTCCTGTTGTCTGAGGCGCAGGTGCCACCTCAGACGCAGAAGAGGCAGGAGCCGTGGACTGAACCGGTTCGTCAAACAGGGCAGACATCGAGGGAGAAAACTCAGACGACATGGGATGCAGTTAACTAAGCGAGGGTGGATATAGCAGCAGGAGAGGAATCCTCGTTGACGCGGGTCTTATCACAAAAGCGACCCATCAAATTGATTCGACAACGAAATGTAAACCAAACCCTCTCATTATTATGAAGGATTGAACCTGTCTGGGGGATGATTCTCTGTCATATCAGCGCCAACGCCGTTAGGTGAGTTTGCACGGGCGATCGCACCAACTCATGTTCCCCCAAAGTTGAGCTTTTTTAAGGAGCAGCGGTTTAGGGCAGGTCAGGAAACCATATAACACCCATCGCCCTGATGAACGCCCCGCACCAGACCCTGTTGAAAACACATGATCTGAAATGCCTGTGAGCTGCCGCAATGCCGAGAATTCCCTCTAGTCGCCTTCCACCTGCTCGCGGTATTCGTCTGAGGTCAGCGCGTCATCCAGCTCATCTGAATCATCGACCTTGACCTTGAGCAGCCAGGCCTCACCATAGGGGTCATCCGCTAGCAGCTCTGGCGCAGTAATCAGCGCGTCGTTGCGATCGACCACCGTGCCGGTCACCGGTGCTTTGAGATCTTCTACCGCTTTGACCGATTCCACCGTGCCAAAGGTTTCACCCTGTTCTAGCTCGGTGCCCACATCTGGCAATTCCAAAAACACAATATCGCCCAGCTGATCCACCGCAAAGGCGGTGATGCCAATCGTGGCGATGTCGCCATCTAGGCGGGCGTATTCATGGGAATCCATGTATCTCAAATCATCGGGATAGTCAAAAGCCATAAACGTTCTAACCGTGCTAGACAGCCTATTAGTGTAGCCCTGAGCGGGTTAGGAGAGTGCTACCAACGCTCCCCAAATCCTGCCATTAAGACGTTTACCACATTTATCGCGGGGCCACCCGAAAGTCCAGAACAAAACTGACAGTCTTAACGGAATCTGGCCCGGTCATTTTGGGGAAAACGGGAATGGGTCACGGCAGTTCAGGGCAACAGAGGTTGAACTCATCCCAACTCAGGTCAGGTTAGGTAAAAAGGGAACCCTGGCAGGGGCATCGCTACCGAGGCGGCGGGGCGGATGGGGATTAACTGCTGGGTTGGGCGGCCATAGAGCCCGAGGGGTAGAGCGAGGTGAGCAAGTCTGTCGCGGCTTCGGCTGGAAGGGGGTGAGAGAAAAAGTATCCCTGGCCGTATTCGCACGCGCTCTGGTTCAGCAGGTGCAGATGGGTTTGATTTTCGATGCCCTCGGCCACGACTTCGATGCCCAGCTTGTGGCCCAAGGTGATGATGGTTTGCACAATGTCTTGGTTTTCGCTGCTGTGATCCATGCAGCTCACAAAGGACTGATCAATTTTGAGGGCATCGACGGGCAGACGGTGCAGATAGCTCAGCGAGGAGTAGCCGGTGCCAAAATCATCAATGCTGAACTGCACCCCTAGCCGCTTCAGCTTCACCATTAGGTGAATTGCAGCTTCTACATCAACCATAGCGGTGCTTTCGGTGATTTCTAACTGCACGGTATTCACGGGCAGGTTCACTTGGCGCAGGGTATCGGCCAGATGTTGCTCTAGATCGGGTTGCTCAAACTGCCGCCGCGACAGGTTAATGCTCATCTTGAGGGCATAGCCCGGAAACTGCTGCTGCCAAGTTTTGAGCTGCTGGCAGGCGGTTTGAAACACCCACTGCCCCAAGATGATGATAAATCCCGTTTCTTCGGCAATGGGGATGAAGTCGCTGGGGGGAATGATGCCTCGGTCGGGCGATCGCCAGCGTACTAGTGCTTCAAACCCTGAGATGGTGCCCGTTTGAAGGCAGATGATGGGCTGATAGTGCAACACCATGTCTTGCTGGCGGAGGGCTTGGGGCAGGTCGCTTTCGAGCTGCAAGCGGTGAACGGCGGCGGCGCGCATGCTGGATGAAAACAGGACATAGCGCGATCGCCCGAGGGCTTTGGCCCGAAACATGGCCGTATAGGCGTCCCGAATTAGGGCCTCGGGGGACGACTCTTGTCCGGGCTGGGACAGGGCGATGCCAATGCTGGCGGTAATGCCTAACTGCTGCTGCTGCACAAATATGGGCTCTGCTAGGGCTGTTTGCAACTGATCCAGGCATTGCTCGAGGTCACCTTGGCGGATGGATGGCAGCAACAGGGCAAACTCATCGCCGCCTACGCGGGCTAGGGTTGCCGTGGCGGGTTTGTGCAGCAGCAGCCGCTGGGTCACGGTTTGCAGCAGGCGATCGCCCACGCTGTGCCCAAAGCTTTGATTAATCAGCCGAAATCGATCGATATCCAAAAAGGCAACTGCCGTCACCTGATCCTCACGGGACGAAGCCGACGCCATTAGCGATCGCCGCACCTGTTCCACAAAAACAACCCGGTTGGGCAACCCCGTGAGGCTGTCGTGGGTGCTGCGATAAAACAGCTTGTGGAGCACCGCCAGCCCGCTGGCGAGGCCCATCACGACTAAGGGCTCGGCTAGGGGCAGCCACAGCAATTGCCCAAAGGCGATCGCCACCCCACCCACCAGCACGCCCCCCATGAGCAGCACTGCGACCCCAATTCGCAAAGGCCGCCGAATGCCCCAAACGCAACCACTGGCGATCGCCGCCCAACTCAGCAGCCATAGCGTTTTGCCCCAGGGGGGCAATCCTCGAAACAGCACCGGTTCTGCCGCGGCAATATCCAACAGGTGGCTGACCAATTGCCCATGGGCCACCACCCCCGGCATGGTGAACCCATCAGACCGCACCAGGCTGTAGGGCGTGTAGAACTCATCCTTCAAACTGGTGGCCGTGGTGCCGACCAACACAATGCGATCGCGCAGCATCGTCGGATCAACTTGCCCATTGAGCAACTGGCGGATCGAGATATGCTGGGCGGGCGACTGACGATGCCGATAGCGCGTCAGGATCTGGTAGCCCCGCTCGTCAATGGATTGATACGCGCCAAACCCCTGAGTTAGGGGGTGAATTTGCGTTTGGCCTAGGGTGAGGGTGGTGTCGTCAACCTCAAACTGGGCGGAGGCGGTGGGGTCGGCGGTGAGATAGGCGATCGCCACCCGCAGGGCAAAGGAATAGTAATATCGGTCGGGCGATCGCACAAACAGCAGGTTGCGCCGCAGCACCCAGTCGGGATCAAGCACCAGATCATTAAACCCCACTCGCGACCAGGGCACCCCAGGCGGCGCGGGCACCTCACCTAGCATCGGGTCAAGGCCCACGTTCATGACGGTGATTACATTCGAGCGGGCCAACTCAGCCTCCAACGCTTCAGACCCTGGCGGGTTTGGGCGATCGCGGTAGAGATCTAGCCCGATGACGCGCGGCTGCGCCTGCTGCACTTTGGTCAGCACCTGCGCCAACTGCTCATCTGAGAGCGGCCACTGATATTGCTGAATGTCGGACTGGGTCATTCCTAAAATGACCAAACGTGGATCGGGCGGTTTATCTGCTTGCTGCCGCTGCCACAGATCAAACCCCATCAGTTCTAGTGGTTGCAGCAGGCCTATGGGGCGCAATGCCGACAATAGCCCTGTAGTCAGCACGCTCGCCAACAGCACAGCACGGGCTCGCTGGCGCAGGTGGGCCGTGAGCTGCCGAGCCGGGCTAGAGCGCTGAGAACGATGCGATCGCTCAACCATAGATGAACCCACGTAGTAGAACACCAGGTGTCTGGGTGCCCCGCTGAGTTCTGAGGGCGATCGCCCATACCGGGCAATTTGGGGACTTCGACACATCTCATGTTTTCTAGCTAGCGCAGGCGAAATCCGGATTTTATCCAAAACTCTTGTGCGTCAGCCAGCCTAAGAAAAGGCCCCAACCCCATCCTAAAAGCGGATTCCACTCGTGGGTCTAAGTTGCGTAGTTTCGGTAGAAAACACCCTGATGGTGGCCGCATTCTGAAAGCGGATTCCACTCGTGGGTCTAAGAGGGCGATCGCCCCCCGCCCCCCCGCAATATATCGCCCATAGCCAGCGCAGCACCCCCCACAATCAGCCCGCAGGCCAGCGCCAGCCACCAGCTTGCAGTTGCCATGCCCGCCCCAACCAGCAGCAGAGTGGAGAGCAGCGGTGCCCCATAGGACAACACCCCCAGCATCTTAATGTTGCCGCGCTTGACGCCATAATCCCAGGTAAAAAATGCCGCGCCCACAGGCCCCAGCCCCAGCCCCACAATCGCCAATGCCTGCTGCCCCGTCGGCATCACAAATGATTCGAGCAGCCCATGGCAGAGCCAAGAGAGCACCGCCGCCACCCCACAAAACGCCCCCACCGCATCAATGGGAATCTCACCAAACCGCCGCGACAGAATGGAATAGCCTGACCAGATCACCGCGCAGGCCACCGCACAGCCATAGCCAAACCCATACTCAGGCCGAAAGCTCAGCGCTGCCCCATCGCTAATCAGCAGAATTGCACCCGCAAATCCGGCGATCGCCCCCGCCCCATGAAACCAGCGCAGCGTCTCCCCCGGCAGCAATGCCGAAAACAGCACAATCAGCAGCGGCCACAGGTAGGCAATCAGGCTGGCCTCAACCGTCGGCGCATTCTGCAAGGCCAAAAAATAAAAAAAGTGATACCCAAATAAGCCAGAGACACCCACCAGCCACACCTGCCACGGCAGCCGCAGCCGCACCCAGGGCGCCTGCCCTTGCCGCACCCAAAGCCCTACCCCAATCAAAAACGCCAGCGTAAAGCAAATGCCCGTGAGTTGAAACGGGGGGATAGGCCCACTCAGCCGGGTCAGCAAGGCTAGCGTGGCCCACATCAAAATCGCCGAAACCCCAATCAGTGTGGCGTTGGCTGACGCCGCCGGGGCAGACCGTGATTCCATAACACCTCGGATAGCTGAGAACCAGTAGCTGAGCGCTTGTAGCTGGAGCCTGTAGCGGGCGATCGCCCCGCCGCTGCAATCAAATCAAACGCTGTTCGGGCATTGGTACAGTGCATCAATGCCCAAACCGCGCCTCCAAACCTTCCCAGATTAACGTCAGTCTCCAATGCCGGGGGGTAGGAAGATGCAAAGAACCAACGGGCCTGACTACTCTTGGGGCATCGCCGGGTCAATGTCCTTAATGGGTATGGAACAAGACTGTCTTAGCAACGAGCTTTCGCATGTCAAATCCATGATGAGCATGAGTGATAGGGCTGCACTCGTTTTTTTCAGATTCCGGTTTTTTGGGTTCTGGTTGGAAATCGGTTGAGTGGGTATCGGGTTATTTTCTCAGCAGAGAGAACCGTCTAGCTTTGTCGCCTGAGGCGATCGCCCGCTTCTGATATTTACATGCCAAAATTCAGGAAACTGCTGTATCTTTCAAGTATTTTCAGTTTTTTTTTGAACTCCTAAAATAATTGAGTCTGTCCAGAGTTTGATCGATTGTTCGCAATCTAAGTCACCCAGAGAACGACATGTATGGCAAGCGATAGAGAATTGTTTCCTAGTCTCAGTGCGTCAGAGATTGAGATTCTGCGGAGTTATGGTGAGGAAGTGCCGCTCAACAAAGGCGAGGTGCTGTTTGATGTGGGCGATCAGGCCATTAATTTTTACGCCGTGCTGGATGGGGCAATTGAAATCTCTGACCCGGCTGCTGATAATCGCCGGGTTACAGTGCATGAGGCGGGAGGGTTTACGGGCGATAGCGACATGCTCTCTAGCCGGGCTGCCGTTGTGCGGGGCACCGTGTTGGAATATGGGCGTGCCATTCGGGTGCTGCCTGCCAAGCTGATGGATATGATTGCCAATCAGCCTGAGATCAGCCAGGTGTTGCTGCAATCATTTTTGCTGCGCCGCGCCCACTTGCTAGCCGATGGCAATTATGGAGCCCGACTGATTGGCTCTCGCTATTCACCAGACACCTTTCGCATTCGTGAGTTCTTTAGCCGCAATCATATTCCCCTCACTTGGATTGACCTAGAACGAGATGAGCAGGCTGCTGGGCTGCTAGAGACGTTTCAGGTCGCCCCCGAAGAGACCCCAATCCTGATCGCAGGGCCACAGCAAATCTACAAAAACCCGTCGTTGGGGGCGATCGCCCACTGCTTCGGCATTTCTGACCACATTCAAGATGTAGAATACGACGTGCTCATTGTCGGGGCAGGGCCCGCCGGGCTAGCAGCCAGCGTGTATGCAGCCTCCGAAGGGCTAAACACCCTCACCATTGATAGCGTTGGCCCTGGTGGGCAAGCGGGCACCAGTTCTCGAATTGAAAACTATTTGGGGTTCCCCACCGGCATCTCCGGCGATGAACTCGCCAGTCGTGCCTATGCCCAGGTGCAAAAGTTTGGCGGGGCGGTCTCGATTCCCCATCGCGCCAAGACGTTGGAATGCGGCGGCAGTGTGTATACGCTGCGCCTAGACAACGGTAGCTTGATCCGGGGGCGAGCGGTGGTGATTGCCAGCGGCGCTCAATATCGCAAACTAAATCTACCCAACCTTGCAAACTTTGAAGGTAGCGGTGTGTATTACGGCGCTACGCCCATGGAAGCCCAAACCTGTAAAAACGAAGAGCTCATTGTAGTCGGCGGAGGCAACTCTGCTGGGCAAGCCGCGATGTTTTTGTCACGTACAGCCAAGCATGTGCACTTGATGATTCGCAGTGCTTCGTTGGACAAAAGCATGTCGCGCTATCTCATCACCCGCATCGAAAAAACGCCTAACATCACCTTGCACAGCCAGACAGAAATCGAGACACTGATTGGCGATGGGCACCTAGAGCGCGTTGCATGTCGCCGCACCGCAGGAGAACAATTCATGCTTGAAGCGCAGCATGTGTTCTCGTTCATTGGCGCCCAACCTTGCACCGAATGGGTCAAGGACTGCGTCACGCTAGATGAGAAGGGCTTTGTGATGACCGGCACACAGTTGACTCCAGAATCGCTAGGGCAAGTCAATTGGCCGCTCAACCGTCGCCCGTTCATGCTTGAAACTAGCCGTCCTGGGATTTTTGCCGTCGGGGATGTGCGCAGTGAATCGACCAAACGAGTAGCATCGGCTGTCGGTGAGGGCTCGGTCTGCATCAGCTTCGTTCACCAATACCTAGGCAAGGCTTAACCGTAAGCACGACACTAAAACCTTAGCCCCATCCATAGTCACTAGATCACTGTGAGTAACCTGAGTTCGGGATACGCTCAAACCCTGTTAACCCAAACTGACGTTAGATAAAGTGAAACCCTTTCATCGAAAGGGTTTCACTTTGGTTTTAATTGCTCAATCGATGGTGTTGCTGAATCTATACATCTCCATCGCTAGCGGGGGGCGGTGCGGGCGCGGGCGCGGCTGCGGGTGGTGCAGGTGGCGGTGGCGGAGCCGGTGCAGGTGCGGGTATTGAGAATGTGGGAGCAGTTGAGGAAGGTCGCTCGGCAGCCGGGTCAGCAACTGGAGCAGGGACGATAGGTGACAGCGCAGGGGCAGGCGCGGGGGCAGACTCACTAGGAGGGGCCGCTTCTGGACTGGGTTCAGGAGCGGCCGATTCATAGGTGCGCGTAGGGCGACGCTCTTGCTCATCAGACGCACGAGGCGATGCTTGCGCGGGTTCTTGCTCAGCGGGGGCAGCATCTTGTCGGCGGGTGCTGCGAGCGGCAGCAGGCCGAGAAGAGCCCCCAGACTCTCTGTCCCCGCCAGAACTCGTAGTGCGGCGTTCTTCGCGCCCGTCTGGGCTAACACGAGTGACGCGCAGCCGACCTGGACGAACTTGCTGCGGCTCAATGGTCTGCTCGGTGACGATAAGTCGCTGGGGCGGCGCTTCGAAATTTTCGACGGGCATATCTTCCGTCGCTTTTTCCATAAAATTGCGCCACACGCGGGCGGCAGTCGAACTGGCCCCGCGGGTGGGTCTATTGTCGTCGTTGCCAAACCACACTCCAGTGGCCATTTGGGGAATATAGCCCACAAACCAGAGGTCGCGCAGTTCTTCAGAGGTGCCGGTTTTGCCTGCGACGGGACGTCCGCGCAGAGCTGCGTTGCCGCCGGTGCCTTCATTGACTACGCCCCGTAGCATCCACGTCATTAGGCGAGCTGCTTCAGGGTCGAGCGCAGGATTTGAGGTGTCTTCAAATTCATAGAGCACTTCGCCCCGCCGATTGGTAATTCGGGTAATGGCATGGGCGGGAACATGGACGCCATCATTGGCCAAAGTGCCATAGGCACTGGTGAGCTCAAGCGGGGTGACTTCAATGCTGCCTAGGGCCATAGAATACTCAGGCCGTAGCTCAGACTGAATGCCCATTTTCTGTGCAAGCTCAATGACTGGGTCAAACCCAACGTCGATCAACACTTGAACAGCAATAGTGTTAATGGAGCTAATAAGAGCCTCGCGCATGGAGCGTTCGCCGCTGTAGCGCTTGCCGTAGTTTTCAGGCTCGTAGCCATCGACAAACAGCTTGCCGTCTACATAGCTTTTGTAGGGCGAAAACCGAGCGCCGATTGCTGCCGCATACACAAAGGTCTTAAAGGTAGAGCCAGGCTGTCGCATCGCCTGCACGGCCCGGTTAAACTGACTTTCGTTAAACTCGCTGCCGCCGACCAGAGCAAGCACTTCACCTGTGCGTGGGTCGATAGAGACCATGGCACCTTCAGAAAACCGCTGGGAGCTACCGTAGTTTTCTAGCGCTTCATCCATGGTTTCTTGCGCTGTGTCCTGCAAGGCAGGATTCAGCGTGGTTTCAATGGTAAGACCACCCTCTTCTAGCGCGTCTTGGCTGACAAGCTGGGGCAGCTCTTGCTGGATGTAAATGGTAAAGAAGGGGTAGCGGCTATAGAGGTTTCGGGGTTCGTTGGGCATCACTTCTAGAGGAGAGGCGATCGCCGTATTTTGTTGATCTAGCGTGATAAACCCGTTTGCCCCCATCCGTTGCAGCACGACGTTGCGGCGCTGCTTCGCAAGCTCAGGGTCAACCAGCGGAGAATAGGAGCTTGGCGCTGGGGCAATGCCAGCAATAGTGGCTATTTCTGGCAGGGTGAGATCTTCTACGGGTTTGCCAAAGTAAATCCAGGCGGCATCGGCTACCCCGTAAGCCCCAGAGCCTAAGTAAACCAAGTTTAGGTAGCGCTCTAGAATTTGCTCTTTGGTAAGCGCAGCTTCGAGGCGATGGGCGATAAATGCTTCTCGCACCTTGCGAGAGATGGATTGTTCTGAGCCCAGGTATACAATTCGCGTGAGCTGCTGGGTAATGGTGCTCGCGCCTTCGACCACTTCGCCAGCGGTGAAGTTGGCGTAAGCAGCTCGAGCGATCGCCCGATAGTCTACCCCGTTGTGCTCATAAAACTTGCGGTCTTCTGAGGCGATAAATGCGTTGATCAGATCCTCGGGCAAGTCATCTAGCGCTTCTTCATCGCGAGTGGCAGGCCCCAACTGCTGCAAAATGCTGCCATCTCCCGCTCGAATGGTAAGGGTGCCATCTCGCTCATAGACCAGAGCATCTTCGGCATCCGGAAGATCAAGTTGAAGTTCGTCAATGGTGTGAAATGTGGCGGCGGCAGCCCCACCGCCACCTGACACCAGCACCATCAACACCCAGGCAGCCCAGCGGCGGTAGAGGGGGCGAGGGGCTCTAGGCGGACGCGGGCCGTTAGGCGGCTCGTTAGGCGGCTCGTGGGGAGATAAGGGGCGATCGCCCCCCTCTTGGCTTTGCGCCTCATCCGCACCCTGGGCTTGGCCCGATACCGTTGACCCTGGCGCCGCTGAACTCGAGATGACAGGGCTGTTTGAATCCATGGCTGCATGGGTGCCACGTGCGGCTCGATTTAACCGACGAGACGACCGTGACCGCACCTGTCGTCGCCCCTGTTCCTCCGAGCCAATATCTCGCACAAATAACTGAAGCTTGGTTAGAAAACTGGTCACCTTTTCCCCTCACATCCACCACAGTTGTCGCGGTGCTATAGCCTTCGAACGCGCTGGCGCTGCGACTCTGCTGCACCTAAAACCCCGTTGAAACCCCTTAAGAAACTTACAGGGGATTCACGCTGGAATCAGCAAGCCCGAGTTGCGCCCTACTAACCGATTACCCTAGCAAATTCTAGAGTCTCGCCTCTAGCCTTTTCAGCGCTGCACGCTCAGGACTGCAAGCAGCATTTAACCGCTTTCTGCGCCAACTGAGTGCTTAACTGACAGATTGGCTTAACTGACAGATTGACGGATCTTACAACAACATTCAAGCATTCCCTGTTTGAGGGGTGCACCTAAGATCGTGCAGACTTGAATCGTGTGGTTCTAGCTGAACTAGGTTGACTCGTTGTTGACTCGTTTAGGTTTACGCACTTGTCCGCTCAAGATCTGCCAGCTCATGAATGATCTCCAGAAAGCTTAACCCAAATTTGATATTCTTTACGAGCCGCAAATTTGACCATGACTTAAGGCACTAGATTCCAGGCATCAAACCACTCTAGATAGAAAATCTATGAAACGTCTATGATGCCAGAGCCAGGGTGCCGACCAGGGTGCCGAGTTGTCTCGTGTTCTGCACCGTGGCGATAAGGTGGCACACGCCTATGCCGTTTCATTCCGTTTAGCACAGTACTCCGCCCGCAGCGATATCCAGTTTATGTCTAGCTCTCCTAGTCACCCGCTCCTTCAGGCCGCAGAAATGGCTCTGCAGCCTGCCTTTAGCGCTATTGATGCCCAGGTAAAACAGCATTTGCGGCGCGTGTTGGATGCCTTTCGCCAGCAGGGGGTAGGGGTGCAGCATTTTGCGTCGGTTAGCGGCTACGGTCATGACGATCTGGGGCGGCAGGTGATGGATCGCGTATTTGCCCAGGTGATGGGGGGCGAGGCGGCTATGGTGCGGGTGCAGATGGTGTCGGGCACCCATGCGATCGCCTGTGCGCTATACGGGGTGCTGCGGCCTAAAGACGAAATGCTGGCGATCGCCGGAGCCCCCTATGACACGCTAGAGGAAGTGATTGGGCTGCGGGGGAGTGGGCAAGGATCTCTGGCAGACTTTGGCATTGGCTACCGCCAGCTTGACCTGACTCCTCAGGGTGGCATTGACTGGGCGGCTCTCACCACTGCAGTGCGGCCAGAAACTCGGCTGATCCACATTCAGCGATCTTGCGGCTATGCCTGGCGCAGCAGCCTGTCGATTGCAGACATTGGCAAAATTGTGGCGATCGCCAAGCAGCAAAATCCCGAGGTGGTGTGCTGTGTTGATAACTGCTATGGCGAATTTGTGGAGCCGCAGGAGCCGCTGGCCGTAGGAGCTGACTTAATTGCAGGCTCGTTGATCAAAAACCCTGGGGGAACAGTGGTCACAGCGGGGGGCTATGTGGCAGGCCGTGCCGACCTAGTTGAGCAGGCTGCCTGCCGACTCACCGCGCCGGGCATTGGTCGGGAAGGGGGAGCAACGTTTGATCAAAATCGGCTGCTGTTTCAGGGGTTATTTTTGGCTCCGCAGATGGTGGGCGAGGCTATGAAGGGAAATTTGCTAACGGGGTGGGTGTTTCAGCAGTTGGGCTATGCGGTGAATCCCCTGCCGGATGCGCCCCGCAGAGATGTGATTCAGGCAGTGAAGCTGGGGTCGCCCGAGAAGGTCATCGCCTTTTGCGAGGCCATCCAGCGCTATTCGCCAGTAGGGTCATACCTGAGCCCGGTGCCTGCGGCCATGCCTGGGTATGAAAGCCAGTTGGTGATGGCGGGCGGCACGTTTATTGATGGCAGCACCTCAGAGTTTTCGGCCGATGGCCCCTTGCGGGAGCCGTATATCGTATTTTGCCAAGGCGGCACCCATTGGACTCATGCAGCGATCGCCCTCGAAGCGGCGATTGAGGCGGTTGGCCCCGCCTAGCCCGTCGCCTAGCCCATCTTGCAAGAATCGCCCTCAGTTATGACAGAACCGGCCACTGCCACGGTGATAGCGCCCAAGGCCGACGGCACAATCTGCTTAGGCACCCACAGCGGTTCAGAGCCTGCTACCACAGGCTGAATCCCCAGGGCGAACGCGTGCTGCTGAGCTAGCAACGCGGCAGCTTCGGCGACGCTGGGGCACCCCACCCGCTGAGCTACGCGGTCTGATGGATAGGGCACCCGCACCTGTCGCAATTCCTCTGGCGAAAATCCCCAAAGGGGCAGGGGGCGATCGCCACAAAACTTCACCAGACCCGGTTCTAAGGTTTTGGCCTGAAGGGTGGCCAGGGCGGCGATCGCCCCTTCGTCTAGCGCATGGGCCGCAAACACCTGAGTAATGGCTTGGGCGATCGCCGCCGCCGTTACGCCTCGCTGACACCCAAGGCCAACCCACAAAGGCGGCAAGTCGGTTAGGACTAATGGCGTCATTGTACTAATGGCGTCATTGTATGGGGGTGGAGGGACTTGAACCCTCACGACTTATACAGTCAACGGATTTTAAGTCCGCAGCGTCTACCATTCCGCCACACCCCCGAGCCATCGCCTTGCGGCGATTTTTTGATGCTTGTCTATTTCATCACCTTTGTTGCTCGCTGGCAACGCATTGCCGCATCCTACATTGATGACAATTGATAACAACGGGGTGCCAATACCGCAGTGCAGACTCAGAAACCTTCAGCAGGGTGATCCGTTCCACCGCTACTGCGACAGCAAGATACCATTACCCTGTATAGCATTCAGCGCGCAACTGTGCCTATAGTGTGGGCTGAACCCCCTGCATTGACGAGGTGATGAATCCGTTGCATTCTCAAACTGTTTTAATCACGGGAGCCAGCAGCGGCATTGGGGCCGCTTGCGCTCATGCCTTTGCGGCGACTGGGGCCCGCCTGCTGTTAGCGGCGCGGCGGCTAGAGCGCCTGCAAGCGCTGGCGGCAGACCTCACGACCGCCGGAGCCTCTGACATAGAACTGCTCGCGCTGGATGTGCGCGATCGCCCCCAGGTTGAAGCAACGCTGGGCCATCTCCCCAAGGACTGGGCTGCGATCGACGTGCTGGTGAACAACGCCGGACTCAGCCGAGGCCTCGACAAGCTGCATGAGGGCCAGATTGCCGACTGGGACGAGATGATCGATACCAACGTAAAAGGCTTGCTTTATGTAACGCGGGCGCTGGTGCCTGGAATGGTGCAGCGGCAGCGGGGGCACATCATCAACATCGGCTCCATCGCCGGACACCAGACCTACCCCAACGGCAACGTCTATTGCGCCACCAAGGCCGCCGTGCGCGCCCTAACCGAAGGGCTAAAGCTCGACCTGCTGGGCACGCCTCTGCGAGTCAGCACGGTAGATCCCGGTCTGGTGGAAACAGAATTTAGCGAGGTGCGCTTTCACGGCGATGGCGATCGCGCCAAAGCAGTCTACCAGGGCCTCACCCCGCTCACCCCTGCCGATGTCGCCGAGGTCGTCATGTTCTGCGCTAGCCGCCCCGCCCATGTCAACATTAACGAAATCATTCTCATGCCGACCGATCAGGCCAGCGCCACGCTGGTAAATCGGCAGGCCTAGTCGGTTCGTTTGGCCTTACCTATCCAACAGGCAACCGCTCAATCGGCGTTAAAACTGCAACCCCACGCCAGCCTGAACTGAGGTTGCAGCACCGCTGCCTCGACGATAGCCGTCAAAGGCAATGACCGCATTGCCAAAGAGCACCAAATCGCTATTGGGCAGAATGTAGTCAATCCCTGGCTGCAAGACAAAGCTAGAGCGATTCCCGACGGGTGAGGCGTTATCGTCGCTTCCCAGCGGCAGCGAGACCCCCGCCCCCACATAGACATCAGTATTCCAGCTCAGGGGAAAGTCGTAGGAAACCGTGGGCACGAGCGCCACCTGTTCGCCAATAAACGCTTGCGCCCGCAGAGACACCGGCACCTCTAACAGGCGATAGCGAAATGACACCACGCCGCCCACAGAGCTATCTTCGCCCTCGCCACCGCTGGTAATACCCACGGCGGGGCCTACGCCCACATAGCTGCCATAGGCGGCTTGCGCGTGAGCGGGCGCAGCCATGGCGGCCACCACGCCTAAGCTGACCGCACTACTGATGACCGCATTATTGAGAACACCACCACCGCCCCATCGCAGGCCGACTTGCCAAAGCTGATCTTGCGTCATTTGCCTCACTCCTCATGTCCCGCAGAATGTCCCGCAGAGGGTGGGGTTGGCGAGAACAGCCCCAAATTACTCCTAAACATTAGCCCAAACCCACCAAAATTCGCTCAAAATCTTGGAGTTTTGAGCGGGCGATCGCCCCATAATTTGCGATCGAGAGGATAGAGCCGAGACTCGCCACCCGTTGTTAGCGTAAGTTCGAATCCGTTGGTTCAGCCTTCGCGTCGAGGGCAACACAGGTTTAGGAATTTGCCGAGCTAGACGGTTTGTTTAGGAAATCCGTCAGGGGTTGACGGCCTGCCACTGCCACTGCTGAACCGCATTTAGCCAGTATCGATCGCGGTTTTGTGGGTCGCCCCGCAGTGCCAGGTGATCTACCTCTGTGGGGTTGAGCAGCAGCAGGCAAAAGGTCGGCAGCGGGGTTGTGGGGTCTGGTGGCTCGGGGTCAAATTGGGCGATGTCGGCGCGGGGCGCTTGGGGCTGGGGCCAGGCAAACTGCACGCGGGCATTATCGGAGAGCGATTGCCATTGGGCATGCCGCACGGTGGCTAGGGAGGAATCGGCGGTGTCTGCGGTGATGACGGTCAGCGTTCCCAATAGCCGAAACTGCTCCCGCGACTTGGGAAAATACCAGCACAGTTCACTCCAGGGTTGGGCAGCGAGTTGGGGAATTTTGTCGCTGCGGCGATCGCCAATCAACTTGATTTGGTTGGTCTCATCCCAAAACCCACGAAACACCACCGTGCGATTGGCTGGACGCCCATCCTGCCGGAGGGTGGCGAGTTGAGCATAGCGGGCATAGACTAGGGCGCGGTTAAGATGCAGCGCCCGAGCTAGGGGCGATCGCCACGGAGCAAGTGTCATGGGTATTCATGGTTTTGGAAGGGTTATTCCTGAATGGTAATGGTGTAGCTAAACTGCTGCCCGGGTCGGCTGCTGCCCACCCAAACCTCATAGGTTCCGACTTCCCAGTCTGTGCTAATCACCTGCTGGTCTAGATTGGTGCGCGAGACATTGCTGCCACACTGGACGCCGCTTGGCCCCCGGATAATTAGAGACGTATCGTTGCCGTTGCTGTTGACCCGCAGAGTGAGTTGGGCAAAGTCTTCTTCTAGCGTCACGATGTGGTCGGGCAGGGTGCTGCCAAAGCCCAAGCAGAGGTTGCCCGTGCGATCGCGGTTCGCCACCACTCCCGGCAGCGACACCTGCCCCCCTGTGCGCCCTCGCAGCGTGCCCGCTGCTGTCGAAAACCCTGCCGACAGCGAGGTCGAATCAAAATTGGCCTGGGCTACCCGCTGAGCCGACACCAGGCCTGCAGGCAGCGCCACTGCAAGGGCAGCAAGCACCACGAGCTGGCG
This sequence comes from Kaiparowitsia implicata GSE-PSE-MK54-09C, assembly GCA_019359435.1. Classification (GTDB taxonomy): domain Bacteria; phylum Cyanobacteriota; class Cyanobacteriia; order Elainellales; family Elainellaceae; genus Kaiparowitsia; species Kaiparowitsia implicata. The sequence continues at coordinate 64,733 of JAHHHI010000087.1, forward strand.
TCTCAACCCGTTTAGCGCCGGTAGTCGTGTGGAATGGACTGAGCGTTGTGGAGTCATGGGGTCTCTCTGCGTCGTGTTTAGGCGCGATGGTGGGGTCTCGTCTGCTGACTAGGTCGCAGTGGCGATGAAGGGTGCACAGTGGGCGATCGCTCGTTGTAGGACAGCAGATCGCTGAAGTCGTCAAGTCGCAATCGCGATGAAGGGTGCACAGTGGGCGATCGCCCGTCATGCCTATAAGCACGCCCTCGTCTCTATCCTAAGACAGAGATTTGCCGCAAAAAGTTGCCGCCGATGGAGAGACACTTGGCGCAAGCCTTGCGTCTATCTACCTGGAGTTGTTCTGGAACTTTCTGCACCGTAAATAGTCTTGATGTGAAGCTTCGGATTAAACATGCTGCAAGGATGAGATGGGCGAGCGATCGCCCTTGTCCTTCAGTTCGGTTGCATCCGCTGCGGGTCATACTGTCTCAAGCATTCTTCGTCCTCATATCTTCAGGCTGGCATGGCAATTATTACTGGCACTTTTTTCAACGACCGCCTGATTGGTACTCGGGGCGACGATCTCATCTTTGGCTTAGCTGGCAACGACCTGATTGAAGGTCGCAACGGCGATGATGAACTCTATGGCGACAGCGGTGACGATGATCTGTTTGGCGGCAGCGACAACGACACCATCTATGGCGGCAGCGGCAACGACTACATCAGCGGTGACTCTGGCAATGATCGGCTCTTTGGGGGGCGCGGCGACGACCTGATCGAAGGCGGCGATGGCAACGACCGCATCTATGGCGAAGACGGCGATGATTTGCTCTATGGCGATCGCGGCAATGATTTGCTACTAGGCGGAACAGGGAACGACACCATCTTTGGCGGCTCAGGGGACGATCGATTAGCCGGGGAAACTGGCGATGACCTGCTCGATGGTGACGACGACAATGACGAACTGCTAGGCGGCGACGGCAACGATACGCTCTTTGGGGGGCAGGGTGACGACACGCTGAGTGGGGGAGAAGGGGATGATCTGCTCAATGGTGACGACGGCAACGATCAGCTGTTTGGGGGCACCGGGCGCGACTCTCTCTACGGGGGCAGCGGCAATGATTTCCTGTTTGGGCAGGATGGCAATGATCTGCTCTATGGCGGCGATGGCAACGATGTGCTCGAAGGCGGCAACGGCAATGACAGCCTGTTTGGCGATGCGGGCAACGATAGCGTGCTGGGGGACGCAGGGCGCGATCTGCTAGTGGGGGGTGTGGGCAGCGACACCCTTAACGGAGGCGGTGCGGCTGATACATTGATTGGGGTTCAGGTGCAGTCGACTCAGCCAGGGCAGGGTGAAATTGATATTTTGATTGGTGGAGCAGGGCCTGATACGTTTGTGCTGGGCGATGCCACCCGCGCCTACTATGACAGCCGTCGCGGCAACTCTCCGGGGCTAGAAGACTATGCCTTTATCTCTGACTTTCAGCGACGAGTAGATACGATTCGGCTGCAGGGTCGCCGCAATGGGTATGTGACCCGTGGCGTGGGCAGTTTGGGCTTTGCGGCCAATGATGTGGGCATTTTTATGAAGAAGGCGGGCGATCGCCCAGACGAGTTGATCGCAGTTGTGCGCGGCGTCGGTGGGCTGGGGTTGGGTCAATCCTTCTTTGAATATGTGTCGTAACTTGAGTCTCCAAAGCAGGGAGCCGTGAGGGCGAGTTATCGGTGTAGGCGAAGGCGACGCGGGTAAAGAATTTGAGGGTAAAGAATTTGAGGGTAAAGAATTTGAGTGGATAACGGTATACCGTTGACCGTGCAGATTGCGACTGATGCGTTTCGGCTGTGGCGACAGCTAAACCATTAGGCCAACTGCATCTCTCATTTGCTAAATGATGAGTGAAATAAAGTTTGTGTGGTTGTCTTGCTCAACTCGAATTGTCCATCGTCCCCGCCTAGATAGGTCAGGCCGAAAGGTATATTCTCCCCTGGCATCGAGGGTCGCCATACGCCAGGGCCGGGGGCTCGTTTGGTCGCCGCCGGGCATTTAACAAACTTTGGCTTAAGTCTTGCCCAAGATGCATAGTCCGCCCAAGCGATAGGGCAAGCGACAAAGGCTTGGGGTTACGGTGCAGGGTATGCGGTTTACCGCAAGCTTTGCACCACAAACTCTGCACGAGACCTAACAATATGAGACTTGTTCTAGTTTCGCTATGCCCCTGCCCGGCATGGGGTTAACCTATCGGTGTTGCTGAATTGAGGCATGAATCTGTCTACGGGCGCACGTCCATGCGCTCTGAGAGGAACATTGATACTTGAATCCATCCTCGTATTCGGCAATGTCTAACGCTCTTCAATCGGCGTTCTAACTGCCAAACTTAGGTTTTCCTACCAAGACCGTTAGTTCGATTACGAAGCGTTTAAGCTATCTCAAACTCAGGCTACATGGCGCTAATCTTCATCATCTAGCTGCAGCAACTGAGCGTCGATGATTTGAAGGCGGCTGCGGACGATCGCCTCAGAAATGATGCGCTTGCGTCGAGCCTCATTGAGGGCATCTTTTTCTGCTAACAACAGTTGACGACGGATGGCATTGAGTCGGGGAAGTTCGTTCGCCCGCACTGCGCGCGAATCTATTCGTTGATTGTAGATGTCGCGTAGGGCACGTTCGGCATGGGCCACCTGCACCTGATAGCGCGATCGCATTTCTTCATAGACCGACTTGGGCAGCACTCCCGTTTTGAGTAATTCTTCCAGCTCATCCTGAGCTGCCTTTGCAGTTATTAGCTGCGCCTGCAGTTCCTCTACCCGATGGCGAGATTTAGACAGCGGGGCCACTTTTAGCTGTTTGACGAGCCATGGCAAGCTGAGGCCCTGCACTAACAGCGACAGCAGCACAGCCCCATACACCAGCGCGATTAGGGTGCTTCGCCCCGGAAGCGTCACAGGCAGGCTAATCGCCAGCGCCATTGACAGCGACCCTTTGATGTTGCCGAGAAAAAGCACATGCTGCCACTTCAGCGGAATGGTGCGGTCTAGCCACCCTAGGGGCACCATCAGGGGATAGACCGACAGCATGCGCCCTAATTGGTAAGCGGCGATCGCCAACAGCACAGCGGGCAGATTACGCCACAGCGTCGCCAAATCTACCTCCATGCCAATCAGCAAAAAGATAAACGTGTTAACGCCAAACCCGGCATATTCCCAAAAGCTATAGAGCGTCACCCGGCTAGAGGGCGAAAACCGCCGCGAAAACCCTGCATTGCCTATGATCAGGCCCGCGACGACCACAGCCACCACGCCCGAGACTTGCAACAGTTCCCCCAGTTGATACGCGCCCAGCGCAACTGCCGCTGTGGCTAGCATGCTGGTCAAGGGGTCATCTGTCTGGCGAAATAGTTCAGCACTAAGATATCCCAGCGCAACCCCTACTAAAACCCCACCCACCAGCACGACCGCAAGCTGCACCAATCCATCGGCAACCGTCACAGACCCCTGCTGATGGATTTGTAGGAGTAGGCTAAACAGCACCAATGCGACGCCGTCATTAAACAGGCTTTCCCCTTCTACGATGGTCGATAGCTGTGCTGGCGCTGAGACTTCTTTGAATACGGCAATCACCGACACTGTATCTGTGATGGCTAAAATGGTGCCCAATAGTAACGCCTGCACCCAATCTAGATTCAACCCTAGTTTGAGCATTGCTGCCGTAATCCCAGAACTCAACACTACCCCTGGCCCCGCGAGTAGGCTGATAGGCCTGACGGTGCTTCGCAGGCGGCTAACATCGGTGTTGATGGCGGCCTCAAATAGCAGAATTGGTAAAAACAGATTCAGAATTAGCGAGGATTCTAGATTGACCCGCTGGGGCAAAAGTTCGGCGATCGCCAACCCTGCAATCACCAATCCAGTGACATAGGGCACCCGAAACCGCCGTGATAATAGCGCAACACCCGTTGCGACCAATAGCAGAATAATCAGAATGGTGACAAATTCTGGGAGGTCTCTGGCATTGTCTGCCAGAGTACCGATGACCGGAGCTGCATCGGCAACTTGCCAACTCGCCGTACTCACTACGGGTTGAGCCATATATCAAACCCCTGAATACTTCATGTGACATCGTGTTTGAAGCGCTGCTCAGGGTTTCTATTTTTGTAGAACCCTGGTACAACGAGGGTTCTACAAATCAATTGTTCTAACCCACACCACAATGGCAATACCTAAATTAACCTGAGTCTCTAATGCCGGGGGGTAGGAAGGTGCAAAGAAACAAAAGGCCTGACTACCAAAGGTTTCAGCCTTAACTATGAACTTCGTTTCTAGGGAGTTTGGGATATGCTGAGACCCTTGATGTGCTGTGCGCGATGCCCCAAAAACCTCTTACCTCGAATTGACGTTCAATTATTTCTCATAAACAGCATAGGGGCGGATGTGACGCTTGCCACTTCCCCCAACCATTATGGGCGTTAGGAGCAGATTCTGTAATTCTGAGGCACTTCAGGATCTGCCGATAATTTCAGAGAAGTTTTGGGCGGACGTGGTCACGCTGCATAGACTTAAGGCGAGGAGTTTGAGACTTATCACCTGCACTCAGGCGAGCCTAGGCACAAAAAAACAAGGAGCGATCGCTAGGGTCACAATATGCTGGACGAGGGCGATCGCCTCTTTCTTCTCCCCAGCGATCATGAATCAAGACGGTCAACCCCATTCGGAGTGGGTCAAGTTCGTCTACAACGCCCAGTTTCCAGCAGCGACGACGGGGATTGTCTTGAACTATACCAGTCCCCAAATGATGAGCTTAAAGCCCTTCCCCAAGCTGCTTTCTAGCTGTCGAACTCACGTTTAGTTAGAATGCCACCGATTATCTGAATACTCCTACAACTACACCCGGCAGAAACAGATACCCATCAATGAGGATGCTGTATGTGCTGCGAGGGGTCGTCGGGTTGACTAAGCACAGCGCAATCACGTTAACGGCAACACAGGGAAGGGCGATCGCCGGTTCTGGCACCAGCAGCGACTGAGTCCATCCCCAGGCGACGATGGCGAGGGCTAGCCCGTTCAGCACAAACCAAATACGACGGTTGCCAGTGACCCCAACCAATCCCGGCAAGGTTTGCATTCCGGCTCGCTTATCTGACTGGAGATCGCGGATATCAAACAAGTGGGAATTCGTACCTACAAAAATCAGCAAAAACAGACTGGTGATACCTGCCGACTCTGTGAACGGTTGCCCTGCATAGGCTAGAGGAATAGCGATGACGGCATAGGTGATGACGCTGGCCACAATCCAGGCTTTAGTCGCAGGCACATCCTTGAGACGAAACCATTGCCAGCGATCGCTCCCCCGCCAGGGAAAGATCGGCAATCCATAAATGAAAGGAACCAAGCCCGCCAAACTGACCATGACAACCTGCTGGTTGGCGCGATATAGCAGCGCAACTGTGGCCGCAATTGCCAACGACAAAATGGCCCAGCCCCAGCCCTGCCGAAAGTAGCTCTGAGCTTGAGGATCAGGAATCTCTTGAAAATAGCTATCAGCAATGCGATCCACGTTATACGGAATGAGCGCTGTGGCAAAAATTAGCAGCACGGGTGCCCAGTCAAAAGCAAGGCCTAGGGTATATTGCACAAACGGAACCAGCGAGGCGATCGCCTTTTTGGTGCCCAAGAAGCTTGTTGGTTGACGTAAAGGTGCTGAGACTGAAATGCTGGGTCACGGGAGATAGATATTCATCCTTGTAGGATAGACATCCAGCCTGTCTGCACTGAAGCAGATGATCTTGCTCAAAGGGTTTCATCGTCAGGAAAAGCTACATCTTCATAAATCTGCGAGAGGGAAATATCGAGATTCACGCTCGACAGGTTGAGAGAAAGGTCAGGAATTATCAGTGCAGACAAGTCAGCCAAGGGATTAACTAACTCCCAGTTATCCCGCTCGTTGCGCCGATAACACTCCACCAAGACCCGGTCGGGGTCGATGAGCACATATTCTTTAAGCGTCTCAATGCGGCGGTAGTGGCGAAACTTGCGACCGCGATCGCAGGCCTCTGTAGACTCCGACAATACTTCTATCACCAGCGAAGGATAGCGGATATAAGAGCGAGCGCTGGCGTCTCGCGGATCGCAGGTCACGCTGACATCGGGATAGTAAAACGGCCCTGATTCAGAAATGGCGACTTTGGCATCGCTACTCAGAACCTTGCAACCTTTACCCCGCAGGTGGGGACGCAGTATGGACACCAGGTTGACCGCGATCTGGTTATGGGGAATGGTGCCGCCGGTCATGGCCACAACATGGCCATCCATATACTCATACCGAAAGGGCTGCTGGGCTTCCCAATCCAGGTATTCCGTAGGGGTGAAGGTGGGCTGAGGCTGGGCAACCATGGGTTTTCCCCCGCTAGATCTGATCCATTTCTAGAGTATCGCTAGATTTTATCGGCTAATTTAATCTGGACAGCCGGGGCGGCTATCCTACTGGGTGATAGTTCTTGTGGGATAGGCCTCTGGCCTGTCCTTGGGATCTGGACAGCCCGGGTAGCTATCTCACGGGAGGCATTTAATCTATGGCCTGGCGCTGGGAGTAGATTTCTTCCATCAGCAGATCGCGCAGTTCGTTGGCGATGTCGTTGGGGGGGTAACCCGCCAGGGCTCGGCCAATCAGGCGTTCTGCCTCGCGGAGTTGGTGGCACTCTAGGGCCAGCACGGCGGCGCTGCGGTGCAGCACGGCGCGGGTGGGTTCTAGGTCGAGCTGATCGGCGACTAGGTCTGCGGCGGCCCGTTCTTTGGCAAATGCTGCTTGAGTGAATGCTAAAACCGCCTCCGTATCACCCCGCTGTCGCGCCAAAATGGCCTGATCGGCCAAATTCATAGCTTCTCGATGGAGGGACTCTAGGTTCTGCATTTTTCTACAATCCGGGCCTGGGGAGTGCCAAACTCAACCACCGTCATATAGCCAAGGGCCACTGTGTCTGAGGGGCTGATCTGCTTTAGCTTTATCTTAAGCCGGGATTGCAGGAGGGCTTCAGAACCGTTACGAATGCCCGATACTTCTAGGCGGGCTTTTCGCTGAAATAGGCCCCCCGCCTCGTCGATGGAGCCGAGCCAAAAATCGAAGCCAAATCCTTTGCCCTTAATGGATCGCTCGATGATGGTCAAGCCGGTGCAAAAGGGCATGCTGAGGGCGGCAATGCCGTAGGCTCCATACTCGGTGGCCACGTCTTGATCGGCGTTGAATCGGCGGGTGACCTCATCTGCTGTTGTCCGTTGCAGCTCAATTTCACCGGAGTGGATGCCCTCGATGCGTAGATTGACAGGGTGGCTATGGCCCTGCTCGTCTAGGCAAACGGCGGCGGCTTCGGCACACACGGCCCCAAAGGTGATCGACCAACCGGGCCGCTCGGGTCTGTTTTGGCAGAGGTCGTCTAGGTGCAGCGTGGCTAGGGGGCTACCGTCGGTCATGACGCATGGGGCTTGGGCATCGTGGCTTCAGCATCTTACCAGGTGTGATGGAGCTGACCCGGAGATGGGCTGAGGGCGATAGGCTGAGGCCAACCACCACGCCCATGCCGTCCCTGGTACTGTCTCCCCTACCTGGTCAAACTTTCGCCCCTTGTCTCTGCACGTTAGCCCCATGTCGATCGCACGCCACCACGCCGAATGGTTATCTCTGGTTGAGGCCTCGGGGCCGTTTCTCAGCCTGCAAGTGCTGCTGGAGGCGTTCCCCAGCGGCCTAGAGGCCCACGACGGCGATCGCTTTCGCGCCCTGCGGGCTGCCTACGAAGAATGGCTCGACTACCGCGGCGACCCGGCGATCCATCGGACCTGGGTGAGCTGGGTGCTGACGGATCTGCTGGAATTCCCTGACGAGGTGCTGCTCAGTGGGCAGGGCATTCCCCCGGCGCTGAAGGTGACCTTTGCGGAGCATCAGCTCACTCTGCGACCCGACTGGGTGGTGGTAGAGCCTGACGGGGGCCAGCCACGCCTGCTGGTGCAGGTGGTGCCGCCGGAGCAGGGGCTAGAGAAAACCTATCGGGGTTCGCGGTGGAAGGCGTCTCCGGCGACGGGGATGATGGAGTTGCTGCACGCCACCGACGTGCGCCTGGGGCTGCTGACCAATGGCGAGCAGTGGATGCTGGTGAATGCCCCCAGGGGCGAGGCGACGGGGTTTACCTCCTGGTATGGCAATCTGTGGCTAGAGGAAAAGCTCACCCTGCGGGCGTTTCAGAGTCTGCTGGGGTGCGGCGGTTCTTTGCGGTAGATGCCGGGGAAACCCTGGAAGACCTGTTGGCCCGCAGCAAAGATGCCCAGCAGGAGGTCACCGACCAGTTGGGCTTTCAGGTGCGCAAGGCGGTGGAGGTGCTGGTGCAGGCCATTGATCGCATCGACCAAGACCGCAACCGTGACCTGCTAGCGGGGCTGCCGGAAACCGCACTGTATCAGGCGGCGCTGACGGTGATGATGCGGCTGGTGTTTTTGTTTTCAGCGGAGGAGCGGGATCTGCTGCTGCTGGGGGATCCGCTCTATGACCAGTTTTATGCGGTCTCGACCCTACGTGCCCAACTGCGCGAGCTGGCTGACCAGGCGGGGGAAGAACTGCTAGAGCGCCGCTAAGATGCCTGGGTGCGGCGGCTGGCGACGTTTCGGGCGGTCCACGGCGGCATTCACCACGATGCGCTGAAGCTGCCCGCCTATGGGGGGCAACTGTTTGACCCCGATCGCTTCCCGTTTTTAGAAGGGCGACCCGCTGGCACCCACTGGCAAGAGACCGCCGCCGCCCCCATCCCCATCAACAACCGCACGGTGCTGCACCTGCTGGAGGCGCTGCAACTGCTGCAAATTAAGGTGGGCAGCACGGTGGAGCCGCGCAAGGTGTCGTTTCGGGCGCTGAATATTGAGCAGATTGGCCATGTCTATGAGGGGCTGCTCGACCACACGGCGGTGCGGGCCAAGGGCACCATTCTGGGGCTGCTAGGCACCAAGAATAAGCAGCTAGAGGTAGCCCTGGAGGAACTGGAGCGGCTGCAAGACACAGGGGATCAAGACCTGCTGACCTGGTTGAATAAGGCCACCGGCAAGTCAGAGGCGGCACTGAAGAAGCTGTTGCCAGCCTCTGGTGAGATAGCCGTCCCGGCTGTCCAAGACGATCCCCGTAGGATAGCCGTCTCGGCTGTTCAGAACCCAGAGGAGACAGGCAAGAGGCCTAGCCTACAAGATCCAAACCATGGCCTCGACCCTCAGGAGCGCAACCAGTTCCTGATCGCCTGCCACAATGACCCGGCGCTGTTGCAGCGGGTGCTGCCCTGGGTCAAGCTAATTCGTTTCGATACCTTTGACCAGCCGACGGTGATACCGGCGGGGAGTGTGTTTGTCACCCAGGGCAGCGATCGCCGGGAGACGGGCACCCACTACACGCCCAAGAGCCTGACGGAAGAAATCGTTAAATACACCCTGGAGCCGCTGGTCTACACAGGCGTAGCGGAGGGCAAACCGAAGGAAGACTGGCGGCTGAAGTCGGCGGCGGAACTGCTGGCACTGAAGGTGTGCGATATGGCCATGGGCAGCGGTGCCTTTTTGGTGCAGGTGTGCCGCTACCTGTCGGAGCGGCTGGTAGAAGCCTGGGAACAGGAAGAACCCTCTTGTGGAATAGCTGTCTCGGCTGTCCAAACCCCAGGGACAGGCCAAAGGCCCATCCTACGGATTTTGCCGGATGGCTCGCTCTCCACCGCCGAGCCGGGAGAGGCCATTCTGCCCAATGACCCCGACGAGCGACTGGCGATCGCCCGCCGCATTGTGGCCGATCGCTGCCTCTATGGGGTAGACAAAAACCCGATGGCGGTGGAGATGGCGAAGCTGTCGCTGTGGTTGATTACACTGCAAAAAAATCGGCCCTTTACGTTTCTCGACCATGCCCTGCGCTGTGGTGATTCGCTGCTGGGGGTGACGAGTCGGGAGCAGATCGAGTTTTTGCACTTGAACCCCGACAACGAGGCGGTGCAGCTGCGCACGGTGTCGGAGATTTGGCGACCGCTGCTGGCCCAGGCGATCGCCAAACGCCAGGAGCTAGAGAGCTTTACGGTGAACGATATTCAAGACCTGGCCCGCAAGGAGGCGTTGCAGGCAGAGGCGGAGGCGCTGACGAGCAACATCAAAATTGCGGCGGATTATTTGATTGGCGAGGCCCTGGCCCAGGCGGGCAAGACGGGGAACCTGAAGGTGGAAGACCTGGGAGTGTTGTCGGGGCTGGTGACGGATGCCCTAGAGGAGCCGGACGAGCAACGGCGGGAGAATAAGCTGCGGCAGATACGGGAGAAGGCGCAGCGGATGCTGAATGTGGGCAAGCCGGAGGGGCAGCCCCCGAGGGAGCCGTTTCATTGGGCGTTGGAGTTTCCCGAGGTGTTTTTGGAGGAGGATGCACCGAAAGGGTTTTCGGTGATAGTGGGAAATCCTCCATTTCAGGGAGGCAAAAAAATCACCAGAGCAGTAGGCACCGACTATCGCACTTTTTTAGTGGAATACTTGGCAAAAGGCGCACGGGGCAACGCTGACCTCTGTTCCTACTTCTTCTTGAATGCGGGAAATTTGCTGGCTAAAGAAGGCAATTCTGGCTTGGTGGCCACTAATACGATCTCCCAGGGAGATACCCGTGAGGTTGGTTTAGATCAACTGGTGGCCCAAGGCTATACCATTCCCCGTGCTGTGCCCAGTCGTCCCTGGCCAGGAACAGCGGCGTTGGAAGTGGCCTATGTTTGGCTGCATAAAGGGGTCTGGCAACAGAAATTTGTGCTGAATGAAAATCCTGTAGATGGCATTACGGCATTTTTAACTGTGCCAGGGAAATCAGTGGGCAATCCCTATCGACTAGTGGCGAATGAGGGAAAAGCTTTTATTGGCTCCTATGTTTTAGGCATGGGCTTTGTATTGGAACTAGAAGAAGCCCAGACATTGATTGACAGAGACCAAAAAAATAAGGATGTGCTGTTTCCCTATTTGAATGGTCAGGACTTGAACAGCAACCCCAATCAATCGCCGGTAGTGCACTTTAGTGCAGGCCAAAGGAAAAGACGGGATCACCTTGCTGTACCAACTTCTGCCTAATTTGGCGATTGTAGTCATGGATGAACAGCCAGATCGCCCCGATATGGTTCTCGATCTTCT
>JAHHHI010000088.1 GCA_019359435.1 Kaiparowitsia implicata GSE-PSE-MK54-09C
GAATTTGTTCACGACTGACATGGCGACGATAATAAAGACTATCAAACGACTCACAAAAGGTTTGATGGCAAGCAGGACAGAGATAGCGTTGATGACCGTTGGGCATCTTGCCATGCTTATGAGCTTTACTGTGACCGCACAGAGGGCATTCCATCACTTTGTTTCCAGCCGAGGTTCCTCTCTACTCTACCAATCCCACATTAACCTGACGCATCACCGCTCTGGGGAAAGCCGCAGGCATCTTCCTAACAGCACGAAAACAAAAAATGGAAATAAACTGCGGTTTTGGCGGCAATAAGTAGATCGACGTATAAAGTTCGAGGTGTGTTAAGAACAGTAAACTCTCTTGGATCCGTGCGCACAGGCTGTTTCAAACGACTGAGCCTTGTCCACAAGCCTCGGATTAATTAACTCGACCTACTTAGTTCCACTTAACGTGTTCTATGACGCTTACCTGTGGGGTGGTTGTGGATCGTCGGCAGAGCAAGGGTGCTAGGGCAATCAATTTCCCTGTCTAGAACGTCAGTTCGACCTGAGTCTCCAATGCCGAGAGGCAGGAAGGTGCAAAGAAACAAAAGGTCTATATCAATATCAATTCTCTAAATCAGAACGACGGATTGGTTGAGGAGGGGAGTGGGGAACTGTGTTCTCCACAAGGGGGCGTCGCCCCCTTGCCCCCCATTTGTAGCCCAAATTTTTGGAATTGATATTAGTCCACATCGCAGAATGTCAGAGCATGGGGGGAGTGGTTCCGGGAAGATGGCTGGTAATGTCTCCTAATAGCGTCCAACCATAGCGGCGGGGAATGTCGCCGTGGGCAACGGGGGTCTGTTCAACGCGATACCAGTCGGCTAAGCGCTGTGACGGATCAGGCAGAGCAGATAAACGGCTGAGGCTGGGGGCGATCGCCCGGTGAACTGCCAAACTGTAGGGCTGGGTCGCCGTTTCTCGACGGTAAAATACGCGCAGGGCTCCGCCTTCAGAACGCATCCAGGTTTCCAAATCTATTCTCGGAGTTTGCAGCGCTATGTAGTCGGCGCGTATCCGAGCCTGGGCCCAGCGAATGAGCGCACTGGCATCTTGATACAGCGCATCAAATACATGAACTTCGTGGGGATTGTTATGTTGCAGGATGGGCATGAGCGCCGCTCCACCCCCAGAATGCGCTGTTATAATCAGCCGCCCAATTGATGGTTGAGCAACGCCTAACTGGCTAGACCAGTGATATAAGCAAAAATCCATGAGCCCCTGTAGTCCCATGGGCGCGATTAATGTTGGAAAGCTATATCCATTGCCTGAACGCCCACCAAAGTAATGCCCTCGGGGGAGGATAGCCAGAGTGGGGCGCTGTCGCCCTAGGGACAAATCGGCGGCATTGTTAGGATTCACCAAGCCACTATTGGGTTCCTTGGTGCGGCTCAAACTCATTCGTTCGCGATCGCTCGAATAGCCGTGCAGATGCACTACCACGTCGATCTGGCGGGGAGACGGCGACATGGCGTTCCAACGCAGCACTAAATCGGGCTGAGTGCCCCGGTGCGATCGCAACAGAGATACGTGAGTTAACTCCTCACGCCCTGCCGCAATTGGCGTCGTTTCTTCTAACCAAGCAGCGGTTAATGAATGCGTAGCGCGGGATGCTTCTGCTGGCGGGTTGAGTATGGACTCTGGAAACAGGTCACTCACTGCCGCATACGCCGCTTGTAGCCGCGGCGAATAGACGGCAACTTTGCCAGTGCCGTTATATCCGCGGGTAAAGGCGTTCCAGTTGAGGGCCGCGAGATGCCTTAGCAAAGCTCCCCGGTTGCGACCATGCCCTAGTTTGTACTGACAAAAATCAAAAAAGCCCAATACCTGTGCCCGTTCGCTGTGCTGAAAGGCGTCATACATCGCCCGAGGCGAGTCATAGCCCAGCAGGCGATAGCCTGAGATCAGAATTTGCGGCCCGCCAATGCTGATGCATTGCAGTGCCGTTTCTTCACCGGCTAGTCGCGTTGCCAGGGCAAGCACCCGATATTCCTGGGTTTGATTGCCATGGAACGGTTGAAAGGGGGCTTCGGGGGTTTCTCGAAATTGATGGTTTTCCCAACGTCGCCCTGCAATACCGTTATGCCCCCCATGCTGAAAGTGCTGGTTGTAACGTTCTTGGTTGTCTTTTCCCCAGCGGTTGTAGAACAGGTGATTCTCAAAGCGGATTAGGGCTTGATTGGGCGTATGGGAGGCTCCCCGGCTTTCGACATACCAGACCGCTAGCACTGCTGGTAGGGGAATAGTTAACAGCGGGGCGATCGCCCCCATGAGTCCTCCCAATCGATTATAAGTTCGCACCATTGCCTGCTTGAGCGCTGACCACTCTGAGCGAACAGGCAATGGCAAGAGTGGCACTAAGGGGATAGTGGCAAACCGATCTAGGTCCTTGTAAAAAGTACCCAGGTTGGATTGGGCAGTCCAGCCATAGTCTGTACCGTCTACCCCCATGGCATAGGCATAGGCTCCGTTCGTCTCGCGAATCTGGACGCGGGTATAGCGTGGAATTCGCCGAGCCGTGACTTGCCATTGGGGTGGTCCAGTGCGGATGCGAGCATCTCCGTCTAGAACGGTATAGATAGGTTGAGATTCGGATAGCGACTCTGCGGGGTCAAAGTCAAATCGTTCATCCGCTATAGGAAATGGGTGCTCTAACAAGAATGCTTCCGATTCATCATGGGTCGCAAGGAGGGAAGGCGTGGCCGTAGCCTGGGTACCGCGATATTCCCAATGCCAGGGCTCATCAATGGCAGTGTTTTGATGGTAGCCATAGTCCGCCGCATGACGGGTGAGCCACTCAAACAACCAAGATTGTCGCCATAGCTGAATGTGAGCCGCTGTCGTGATAGCTCTCAAACGGACTCCGTTTTCGATAACGCTCAGATCCACGGCCAACCCATTGTTGTGCAGACTATAGCCGGGTGCGCCAAGACGACCCCCAATGTATGCGGCTAACCATCGCACAGCCGCGGCTCCGTGGGCACCGCCTGCTAGCGGGTCGCGCGAGTCGCGGGTGCGCTCGTAATACATTGGGAAATTGGTCTGCCAACTGGCGAACTGTTGTGAGGCAGACCGATAACCGCTAGTCACCTGGATGCGCTGCACCGATTGCACCCGCGGCTCACCCTGCTGCTGGAGCTGACGCAGCTGCGCCCGAGCCGCCGTCAATAGATTTCGACAGGCGATCGCCGCTGCCGTCCGAGCCTGCACGCCGGTTTCGATCTCAGCTAGGTCTGCCACGGGTACATCGCCCACAAAGGCTCGTCGCCGGGCCGCATTGGCAACCTGGCGCTCATACACCCGTCGCATAAAGTTGAGTTGAGCAGCAGTTGCCCCCTCCCAGTGAAGTTGTGCAGCGGAAATGGCTTCGGGCGGAAAGGTTTCGGTAGGGGTCGATAAGATTGGGAGTGCAGCCATGGTTAGAACCACCTGAGTAAAGAAGATGGGACTGATGCAGTTGGGCGATTGCTGAGAGGCTAAGACTTCCGAAATTGTCTGAACGTCTCCAAACGCGGCACGTAGTGACTCAGCCCTAGAAGATGTTTGTTGGCAAAATTCGGGTGGAATTTATAGCAAACAATGACTCTAATCCACCGTGATGACTCACGTGTCACGCTTGCTATCGAACATTTTTGATGGCCATAGCTGTGATGCTATCCACTTGACCAGCCCGAAATGCCGGATCACTGCGGCGGCGAGATCCGCTGAAGAATCGATCCTGAAACATTCTGACAGCCATCACGGTGGACACATCAAACCGTCCGGTGATGGGACAGTAGTAGCCGATCTGACTAAGATCGGTTTGCAGCTCGGCAATCACAGCAGTCGTGAAAGCAGGGCGATGGCGACCGCCAACGATCTGACGTGCATCGTTATCATCTTGCCGCAGTCGTTCATCGGGAAAGCTCGTAAAAAAGCCGCCATAGGCACTGGGGTTGAGTGGGCCGCTAGACAGCGTGTGCCCTAGACCTGCGGCTTCAAGGGTTGCCCAGTCAAAATGCACTCCGGGGTCTGAGGCTTTGCGCCCCAAGCGACGCGGAGTCTGGGCACTCGTTGCAATGTCGCTGTGACCCACTACCTGGTTGGCGGGAATGGTTGAATAGGCCGCTCGAATCTCTTGAAGGAGTGCAACTACTGCCGGCATCTGAGCAGATGTGTAGGGGGCACTGCGGTTCACGATTTCAATACCAACAGAAAAGGCATTGACCCGGTCGCGCCCCAGCCAATGGCTATTGCCAGCGTGGAAGGCTTGCTCCGACTCGTGCACCATTTTGATGATTTGACCGTCGGTATCGATGACGTAATGGGCAGAAGCTCTGTTGGGTGATAGAAAGGTGTTGACCGCGCTGGAGGCTCGAGTTCCGCCGGTATGGTGAACCACGCAGAGATCAATCGTCTCGGAGCGAGCACTGCGATTGGGCGATGCCATCCACACGGGCTGCAGTTTGAGGGTGAGGGTACGGCCAGCCAAGACAGCATCGGCAGAACCAACGGCGGTGAGTCTGCCCCGGGTGACGGTAATCTCGGTTTCAAACGGTCGCCAAATGCGACTGGGCCGAGGGGCCGTGGGGGCGATCGCCGGCCCCACCCTGTCGGGTGTGCTGGAGGGATGTATAGCCCGCAGTCTGTAAACGCCATCAGCCAGTCCCGCCAAATCAAGGGTGGCTCGCCCAGCCCGATTAGTCGTAGCCGTGGGCGCGGCTGTTCCGACTAGTTCAATGGGGCATCCAGACACCGTCTCGTGATTGAGAATGCGATTTCGCACGATCACTGGTATGGTTGTCGTCGCTTCTGACAGATCGAGGTCGCTTTCATGCCAACGCTGGTTATCGGGTGGCTGCAGGCGCACTACCATTTGACCGTATGGCAGATACCCTTGGGCATCGGCGATGCGCCGGGCATAGGGATGATGGGTGCAATGGGGAATTGCACCGGTTTCCACCACAGCGGCGTAATAGCCAGCACCGGCTGCCTCCATCTCCCAACCGCTGGAGTGTAGGCTGCGCGGATCGTAAAGCTCGCCTGTGGCGAGCACCGCAGCATGAGTGTGGTGCGTTTCCCCGCAGTGGCGCAATAGCACATCTCCCGGCTGTAGGGGTTGCTCAAGGGGAGTGCGAGGTGAGGCAATGACCGTGATTTCAGGCATTGGCTGGGAATTTAGCGCAGCCGGATGACCCAGGCATTCAAATAGGTCGGATGTAGAGATATCAGACGAGGGGCTCTGGTAGATACGCGCCATCAATTCTGTCCACAGATCGCCCCATTCCGAGATTGACTCAGCTCTGGGATCTAGTCTGTCGCCATGCACAATCGACTCAGCCAGATCGACGAGAGACCCGAGAACGCCTCCCCCCTCCTGATTTAGGACAGTTCCGTCGTCGTTGAGTTCGTTCCAGTCGTTGTCTAAGTCATCGGTCCAGTTGGGGGCTGAGCCAACAGCCCAGTCTGGGGTTGAAGCAACCGCATCAACCCCGGTGGGCACCTCCTCTGGGGACTGGAGGGCCGCTCCTAGCCCTAGGGGAGCAGAGTCGTCGAAGGACGACGGGGAATATATGTCGGTGTCTAGCACCGCATCTTGAATATCGCTGACATCTGTAGCCATACCGACAACCTCTAATGGGGGTAAGCGTAAAGTGGATGAGGGGGAGCGACAGGACGAGGGCGACTGGGGGCGATCGCCCCAGTCGCGGGCTGCCATAACCGCTGCTGCAATATCGAGATAGCCATGGCCCAATCGCGAGCGTGAGCGTCCCTGATCTGGAACCTCGGCATTGCTCAGCAGCAATCGACGGGTTTCCACAATGGGTAAGGGGTGCTGGGCGGCCTCGAACATCAGGGCAATCGTGCCGGTCACATGGGGGGCTGCCATGCTAGTGCCTGACTTGCGGGTGAGAAGTGGCGTAACCGCGGCGTGACGGGGAGCGGAGCGAGCAGCCAGGATGGCGACGCCGGGCGCGGCTAGGTCAGGCTTTTCGCGACCATCGCGAATGGGCCCCGAGCTGCTAAAGGGGGCTATGGGGCGGTCTTCGAGGTGAGGGTTATAGGCACCGACCGCGATGGTGCGAAATCCGTTGCAGATGGTGCCGGTGGTGCACTCACTCACGGCGTCCTCTGGCGCAAAGTGAGATTGGCATCCCGGTAGGGCGACGTCCCGCTCAATCCAGGCATGAAACCGTCCGTCAACCCAGTCGCTAGCCCTCAGCCGGACTTGCCAGTCGCCTGGTGGGGCGGTGGTGTAAAGAAAGATTTGAATCTGATGGTCGTGATTGTTGGGTTCGTGGCGACGGTGATAGAGTTTGCCAATCGTCTGATCCCCCAGTTGCAGCACGGTGCGTTCTCCTAGGGGGGCCGTGGGTAGCAGAACCCCGTTGGGCGATCGCAACTCAATTTCAAAGGTGTCTTTGCCGGAGTACCAAATCTCGAGCTGGTTGGGGGTGATGTCGGCTGGGTCTACATGCCAGGTGAACGAGTGTGTCTGCCCTAGCCGCAGTTGCCCTTGGGTATGAATGCGGCGATCATAATAGTTGCCGGTGCTCTGCACAATCGCTCGCCCTAGAGCCCCGCTCACGATAGCATCCAAGCCTTGCTCGACCAGGGTGGTGCCATCGTGGGGCTCGCCGTGGCGACCCATGCTCAGGTTGATTACCCAAGGGCGATCGCCCGCTATTTTGGCAATAAAGTCCACAGCTTCTAGCAAACTCACCGAGTTTCCCAGATTGTCGTGCTTTTGAAAGGCGGGAGAACTCATGTGCACCAAGACAAACGCTGCCTCGGGTGCTACTCCGACTGGGCCGCCCCCCCGCCCGTTGCCTCCGGCAATGCTGGCAACATGAGTGCCGTGAGCCCCTTCCTCCTTGGTATCCACCTCAGCGGGATGGTATCCCAGGGTCTGGTATGGATTGGCGGTTTGCAAGGCGTGATCGATCTGCGATTGGTTGTATACAACCCCGTAGCCATAAGGTTGGACGGGGATCTGATGGGGGCGCGATCGCTGATCCCATAAGGCGAGAATGCGCGTTGTACCGTCTGTTTGACACAAGTCAGGATGTGCGAAGTCAAACCCCCAGTCCACCACGCCAATCACCATGCCTCGCCCTGTTTCAGGCAGGGAAGGGCGGCGGCGGTCGCTCCATTGCTCTGAGACGGGCAGCTGCTCTTCTAGGTTTATGGAGGGTTCGGGGGTGAGCAAACGAGAGGCTTTGACACTGGCGATCGCTCCGTCGGCCCAAATGGTAGGAATAGAACCGCGCGACATGCGGCAGGTGGCAATTGTGCCAAATTGACTGACGATGCGAACCCCTTGGGGAATGGTGTTGGGCTGCTCTAACCGGATAATGGCAGCCACTTCATCCGCTTGATCTCCCGCCTCGAGTAACTCCCACAACGCGGGGTCCATAGTGTTCACCTCCTAAAAAATCCAGCGAATCCCAACTAACGTAGGGGTGCAGGAACGCTGTTCGCAGGGGATAGCGTTCCCTGCACCCCCTTGGGCTTTAGGCGTTAGCTGAGCTGTCGAACCCGAGTTTAGCTGCGGCAGTCTTCTGATTGGTGAGAACTAGAAGTAGGGCGATCGCGCTGAACAGGGGTGAAATCAATCGAGCGATCGCCCGCTAGATCTATCAGCCGGAGGCCATCAAACCGTTGACTGCTCTCCGCTTGACCGCTCGCCAGCGATTGTGGCGAAGCTCAATCATTTTGAGGAGGCTGCGTGCGATTGAGGATATCCAGGAGAGGAAGAGTGATTTTGAACCGTGAGCACCACCTTAGAGCCCTTAGAAACTTGAACCCCGTCTCCTCCCTTCGGCATTTGATCAACCACCACCCGGGTATCAGTTTTCACGTCAGCCCCAGTTCCCCCCGTGTTCACCGTCTCAACTTGAACGCAAAAACCTTTCTCGTTTAAGAGCCTTTCGGCTGCTACGTAATGCTGACCAATCACGTTGGGCAGTTCTACTTGCTCAGGCGTTGCGGGCACACCCGAGCTAATCAACAGCGTCAACGGTTCACCAGCGACAACCTGAGTTCCCGCATCGCGACTCTGCATCACTACCCAGCCTTGGGGCTGGTTGCTATTGACCTCCACTTCAGAAATGACCAATCCAAGTGAACTCAGTCTCTGCACCGCTTCATCGCGTGTCATGCCAATAACATGCGGCAAGGCAGCGCGGTTAGGAGCAGGCTGACGACTGATGTAAAGGGTAATACTACTGGTAGCGGCAACGGGCTTGCCCCCCGAAGCGGGCTCTTGATACAGCACCACTCCCACATCTTCCGCTAAACCGCCGACCTCTCGCAGCTGTATCTTGAACTGAGACGACACGGCTTTGAGGTTCTCCTGTGCTGCCGCAAAGGATTGACCTAACACATTGGGAACCATCACTAAGTCTGACGCTGAGGGTGCCGGGGGTATCTGCTGGGTTTGGTCTTCGGCTTCTCGTCGGGCTAAAACAGTGGTGACCACCAGCCCAGTGGCAGAGGGGCCTAGTAGACCACCCAGTAAGGCCACTCGTGTTCGAGCAGTAGGGTCGGTCACGCCTTGTCGCTCTGCCAAAATCGTATTGACAACAAAGCGACTTGCAAACGAATTGAACACCATGTCAGTCCCTCCTAAGGGCATGTTGATATAAGAGGAAATACGCTAATCGCATTACTTATCTCCCATTAAGACCAGAGCCATCAGCATCATGCTGTTGTTGTCGCCCAAGCCGGAACTACCCCCTGCGCTACTTCCGCCCATGCCGCCCATGAGTAAGAGGGGCAATAGCATGCTCAGGGTGTTGTTAGATTTGGTAAGAACTTCTACACTCCTTTCACCTACCTGAATGGTTTCGCTGGAAGGGCGAGAAAGCAGTGGCAGAAGCGTCAGCAACTCGATCTTTTGGCGCATGTCTTGCTTGATCAAATCGTCTTGTTTTTTGCGCTCGCTGGACTCTCTGCGGAGCAGCGCGGCCTGTCGGGTTTGCTCACTGCTGACGGTGTTGAGGCGCGTGTTGATAGTCTTGATGGCATCAGCATTAGTCTTGATCTGACCACCCACCCGGGCGAGGGCAGACTGTAACTGGGTTTGGGTCACGTATTGCGAGTTGGGGCGAGGGCGAAACAGTTGGTTGCCTGTGGCGGTACGTGGCGCTGGAGCTCTGCGTCGGCCTCGACCCGTGCGGCGACGGCGTTCGGCAAAATCACCGTCGTCGCTTTCGTCGCTGTCATACATCTCGTCGTATTCCAGATCTTCTAGCATGTCTTCTAGGGTTTCGTAATCGTCTAGGGCTAGACCGTTGGTATACATGATTCGGATTCTCCTGCAATTTAATGAATGTGACTGGGGTGAACGTGATTTGAGTGAGTGGGCACAGCAGGCTTGACTGTTGGGGCAGTCCGCAAGTGTGTTTCTCGTTTGTAGCGATGCACCGCTGGAACGATGAGCTGGTGGAACAACCTATGGTCAATGGCATAGTGACCCGGTTGTCCTTGTCCGCCACATTCTGGGCAGGTGGCGTCTTCTCCCCAGCACAGATGGCATGCGCCCACTGCGGCTGCCAGGGCATCGTTCCTGGCGCGCAGATCTTCTAGCTCGGCATAGAGCGTGTCTACGGTATTGCGGAGATGCCGCAGGGCTTTGGCCCGTTCGGCGGCTCGCTCTTTAGCCCGAAGTTCTGCCTGGTATCGTTCAAAGTCGTCTTCGTCGGGTTCGTGGGTGTCTGCCGGGGCGCTAGCAGAAGGCTGAGACAATAGGTTCACCAACAGGCTCGTTGTGGGGTCTGACTCGTCTAGCTGCGACATCAACAGATCTTTGGCAGAGAGTCCACCCCCAGAGCCTGAAGCGGCGATCGCCTGCATGAGAAGCGGGTTAATGTCCACTTAGCATCCCTCCCACCCATCGCAGTCAGCCTCGCCATAGAGGTCTGCCAACTCTAGCGCGTCGTATAGTGCATCAAGGTGGTCAGACCAGCCTGGTTCGGTTTCGTCCTCTTCGAATTCATCTGCAGACCTAGCCTCTTGGTTGGCTTGCTGCAGCAAGGTATATAAGGCCGTGGCGCGTCCTTCTGGCAACACGGGATCGGCAATCAGGTAGCCTTCTGCATCTATCAGGTAAGCGGGTATTGCGCCTCCGGTGCTGGTAGTTACGGTGCCGGCTAAGTCCAGCCCTGGTGCCTGCTGGGCGGCTTGGGTACCCAATACTCCCAGAAGATTGGCTATGGCTGCGGTGGGCACAGGAACCTCGCCTACTTGAACGGTCTGACGAGCAGCAGAGCCCAGGGCTAGGGCAAGCAGGGCCTGAAGCACCTGGGGTTGCGAAATCGTAGACAGCAACTGGGCTGCGGCAGGACTGCCTGAACTGGGAACTGGTTGAGAGGGTGCGGTGGGTGTTGCAGGTCTGGGTTGACGGCTCGGAGGTGCTACCGATCGCGGCGGCGAGGCAGCGGTCGGCGGGGCGATCGCCCGTCGTGGCGGTGGCGGTGCGGCGGCTTGCGGTCGCGGGGGTGCTGGTTGAGGACGGGGGGCCGCGGCAGGTTGAGGGGCCGCCGGTCTAGGAGCTGTCGCTGCACCCAGTGCTTGTCCAGCTACGGAACCCGCAGCACCACCTAACGCACCCCCAAGGGGGCCACCGATCGCCGTTCCGACGACTGTTCCGGCGACGGGCAAGACGGCGGCTCCAACCTGCCCAAGCGATCGCAAGAAGCTTTCTGCGTCTTCGGGCGAAAAGGCCACGCCCAGGTTTTCGGTGAGCAGGTGTTCGAGCGCATCAGACGAGAGCGTCTGATATTCAGGACAAAGAAGTTTGCGGAGTTCGCTATAGTCTGGGGCGATCGCCTCGTCCCAGAGTTCTAGCTCCGCATCGTCAGCATCAATGACATAGGCCGACATGATACATTGTGCCTCCAAGAGATAATGGGATAGTGCACACTCGAGTTCTACTGAGGCGGCTGTGGCGTATACCTCGAATGCTGAATTAGCTAGGGAATACCCGTTTCGCAGTTGAAAGCCACGAGCATGAGCGGTGAGTAGCCGGGTACCAATTGCTCTGAGGCTAAACTCGGAGCGTGTTGCCAATACCCTCTATTGAGCTGTGATAATCCTTGGCTGGTATTTGTTGAACTCGATACATTAATTTTCAGAGATGGCTACCGCTACAGCAGTACCCATGTGGGTACTTTAATCAGCGCAGCTAGCGCCATACGTCACAGTTCAGGTATCAGACATCCGAGCGGTATCGCCTTTAGCAAACGTATCGAAAGAAACAAGATATAACGGCTGCATCGCGTTGGATACTTTCGATACCTATGACCTCTCGCGTTGCAATTATTGGGGCGGGGCCTTGTGGATTGTCTCAGCTTCATGCCTTTGAGCAGGCTCGGCTCAAGGGTGCTGATATTCCCAACCTGGTGTGTTTTGAAAAGCAAGACAACTGGGGTGGCTTGTGGAACTATACCTGGCGCACTGGCCTAGATGAGTATGGTGAGCCCGTCCACGGCAGCATGTATCGCTATCTTTGGTCGAACGGGCCAAAGGAGTGCCTGGAATTTGCCGATTATCCATTCGATGAGCATTTTCAAAAGCCGATTCCCTCCTTTCCCCCGCGAGAGGTGTTGTATGACTACATCACCGGACGGGCCAAAAAGAGCAAGCTGGAGCGCTACATTCAGTTCAGTACGGTGGTTAAACAGGTTGAGTATTCCGACGCGAGTCAAACCTTCACGGTGCGGGTCAAAGATCTCGCTGCCGATCAGGAGCGCAGTGAAGAATTCGATGCTGTGATTGTCTGCACTGGGCATTTCTCGGTGCCCAACGTGCCCAAGTTTGCGGGCATTGAGCAGTTTCCAGGACGGGTGCTGCATAGCCATGATTTTCGCGAGGCGCGGGAATTTGCTGGAAAAGATTTGCTGGTGGTGGGCAGCAGCTATTCTGCTGAAGACATTGCGCTACAGAGCTATAAGTATGGTGCGCGTTCTGTCACCATCAGCCACCGCACCCGACCGATGGGCTTTAAGTGGCCGGAGGGCATTGAAGAGGTGCCGCTGCTGCTGCGGCTAGAGGGCAAAACCGCCTACTTCAAAGACGGCAGCAGTCGCAAAGTGGATGCAATTGTGCTGTGTGCTGGCTATCAGCACAGCTTTCCGTTTTTGCCAGATTCGCTACGGCTCAAGACTAAGAATCGGCTCTATCCAGGTTCCCTCTATAAGGGCATTTTCTGGCAAGACAATCCCAAGCTGATGTATTTGGGAATGCAGGATCAGTTCTATACCTTCAGCATGTTTGATGTGCAGGCGTGGTATGCGCGGGATGTGGTGCTGGGGCGCATTGCCCTGCCGGATGCTGTGGCGATCGCCCGTGACATCGCCCAGTGGCAGGCCCGAGAGGAAGCCTTGGGTGGTCCCGACGACCAAATCGATTTCCAAAAAGACTATGTGCTCGACCTGGTGCAGCAGGTGGACTATGCCCCCTGCGACTGGGAGATGACGGCGGATATGTTCAAAGCCTGGGAGCATGACAAAGAACACAGCATTTTGGGCTATCGAGATAAGTCCTTTACCTCGCCATGCACGGGGTCTCAGGCTCCGGTGCACCATACGCCGTGGATTGAGGCGATGGATGATTCGATGGCTACGTTTTTGGCGACTCAGCCGGAATGATGTGGGCAGGAGGGCGATCGCCCCTCTCCCCACATTAAAAAAAATCACCCCTGTTTGAGACCTACGACTGAGGCAAAACTATCGTGACTGCAACTGTTCCCAAACTAGACACCCTGACCAACTTAGAGGCCTACGTCGCCGCACCCGGACGAGATGACCTCGTGCAACAGGTACGCGCCAAAATTGATGAACTGGGCATTCAATATATCTACTACCAGTTTGTCTCAGTCACCGGGCGCATCACAGGGAAGGGCGTCCCCGCGTCCCATTGGGAATCCATTGCCGAGCGCGGCATTCAGCTAGTGTATGGCGCTATGGCAAACCTCTTTGTCGATCGCTATGGCGACTACATCGGCTATGGGCCAGAAGCCTCAGAACTGGTGGCGATTCCCGATCCAGACACCTTCTGCCAACTGCCTTGGGATAAGCGTGTGGCTCGGGTGTTTTGCACCTGTTTTCGCAACCGAGAAGAACCGGAGAATCCCGGCGCTTATCTCACCGCCGACTGCCGAGGCAACTTGCGCCGCATCCACGCTCAGTTCCAAGCCGATCATGATGGGCTGCACTTGCGCCATGGCACCGAGCCAGAGATGATGTGGCTGAAGAAAGGGCCAGACGGCAAGCCTGCTGGGGGTGTCACCAAACCCGACTGCTACCACATCAACCAGTTTGAAGAATTGCGCCCGGTGGTGCTGCGGGTGATTGAATATTCCCAAGCGATGGGGCTCGACATGATCCAGGGCGATCACGAAGATGCGCCCGGACAGTTGGAACTCAACTTTATGTTTGATGATGCGTTGCGGACGAGCGATCGCCTCACAACCTACCGCCAAATCTGCGCCCAAGTTGCCCGCGAATTCAACCTGATCGCGTGCTTCATGTCCAAGCCGTTTATGGGACTGTCTGCCAATGGCTGCCACCACAACCTCTCCCTCTGGTATGGTGGCGACGACCAGGTCAACGAGCTGGGTCAAGAGACGCTGCCAGGGTTGCCCGGCGTCTTTAGCTATCGCAAAGGCGGCGAAAACACCTTCCTCCCCGATCCAGAACTGAGCAAAACTAAGCCCGGCCCCATTGGGCTGCAGTCCATCGGCGGTGTGATTGAGCACTTGGGCGCGCTGACGGCCATTGGCTGCTCTACTGTCAACTCCTACCGCCGCCTGTGGGATACAGGGCTATGGGCACCTGTCTATGCCGACTGGGGCTTCCAAAACCGCACCTGTGGGCTGCGTGTCTCTGCACCGGGTCGATTTGAGTACCGTGCAGTAGATTCGATGGTGAATCCCTACCTGATGGCGTCGGCGATTCTCAAAGCATTTGACGACGGCATCACGCGCAACCTTGACCCGGGGGAGCCCGAAGAGCGCAACCTCTACGAAGCGATGGAAGCCGGCAAGCAGGTGAAGAAGCTGCCTATGTCCCTCGGCGATGCGTTGGCGCGGCTGGCGGATGATGAGGTGATCAAATCTGCGCTGCCTGACGAGATGTACCGTGTCTATACTTGGTATAAGCGGGACGAATGGGAGAAGTTTCTCGCCACGACGACCGACTGGGATACGGAGATGTATCTCGACTGCTTGCCCT
The DNA here is from genome assembly GCA_019359435.1 of Kaiparowitsia implicata GSE-PSE-MK54-09C. Taxonomy (GTDB): domain Bacteria; phylum Cyanobacteriota; class Cyanobacteriia; order Elainellales; family Elainellaceae; genus Kaiparowitsia; species Kaiparowitsia implicata. The sequence continues at coordinate 14,244 of JAHHHI010000088.1, forward strand.
AGATTGCGGCCCTAAATTGCAGACCGATGCCATCTCAAGCCATCCTCATTTGCCAAAACCACACGTGCCGCAAAAGTGGCGCGGCACTGGTGCTTCAATCGTTTCTGTCTTAGACTTCGGCTGCGATCTCGGTGGAAGCCCGAGGTTGTTTGGGGCACTGCGGGAACGGGCCGATGGTAGTGGTACTCCCTGAGGAGGTCTGGTATCGGCAGGTTCAGCCTCAAGACGCAAGAGAAATTCTTAAGCGGCACCACAAAATTTGAGGATTTGAGCAAGGTTGGGCAGTGTGCGTCGCGCACTGCCCAACCTTGTTTACAGGAGTGCTGATAGCGTTGTTTTAGTCCTGCGTTCTGGGGCTTAAGCACTGTGAACACCGTGAACCCTTGATGCCTGCGTCGAAAGCTGCACGGGTTTAAGCATTTGCTAAACAAAACGTTGGTTTAGATGCAGCACAGTAAAGGCTTGAGCCTATCCTCAAAATCAGGCTTGTTAACGTCAGTTCGGGTTAAGGGGGTTTTGGGGCACCGCGCGTCGCGCGGTGCCCCAAAACCCTCAATGTGTCGTGCGCGTCGCGCACGACACATTGAGGGTTTGAGCTTATCCCGAACTCAGGTTTGTTAGTTTGTTTTGATGTTGACCCGATCCAGCCTCAAGAATTTGGGTGCCCACCAGTTCCAGCGTCCCATGAGGTTCATGCTGGCAGGCACCAAGATGGCGCGCACTAGGGTGGAATCGATCAAAACAGCAAGGGCAATCCCTAACCCTAAGGCCTTCACAAAGATAATGCTGGTAAACGCAAACGACCCGGTGACGATAATCATCAGCAAGGCGGCGCTGGTGATTATCCGCCCAGTGCGCTCCAGTCCTTCCACGATGCTGTGCCGATTGTTTCCTGTGCTGTCGTAGGCTTCTTTGATTCGCGTCAACAAGAACACCTCATAATCCATACTCAGCCCAAACAGAACGCAAAATAGGACGACGGGTAATAGCACGTCCAGATAGCCGAGGGGCGTAAAGCCCAGCAGATTTTGAAAGTTGCCGTCTTGGAAAACAAAGACGAGTGCGCCAAAGGACGCAGCAATAGACATGAGGTTTAGGAAAAAGGCCTGGAAGGGCAGCACCACAGAGTTAAATAGCAGGCAGAGCGACACAAAGGTCACAATGAGCACAGATACTAGCACCCAAGGAAAGCGCTGGTAGACGATCTGCATCGTATCGAGGGTCAGGGCTGTTTGCCCGCCGACTTGAAGCTGCAGATCATTGAGTGGGCGATCGCGCAAGTCTCGCACTAGATCGCGACTCTGTGGGTCGTTGCCATTGGTCTGGCTAATGACGGCAATCAGCGTTGTAGAGTCCGTACTTAATCGATCGACTGCTTCTTGGAGCACCGGGTCGGGAATCGCATTAGGGGTTTGATAGAGCTGTTGATAGGTGGCCAAGTCAAACTCCGGATTGAGGTTGACAACACTGCTGACGGTCGCAACACGCGGGTCTGCTTCAAGCTCTTCCACAAAGTCATATAGCGTTTCAAGATGTTCGGCAGTCAGAATCGAGTCATCAGCCATGGTACTCACGGCCAGCAGAATGGGGGCGGTTTCTCCGTCTCCAAACGCCTCGCGGATGACTTCTACGCCCTGCCGTGCAGGAACATGGCTCGGGAGAATGTCAGCATCGCCTAGCCCAAACTGAGCATTGAAGAACGGTGAGGTGAGAACGCCAATCATCACGAGCACAAACGCCACGGCTGCCACGCTATGGCGCATGATGGTCTGGGCAATGGCTGACCACATCCCCCCTCGCTCTGGCGCAGGCCGGACGACTTGCCATTGGTTGATGCGAGTGCCAACCACGCTGAGCAGTGCAGGCACCAGCGTGAGCGCAGCGGCAACAGACATGAAGACGACTAAGGACGCCGCAACCCCCAACGAGCGCAGCAAGACAATGGGAAACAGGAGCAAGCTGACAAGGCCAATACAGGTTGTTAACCCTGAGTAGAATACGGCGCGCCCGGCTGTGTCTACGGTGCGCACCACGGCTTGCTCTACGGAGCTAGACCCTAGCTCTTCGCGAAAGCGGCTAACGATCAGCAAACAAAAGTCGATGCCAACGCCCAAGCCCAGCATCGTGGTGATGCTCAGCGCAAAGATCGAGATATCCATCGCCAGCGTAACCAGCCACAGCAACCCCAGCGTGACGGAGACAGTCATTAGGGCCATTGCGATGGGCATGGTAGCGGCGATCGCCGAGCCAAACACAAATAGCAGCGCAATCAGGGTTAGCGGCAGGGTCAGCAATTCCGATCGGGACAAGTCTTCTCGACTGATGCGCTGTGCTTCTTGATCGACAACGGGCTGCCCAACGAGATAGGTATTAAGGTTATCGGTTTGGTTATCGGTCAGGATCTGTTGGATTTGGTCAATTGTGGCAAAGGCGTCACTGCCGTCTACTGCTAGATTGATGATGCTATAGGCCACCTGGCCTGTCTCGCTGCGGTAGTTGGGCTGCTCAGCCACCGTCGTCACGGCATTGACGGCCGTCAAGTCGCGAGTGTCGCCAATCATGCGATCGATGGCGGTTTGATAGTCTTCCACCTGTCCCTGAGATGCCTCAAAGACTAGGCTTAAATCATCTGGGGTGACGTTTAGCTCTTGCTGCAGCCGTTGCTCGGCCTGGTATGCAGCACCAGCTTCATAGAAGGTACCCGTGCCGGTCAGCGCTTGATCGAGGCGGGGCAGCAGGGTCAGGCTGAGAATCAGCAGCCCAAGCCACAGCGCTAGCACCCAGCGCCAACGGCGATAACAAAATTGTCCGAGTCGTGCAAAGTTGGATGGCGCTGGCGTTAGCGGAGCGGGTTCGACATTTCTCACGGCATGTCCTCAGGGGGTGAATAGTGGGTAAACGAAGAAAGCTATACGGCGATTTCGTCAGGGGGGGCCGCGTTGCGCCAGCGAAACCGAGTGATGAAGCGTTGCAAGTAACGTTCGAGCTGAGGCACGGTCAAGCGGAGGTCAGCCGGGGGATGGGCATCGCGCCGACGCTCAAACTGTTTGGTGTCGTGCAGGTAGGGATGATAGAACCGCAGGCGGCGATGAAACAGGCGATCAACCGGCTGCAGCTCGCTCAACTCACGAACGCCCTGCAGCTCAAGGTCGGGATAAATGGAGGTGAGCGCGTGCTGAAGCGACTCTAACGAGACGAGAAAGGGATTGCTGAGGTGATAGACCACCTGACTTGGCGTGGGGGACTGGGCCAGGGCGATCGCCTCGTGCAATAGTCGATCAATGGGCATCAGGTTTAGTCCGCTGGTGGTGCCGTCGGGGGTATGAACGCGCAGCAGGCAGTGCTGAACATAGCTGCCGTTGAGACGCAGTTGCTGCCGAAACTGCTCCACAGCCGCCACAAAACCGTAGAGCCCTGAGTCGGAGGTGCTGTCATAGGTCGTGGAGTTGCCAATCACAATAGAGGGGCGAAAAATATTGACCTGAAAGGTGCCCTGCTGATGGGCGTTGAGCAACCGATTCTCGGCCTGTCGCTTGCTGGCTTCATAGTCATTATTGGGGGCCGCGTGGTGAGCAACGGGCTGTTCTGCCACTAGGCCCGAGCACTTTCCGGCCACATAGGCGGTGCTCATCGCGTTGAACTGTGAGATCTGCAGGGCGGCGGCTAAATCCAACACCCGCTGGGTGCCCATCACATTGCGCTCAAAAATATCTGCTCGATGCCGGGGTTCAAACCGGAGTGAGGCCGCACAGTGCCACAGCTGCGCAACTCCAGCGCTCTGGAGCACCCTCCATTGGGCTGACCCTAGCCCCAACTGTGGCTGGGTTAGGTCTGCGGCGATCGCCGTTAGCCGATTGAGCTGAGGCAGGATCTGATCGTCGAGCGCTGCCGCCCGTGCTGCCGCCCGAACCGCCTGGATCAGGCGCTCCTGGGCATTAGGAGCACGCACCAGACAAAACACCTGCGCCTTCGTGGTTAATAGTAAATGGGCGGCTAAATTGCTGCCAATGAAGCCAGTTGCTCCCGTCAGCAGAATGGGATTGGAGGATTGCGCCATCGTATACAGCTATTGCTACTCAATGAAGTACGGTGCGGCCTAAGAATCGGATTGCAGAGAGGCGGCGCCTTCTTCCGCTGTACCCGGCATTAGCCCCAGCTAAAGGTTCCCGGTTAGGGTTCCCCAAGTATGGTTTGCGCTCCGTAAAACCAGGAGCAATGCGCTGAAGCGTGCTGGGGTCACTCGTCAAAAAGACTGAGGGCGATCGGATCGCCCCCCCAAAGAAGCCCCCAGCGGTCTGCTGAGGACTTCTTTGGGGTAGCCATGAAGGAGCGCGTACTGATCTCTAGGCTTTAGTATTTCTGTACTGAGGCTGATATCGCTCAGCAAAGCGCGTCCGCAACAAGTCATGCACAAAGCGATAGCGCCCCCCAACCCGCTGAATAAAGCGATGGTTTTCAGCATGTTCCATAAAGCGCTTGTAATTCTTGGGGGAACAACCAGAGGAGAAGAGGACAGCCCGTAAAACTACATGTTGAATAGCCGCAAGTAGCCCGAGACTCAGCCCGACCATCAACCCGACACTCAGCCCGACACTCAGCCCGACCATCAGCCCGACCATCAGCCCGCCACTCAGCCCGAGACTCAGCCCGACCATCAGCCCGACCATCAGCCCGTAAATCAGTGCTGAACTCCAAGAACGCCAAAAAGCTTGATTCGGAACCTTCTTTTCCCTAATTTGCACTTCAGAACCACTCAGCCCGAAACTCAGCCCGAAAATCAGCCCGAAAATCAGCCCGAGATTCAGCCCGAGATTCAGCCCACCACTCAGCCCACCACTCAGCCCACCACTCAGCCCGACAATCAGCCCACCACTCAGCCCGACACGAGCTTTTTGCCAAGAAAATGTCAGTTTCTCTACGAAATTAATATTAATCAGCCCGCCACTCAGCCCGAAACTCAGCCCGACAATCAGCCCGACAATCAGCCCGAAACTCAGCCCGACAATCAGCCCGAAACTCAGCCCGAAACTCAGTCCGACAATCAGCCCAATTCCCCATCGATACAACAACCGATCGCCCTTACGATCTAGCCACGACGGTTGCAGGTGTTCAATCAAAAACTCGGTTGTTTCGTTTTCTTTGAGCTTGAGAGCCAGCCAACTGAGGTAGTGATGCGTCTGTGCTGCTGTGGGAGATCGACCTGGTGGATAGGCCCCCTGGTTGTTTAAGTCAGTAAGCTGCTTATCGATGTAGGCATCTAGGAGTTGCTCCTTAGTTTGAATGGTTTGTCCTTGATAGACCACAACCAACATCAGCAAAAATAATGGCAACCGGGCGAGTTCAAGTAATTCTGGCTGCTCCTTCAAAGCCGTCCATAGGTGTGGTCGCTCCGATTTCTGAAAGTACGCTGCAATCTGCTCATCATTCAGCGCCTGGAGATAGATTGCACCCTTCAAATTCCTCAGCTTTTCGCCTTGGTGCTCCAACGCCTCATATTCTTTTCGCCGACAACACACCACAAGCGACGCTTGGGGATGCGTATCTAGATAAGTGTTGATGTCACGGATACATTGAATCTGCTGAGCCTGATGCTGACGGTCTAATTCTGCCGAGGTTGCCCCATCTGCATCCTCAACGCGCCGGAGTTCATCCAACCCGTCGAGAAGCGGCAAAATTTTGTTGGTGTCAATCCAAGGCTTAGACACTTCTGCTGGAACACCATATTTATCCTGGAGTTGCTCCACAAACCAGTCAGCCAGTTTTTGTTTCGGCTTAGCTGACCAGGCCGATAACTCAAAAATGATAGGAATGGGATGATCATTAGCCGATTGCGCTTGTTGCAGCAAATCTTTGACCAGCGCCAATAATTCCGTCGTCTTTCCGGCACCGGGTTCTCCCAAAATGAGTAAGCGCCGATGGATCTCTGGATGTTCAAACAGTTCTTGGGTAGAGCGGGTATCGGCAATTGTTGTAGCAAAAGCAGCAGATGCCGGAGAGGCAGAAAAGGGGTTAAACAATCGTGAGCCAAGTCTTGTAACCGGTTGAGGCGGTTGAGGTTCAACAGATCGCCCCACACGTCGCATTTGGAGTTCTCGACTCAAATCCATCTGGATGCGGTGGTGCAGTGATTGAGCGAGGCGTTCTGTCACCTCTTGCAACACCACGTTGTTGAGATCCTGCAGCAGGGCGTTGCGTTGCTCGTCTGTAATTTTGGCCTTCTCAAACGACCAAATTTTCTTGAGATTCTCGCTGATTTTAGTAAGGTTTCCTGTCCAGTTGGCGATCGCAGCGGTGGCCATCGCTAGCAGCGCAAAAACAGCAATCCCCCAACCGATGTAGGGATTGCCATTCATAAATTCCAGCGCCGTCTCTACTTTGGTCGGCTCCGGGGTAGGCGTTGGCGACGCTGCCAAAAGGCATAGCCAGGACAAAACAGCTTCACTCACGTTGTCACCTAGCCCTCACGCTGATCTGGAATGCTGACCGCATTATGATTCAGTTCTAACAGGCGATCGCCCTTATTTCACTAGGTCTGACCAATTAGTCCCGTTCAACTGCCTCTCCTGGATATCCCTGTCAGTCAGAGGTGGGCTAAAGGAGAACTACCATGTTTGATTTATTTATAAGGTGAACTAGCGAATGTGTGGGGCGATCGCCTGCTTCGATGCCGCCTTAGCAATCAAACCCGACAAGCACGAAGCGTTCTACAACAAAGCCTGCTGCTACGGTCTTCAGAGCGATGCCGACAACGCTATTCAAGCGTTGCAAGCGGCCGAAAACCGCGACATGGCCAAAACCGACACCGACTTCGACTCCATTCGCACCGACGAGCGGTTTCAGGCGCTGGTGGCCGGGGAGTGAGGGAGTGGACGGGTGGGCATGTGAGTGAGTAGATATAAAAAGTTGTTAGGATAATAGCCATGACAACGCTTATTCCACCAGTCTTTCAGAGCCTTCCAGCTTCTCTACAGGTAGAGGGTGCAGTGAGCATTGCCCTAGAAGAAGGCATACCTATTTTTCGTGCCGCCCAAAGCGTGCAAGCCCGCATTGAGGCATTGCTACAAAAACAAACCGATGCTGAGCTGACCCCCGACGAAGTTGCCGAGCTTGACCATTACGAGGAGATCGACGACTACCTCAGCTTCGTCAACCGCACCATTCGCAACTTATATCTAACCTCGTCCAGCCCCAGCGCCTCGCAATGACTCGGAGCAAACTCTCCACCGAGATCCAGCAGCAGGTGAGGCAGCGGGCACAATACCTCTGTGAGTATTGCCACACTAGCGAACGATGGCAGTACATTCAGTTCACCATCGATCACATTGCCCCGCTAAAGCAGGGAGGTTCAGATAGCCTGGATAATTTGGCGTTGGCCTGCTTCCACTGCAACCGCCACAAATCAAGTCACCAAACTGCGGTTGACCCCCAAACTCAGCAGTCAACGCCATTATTTAATCCAAGAACTCAGGAGTGGAGTAAGCACTTTATCTGGTCAGCAGATACCTTGACAATTCTTGGGATAAGCGCCATTGGTAGAGCAACAATTACTGCTTTAAAGCTCAATCGAGAGCGTATCCAGGCTATTCGTGGAGCTGATCAAGTCATAGGTCGTCATCCCCCCAAAGGTGATCCTGTTCAGGATGAGGGCGCTGCTGAATGACGCTATGATTTCGCCGGATTGAGGACAGAACTACAAGGCTTTCAGAAACTGTTTCATAGACTGATTCAGCAACGCCGGCGGCTTCACTATCTAACGACGGATGCTCTGTTCCTGAGCGACGCCCTTAGGCAGTTCGTGCAGATATGGTTATCTTCAGAGTAAAATCCCTGCATACCGTTGAGGCTGGGTCAATGCTCGATCGCTTTTGGGACGTGCTGGGCTACGTTTTTGCTCTCAACGCCGAGGCCTTTCGCATTGCCACGACGGTGCCCGCAGGCCAGGGGTTGGCATTGCTGGTGGTGCTGCTGGCGGGGCTGTCTCAGGGCATTGGCCAGAGCATTATTCTCTTTGTCAACCAGGTGCGGCCCGCCCGGTTTGCTATCAGCCTGCTGATCAATGCGATATTGTTTGCCGTTAGCTTTTTGGCCCTGGTGCTGAGCACCTGGCTAGTGACCCTGGCTCCCTGGTCTAGAGCAGTGCCCGTTGGCGATTTGGTCATCGTCCTGGGGGCCTCCTATGCGCCCCTGCTGTTTGCCTTTTTGGGAGCGCTGCCCTACCTGGGGGTGCCGATTCTCACGGTGCTGTCGGTGTGGCACATGCTGGCTATGGTGGTGGGCGTGGGGGCGATCGCCAACCTGAGCATCAATAACGCCTTTGGCTACGTAGCCCTAGGCTGGATTCTCATCCAAGTGCTGCAAACCACCGTGGGTCGCCCAATAGCCAGCCTGGGCAAGCGCATTGCCAACCGCGCCGCAGGGGTAGACCTAGTAACCCGTCGCCGTGACCTAGTAGCCGACTACCGCGATCGCCTCTCAGAAACCCCCACGCGCTGGCAAGAAGAATTCACCCAGCGCATCACCACCCTCAACCAGGGGCATGGGATAGCGACAGTGACAGGAGACGCCCCAGCCCTAGCCGGGGCGGGTGGCCCGACGGTGTCCGTGGCGACAGGGGCTGATGTGGGCGATCGCGGCAATGGGGTCAAGACCTTGCTGGGGCTGGCGGCCATAGCGGGGGTGATGGGGATAGTGCTGACCCTGCTGCGGCCCCTGCGGGGCTGGTGGTTTGGCTGGCTAGCGGGGCTGCCCGCCCCAGTGCTGCTGCTGCTCGACTTTCTGTGGATTGGCGCGGTGGCCGTGGTGGTGGCGGGGCTGCTGGCCCCGCTCGAAACCCTGGGCTGGTGGGCAGGCTGGTATGACGACGAGGTCAACACCACCGTGAACGCGGGGGAACTGGCCCAGCCCGTGGCCCACCCCAGCCAGGTTAGCCGCTATGTGGTGTATCTCGACGGCATCGGCATCTCCAGCTTTGAATACCTGCCCGATATCGCCGAATTTCTCGACACTCTGGCCCCCACCCTGCCCCAGGATATGGCCCTGATTCGCGGCATCATGCCCTACTCGGTCATGAATGCCCCCCTCAACGAAGACCGGCCCCTGTCGTTTCTGTGGCGCTACGCTGACCGGCTGCGTTTTGCCAACCCCACGAGCGTGCTGGGGCTGCTGGTGAACATTCGCAACGTGTTGATTGTGGCCGTGTCTGCCGACCAGCGCTACGGCCCCCTCTATAATCAGGGCATTGCCCAGGTGGTGTTTAACGGCTTGGTGAAAAATGGCTATCGCGTAGGCAGCGGCACCCCCGTCACCCTAGTGGGCTACAGCGGCGGCGGCCAGATGTGCTGCGCTAGCGCCCCCTACCTGAAGCGGGCAATCGGAGCCCCCATCGATACGATTTCCCTGGGCGGCGTGATCAGCGCCAACATCAACATCCTGCGGCTGGAGCATTTCTACCACCTGACGGGAGACAAAGACGGAGTGGAAAAGCTGGGGCCGGTGATTTTTCCCGGTCGCTGGAAGCTGTTTCCGCTGTCTTACTGGAACCGGGCCAAGCGGCGAGGCAAGGTGACGTTTGTGTCCCTAGGGCCAGTAGGGCACCAGGTGCCGGGGGGCATTCTCGACCCCAACCTGGTGTTGCCCGACGGGCGCAGCGCTTTGCAGCAGACCCTCGACACCCTCAACGCTATTCTGCGCGGTGAGATGCTAGAAACGGGGCTAACGCGCGATCGCACCTCCAGCAACTACGACATCATTGCCGCCAACCCCTTGGTGCAGCACCAGAGCTACCCGCTAAATCGCACCCCCAACCCGACTCTTTACGTCCCAATTGCCGACTGGATGGGTCGGCTGATCTTGCCAGAAAAGGCCGAGCGCTTTGGCGGCGTCTTCTACGAAGTTCACCACGCCCCAATGGAGCACCGAGAGCTGGTGGGCCAGGTGGTGCGGCTAAGCTGGTCCAATCATCCCCTGACCCAAACGCTGGTGCAGGCTGTCACCCACGACGTGCATTTCAGTGCCGACGCCGAGTATGCCTACCGAAACCAAGGGGTCATCAACCCCGTGCGGCTAAACCACTGGCTGCGGGTTGATCCGCTAGAGTCTCTAGCTGGGTCGCTGCCCACCGACGCCCTGATTGTCGTCGTGGAGAAGCCCCAAGTGGTCATGGCTCAAGACGGGGTGACCCTGTTGATCAGCGCCCAGCCTATGGAGGTGACTGGGCGCTACCGGGCACTGGTGCAGTTTATAGAACCGCTGGCGGGGAACGGCTGGCGGGTGCGCCACTTCAACCGCAAAAGCCGCCGCTTTGACGGCCCTGAAGAGGTGCTGAGCTTGCCCCCCGTGGACATCCTGACCGCCTACGGCAGCGCCCCCTCCACCACTCAGGATCTGGAGAAATCTCCCTATAACGAGTCGGGCTGGCATGTCTACGGCGCACAAAATTCCCAAGGCCAGTTTGTGGTGCAGGCCCTTGGCCCTCGTGCCCTGTTTCGCCTAGCGCCCGACCGCGTGGTGTTTGGCGGAGCCAACTCTGCCTATCGCTACATCCGCCGAGAGTCATGGGCCGATGGAGTGGCGCAGAAGGGAAAAACCAGCTCGGTGCTCTGCCCCGCGTGGGACAACGGGCGACCCGAAGCCATCAGCGACGCGATAGAGGAGTGGCAGGTGGGCGATCGCGCCCTCATCCTCCACACCTATGGCGGCATCGGCGGCAACCAAAAAGAGCCCGCCGCCTTTAGCCCGATTTTCTTTGGCCACTTTGCCTACGGCAGAGCCGAGGTGGTGCACGACCCCTTGGCCGACGAAACGCGCTTCGAGATCCGCTACTACCAGGTCTACGCCCACAACATCGACGGGCTGATAGCGGGCACCCTTCACTGGTCGAGATACCAGGGCGATCGCCAGCGGGGCTGGCTGGGCACCCGTCCCACCTGCGACATTTTGGTCAGGCTCGACGCCTTTAGCCGCCACTATATCTTTGACGACGAGCAGCAACTCCGGGACGGCCCGCTGCGCGAATCGCCGCTTACCCGCATGGAGGCCCACCTGCAGGCCATGACCGCCCGCTATCGCATTGGCGACGGCACCGGCGGCACCTTTGTTGGCCCGTCCAATAACTGCGCCCAGGACTCGAATCAGGCGCTATTTGCCAGCCTTCAGAGCACCGCCGAGCGCTTCTACCGCCACGCCGATGCCATGCTCAACCAGCACCCCGACCAGGCCGAGCCCCTGCACCTGCTAGCCCGCTTTGGCAAAGAGCTCAAGGACACCCTCCAACCCCTAGGCGGACTGCGTCCCGCCTGGGAAAAAAACGAGTTTAATTTGGGTAGCTCTCTAGAAGACGAGCCTCTGCGCAACCTCATGATGGGACTAGGCAGTTGGCGCACGGTGTTTCCCCGCAAGGCCAGCGACGTGGTGGTGCACAAGTTTCTCAAGTACGGAGCAACCGCCTGGGTGCTTCGCACCAGCCAGGTGGGCGGGCGTGACCCAGACATTGAGCCGATCGCACCGATGACGTTTTAGCTATAGTGCCTGTGGCAGTGGTGCTTGTCAGCGCAACTTGGCCACTATTGGCTTCGGCGATCGCACCCCAATGGCCTAGCCTAGAACCCTCTGAGCGAGAGGCACCACCGGGGATGGGTGCCAATGACAGGGGGCGATCGCCTTGGTTTTAGCCTAAATCATCTGCATCAGCTCATCTATGATTGGGGCGATCGCACCCCATAGATACCGCTCAACAACTCTATTGAACGTCAGTTCGGGTTAAAAGGGTTTTGGGGCATCGCGCGACGCGCGATGCCCCAAAACCCTTAATGTGCCGTGCGCGTCGCGCACGGCACATTAAGGGTTTGAGCTTATCCCGAACTCAGGTTATTGAACTTTCATCAACTTAATACTTCTTTAAAAACAGGCTCTTAGAACTACATCGTGAATCATTGAGCAATCTGGTGGAGCATTTGGCATCCGAGAGGTTGGGTTATTGGAGTCAGCGATCGCGCAGCTTCGAATAACGTTTTATGGAGAAAATTTGTACCCAAGCTTGCTTGAGAAGGCAGCAGTATTAGAGCTTTTTATCATCATGAACCATCCATTTGTAGATGGGGACAAACGTACAGGACATGCTGCAATGGAGACTTTTCTTGCCCTGAATGGGATGGAAATTAACGCTTTCGTGGATGAGCAAGAGCGTGTGGTTTTGGCGATCGCATCGGGTGCGCAAGAGCACGATGCATTTGTAGAATGGTTGCAAGGTAACACAACCGCCAGCTAACAAGTTGTCGGAGCAGCGCATAAAAATTGATTGCTTCGTTTCAATGTTATCTATCGCCGCTCAACTTGGTCGTTAGCCTGCTCTAAAACAGTTATTTTTGCTTCCTTGCGGGCAGGTCAAGCCATTTGCCAAGTCATTTCTTGACCTGCTCGCAACGGTACCAGTGCAGATTCCGCAAATGGAACTTCATTGGGAACACGCCAGGTCGTTTTGGTCAACGTAATGTGTTCAGTATTGCGTGGAAGTTGATAAAAATCCGGCCCATAGAAGCTGGCGAACGCTTCAAGTTTATCAAGGGCATCAACACTCTCAAACGCTTCTGTATACAACTCCATCGCATGCAGAGCCGAATAGCAACCTGCGCAACCACAGGAACTTTCTTTGCTATTGCGAGGATGGGGGGCGCTATCGGTGCCTAGAAAAAACTTAGGATTACCCGAGGTTGCTGCTTGCAACAGAGCGGAGCGATGCTCCTCTCGTTTCAAAATGGGCAGGCAATAAAAATGGGGAGAAATGCCACCCTGAAACAGGCTATTGCGATTAAATAACAAATGTTGTGGCGTGATGGTTGCAGCGATGTTGTTGGTAGATAGGACATACTGCACCGCCTCCAAGGTTGTAATGTGTTCAAAAACGACGCGCAAGCCGGGAAATCGTTGCTTGAGGGGAATCAAATGGCGCTCGATAAACACCTTCTCGCGATCGAACATGTCAACACTATGATCGGTCACTTCGCCGTGCAAAAGTAAAGGCGAGTCTACCTGTTGCATCGCTTCAAAAACGCGATCGCACTTGCGAAGTTCCGTCACCCCAAGGTCTGAATTGGTCGTTGCCCCGGCTGGATAGTACTTGACCGCTTTGACAAACTGAGAGGCTTTCGCCGCGACAATTTCTTCGGGGCTGGTGTTGTCGGTGAGATAGAGCGTCATCAGCGGCTCGAACTGTTGGCCCTCTGGAACTGCTGCAAGGATGCGATCGCGGTAGGCTGCTGCATCCGCGACCAAGCGGACTGGCGGCTTCAAATTTGGCATGATAATCGCGCGGGCAAACTGGCGCACCGTATGCGGCAGAACCGCTTTCAATGCCGCGCCGTCGCGTAGATGGAGATGCCAGTCATCAGGTCGGGTGATCGTGAGCGTTTGCATGCTTCAATTATAAAACCGCTAGTGCGTTAGAAAGACACACGCTAATAACGCCCATGCACCCCGACCTCCGAGAAGAGTTATCCATTGAAATTCAAAGGTTGTTGACGGCGGGTGATGGGCAACGTTAGGTGGCTCAAATCCCCGATGATGGCGGCACTTCGATGCCACTTATGAGTTATCGAGATTAAGTGAGCGGAGTGTTGCTTTTTGGGCACTCGTTTGATTGGTCGAACAGCTAGCTAAGAGACATTGCTAATTTCTACAATCATTGTCCCTTGCTGTAGCTGCTCTAGCGCATTCGGTAGAGGTGCAGTCAACAATTGTCGTAAGTTGCGGTTAGTAACGTTGCCGCAGGTTAACCATAAAATCTGAGGTGGTGTTCCTAAACGGCAAACCAAATCAACAAAATCACTATCTTTGGTCATAATTACAGCGTTTTCGATTTGTGCTGCTTCAAAAATTACGATGTCTTGAGCATCTCGCAATGACAAGTCTCGTAAAGTAGCAGCCTCTAACTCAAAGATTGCTGACAGCCAGCCAGGGTCGGAGGAAGTTGTGCATCAATCCAAATTTTCATGCCGTCAGTCTGGGGAAATCAGTACGGCGGGCTGCAAAGAGCAAACAGGCTTGAATGTCTGCTAGTTCAAGGTCAGGGAAGTCTTCTAAGATTTCAGTGACGCTAACGTTCTCAGCTAACATCTCTAAGATATCGGACACGAATTCTCATTCTTCTAATACAGGGACGACCACCGCACTGACCAGGTGTTTGGGTGATGCGATTAAGTAAGCTAGCTGCTGAGTTCATGAGGTGTTGCTGTACTTCGTATGCCTCTATTTTATCGAGTAATCATGCCATATTCGCCACCTCACAAGGGAGCATCCCACTTTTGTGAGCCCACTCATAGAGAAGCCGCTCCGCGTCTACACCCTAAATCCCTTTTCCAAGGCGGGAGAGGGACTTTGAATCCGTCTCCCCTTCTCCCTTTTTGGGCTACTAAGTACACATAAGTGTCGGAAGTCCCCCTTTCTAAGGGGGATTTAGGGGGATCTCAACGAATTTGCCACAGTCAGGGCAATTTGTGTGTACTTGGTAGCCCTTTTTGGGAGTAGACCGAAGGGCGCGCGAAGCAGGGGCTGGGGGATGAGGGTCATGAATTTGCAAAAGTTGGGATGCACCCCCCGGTGATCCACACAGGTGCAGACAATAAACGGTGAGTTTGGCTACAATACACGCTGAACATGCTGACGTCGTATCTATAACTGACCCAAACACGCCTGACACTAAACTACGGTATGGTAGGGCGATGCGGGTCGTGGGCGATCGCCCGCTAGAGCCAGCCCTGCTACCCCTTTCATTTGCTAGTTGCATGATCGAAGTTGACCACCTCAGCAAAACCTACGGCACCACAGCGGCCATCCAAGACGTCACCTTCTCGGTAGAACCGGGAGAAATCTTGGGGTTTCTTGGCCCCAATGGCGCAGGCAAAACCACCACCATGCGGATTTTGACGGGCTATTTGCCCGCCAGCAGCGGCACGGCGCGGGTGGCGGGCTTTGACGTGCATGAGCATTCCATGGAGGTGCGCCGTCATATTGGCTACTTGCCAGAAACGCCGCCGCTCTATACCGATATGACGGTAGAAGGGTTCCTCTATTTTGTAGCGCGGCTCAAAGGTGTGGCCGTGGGCGATCGCGCCACTCAAGTCTCGTCTGCTCTACACCGCTGCAACCTAGAGGAAAAGCGCACCGTCCTCATTCGTAAGCTGTCGAAGGGGTTTCGGCAGCGGGTGGGGTTAGCTCAGGCCATTGTTCACGATCCCCCCGTCATCATTTTGGATGAACCCACGGTGGGTCTCGACCCGCGCCAGATCATTGACGTGCGCAACTTGATTAAGAGTTTGGCGGGGGATCACACCATCATCCTCTCCACCCACATTTTGCCGGAAGTGAGCATGACCTGCAATCGCGTCGCCATCATTAACCAGGGGCGTGTCGTGGCCACCAACAGCCCCGATCAGCTGATGGAGCAGTTGATCGGTGGCAGCGGCTATGAGCTAGAGATTGAAGGGCCATTTGCAGTGGCCGAAGCCGCGCTGCGGGAACTCCCAGAGGTGAAGGTGGTGGAGGCGATCGCCCGCCCTAATCTAGATGAAGGCTACTGTTTGCTGCGGGTGATCACAGAAGGAAGCACCGACCTAGGACGACAGATCTCGGCTAAGGTGGTAGGCCGAGGACTCGGGCTGTATGAAATGCGACGAGTCAAGGTCAGTCTAGAAGATGTCTTTTTAGAATTGACGACTGAGGAGCACGCCTTGGACGACGCGATGACTGAACTAGAGAAAACAGCCGGAGTGGATGCCGCCGGAGACCCCATCGGCGAACCCGCAGAAACTGTCACCCGCGATCCCCTAGGAGATAGCGCAGCCCCGCTCTCGTCAGCTCCCAGAGAGGATTCTGACCCATCAAGCAGCGATGCTGCATAGAACGGAGGAAGGCTCTTCATGATTAACAACATTGTGGCGATTGTGCGGCGCGAGTTGCAGAGCTATTTTGCCTCACCGTTTGCCTATGCCATTGCCGGAATCTTTTGGTTGCTCAGTGGCTTTTTCTTCGTGGCCGTGCTGCTGGGGCCAGAGGGCATCATCACCAGTGTGGCGTCGCGCGATCAGCTGGGCATTGTGGACCCGCCGATTGATGTGCCTTATCAGTTTCAGAGCGTCTTTTTGAACCTGCTGGGATCGCTGTCGCTGTTTTTGCTGCCCATGCTGTCTATGGGGCTCTATGCTGACGAGCGCAAGCGCGGCACCCTAGAACTTTTGGCGACCTCGCCCATTACCAACTGGGCCGTTGCCGTGGGCAAGCTGCTGGGGGTGATCGTCTTTTTCTTCACCATGACTCTGCCGTTGATGGGGTTTGTGGCGATCGCCTTTTCTGCCTCTACCCCGCCTGCTGCCTATACCGTGCTGCTGGCAGGGCTGGCAGGGCTCATGCTGATGGCAGCGAGCGTGCTGGCAATGGGCATGTTCATTTCATCGCTCACAGACAGCACCATTCTGGCAGCCATTCTGACGTTTGCCCTCATGCTGCTGCTGTGGGTGGCTGATCTGCTGGTTAACAGCATTGGCGGCCCTGTGGGTGATACGATTAGCCACCTGTCGTTGATTAAGCATTACAACAACTTGATTCAGGGCAAGCTCGACACCAGCGGCCTGCTGGTCTTTATTAGTTACATTGCGCTGGGGGTGTTTCTCACGGCGCAGTCGATTGACGCGCTGCGGCACCAGCGGTCATAGGCTGGAGTGAGGGATAGGATGTTCTGGTGTAGAGTCCATTCATGATGAAATCGCTACAAACCTGGAAATATCGGAACTACCTGGCATGGCTGGGGCCGTTTTTTCTCACGATGGGGCTAACGGCAGGCCTAGTGGCAGGGCGCTGGGGCGTACTGCCCCTGAGTTTGCTGGGGCTAGGGTTGCTGATTTGCCTGGGATGGCTGCTGACGCGCACCTCAGGGCTGCGGCAGCTGCTAAATCAGCGTTCCACTCAAGAGGGCACGAACGCCGCGATCGCCACGCTGGCGGTGCTCTGCATCTTTGTGTTCGTCAACATGTTGGGCGATCGCCTCAATCACCGCATTGATCTAACCGAGAACCAAATCTTTACCCTAGCGCCGCAAACCGTAGAGCTGGTGCAAACGCTAGAGCAGCCCACCCGTGTGGTGGTGTTTGACGTGGCACCCAATGCTCAAGATCGCGACCTGCTGCAAACCTATCGCCAGCGCAACCCCACGCAATTTAACTACGAGTATCTTGATCCGCAGCTAGAACCGGGGATTGCACAGCGATTTGGGGTGCAAACCTTTGGCGAGGTGCATTTAGAACAGGGCGATCGCCGCCAGCTGGTGCAAACCGTAAACGCGGGTGAACGCCTCACCGAACGACGGCTGACCAATGCTCTAGCGCGAATTACGAGCGATCGCCAGAGCCGCATTTATTTTTTGCAGGGGCACGGCGAGCGATTGCTACAGCCCGGTCAGGGGGGATTGTCTGAGACACTAGTCAACTTAGAAACCGACAACTTTAGCGTAGAGACGCTGAATTTGGCCGAAAATCCCCAAGTGCCCAGCGATGCAGCGGTGGTGGTGCTGGCGGGGCCAGAGCGATCGCTGCTGCCCGAAGAAATTGACGCCTTGCAGCAATTTCAACAGCGCCGCAGCGGCCTGCTGGTCATGGTCGATCCCCAAGTGAACCCTGAGTTAGAACCGCTGCTGGATGACTGGGGCGTGCGCTTGAGCGATCGCCTGCTGTATGACCCCGTTGCCGGACGCGATGGCGTCGTCACGGTAGTCACCTCCTATGGCCCCCACCCTATTACCCAAGAGTTGCAAAACGCGATCTCGTTTTATCCCCTAGCGCGCCCGCTAGAAATTTCTAATAGTGAGGATGTGCAGGTAACGCCGCTGCTGATCACCAGTCCCGAAACTCAGGCGCGTCGCATTGACGAAGAAGGCAATCTGCTGCCGCCGGATTCCACCAATGAACCCGCAGGAGAGATGGCACTGGGTGCCGCGTTTAGCCGCCCGATCGCAGCAGAAGATACGGCTGGCCCAACTGAAGCCACCGAAGCCGATGCCCTAGGCAACAATGAGGACGCATTGCCCGAAGCGCGCCTCGTGGTGATTGGCAATTCCACGTTTGCAACCGATGGCTTGGTCAACCAACAGGTGAACAAAGACGTGTTTCTTAACGCCATTAATTGGCTGAGCCAAGATGACGGGCAGTCCTTTGCCGTGCGCCCGGCAGAACCGACTAACCGCCGCATCACTCTGTCGAATACACAGCAGATCGGGCTGGCGCTCGGCTCTATGGGGCTGCTGCCCCTGGTGGGTCTGGGGATGGCGATCGCCCTTTGGTGGCGGCGACGTTAGTGTCTTAATCCTTCATCTTGCTATTGTTATTGGCATCTATGGCTCATCCATGCAGCTAAAACCGCTTAATCTTTTTTTAATCACCATTGCCTTATTTTTGGGGGCTACCGTCTATGCCCTCAACCATCGTCAGCAAAATCCCACCCGTGTGCAGTCGGCATCTTCGTCTCAACGGCTGTTTCAGTTTGACGAACGCCAAGTGCAAACCCTAGAAGTCACAACTCCCGTGCGATCGCTCATGGTGATCAAAGACGACAACGGCCTGTGGCAGTTGGTAGAACCCGAAGTCGCACTCGCCAATCAGGCCTCGGTGGCCTATTTGGCAAACCTACTCGCGTCTCAACCGAGCGATCGCACCTTGACCATCTCTTCTGATGATCTGAGCACCTACGGACTTAATCAACCGCTGGCGACCTTACGAGTTACGGCAGAGGGCGATCGCTCTCATACCCTGGTGCTCGGCACCTATAATTTCAACCGCACAGCGCTCTATGCCCTCGTCGATCCACCTGAGGATCTGCTTCGGGATGTGTCGCCTAGGCCAAGGGCTAATGCAGTTGACGAATCTGTAGATGCAGAAGGAGAACCAGAAGTAAGCACAGATGCAGACATAGAAACAGAATCTACGAATGATGCAGATGAGAACACATCTGCCAACGTAAATGACGATTTAGCTGTGGATGTAGACACCGATGCCGTTGAAGAGTCAAATGGGGATGCTGATGATCCGACTGATGACGCTACGTCTGTGGAGGTCGAGAGAGAGACGGACGAGAATCGGGAGCTATCTTTAGTGCTAGTGTCGCTTGATTTTGAAACTGCTGTCACTCGCCCCCTCAGCAGTTGGAAGGAAGACGAGAGCGGAGACGCTGGACAGACCCCAGCAGAACCCAATGCGGATGGCTCAGAGATTGACCCGGATGCTGCTCCAGAAGACGTGCCAGAGTAGCCCTCAGCAGTTTCCCAGCAGTTCCCAGCAGCGAGACGACACAGAGCAGCGGTAGTGATTTCTGCAAACAGAGGCTATATGTATTGCTGGTATTGCTGGTTCGGCCGCTGAGGATATCGGCAACCCATGGCAAGGATAAAAGAGACGACTGGCGTATCGCCATCACCTGAGAACTCTCCGCTAGAACGTTTTAACGTCAAGGGCGATGGCTATAATGGGGCGATCGCCTCATTTATATGCCCCTACTCATGCCCCCTACCGCGACGCTGCTGGTGTCTTGCCCCGACCAACCGGGTTTAGTTGCCAAGTTTGCTAACTTTATCTACGCCAATGGCGGCAACATCATCCATGCCGATCAGCATACCGACTTTTCGGCAGGCTTGTTTCTCACGCGAATTGAGTGGCAGCTCGATGGCTTTAACCTGCCCAAAGACATTATTGGCGCTGCCTTTGGGGCGATCGCCCAACCCCTCAATGCCCAGTGGCAGCTGCATTTTTCTGATGAGGTGCCCCGCATTGCCCTGTGGGTGAGCAAGCAAGATCACTGCTTATTGGATCTAATGTGGCGGCAGCAGGCGGGAGAACTGCGGGCTGAGATCCCCCTCATCCTCAGCAACCACGAAAAATTGGGGGCGATCGCCCAGCAGTTCAACATCGACTTTCACCACATCCCCATCACACCCGACACCAAGCCCCAGCAAGAGGCCCAACAGCTTCAGCTCCTACAGGATTACAACATTTCGCTCGTGGTGCTGGCAAAATACATGCAGGTGCTCAGCGCTGACTTCATTCAGCAGTTTCCGACTGTCATCAATATTCACCATTCGTTTCTACCGGCCTTTGCCGGAGCCAACCCGTACCAACGGGCCTATGAGCGCGGTGTCAAAATCATTGGCGCTACGGCCCATTACGTCACGCAAGACTTGGATCAAGGCCCCATTATTGAGCAGGATGTGGTGCGCGTTAGCCATCGCGACCAAGTGCCCGACCTCATCCGCAAGGGCAAAGACCTAGAACGGATGGTGCTAGCGCGAGCGGTGCGACTGCATTTGCACAACCGCGTCCTGGTATATGGCAATCGCACCGTGGTGTTTGCGTAGAGGGATGCTGCGCGAGGAGTGGCTGCGTGGAATATTGTTATATGTTTGAGCCGGGTTAGGGAATCTGAACCGATTTTGGTGAAAGAGTGGACAAAGCCCTACGCCGAATGTAGTATGAATAAGCTGCTCTTGTATTACGCCAATCTCAGGCGCGTCTATTTCAGTATTTACTCCGATTGTTTCGACCAATATTCTGACAGAGAAACTCGAATTTTCCATGAAGCACCTTCTCTTCACCACCCTCAATAGCGCTGCGCAATGCCATGCCCTGGGCGGGTTTGGCGCGGCAGCGTTGTGGTTTGGTGCAGGCAGGTGTCGAGTAGATCATCGGCTAGACCAGTGGGCGTTATCGAGTGGTCTGAGACCGCTGTTTTTCGCATTTGCAGGATTCTTGTCTGCATACATCACCCTTGGCATGCATGCAGAGCTACAGATCGGCTCCGGAGTACGAATTGATCGAATCGTCTCAAGCGGGAGGTGCAGGGCAACCCTGTCACCGAGCTAGCGCAAGTGCGCTTGGCTTTTCTAAGACCCCCGCTTCTGAGACCAGAAGCGGGGGTCTTTTGTTTGAGACACCGCAACCAGATTTGAACGAAATAGGTCACCACTAGTCGCCTCAGGGAGGCAATTCTGTGTTGAAGTTGAACTATACCGACGTGGGGCTGCATGTAGAGCAGATGCAGGCACCCTTAGAAACCCTGATTGCACAGCGGGTTACGCTGGCAATGCGGCTCGGGCACACGCTTCAGGTAGAGGTAGGGCTGGCGTCGATGTTGCTAACGGCGGCGCATCCTGACTTGCCGCTGCTAGAGGCGGCGCTGCGGCGGGAGACTGGCGGGGCGGGGGCGATCGCCCCGGTTGATGCCGATTGTGTAGAGGTCAGCCTTTGCGGCACGTGGTTATCCGACAGTCCGCTAGCGGCAGAGGGTACGTTTTTTGTGGCCTTGGGCGATCGCACTGAGCATCTGCTCTATCACCTGTGGCACAGTTCTCAAATCTCGATGCTGCCAAAAATCCGGTAGGATGCGGGGATAGATTGAAAGTTCAGGTTAACAGAGGCAGGACTTACGCACTTCGTGCGGCGTCTTGGGAATCTTGGACGATTTTAGGGAGGCTTAGCCTCCCTAAAATCGTCCAATTGCTTAAGTCCTAAGGGGTTGAGTTTATCCCAAACTCAGGTTCTATTATTGAAACTATTCGGTTGAGAACAGCTATGGCGTCTTCTCCTATGCGGGTCTGCATCATTTTGGGCACTCGCCCCGAGGCGATCAAACTGGCCCCGGTAATTCGGCAATTTCGCCAACACCCCCAGTTCGACACGCAAGTCGTATTGACTGGGCAGCATCGTGAGATGGTGCAGCAGGTGATGCAGTTGTTTGATCTAACGGCTGACTATGACTTGGATATCATGCAGCCGCAGCAGACACTGACCGATATCACCTGTCGCAGCTTGCAGGGATTGGAAGGCTTATTTCGGGAGCTGCAGCCGCAGATGGTGCTGGTGCAGGGGGATACAACCACAGCGCTGGCGGCGGCGATCGCCGCATTCTATCAGCAGATCCCCATTGGGCATGTGGAGGCGGGACTACGCACCGACGACTTGTTTAATCCCTATCCTGAAGAAGCCAACCGCCGTCTAATTTCGCAACTGGCGCAGCTCAACTTTGCCCCGACCGACCAAGCCGAGGCGCACCTGCGCGCGTCTAATATTGTGGGTCGCATTCACCACACGGGGAACACCGTCATTGATGCACTGCTGTCGGTGGCGGCCCAGCAGCCCGTCTGTGCGGTGCCGGGGCTTGATTGGCAGCAGCATCGGGTGCTATTGGCGACCGTCCACCGTCGTGAAAACTGGGGCGCACCCTTGCAGGAGATCGCCACAGGCTTTCTCACGATTTTGGACAAGTGCCCTGATGCAGCGTTGCTGCTGCCGCTCCATCGCAACCCTACCGTACGCGACCCGCTTACGCAGCGGTTGGGCAATCATCCCCGCGTGTTTCTTACGGAGCCCTTAGACTATGGCGAACTGGTGGGCGCTATGCAGCGATGCACTCTGTTGCTAACCGATTCCGGTGGCTTGCAAGAAGAAGCGCCCAGCCTAGGCAAGCCGGTGCTGGTGTTGCGCGACACGACAGAGCGTCCCGAGGCGGTGACAGCCGGGACCGCAAAACTGGTGGGTACTGATGCCGGGGCGATCGCCCACGCAGCCACCACCCTTCTCACCGACGCCACGGCCTACGCTGACATGGCAAATGCTATCAATCCCTTTGGGGATGGGCAGGCCTCGAAACGGATTGTGACACTGGTGCAGCAGTTCTTAGAGTCCTGAGCCGTGGCGGGATGAAAGAAACGGCCACAACTCACATAATATTAAGGACGGCCCCAAATTGCTCTGATTAGAAAGATTGCGCTCTTTAATGTAAAAAGACGGCAGCAAGAGGCGGATCTGTGAATATTTTGCTGGTAGAAGACGATCTGCCAACTCGGACACTGTTGGCATCAGCGTTGACGGCACAGCATTATCGGGTTGAACAGGCAGCAGATGGGCAGACCGGCTTAGCGCTAGCGGAGCGGCGATCCTATGACCTGATTCTGCTTGATGTGATGCTGCCCAACCTGGATGGCATTACGGTGTGCAGGCGGTTAAGAGCAGTAGGACAGAACAGCCCAATTTTGCTGCTAACGGCCAAGCATGAGTCGTCAGATCGCATCTTGGGGCTGGATGCAGGCGCTGATGACTATGTGGTGAAGCCCTTTGTGCTAGATGAAGTGCTAGCGAGGGTGCGGGCACTGCTGCGCCGGGAACGGGCGATCGCCCCAGCTAGCATCATCTGGGAAACCATTCACCTGAACCCGGCCAGTAGTGAGGTGCGCTGTGGCGATCGCCCTCTGCACCTCACCCCGAAGGAATACTGCCTGCTGGAGCTGTTTCTGCGAAACCCCAAACGCATCTTTAGCCGCCAAGCCATTCTCGACCGCCTGTGGGATTTTGCCGATTCTCCTGGAGAGGCCACCGTCAGCACCCACCTTAAATGCCTGCGGCAAAAGCTCAAAGCCGGTGGGGCCAATGACCCAATTGAAACAGTGCATGGTCTGGGCTATCGCCTGAGGCCGTCCCAGTCTCAACAGACCCCAAAACGCTCTGCCCCGGCTCAAGGGGCAGAAGGTTCAGGCTCACCAGGTTTACCAGAAGTCGGGTCAGCGGCAGCTAATCCCGACTATCGCCAGCGCATTGCGGCCAATATCGCTGCCATTTGGGCGAGGTCAAAGGCAAACTTTCTTGCCCAGGTTGAAACCCTAGCAGAGGCGATCGCCCTGCTCGCTCAAGATCAGCTCAGCCCTGCGCAGCAGCAGCAAGCGCAACACGATGCCCACAAACTCACGGGTGGGTTGGGCATCTTTGGGCTGATGGAGGGGTCGCGGTTGGCGCGTGAGCTAGAGGATGCGTTGCAGCCGCAGGCAAGGCTAGAGCCAGCCCAAGCATTGCACCTCACAGAGGTGGTGAGCCGCCTGCGGCAGGTGTTGATCGCCAAACCCATTGAAGAGGTGCCCCTTGCCGCTCAACTAAGCCCACGGCAGACAAAACCTGCGGCGAAATTGGGCTATCAGCCCCAGTTGTTGATTGTGGATGACGATGTTGATCTCGCGGAGCTGGTGCGGCGAGAGGCGATCGCCTGGGGGTTGCGGGTGGAGTTAGCGACGGATCTGGCAGTGGCGCGGGGAGCGATCGCCCAAGCCCCCCCGGATGTCGTCTTGCTCGATCTCAACCTCTCTCACCCCAACGATGGGCTAGAGCTATTGCAAGACCTAGATCAGCGTCTTCCCCGTATTCCCGTGCTGGCGTTTACGGCACGGGGCAGCCTGGCCGATCGGCTAGCGGTGGCGCGCTCTGGCGGCTGTGTCTATTTGCAAAAGCCTCTGCTGCCGCACGATATTCTCACCTCGGTTGCGGATGTGTTGCACCAGAGCCAAATGCCGCACCACAATCGGGTGCTGGTGATGGATGATGATGCCACCGTAATTGACGGCTTGATGCATCTGCTGCAGCCGCTGGGCGTTGAGGTGACTGGGCTGAGCAATCCTCAGCAGTTTTGGGATAGGCTGGCGGCGATCGCCCCCAATCTACTCGTGCTTGATCTTGAAATGCCCGATGTCAATGGGGTTGAACTATGCCGCACGGTTCGTAGCGATTCCCATTGGCAACGGTTGCCCATTCTGTTTCTGTCGGCCCATGCTACGGCACCTGAGGTTGATCGCGCCTTTGCCGCCGGTGCTGATGATTACCTGAGCAAAACAACCCCCCAGTCAGAGCTCGTCACGCGCATTCTGCATCGTCTTCAACTGCGTAGGTTCTGATTCTGATTCACCTGAGATTTCCTGATGAGATCTACTGAAGATTCCGTTGAGAATATATGATGACCTTTGTTCGCTATCAGGCTTGGGTGATGTATAGTGTGGCGATCGCATCAACCGCGATTGCCGTTCTCCTAACCCTGAGCCTTGCTCCATTCCTCAGTCGCACCATTGGCGCATTCTTCTACATTGCGATTCTGCTCACCACTCAGATGGGTGGATTGACGAGTGGATTGATGGCATTGCTGCTGTCTACTCTGGCGATCGCCTATTGCGTTATTCCACCCGTCTATCAATGGTCATTTGCTGATTCTTCAGACTATGCGCGAATTGGATTTTTTATACTCACCGGATTGATCATCAGTCTAGTGAGCGATCGGCTGCGAGCCAGCAGAGATCAGGTTGAGCATCTAAACCAGCGGCTCCAGCAAGAAACCGCCGAGCAATTGCGAATGGTGCTAGCTGCCACTCAAGTCGGCGTGTGGAATTGGGATATGGAAACCGGAGTGATCACGTGGTCACCCGAGCATCACCAGTTGTTTGGGATACGTCCCGGTTTATTTGACGGGCGCTATGACACCTTTGCCAACTGCGTTCACCCACAGGACAAAGCCACTCTGTTGCAGCAGGTTGAGCTTGCATTGCAAACTCATAGTGCCTTTCACCACGAGTATCGCGTGGTGTGGCCAGATGGCAGCATTCATTGGATTGAAGGCCGAGGCTACGGATTTTATAACTCAGCCGGAACGCCAACGCGCATGGTGGGCACGGTGCTGGATATTAGCGAGCGTAAGATAGCAGAGCTGTCTTTGTATGAAGCCAAAGCAACGCTAGAAGGTCGCGTGCAAGAACGCACAAAAGAACTCCAGCGATATACGGCTGAGGTCGAAGATCTTTACAACAATGCACCCTGCGGCTATCACTCGCTAAATGCTGCCGGTGAACTTGTGCGCATTAACAACACGATATTGGAATGGTTGGGATACAGACGAGATGAGGTGTTAAATCATCCCTTTGTTCAATTTCTCTCCCCTGATAGTGCCAGCCTATTTGAGGAGCAATTTCAGCGGTTTAAACAGCAGGGTCAGCTCAATAATCTAGAGCTTGAGATGATGTGCAAAAATGGCACAGTTCTGCCGGTAAACCTAAGCGCAACGGCCATCTATGATGCAACGGGCAACTATGCCATGAGTCGCTCAACGGTGTTTGACCTGCGCGATCGCCGTCGCGCAGAAACGACGCTGCAATCGTCTCAAGCCCGACTGGCAGGTATTTTGGATATTGCCAGCGATGCTATCATTTCGATTGATGCCCATCAGCGCGTTACGCTGTTTAATCAGGGTGCAGAAACAATTTTTGGCTATCAGGCTGACGAAATCATCGGGCAACCCTTGAGTGTGCTGTTGCCACAGCGATTTCAAGAAAATCATCACCAGCAGGTAAATCGGTTTGGGGCGACCACACGCGCGGCTCGCCGCATGGGAGAACGCAGTGAAATTTGGGGCCGTCGGAAAGATGGCAGCGAATTTCCTGCAGAAGCCTCAATCTCGCAGTTAGAGCTAAATGGCGATCGCATTCAGACTGCTATCTTGCGAGATGTTAGCGATCGTCGGCGTGCAGAGGCCATCACTGCACAGCTTGCAGCCATTGTCGAATCATCCGATGACGCCATTGTAAGCAAAACCCTAAACGGGATCGTCACCAGTTGGAACGCAGGTGCTAAGCGCATTTTTGGCTATACCGCTGCAGAAATGATTGGACAGCCGATTCTCCGCATTATTCCACCCGATCAGCACCATCAAGAAACCCAGATCCTGGCTAATATTCGGCAAGGGAAACATGTGCAGCACTACGAAACGGTGCGTCAGCATAAAGATGGACATTTGGTAGATGTGTCGCTGACTATTTCACCCATGCGCGACGCGGCAGGCACGATTATCGGCGCGTCGAAAATCGCTCGAGATATCACCAATCAGCGCGCTGTTGATCGGATGAAGAGTGAGTTTATCTCTATCGTTAGCCATGAGTTGCGAACCCCGCTCACCGCTATTCGTGGATCGCTAGGGCTTGTCGGGCGCGGGGTTTATGACAGCAAGCCTGAGAAAAAGCATCGCATGATCGAAATTGCTGCGCAGCAGAGCGATCGCCTTATCCGCCTAGTCAACGACATTCTCGATCTGCAGCGGCTAGAATCAGGCCAGATGAAGCTCGCCAAGCAACCCTGCGAGATTGCAGCACTGGTTCACCAATCAGCAGAGGCGCTGCAATCTAGCGCTGAGGAGCAAGGCATTCACCTAGTCGTGATGCCACTGTCAGCACTGGTGTGGGCCGCACCCGATGCCATTATCCAAACCTTGACCAATCTCATCGGCAATGGCATCAAGTTTTCTCCTCCCCACAGCACTATTTACATCAGCGCGACTGTTCTCGCCTCGCCTGCTCAGCCTGAGGCCCAAGCTCCAAGCTCTCCCCTCTCACTGGTTCGGGTTTGCGTTCAGGATCAAGGGCGTGGCATCCCGTCCGATAAGCTAGAGACTATTTTTGAGCGATTTCAGCAGCTGGATGTTTCAGATTCTAGAGAAAAAGGCGGAACGGGACTGGGGTTAGCAATTTGCCGCAAAATTATTGAACAGCACAGGGGGCGCATCTGGGTAGAAAGCCGTGTGGGTGAGGGAAGCTGGTTTTACTTTACGCTGCCGCTGTGGCATCCCAAAGAAGTAGCCCAGTAATCCAGCACTCGGCACCTCATTCCAAAGTCAGCATGTTTTTAGGAACTTGCCGAACGACAGTTCACCTACATCCAACCTGAGTTCGGGATAAGCTCAAACCCTTGTTGATCCCTGCGAAAGGCGCAGAGATCACTAAACCGTTGGGGCAGTTGCATCGCGCGGTTGAAGTAATCAGCCAGTGTTCCGCATTCCGGCAGCGATGCCGTTGATGGTGAGCTGTGCGCCGCGTAGCAGTTCGCCTCGGCTATAGCGTGAGCGAATAACGCCTGCGGCATTCTGTGTTTTGTGCTGGCGCAGTCGCTTTAGCAGCGACACTTGCAAAAAGCCTAAGGGCACAATTGTGCCGTTGCGAAGCTGCACTGAGCGCTGCAGATCAGGGTCGCCATCTAGCAAGCGTTTGTGCCCGGCAATCACAAGCACTAGGTCGCGAGTGAGGTAGTATTCTGTCGCAATTTGCTCAAATAGTGCTTGGAAGCGATCGCGATCTTCAGGCTGGGAGAGTTCTTCTACGTAGTGCTTGGCAATCTGGAGATCTACTTTTGCAAGCGTCATCTCGCATTTTGAGATCACCATCTTAAAGAACGGCCACTTGTAGTAAAAATAACGCAGCAGCTTTAGGTTTTCTTCGGGGGCTTCTGTCAGAAACTCTTGCAGCGCTGTGCCTACGCCATACCAAGAGGGTAGCAAAAAGCGAGTTTGTGTCCAGCTGAATACCCAGGGGATAGCGCGTAGACTGCCCAAATCTTTTTTGCCGCCGCGCCGCGCTGGCCGCGAGCTAATTTGCAGTTGACTGATTTCTTCAATGGGCGTGACCTGATGGAAGAAGTCTACAAAATCGGGCTGTTCGTAGATCAGCGCTCGGTAATGACTGCGCGATCGCGTCGCCAACTCCTCCATAATTTCGTGCCAGGGCTGAATGTCGTCAAACCCAGTGCTCAACAAACTGGCCTGCACTACGGCTGAGGCAATGGTTTCCAGATTATAAAGCGCCAGTTCAGGCAAGTTATATTTGGAGGCCAGCACTTCTCCCTGCTCAGTAATTTTGATGCGCCCGTCGATGCTGCGCCCCGGCTGTGCCAGGATTGCTTCATAGGCAGGCCCGCCACCACGCCCCACTGAGCCGCCACGCCCGTGGAAAATGCGAATCGCGACGCTGTACTCATCTGCAAGCCGCTGCAGTGACTGCTGCGCTTTATGGATTTCCCAATTGCTGCTGAGAAAGCCCGAGTCTTTGTTACTGTCTGAGTAGCCCAGCATAATTTCTTGGAGCGATCGCGCCTTATCAACTCGGCCAACAGAGGCATAGCCGCCTGCCAGAAGGGCTCGATAGAGCGGCAGCTCAAATAGCTCTCGCATCACCGCCGGAGCACGCAGTAGGTCTTCCACGGTTTCGAACAGGGGCACCACCAGCAAATCGCCAGTGCCCGTAGCTGGGTCGTAGAGGCCTGCCTCTTTGGCCAGCAGCAGCACTTCCAGCAAATCGCTGACGTGGTGACTCATGCTGATGATATAGGTCTGGCAGATGTTGGGGCCAAATTCCTGATGCAGCTTTCGCACCATGCGGAACGTTGCCACAATTTCATTTGCTTTTTCTGAAAAGGGCAGCTCAGTGGGAATCAGCGGTCGGCGGGTTCTGAGCTCTTGCACCAGCCACGCCGTTCGATCCTGTTCCGACAGATCGTTGTAGGACTGCGGCAAAATTTGGAGGTAGTCTACAACTTCGCTAATCGTGTCGGAGTGGCGTGAGCTCTCTTGCCGGATGTCAAGATAAGCCAAGTTGAAGCCATAAATTTCTACCTGGCAAATCAGATTTTCTAGATCCTGTGACGACAGGCCTGTTTCCTTCAAGTTGCGGTGGATCATGTGCAGCTCGTTCAAAAACTCATCCCCGGATCGATACACGATCGCTGCATTGGCATCGGGGATTTCGCTCTGGAAGCAGTCGCCCTCGTAGAGCTTTTGGCTGCGCTCTAGCGTGTTCTCTAACCGTTTTTGGATGTAGCAAAGCTTGAGGCGATAGGGCTCTCGCCCATAGCGGAGGGAGAGCGCTTCGTAAATTTCGGGCATCTGCATCTGGTTTTGCTCGAGCGAGTCGAGCAGATCGGGCATGACGTCGCTCCACTGCAGTGACACGCTCAGCATGTTGGTCAGGTGCTTGACTGACTGAATGTACTTGTTTAGCACCAAATTGCGCTGGTAGCAGGCGGTTTTCCAGGTGATATCGGGGGTGACAGAGGGGTTGCCATCGCGGTCAGACCCAACCCAGGAGCCGAATTTGCAGAAGTCATAGCGGGGAGGCTCTAGGCCAGGGAAGGTACTGTGGAGCGATCGCCGAAATCGGTGAAACAACTGCGGGATCACGTCAAACAGCACTTCTTGGAAGTAATGCAGCGTGTAATCAACCTCATCCAGCACAGTCGGTTTGAACTGGTGCAGCTCATCGGTGCGCCACCACAGGCGAATTTCTTCTGTCAGCTGCTCCCGTAGCGTCTCGGCTTCCCAAGACGACGCCAGATCCACCACGCCATTTAGCCCTTCTTCTACCTGGTCGAGCTGGCGTAAAATTCGGGCGATGCGGCGCTGCTTATCGCGAATGGTGTGGCGCACAATTTCAGTTGGGTGGGCCGTGAACACCAGTCGAATATCTAGTTTGTCAATTAACTGCTGAATCTGCCGGGGTGGCACGTTCAACGTTTTTAACCGGGGGAAAAGTCCCTGAAACGTGCTTGCCGACCGGCTAGAGAACACGCTGTCTTGCAAGCTGCGCTCTAGATGGTTGGTGTGCAAGCCGCAGCTTTCTTCTGATTCGGCATGGTTGGCGGCTTGCTGAATGGCTAGCTGCTCGTAGGACGCACGATATTGCTGTTGCTGCCCTCGCTGCTCGTAATGCTGCTCTACGATGTTGATGAGCTGAAAATAGAGCGCAAAGGCGCGCGAGGCGCGAATCGCATCCGGTAGCTCTAGGTTTTCAATGAGATGAAGCACTCCTGTTTCGCCATCGTTAGCCACTTGCCCCTCTGGCGACGACAAGGCGCGTAACTGGCGCAGCAAATCCACCAATTGTTGACCACACTCTTGATGTAAAACCGATCCCCACAGATCTTCGACAATTTTGAGACGGTGGCGAAGAAAGAGATCACTGGGGGAAGCAGCCGCCAGTTCTGGATCGGCAGTGTTGGACATAGTGCTGGGTGCGAATGCATCGTCAGAGGAGTGGAGGATCGAGCTCATGGTCTATCCTGACAGTTTTATTCGATAATTCTAGGGGGTTTTGGTCAATGGCGGTCATATAGCTTGCCGCGTTGGCATTTTAACGGTCGCGTGAATGCTGAAAACTAGAGTCATTTTGCTAATGAGAATAGAGTAGCTGTCTAAGCCTGTTTGGCATACTAAAACCATTGCTCAACAATTCATTGCCCCTGTCTGATAGTTTCTGTTAGTTTCTGCATCCAGATGCGTAGACTAGGGCAAAAAACAGAGCCTACTCATCACCTGCGGCCCAGGAGTACAACGCTAAATTGTGCAGGCCTGATGTCATATCTGATCTCAGGGTTCTGAGAGTTTTGTCTTTTGCTCAAGCTTAGATGAACCATAACCTGATGAAAAGTGCAGTTTATATTTACACGAATCTGACACTTGAATCTGTACCAGATGCATCAGAGTGGGGCGATGGCCCGGTGGAATGGTATCAGGATCGGGGCGATCGCACTCAGTGGCAACAGCTTTTGGCCGATGCGCCGCATCTGGCGATTACTCACGTGTGGCTGCGGCACCTGGCAGATCTGGGGACGTCTCTTGTCGAGGTGCAGGGGCGCTTGGCGCAGTTGGAAGCACAGGGGATGACTTGGGCGGTCTGGCCGCATCAGGCCGATGGGGCGATTGGCGATCGCCAATCCGAACCACACAACACTCCAGCGGCAGAGCATGACAAGGCGGCTCTAGACCTGTCGCTTCAGCAGTTGCAGCAGATACACCAGTTACAGCAAGAGCAACGGAGTCGCCGCATTCAGGAAGGGCACGCCCAAAATCGAATCCAGGCTTTGCCGCCGCCAGGTAAAGCACCCTACGGCTATCGACGCGGGAGCGATCGATACCTCATTGACCGCACCACGGCCCCGATTATCAAAGACTTTTTTGAACACTTTTTACTCTATGGCTCACTGCGGGGCAGCGTCCGCCACCTACAGCAGACCTATAACAAAACTATTTCGGTGTCTACCGGCAAGCGCTGGCTCACGAGCCCAGTCTATCGGGGTGACTTGCAATACCACACTGGAGATGTGCTGCGCGATACCCATGCCGCCCTGATGACTCGTCAAGAGGCCGCACAGATTGATCGACTACTGCGCCGCAACCGCCGTCTTGCGCCTCGCTCGGCCAGTGCTCCTCGTTCTCTGGCAGGGCTAGCCGTTTGCCAAACTTGCCAATCACCCATGACAGTGAGTCGCGTGACTGCGCCCCGCCGATCGCAAGACTATTTGTATCTGCGCCCGACTCAGTGTCCGCTAAAGCCCAAATGTGCTGCCATTGCCTATGATGCTATTCTTCAAGCCACCATTGAGCGCATTTGTCAGGATCTGCCCCGCGCTGTGGGTAGTTCTGAGACGGCTCTGAACCAGAGCCGCCCCATGCCCGATCTCGATGCCATCAAACAGAGCATTACCCAAACTATTGGTCAGAAGCAGCAGATTATCGATCAACTGCCCACGTTGGTCGAACAAGGAATTTTGGACAATGCCACTGCAGACCTGCGAACTTATACGCTCCGCAGCGAAATCGCCAGATTAGAAACTCAATTGGCCGAACTCCCGCCCGTCAATTTAAGGGCGATCGCCCAAGTTGCATCGTTGCCCCAGTTTTGGCTCGACCTCTCTGAAAGCGAGCGCCGCTTCTACTTTCGAGAGTTTATTCGCCAGATTCAGCTAGTTCGGAGCGAAACGGGGTGGGCGATCGCCCTTGACTTCATCTTTTGATTTTTAACATCAGCACAGCTTAGCGGTATTTCAGCCCGGCTGCATGGAGCCGAAATACCGCTATCAAACTCAGGTCAAGCTGGATCTTAGCGCACTGCGCAACGCATGCGTGTTGAACAAGATACTGCCACGCTCAGACCCCCAGTAGCTCATCGAGCGCATCGAGCGCTTCGCAAGGCAGGTCAGGGGATGCAGTGGATGGGGGCGATCGCCGGAGCCATTGGGGTGGCGAGTGTGCTTCATCAGCGGTGGGCTTAGGCACCGCGGGGGCTGGGGCACGGCCATTGAGATAGTCGTCGGCATAGCAGCGGAATACGGCTTCCACTGCCGCACGGGCGTTTTTTAGCCCCCACTCTTGGGCGATCGCACTGGCCTTATCCAGCACATCGCGACTTAGTCTTACTTTGTTGTCATGCATAGTTGCGTATCACTCGACATCAAAAACAACCCGCGCACATTGGCGAACTGAGGATCGCCCATCACACTAAACAGCCGATGCCCGTTTAACCGTTCCGAAATCAAGTGGGTGCTGCCGCCCGTAATCAAAAAGCGCGTTACCCGCGACATAAAGGGCGTATATTGCGCCCGCACCGTCTGAAAAATGCCCTTAAACCACGGGTCGAGGTGCTCCTCTAACCAATCACCCCAGGTCAACCCTGTGTCAGCATAGCCATGCCCATGACGGAAGCCATCCATAATTAGGCTAGGGTCTGCGGTCGTGCCTAAAACAGTGTTAAGGCGCTTGTCAAAGCTAATGGAAACGGCCAGTTCATAGGCTCCGCCTCGATCCATGACATTTTCATCAATCACTTCGCCGTCTTCATCCACCAAGCGACTCAGCCAGGTGCCGCCCCCAATATCAATGACGACGGTGTAGCCCGTACTGGGGATCAGACCTAGCTGCTTGGCATAGCGATACGCACCCATACCCTCTCGCTCAACCTCTACCTGCTCCACCATGACGTGATAGTCTAAACCGTTGCGGCGGAATTCATGCATGCCCATCAGCTGCTGTCGAATGGCGTCGGCGTTGCGGCTAGGGTCGGGAGTAGAGACATAGAGCTGAAGCGCAAAGTCTGTCTGCTCTCCCCAGGGTTCTAGACAGGCGTAGAGATGCAGTTGCGATAGTTCGACCTTATTTTCTACCACCGTCTGCTGCTGCCGCCGATATTTGTAAGCCTGGGCGCCAAAGTGATAGCGACTGCCATCCGGCAGTTCAATCAGCGGTGAAGCCTCGGAATGGCTCACGGCATCGCGCCCTTGGGGCAGCTTGTAGCGCACAGAGCGAATGGCCTTGGGGTGCCCTATGCCATCAAAAAATTTAAGATCGTAGTTGCCAGCATCAAGAGCCAACACTCGACTGCCGGACGCCGAGGGGCTAGGCTGGGCTTTACTCGATCGCCGACCTTTGGTAGCTATAGTCATAGGAATCTCGCTGTGACTGATGGAACTGATTGGGGATAGGATGGGGCGTCTGTCCCCATTAGTACACAAATACTATAGCACGGATGTCCTATGCCTGTATTCAGCAAAGAGTCGTCGCCCTCTTGTTGAGGCCGAGGTTACGGTTAAGAAAACGCGGCCGTGGCGAGATTGGGGATAGAGCGATCGCCCCTCTATCCAACCCCCAAATTCAACCCCCAATACCGCTGAGAGACCCGCTACCAGTCCTTACGGCATCTGCCTAACGACAGCATCGTGGGTGATCCCCCGCGTTCAGCTGCGTTGCGGGCGCATAGTGTTACCGTATGTAAAGAGACGCAAACCCGCCATCGCCCAATCCAAAAAGAAGGAATTTCTTTTCATGTTGGTGGGCCTCACTGATCGGGATGGTGGGTAGTGTTAGCTTTGCCTGCATCCCTCAACCCTCGACCTTAAGGCCGCGCTACCTTCGGGATTTGGGGGACGGGGGTTGACCCAGGCATTGTGCTCTCCGGGCTTCAGATACGGGCTTCATCCAAGGTTTAGGCATCGCTATGACGGCAGAAGTTTCGCTGCATCATGTTTCTAAGGTTTATGGCAATGCGCCAGTGGTCAACGATCTGTCGTTAGACATTTTGCCGGGTGAGATTTTTGGATTGCTGGGGCCAAATGGAGCTGGCAAGTCCACGACTATTCGCATGTTGACCACGCTAACGCAGCCGACTGAGGGACAAATCTCCGTCGCCGGGTTTGACGTGGCGCGGCAGCCTATGCAAGTAAAGCAGCAGATTGGCGTTGTGCTGCAACAGATGAGTGTAGATGTGGATCTGACCGTCTGGGAGAACATGGAGTTTCACGGGCGCATGCACCATATCCCCAATCCCCAGCGGCAAAAAGAAATTGACACTTGGCTGGAATATGTGGAATTGGGCGATCGCCGCGATGACTATGTCAAAACCCTATCGGGTGGCATGAAGCGGCGCTTGCAAATTGCCCGAGCGCTGCTGCATCGACCCCGCATTCTGTTTTTGGATGAGCCCACCGTCGGCTTGGATCCGCAAACCCGTCGTCGCCTCTGGGAAATTATTAAAGGGCTCAACCAGCAGGGCATGACCATCCTTCTCACCACACACTATATGGAGGAGGTGGAATATCTCTGCGACGCTACCTTCAGCAGTTCCGAAACGCCTAATCGCATTGGCATCATGGACAGTGGCAAGCTGATTGAGCTAGGCACCCTGCCTGAGTTCCGCCGCAAGTATGGCGAGGGGCTGGTGATGAAACAGCAGGGCGATCGCTGGGACTACCAATTCTTCCCCACCCTAGAAGACGCTAATGCTTACTTTGAGCAACAGCCCCACAAAGCTGGGATGATGGTACGCCCCTCCAATTTGGAAGACATTTTTGTAGAGCTTACGGGACGGCAGTTAGATTAACGTCGGTTCGGGGCAAGTCGGGCTTGGGGCATCGCGCGACGCGGAGCAGGCTGAGGGTTTGGCTTGACTCAAACTCGCGGATACTTGCGGACGCTCACGGATGAATGCATTTTCTCTCGTTCTTGTCCTATCGATTGCTCAGCATAATCCAGTCATCTACGGCGGCATCTGTCCATAGCCAGTTATCGCGCAGCTCGGCAGGCCGAAACTGCGTCGGTCTGTTGAGGTTGATGAGTTGGTATAAGTTAGACGCTTGGCTGAGGCGAATTGATTGGTTTTGAGCCTCTTCTGGATTTAGCGCGGCCTGCTGAAGCGCCAGAGCAATGCCGGCATAGGCAGTAGCGCTGGCATCACTGGCAATAGGCTGGGTAGGCACTTGGCATGAGTTGCCATTGGTCGGGTCTACGGTCTCTGTCGCATTAGCAGCCCTGCTGCCGTTTGCGGTACTTGGATTTAGGGAGACCGTCCGACACCAGGTTCTTGCAGCCTCGCCCAGTTTGCCCTGAGCGTAGTAGGCAAAGCCCAATGCGTTGAGATACTCGGGACTATCATTCTGCCGAGACACCGCGGTTTCCCAAAACCGTTGGGCATCGTCTACTGCAAAGTCAGGATGGCCCGCATTAGCTCGCTGCCAAGCCAGACGGCCCCGCAAGAACAAAATTCTGGCATCTGATCCCTGTTCGGCAGGAATCGTGTTCAATACGGTCTGAGCGTCATCTAACGCATTGCGATCGAGCAATTGCTCTAGCAGCACAACCCCAGCGGCGATCGCCTGGTTCTGGAAATGCTCAGTAGCCGTGGTCGCCAATTGCTCAGGCGTGGCTGTTTCCACCTCGCTTGACGCAATCGGGGTTTGAGTGGCGGCAGGCTGAACTCGATCGGGCAAGAGATCTGCCGGGGAGGGGCGAGAGTTGAGCCAGGGCGGCGACTGCAACGCCAGCAAGACGAGTGCCGTTACTCCTGCACCCAGAAATGGCAGCACAAAATATAGGCGTCGAATCAGCGAAGGGGGTTGGGCAGGTGCAGGCCCCATTCCTAAACCTGCCCCATTGCTCGAAAAAGCCGTTGACGACCGATCGACCGGATAGATTTCTAACTCTTCTTCTACCGTGTCGCCGGGAGTTGAAGGGGCGATCGCTCCAGGCTGAGCCGCAGAGCGAGAGGCTCCGGCAGCATTAACTGCGGCGAGGCCAAAGGTGGTCTGTTCAGAGGCCGCACGGCCTGGTAAAGGCGTGGCGGGCAGCAGCGGCAATAGGGTAGAAAAGGCTGCAGTGCCATCGCCATCGCCATTACCATTGCCAGCCGCAGCCTCGCCAGGGGTTGTTTCTGCCATCAAGGCAGCTGCTAGTGCCGCTGCTGAGTTTGGATCAAGCGTTTCGTTGTCTTCTAAGCCATGGAGTGTAAAATCCCCCGTCGCTGCTTCTAAGGAGCCATCGTCGAAGAACGTGTGATGTCCTGCAGGGTTTGGGTGGGCGGGCTCTAGAGACGTCGGCATCTGCCCAAAGGCAGCCGATAGTTCTGCATCGGCTAGAGGCGTTATATCATCCTCGAGCAACACGGCGCGGGTGAGCATTTCTAACTCATCGTCCACCTCATCATCTGGGATGGTACCCGATTCATCCAGTGCTTCCCCCGCCAGCAGGGGGGGCAAGTCATAGGTGTTGGGCAACAGCAACAGCCGATCTGCTGGATTCACGAGGGTGCGATCGCTCAGCGTCAAATATCCGTCGCACTCAGGGTGCAAGTAGAGCACCGGCAAGGCCCAGTAAAGTTGGTGCGAGCCATAGGCCGAAATGAGGCCCTGCCGTGCTCGGCTAAGGCTGAGGTCTAGGGGATACCCCTGCTTGAGGTTGCGGTAAAACAGCCGGGTGAGGGTGAGGGCTACATCATCGGGAATTTTTTCTGCCATGGCCAGAACCGCAGGAATGCCTCGACTGACGAGGGCTTCTGCCAGGTTGCGCTCTTGTGGGCTAGTGTCATTTGCAGTAGCCGCGGTGTGTGTCCCCCGGCATGAGTTAAAGACCACCATGCGAATGCCATTGTTGACCAGCAGCCCCGCCAAATCATCCCCACTCAGCACCTCGGTCAATCCAGTTTTGGGATTGACCAGATAGAGGTTGCCCCCTGAGACGCCCAAGTTGCTGTGGCCTGCGTAGTGCAAAATGTGGAACCGACCCTGCTCAAGGGCCTGGGTCAGCTGTTCTCGCCCGGGCTGATCCAGCACAGTCACTTCAAATTCAGGTGCGGCGGCATAGCCCTCGCCCGAGTTGGGTTGAGGACGCTGTAGCTCTTGCTGCAAGTCCATGGCTTCGCGCCGCAGCTCTAGCCGTTCTTGGTCGGTCGGAGCGGCGATCGCCAGCAAAATCCGAATGGGCTGATGGGGGTCTAGCGTCGGCAAGGCTCGACCATCCATCATGGTGATGCCCGGCTGGTAGCGAGAAAATACGACATCAGTCCCCGTTGCGATGGGACGATGGAGCGCGGTGCCATCCCGGTTGCTGGCATACATCACTTCCCAGGGTAGACGAGGCAACGCCCCGCCTTTCAGCCCCAGCCGCAGCCGCAGCATCTCTCCTCGGTGCTGAGCAATGCCTTGGGCTGTCATCCAGCTATCGCGCAGGGTGCCTTGAAATAGATGGTTGTAGAGAACTTGTCCCAGTTCAACTAGCGTCAATTCTGGTGCTGTCGTCTGCACCGAGGCGCGAGATGGCTTGCCCTCTGGGGAAGAGCCGCCCGCGCTAGGCAATTCATAGCCGCCGACTCGGCTGCGGTGTCGCCCCTGCAACAGCTCTAGCAGGGGGTCGTTCATTAACTGGCGGGCCTGTATGAGCCAGTCATTGACGCCCCAAACCATTTGTTCTTCTGCTAAAGGAACCCCCGGTGCGACCCGTTCAGTCCGCACCAGATGCTCATTATTTCCGACTGGTGTTACCGAAATGTGAAACTCTTGGGTCACGGGTGTAGCGCACTCCTCAGTCGTAATTCTGTCCCAACCGACCTGTCAGCCCTTAGCTTAGAGACTAAATTTATCCCCTTGCATTTCCTTCTCGCATTCCTATTAGGATTCCCTTCTATCTTGACTAAAAGACATCCGGGATGGATCGTACTGCCCTGTAAGGAGGAAATAGGGGATAGCTGGATGCTTTATTTAGCCTGATCCACTAACCTCTGAATATCCGTAGATAAGCCAGATCAACGCACACGGATGGCCTCCCACAAAGAGTCCGCGCCAGCGTGGTGTAGAGCCAGCTAAATTGCCTAAGCCCTTGGCACTAACTTGCGGGTTGGATCTGTTTGATAGGTTGTAGCGTGGGATGGCTCGTGTGGCGATCGCTCGGTTGGTAGACTGCGCCCTTGTGATCAGCATAGCCCTAACTCAGGCTAGGCGCTGTAAGCACAGCCGTTAGATTAACTGAGTTTTACCAGGTCTTTACACAAACCTTACACGGGCGATCGCACGCCAGTATATCCATCAGATTTCCCAGATCTCCATCCAAAAAGATGGGGACACTCCCGATGTTACAGACTGCTTTCAGAGAAAAAAGTTGCAGCCTCTGTCAAAACCCTCCGGATTGCACCTCCCTTGCTGGAAAAAGTGAATGGTAGATGCACCCTGATTCAAAGTTCCCTAAAGCCTTTACGGCTTTTTGGGACTTTTTTTTTGCCTAAATCGGACGGACTTGCGAGCAGGGGCTGGCTAAAACCCAATGCTGTCAAAATCTGATGGAATACGTGGTTCTGCATTATTTAGCGAGTCCCTTAGCCAAATCGCTAAACCGCCTGCTGCCGCAGAAAAGGCAGTAGTGCGGCGCTCACTTTTTCGGGCCAGTCTTGTTGAGGATAGTGCCCCACCTCGTTGAGCGCCTCAAATGTAGCGTTGGGGAGGGTGTCAGCAAAGGCTTTGGCAGCTGCGATCGGCAGCCAAGGGTCGCGATCGCCCCAGGCGAGCAGCAGCGGGTGCGGCCATGCCGTGAGGCCGGCTTCAATCTCAGGCAACACCTTAGAGAGCTGCAGGTTTTGAACCGTGGCAAAGAGCGATCGCCCGACATCGGAGCTTTTCAGAAAAGGCCGCCGATACACATCCAGATCGGCGTCTTCTACCACGTAGCCGCCGCCGCCTTCTAGTGTCCGATCGACCAAAATTGGATCTTGAGTCAGCATTTCGCCCAAGAGCGGCACACCCAACTGCTTGATCTTCCAGGGCAGCTTGGCAGAGGTTACAATCGGCGCATTCAGCACCGCCAGTCGCTTAACTTGGTCAGGATGGCGCAGGGCATATTGCACGCCGACCGATCCCAAAAATCCTTGAGCCACAATCACCACCTGCTCTAAGTCAAGCGCGGTTAAAAACGCTTCGAGCGCTGCACAGTAGACGTCGGGTGTATAGCGGAAGTCGCGGCGATCGGGCTTGTCAGAAAAGCCACAGCCGGGCCAGTCGGGGGCGATCGCCCGAAACCCATAATCGGCCAATTCCGGCATAATCAAGCGCCAGCTATAGCTCTGGGCGGGCAACCCATGCAGCAGCACCACCACCGGCTTGCTCGACGCATCGCTGGCCGATTGCGGTTCTACCTCTCGATAAAACCAGGTGAGCCCTGCTACATCCTGCGTCTTTTCTACAACCGCAACCATCGAACCCATCCTCAACAGTAAAACTACGGAACCCTAGCCCTAAACTCTATCGCTGTAGGGTGGTGTTTGCCGAGCTTACCCTTAGCCGCTACCTCTTATGGATGAACATATATAAATTTTCTGAAATCAGCTTGTTTTGTAGCTCTTGATACAGAACTACTTGTTATATTGAGGTTAGGCGAGCGCAGGATGCACAGGTCATCAGGCTCCCACAACACCCAGACATTCTAGGAGTCGTCTTAACCATGTCTACACAAGATCAAGCTCGGGCACTCATGCACCGCCATCACCACCAGATCAAAAACCGCCAGCAATCTATGCTGGGCCGCGTGGCTGCAGAAATCGGCTGTGAAGCAGACGTCACTGGCTACTGGAACACGATTCAAGGCAAGCCCCACCCAACCTTCAGCCACGACTATGATCGCAGCGGCTCATCCATGAGCTAATGGATGTTTGGCGTGTGGCATGTGACGGGTTGGTGGATACGCGAATAATGCACTGCTAGTCCCTTAATGCCAGCGCCGATTGATGCCAATATCCGCAAATACTCATAAACATGTACAAAACTTAATAGACACCCAGGGTGAGTTCTGCAATGAGCTTGCCCTTTTTGTTGGGCGATCGCCCCCTCAGAGTCTAGCGCTGCCAATTTTGCCTGATCGTCAGAGGGTGCAGATGAAAGGATGCTGGGATGCTGCCGCCATGCGTCACAACCGCAGTTCCGCAAAACCCCTACCGGGAGATGAGCCACTCGTCACATTTCTGTAGGCCCGTCCCCTAGAGCTGCATGATTCGCTATATTTTCTGCAACGAGTTTTGGATACACTAAGGGCTGTCATTAATTTACCGCTGATGGCCCAAAAATTAGCAGTTGCAGCCCCTAGCCTGTTTTTTGGTCGGGTGTGGCAGCGCTGATGACATGAGGATTTTAGCCAGAATTGATGACACGCCCTAGGCTTCGTTCTTTGGGGTTGTCTTAAACACATGCGCTGGTTGGGTGAAAGAATCCCCGCTTGCGCCTCATACGTTTAGAATCCTCGTGAAATAGCCCATATCCACAGGCAAAAGGCAGGACACTGGCATGGCAGATTGGCAAAGCGTAGCTGGGGGCGTGACTGCTCCCAAAGGCTACAAGGCAAGCGGGATTACAGCAGGGCTCAAGCCGTCGGGTGCGCCCGATTTAGCGCTGATTTGGTCAGAGGTAGAGGCGATCGCCGCTGGAGTATTCACCACCAGTCAGGTGCGCGCCGCCTGTGTCGACTATTGCCGCCAACGGTTGCAGGCCAAGGCCAGCGCTAACGCCATCCTCTGCAATGCAGGGCAGGCGAACGCTGCCACTGGGGCGCAGGGCTGGGCCGATACGCTCGAAAGTGCCCAACTCTTAGCAAAAGAAATTGGCTGTGCGCCAGAATCGGTCTTGATTGCATCGACTGGGGTAATTGGGCAGCGCATTCGTATGGAGCAGCTGCGGGCGGGAATTCCCAATCTGGTGGCTGCGGCATCGCCCACGGGGTCAGAGGATGCATCAAAGGCCATTATCACCACTGACCTAGTGCCCAAGTCCATTGCCCTTGAAACCAGCCTCGACGGTCGCCCTGTGCGGATTGGCGGCATTAGCAAAGGGTCAGGGATGATTCATCCCAACATGGCAACGATGCTGGCGTTTGTCACCTGCGACGCGGCAATTTCGCCCCACCTGTGGCAACAGATGGTGAGCCGCGCTGCCGACAAGTCCTTTAACCAAATCACGGTGGATGGCGACACTAGCACCAACGATACGCTGCTGGCGCTGGCTAATGGCGAGTCGCGGACGCCTGCCATCACCGAAATGAACGACGATGCGGCCAAGCTAGAAGCGATGCTCACAGCGGTCTGCATTCACTTAGCGAAGGCGATCGCCCGTGATGGCGAAGGCGCCACTTGCCTGCTCGAAGTGCACGTGGCCGGTGCACCGGATGACACAGCAGCGCGGCAGGTGGCGCGCGCGGTGGCGGGGTCGGCCTTGCTAAAATCGGCTATCTTTGGTCGCGATCCCAACTGGGGCCGGATTGCTGCCGCTGCGGGACGCGCCGGAGTCGCCTTTGACCAAGGTAAGCTCGAAATTAAGCTGGGCAGTTTTTTGCTGATGGAGCACGGACAGCCCCTGCCCTTTGACCGCACTGCCGCAAATGCCTATCTGAAGCAAGCCGCCGCAGGGGAGTATCTTACGAGTGATACCGTCTTGATATCGCTGAACTTGGGGAATGGCGGTGGCGTGGGCACGGCGTGGGGCTGTGACCTCAGCTATGACTACGTGAAGATCAACGCAGAATACACCACCTGATGCTGCATTCCTGCAACAGCTCCAGGGGTTGCGCCGTTAGGCTTGTCCAGACTTGAGTCATGGCGTATCCTTCACGGTTCATGAGTCATGAGCCATCATGCTTGGATCATCCATGGGCCAGCTGTTCTTCTAGCCGACGGCAGCCCTGGAGCCCTTGACTGGGGTCTTCGCGATAGCTGTCTTGGGGGATGTAAATGCTAACGGTGCGATCGCCCTCAATTTTGTAGATATATTCAGCCCGAGGGTCAAACCCCAACCCAGCCTTTAGGTTAGAGAAATCGTCTTCCGAAAACTCAAACCCAAACCGCACAATCAACTGGGCCACCAGCACATCAGGCGTTTCGTCTGTTTCACTGGAGAATTCGCGCTCTTGCCAAAACCGCTCTAAAAACGGCGTCAAAATGGGGAGCATTTTTGTGGGTGCCCCATTGCGGCTGGCGTAAATCACAATCGGGTTGCCGTCTACCAAAATGTGACAGGGAATGGTGGGCATGGCATCTCTCCTTGGGGCTAAGCGTCAGTTTGGGGATTGGGGTGTTTTATACAGGCGCAAGAATCCATAAGAATCCATAGGTTGAGCAATTCAAAGATTGAAGTTGATTAATCCTCCGCATCACTGGGTTGCACTCGGGCTGCCGTTCGCAGAATTTGCCCTGCCAAGATCGCTGCGCCAAATCCATTATCAATGTTAACGACCCCAATTCCAGTTGCGCAGGAATTCAGCATGGTTAACAGCGGCGCAATGCCGCCAAAGCTAGCGCCATAGCCAATGCTGGTTGGTACTGCAATCACCGGGCAGTCTGCTAGACCCGCCACAACGCTGGGCAATGCCCCTTCCATTCCCGCGACCACAATCAACACCTCCGCAGTTTGGATGTAGTGCTGATTGCCTAAAAGTCGGTGAATACCTGCCACGCCCACATCCCAGAGCCGCTTCACGGCGAAGCCTGACAGCTCAGCAGTAATAGCGGCTTCTTCGGCAACTGCCAGGTCAGCGGTGCCTGCCGAGAGCAGGGTAATGGTGCCGGTTCGGTCGGGCAAGGGCGCGCCGCTTGGCGTGCGATCGCCCGGAGGCAGCAGGGCACAAATGCGGGCCATATCAAAATAAACCGCATCAGGCAGATGCGATCGCACCTGATCGTAAACGTCTGGCTCAATGCGGGTGGCCATCACCACGGGCGATCGCCCCTGCATCGCGGTCATAATCTGCACAATCTGCGGGGGCGTTTTTCCTGGCCCCCAAATCACCTCAGGAAACCCCGTTCGCAGCGTCCGGTGGTGATCGACCTTGGCGAAGTCAGCGACGGGTTCATAGTCGAGATACTTCAGTTTGTCTAGCGCTCGCTCGGGTGTCAGATTTCCGGCGGCAACGGCTTGCAATAGGTCTCGGAGTTGATCGGGATGAGTCACGGCTTAGAGTTTGGCAATGTTCACTGTCTTTCATGGTCTATTGTGCCGTGAACGCACCGTTAGCGGTGCAGCGGTGCATTAAGGACGCGCAGAGTGCACTAAGGGATAAGGTGCAGCCGCCCGCGATCGCCATCTAGATGCACCGACACGCCCACGGGCAACGCGGCGTTATCGCCATCATGCCCAAATGGCAGCTCCGACACAATGGGAATCCCTAAGTCTGAGAGGCGATCGCCCAAGACCTCTGCCCCACTCAAACTGGGTACTGCAGCGGGAGGGTGGCATTGGCTAAAGCGCCCCACTGCGATGCCCTTCACCTGCCGCAGCGCACCACACAGCCGCCACTGGGTCAGCATTCGATCAAGCCGGTAGGGGGCCTCGCCGACATCTTCAATGGCTAGGATGACATTGTCTAAATCAGGCTGTAAAGGCGTGCCCAGCAAGTGGGTCGCCACCGTCAGGTTTGCAGGCAGCAGCAGCCCCTCTGCGCTGCCACCGCCCCAGCCTTTTCCGGTCAGTGGCGGCAACGGCTTGCCTTGCACCAGATCAAATAACCGCTGCTGCGACCCTGTGGAGTCTGCCGCCAGGGTGGTCAGCAATGGCCCGTGGATGCCCGACAGTCCTTGAGTGGCTAGACTCCACAGCAAGCCGGTAATGTCAGAAAAGCCGATCAGCCACTTGGGGTCTGTGCTGGGCCACTGCCAGTCTTCTAAAAGGCGCATGGTGCCATAGCCGCCCCGAGCGCAGAGGATGCCACGGCAGTCGGGGTCTGCCCAGGCGGTGGCGAGTTGCTGGCGGCGATCGCCATCGTTGCCTGCCAGATAGCCCCAGCGACCGTCGTAGCCCGGACACAGTTCAACCCGATAGCCCTGAGCACGCCATAGCTCAAGCCCGAGCTGAAACGCCGCCTGCTCGCGCAGGGTGCCGCTGGGGGCCACGACTCGCAGTAGATCACCCGGCTGCAGCGGCGGGGGAAGGCGACAGGGTTGCATGGCCACCTCACCCCACGGGCTGCTTGATATATTGCGCAATGCCTAGGGCGATCGCCCGGCCCATGCTAGCGCGATAGGTGGGGTTTGCCAGATTGGCTGCATCCTGCGCCCCCGTGACAAAGCCCACCTCCACCAGCGCCGAGGGCATCGTCGTGGTGCGCAGCACAAAGAAATTCGCCGACTTCACCCCTCGGTTGGTGGGCTGCAA
Source organism: Kaiparowitsia implicata GSE-PSE-MK54-09C (assembly GCA_019359435.1). Classification (GTDB taxonomy): domain Bacteria; phylum Cyanobacteriota; class Cyanobacteriia; order Elainellales; family Elainellaceae; genus Kaiparowitsia; species Kaiparowitsia implicata. The sequence continues at coordinate 59,108 of JAHHHI010000088.1, forward strand.
CGACTGCAAAATGCTAGTCTGAATCGCCTGAGCCAGCTTGTTGCCCTCCACTGAATTGGGGAAGTGAAAGGTCTCAAGGCCATTGACCTCTGGCCGGTCTAGGCTAAGCGCGTTGGCGTGGATGCTGACAAAGATTGCGGCATTGGCGGCATTCGCCAGGGCCGTCCGTTCTTCTAACGACAGGGTGCGCTCATCACTACGGGTCATCGCGACCCGCAAATTGTAGGATTGCAGCACCTTTGCCGTTTCTAGGCTAATGGGCAATACCACATCTGTTTCTCGCATGCCGCCAATGCCGATCGCACCGGGGTCATTGCCCCCATGCCCCGGGTCAATCATGATGAGCGGCAATTCTGGCTCTGGCTCTGGGTCGGGTGGGTTGCCGCCAGAATTCTGGTCGGGGTTAACAATGTAGGCGGATGCCAGAGCGGGCGATCGCCCGGCCTGCACTAACGCTTGATACACCATCCCGGCTACTTCGGCCCGAGTCGCATCGCGCATGGGGTTAAGCCGCGCTAGGTCGGGATAGTTCACCACCAGTCGATTGGTGGTGGCACTGGCGATCGCCTTTTGCAAGGCCTCATTGGTGATGGCACCCAAGTCCGTAAAGCGGTTCAGCAGGGCCACATTGCCGGGCGGCAGCTCTAGCCCATTCACCAACGACAGCAGCACCTCAATCCGCAAAATATTTTTATCAGGACGAAACAGCCCGTCACTGCCGCCCGACAGCAGCTTGCCGCGATAGGCGCGCTGAATCGCGGCCGCCGCCCAGTGATTGCTGGGCACATCGCCAAACGTCATCGGCTCACGCTTGGGCAACGGGTTAAAGGTATTTACCAGCAGCGCCGCATATTGCGCCCGCGTCATGGGGCCTTCTGGCATAAACTTGCCGTCTGAGAAGCCGCTGACCAAGCCCTGGCTCGCCAGCCCTCGAATAAACGGCTCGCTCCAGTGGTTGTCGACATCCGCAAACGAAACAGTCAGTGAGTCAGGCACGACCAGATAGGGTGAGGGAATCACCCGTGCCTGCCCCGTCACCACGAGCGCCTGGTATACCATCGCTGCAACCTCGCCCCGGGTCACATCGACCATGGGCGAGAACCGATCGACCTGGGGGTAGCTCACCACCATGCGCCGCTGAGTGGCTGCCGCTATCGGGAGGGTGGCATAGGTGGGAATTTCAGCGCGATCGCGATACACGCTCAAAAATTCAGGATTGCCCCCGCTCAGCTCTAAGCCACTCACCAAGGACACCAGCGTTTGCACCCGAGTCAGATTTTGCATGGGGCGAAAGCTGCCGTCGGGGAATCCGGTCAAGAACCCCATCGATTCTGCTCGGGCGATCGCCTCTCTCGCCCAAAAATCCCCAGGCACATCCACAAAGCCACGATTGGGCCGGCGAGACGGCAGGGCAAACGCTTTGGCCAGCACTGCTGCATACTGCGCCCGGTTGATGGCCTGTAAGGGTTTGAAGGTGCCATCGGCATAGCCGGTGAGAATGCCGCGCGCTACCAACTCGCGGATAAACGGCTCCGCCCAGTGCCCTGCGATGTCGCTGAGGTTGACATTGGCGGCCTCGGGGCTAGGTTTAAAAGCGGGCGGCGTAGGCAGGGGGGCTGGGGCAGGCGCAGGTTCCGGTTTGGGCACCACCGTCTGAATTTGCTCCACCACCGTGCTGGCGACAAAATCAACGCGTCGAGCGGTGTCTGGCGCGCCCAGGTTAACGCGCACAGGGTTGATGTGATTGCCGACCGATAGCAGCGGTGTGGTGCTGAGGTTGGTCACGTCTGACCGCCCGCTTTGCACAAACACGTTTCCGCCGGGGTCTTGGGGCTTGCCGATATCAGGAACGGCGCGATCGCCCACCCGCAGTCCTTCTTCTGCACTGCGCTCTACTTGGTTATTGCGCAACACAGGCCGAGCCGAGCCAGAAATCACAATTCCGGCCCGGCAATCGGCAATCGTGTTGTCGGCCAGCAGTGTCGCTGCGTTGTCACCAATGGCAATGCCATAGCCCGTGCGCCGAAACACACAGCGTCGCACCTCCCCTTTTGAGTTGCGGGTAATCGAGAGGCCGCTCGCTGCATTTTGCTCAAAGACACAATCCACAATTTCTGGATTGGCCGAGCCAGTGGTGAATATGCCTTCGCGTCCGCAATTGATGAAGGTGCAATAGGCGATCGCCGGATCGGTAGATTCAACCCATACCCCTGTACCGCGTGGGTTTGGATTGCGCACCGTCACGCCCCGCAGTTCTGCCCCCGCCTCTAGCCGCAGCGTCGCATTCTGCCGTGCAAAAATAGCGCTATCAAAATCGCCGCCGCCGTCAATCGCAATGTTCTGCCCCTTCGTATTTTCATTGCCCAGCAGCATCACGCCCTGGGGCACAACGAGAGGGAACACCTCCCCCGCTGCCGCGCTAAAGCTGCCAAACCCGAGGCGAATAGTGGTGCCTGCCGTGGCACGGCGCAAAGCGCGGGCAATCGTTTTATAGGGCTGCGCTTCGCTGCCGTTGCCGCTGTCATCGCCGCCTGGCGCTACAAATAAAGTTTGGGTTGACATAGACTGCACCATAGGGCTCTCCATCAGAAATCAAGACGGGTGCGATTCAGAAACGTGCCGCAGGCCTGCAGGAACATCGGGGAACCATCAGGAGACCATCGGGAGATGCCCCAACGCTCACCCCGTTGAAGCCATAGAGCCATAAGTCAAACGCCAAAGCAACCTACAAAGGCCCCGTTTCGTCAGGGTTTTGCACACCGCCCTGCCGCCGTCCTACAGAATCGCGCTAACGATGGCAGACTTGACCATGACATCTCATCACCATGACATCTTTGGAATCATGGCATAAGAATCGAGTTCCGGTGCATTGTTTTAGGGATTCAAGATTGCTGGAGTGGGCGATCGCCACCGACTCCGCATTGCGGCTCAACTCCGGTGTAATACTTCTTCCCCACAGCCTTCTGCAACATGGCCCTTCACAAGTGCTGGCGAGCAAAAGGAATGGGGCAGCCCTGAGGCGCAAGCAGGACATGAGTCAACGCGTTAGCTAAAGTCGCGCAGCATTTTGCGAAGTTCTAGCGTATGCAGTTCTTCGTTGCTGATCATCGTGCGAGCAAACTCTTCTAGATAGACACTGGCATGCTCCACTGTATCTAATAGAGCTTTATAGAGCGACAATGCCGTTTTTTCATGGGTCAAGCTTTCATCCAACACGTCTCGAATAGAATGGTGAAAACTCTCTTCGATCGGGGCAATTTTGAGGCTAGGATGCCCCCCTTCTAGTCCGGTAATAATTTCGCCAGCCTGTTGGGCATGCAGCAACGATTCATTAGCTTGCGATTTAAAGAAGCTAACCAAGGGCAGTCTATTGGGGCCTGTAACCATGAGAGAATAATGCGTATATCGCACTACTCCAGCCAGTTCAAACTCCATAATCTTGTTCAGCAGGCCGATGGTTTTAGGAAGATCGAGTTCTTGCATAAAGGAAAAGGATAACAGAGTGACATTAGAAGGATCATTGAAACATATTAAATATACTGCGATCGCACCCTAAAATTTCAAAAACCTAAGGAAGGCCTGAGCCCCATTTTTATCCAGCAGGAAGAGCGAAAGGGGCAGGTTAAACCAACGTGTTTCTGATATATAAAACTGATAAAACAGATGTCATGATTTTAGATGTGATGCTGCTAGTAGCGCTAAGCTAACCTTCCTCATGGAAAAGCCTAATGGAAAAGAAATATTTGCAATCATTATTTAGAGAAATTTAGAGAACGCTTGTGCGATCGCCCTCTAAATAATGATGTGCAGCCCTTTTTTCAGGGTGGCAGCCTCCAATTTTAGAGCGCGTATCCTGAAATTAGGATCTGGACAAATGCATGACACTGGGGTGTGCCTGTATCGGTAGTGGCGTATCGCAAAGAATATAGCGTCGACGGCAATGGAGAATCATTCCCTGGCGCTGAAACTGCTTAATGAGTCGAGTGATGGTAACACGAGTGGTGCCCAGCGCATCCGCAATATCTTGGTGAGTGAGTGGCATATCTAACAGAATGCCCTGAGTTGCGGAAACACCGACCTGTTCTGCTAACCAATATAAAAACAGGGTTAAGCGGGTCTCAATTCGAGTTTGATGAAGGATGCGAACTAACTGCTGCGCTTGCTGTAAATGGGTCGCAAGCAGTTCCTCTACCTTGATGTTAGCCATGTGGACAGGAACAACTTCGACAGGTGTGAGGCATTCCAAATAGTAGGGTTGAATCGTGTTGACGAATCTGGCAATGATGTCGCCAGTTCGCCACAATCCCAGCGACACCACTGCATCATGTGGCTCTAAGGTAAAGCTACGCACATAGCCGGTCGTAATTTGCCAGGCATGGGCAGGTTCTGTGGGGATAAGTTCTCTGCGGCCAAAACGGCGTGTCGAAAACTTTGCAGGGTAAGAGATGGAGGAGTTGCAGTAGGTCATTGGAGCGCATTGACAGGTTAACGTCTATAGGTGATGAGAGCAGGGCTGCGAACATCGACTTTTCGCCGGAGCGGAAGATCGGAGCTTAATGGCATAATCTGAGAATCAGAGCCCAGATAGGGCAGAGTTTCTGGCTCAAAATCGCGACAGTCGATAGCGTCGAGTGTGCAGGCGGTGCAGGGATGCACTGGGCACTTGAGTCGATAGTCACCAGTGAAGAATTTGCAGCGATCGCACGGCACTCGATGAAGCTGCTGCACATGCTCTATTCCATGCTTAAGTGAACTCATAAACATGACACAAGCTATGCCCAATGCAGCCCACGTAAATCCACATAAGACAGGAGCGGGCACAGGTTGCTGAATCGAGAATCGAAGCAGAAGTATCAGAACTAAATCGTTCATAATGTCATTTATTACAAGCATTAAAGCCAACGGTTAGGAATGAGATCAAAACTGCTGCAGCTAGATCTGTCGCGATCAACAGTTAGGTAGAGGTTGAACTGCTACCCAACGATCTCAACAGTTTAGAACGCCCCATATCGTCCGTAACTGGGGCAGCAATAGGGTAAAGACGGGCTGCGTTACCGTGTTTGGATCTGCGTATTGGAATCAATGAGAGACCCTACGGCACTTTCAGTTCGATCGATCGATTTCCAGAATTGCTGAATCACATCAGCCGTCTGGGTGGGGCAGAAGTAATGAAAAAAGTGCCCCTCCTGAGGGCTTTGCCATAGGCTGGGCGATGCAGGATCTCGTTGAGCTAAGGCTGACCCAGCAGCTATCTCTTGCCACTGCTGAAAGTCGTGCTGGGTGACAATGCCATCTTGCTCGCCTCGGCAGACAAGTAGCGGTAACGGCAAGTCTTGGGCTTGGTCAGACGCAATGCGATACAGCGAATGAGGTGAGAGTGCCGTCTTCAAGTCTTCGTCTAACAGAGCTACTAAGCGCTGGCTAGCACAGCGACTCCAACCCCCAAACATGAGTCGGGCCATTTGAGCCAGCAGCATCTCCCGACCGCAGGGCAGTCGCTGTCGATTGGCATAGTAATGGGCTTGCCAATCAATTAATGGATGCACCCCTACGGAGAGTAGCGTGAGCGATCGCACCCATTCTGGATACTGCTGCGCAAACCGCAACGCCAATGCACCACTGGTGCTATGCCCGATCAGATGAACAGGGGCAGATGCAGACGAGAGATAGTGATAGAGAAGAGCGATCGCATGATCCAACGAACTCGCTTCATCCTGTTCATGAACATACTCCCAACATCCCAAAGAATATTGGCGAGAGAGGGTTTGCATCAGAGGTTGATGAAACCGCACAAAGGCTGGGCTAACGTTAAGCCACACCACATCAGGAATATAATCTTTCAACTTGTCTCCTCATCAAATGAGATTAGTAAGAGGGCGATCGCCACTTCAGCTACGACCGTATGTATTGATGAATTCGTTTAATTCAACCTTCACGCTGTCTAGATTTCATCAAACCATTCGAGACGTACAATGATAACGACTGCGCTATCACCTCTGCTGACAACTCTGCTGGAAACGCTGGCTAATGTATTGAGCATTGTGGAACCTTTGCATAGCAAGGGCTCCACAATGCCAACTGTGCCAACTTACTCGACAGTTGCGCGAGCATAGGCAAGGCTTATAGGATCCAAGACCTAGCCGTCATTAGAACCACTAGGGGTTTGCAGTTCTATACCCCAAACTCTTGCTTTAACTGGGCAACCCAGGATCGAATTCGCTCATCTGTGAGTTCAGACTGGTTATCTTCATCCAGCGCCAGTCCGACAAACTTGCCATTTTTCACGGCCTTAGAGTCGTTAAATTCGTAGCCATCAATCGGCCAATAGCCCACCGTAGTAGCACCCAGTTCCGAGATTTTTTCTTCTAGCAAACCCATTGCATCTTGAAAATTATCGGCATAGCCAACTTGGTCGCCGGGGGCAAAATAGGCCACCTTTTTTCCACTAAAGTCAATCGCATCCAACTCATCGTAGAACCCTTCCCAATCTGACTGCATTTCACCAATATTCCAAGTTGGGCAGCCTACCAACACATAGGAATAGGGTTCAAAGTCTTCGGGAGATGAGTCTGCAATATCATGCAGCGTGACTACGCTATCTCCACCAAACTCTTTTTGAATGGTTTCGGCAATTGTTTCGGTGTTGCCAGTTTGAGTGCCAAAAAATAATCCAATCGTCGCCATAGTTATTCAGATTCCTTGATCGCTATCATCAATTTATGAGGTGTAGAGAACGACTGTGAGTGTAGAGGGCGATCGCCCAACGTCATCATCCAATTTGATATAAAGTCCAGCAATCTTATCCACTCCAGCTCTTGCTATAGGTCATCAACGTTGTTGATTAACGTGATCACCAGAGCGTCCATCAATATTGATCTGAACGCTAAACCTATAACAGTCGAGAGCGTGGGATGGTGCTGCATTGGGGTTATTAGTCAGCACCATCCCACTGGATAGATTTCCCTATCCTTCTGCAGCCGTGTTGAGGATTTTTTCAACCTGCTTAAAGTTGAAGCCCATAGCCCGCAGCGCGTGCCATAGATGCCCTTGCAAAAAGAAGAACGCTAAGAAAAAGTGGGCATTTGCTAACCAGCAGCGAGAGGTATGCGCCCCCATCGGGAGCGAAACCGTGTCGGCAAAATAGGGCGATACTCCCAACTTGACCTGCAATGCGGGGCCATAGAATTCCACTGGATAGGCCAGTGTATTGACCGCGCAAAAGTAAGCCGCCACAAACCCTGCCAGGGCAATTCCCCCCAATGAGTAAGACAGAATCGCTTCACCAGAAAAGATCAGCACCCGCTTTGCCCAGGCCAGCGGTGGCACCAAGATGTGCCAAATGCCGCCGCCAATTAGCATGAGCCCCACATAGATGTGGCCGCCTACCAGATCTTCCAAATTGTCAACACTGGCAAAGTGGGTTTGGTACCCGTAGATCACAGCTGGATTAAGGGTCGGGTTCGTCACTAGGCGCACCGTTTGAGTCACAGCATCATAGAGTCCGCCCCAATACATGGCTTTGCCCACCAGCAGCAAAGCGCCAATGCCCAGCAATAGCAGATGGTGTCCCAGGATAATCCCCAATTGCTTAGGGTCGCTCCATTCAAAGTGAAATCGGCGAGCTGGGCCACTGGCCTGCTTCAGATCGCTAGGTGCCCGAAAGGTATGAAATAATGCCCCAGCCCCCAAGACAGCTGAAGAAATTAGATGTACGGACCCGATGACAAAGTAGGGATAGGTATCGACAACCTGCCCACCGTCGCCGACTCCCAAGCCAAGCGTCGCTAGGTGCGGCAGCAAAATTAGCCCCTGCTCGCCCATCGGCAGCGAGGGGTTGAACCAAGATATTTCAAATAGGGTGAAGGCTCCAGCCCAAAAGGTGATTAGGGCGGCCTGCGCCACATGAGCTGCAATAAAAAGCCCAGACATATCCGCAAACCGGGCATTGCCCGCCCACCAGTCGTAGGTCACGCGGGGGTTTTCATAGGTCTGCATAAACACTCTCCTTCCAAGTAAGAATTAGTCGCAATTAGTAACGCGGTGAACTGAGGAATTCACGCTGGTTCTGGCTAATTGCAGGATGGGATTGTTTCAACTCGCTCGACGGCGTGGACTGAGGCCAGACCACAGGTGGTCGATCAAGCTTCTTAGGATCGGAACGAATAATGCTAGACCCGATGGTGTTTAGCGAGGCGGGGCGATCGCCCACTCCCACCCCGACGGGTCTAAATAGTGGATTGGACAGCATACCCACGCCGGATGCAGTCAGCAAAAGGCTGAAGTAAACGGCTAGCTTCGGCGATCGCCAAGGCTAACTAGGGGTTCTGCTGCACTCTGCTGTCAATGGTGCTGAAACTCCAGCACAAGTTTCTAAGCGGTGCTTAGTTTGGTTAAACTTTTCTCTCTCAAACGATGGGATACGGTTCGTTCCTCACCTGTGCCATAGCTTAGCAGGAAATTTGCTTATTGAAAATCTATGTCATTAATTTAATATGGATAAAGTGGGCGATCGCCGCATGAATGGGGCGGAGTCTGCAAGGGTACGCCCGCCCAAAAAGACGTCAAAAAGACTCCAAAACGCTGATTTATGCCTCCGTTCAACCAATACCTAAAACCGTGCTGTCCGCGTAATTTCGTTAATTTCGTAATGTATGGAGGCAGATAATTATTGAGTGTCTAGCGGCAAATCTCATGGCTGCGTTACCCTTAGTAAGGACTTCTGTCGGCACTTTTGTAGATAAGCCTCTGCCCAGAAGCCTACAATCCGCTGCAAAAACGCGTTAAACCTTGCGAAAGATAATCTGAAGCACGCCACCCGATTCACTGCATTAACTCTGGTTTCATCTATGAACATCCTCAGCAATCTAATTCCCAGCCTCGACTCTGCCCCGCGCGTTACCAATCGGGGGCGCGGCGTTCACCTCAAGTCTGCTGAGGAAATCGCCATCATGCGGCAAGCTGCCAAGATTGTGGCAACCGTGCTAAAGGAAATTGCCGACTTGGTGCAGCCCGGGATGACCACCGCCGATTTGGACGCCCATGCTGAGGTGCGCATCCGCGAGATGGGAGCAACGCCAAGTTTTAAGGGCTATCACGGCTTTCCGGCGTCAATTTGCGCGTGCATTAACAATGAAGTGGTGCATGGCATTCCCAATCCGCGGAAGGAGATCAAACGGGGCGACGTGCTCAAGGTAGACACAGGGGCCTATTTTGAAGGGTTCCATGGCGATTCCTGCATCACGATTGGCGTGGGGCGCGTTTCTACGGCGGCGGCTAAGCTCATTGGCGTGGCAGAAACGGCGCTCTATAAAGGCATTGAGCAGGTAAAGCCTGGGAATGGACTGCTGGATATTGCAGGGGCCATTGAAGATTATGTCAAAGCCAATGGGTTCAAAGTGGTAGAAGATTATACCGGGCATGGCGTTGGGCGCAACCTGCACGAAGAACCGTCGGTGTTTAACTATCGCACCCGCGAACTGCCAAACGTTAAGCTGAGGCCGGGGATGACCCTTGCCATTGAGCCGATTGTCAACGCTGGAACCAAGCACACCCGAGTCTTGAGCGATCGCTGGACTGTCGTTACAGTAGACCGAGCCCTCTCGGCTCAGTTTGAGCATACCGTCTTGGTTACAGACACCGGCTGCGACATTCTGACTGACCGAACCAAGGTGTAACACTGGCTCAGGTGCTTTTCCCTATTAGTCATTTTGGGGTTCAAAGGTTAGCCTGCAGATAACAGCCGTTTATTCCACCGGATGACGGCGGGTTAGAGGTGCCTTAGATCGTTCGCGCTCACCGGACGCAGATGACCGTTGCAACTTAACCGATGCTATGCGGGCGTTCCGATGCAGCAGAGTTGTTATCTTGCTGTTAAAGTGTCGCAGTTGATTTCTGTTACTTATGTAGTAGCAGATGATTCACTTCGATGATTTTCTAGCAGTTCACCTTGCTCAAGCATTAATCCCAGCCAAATAAACTGCGGAACCCAATGGGAGATAAGCTCAAAACTACCTTTCCATTGGTCAGGCTGCGACAAGATTTCCTCCAAACCCTTGAAAAATTTACCACTGCCACCGTTGCTCGATCGGTCAAGAGCGTAAGGCCACAATCGAACGACATTTAGGCCTGCCTGGTGACAATTCTTGAAGCTGAGGGTTTGGGTGAATTGTGGTATTGCATCATCGCAGTAGGAAAAGTCTTTCCCGCTTGGTTCCTTCGTTTGATCAACCAAGAATAAAATTGCTGGAAGATAAAAGGAGTCAGATTCTGCCGGTTGTGTGGTGGTAATAGTTTCCCTGAAGTTTTCAATGCGGGGGCGTAGCGCCTCAAGCCTGTAGAGCGTTTCGAGTTTAGGCTGGCTCAATTGGAGCAAAAGAAAAATAAAAAGCCATGATTGGTAACTGCCGTTCAAAATAATTTCATCCAATGCACTGCTTTGCTCCAGCCAAAGCGTGAGTTGCTGGGCAAGTTCTTCTTGAAAAGAATCCAAGAGCAAGTTGTTACTCTCTTCGTGCTTAGACAATTCTGTCAGCATGAGCAACAACCAAGCTCTGCCATAAGGCATCTCGAATTCAATATTTTCTACATCGTTGAGAAATGTTCGCTCTGCTTCAATGTTTTCGGATGTCAGGCGCGACAAAAGTTTGCGCTGAAGCGGCGCGTCGTGAGTGAGACGCGCCATCGACAAAAGTGCCCAGTGCGCATGAACACTCGAATGCCAATCAAAGCTGCCTGTGAAAACCGCTCCTGCTCCTACGCCTGTAAAACAGTGAGGCTCTACACGCACCAAATCAGCATAGATGATGCGTTTTAGTTCATCAACAACCCTATTTCTATCCATAAATACGAGTATTGTGCACATTTATGTTGCGCCTAGCAAGATAACAACGTTCTCCAGGAATGGAGTCATCAAGAGGATGCGGGTATTCTCACCAGGTTGAACTCGTAGACACGGTTGAGGCTGTGCTGTGTTGCGGTTCGTTAAGTCCTGTGGTGATTCTGATCGGGGCTGTAACGTTTACAAATATGATGAGTTCGTTGGGATGTGGCGATCGCCCTGAGCCGTAGCTGAATCACCCGCATTGAATATTGTCGATGGATGGGCTTGATTCGACACCTGTGTCGAACTGGGTTGGCTCAGTTGCGTGTGATGAGTCCATGTTCCGCCGATACGCAGAATCAGAATACAGTCACGCAATCGTATTAAACGCATTATGGAAGAATCGCGTCAGTCAACCGTGGTGGTTACAGGTGCCTCTTCTGGGGTAGGGCTGTATGCAGCCAAAGCTCTGGCTCAGCGAGGTTGGCATGTGGTGATGGCCTGCCGCGACCTCGAAAAGGCCCAGCAAGCCGCGCAGTCAGTGGGGATCGCGGGCGATCGCTATACGCTGCTTCACATCGACCTCGCTAGCTTAGACAGCGTGCGCCACTTTGTCACCGAGTTTCGAGGGTTGGAGCGATCGCTCGATGCCCTCGTCTGCAACGCCGCCATCTACATGCCGCTGATCAAAGAGCCGCTGCGTAGCCCCGAAGGCTATGAGTTAACCATGGCGACCAATCACCTCGGGCATTTTTTGCTGTGTCAGCTCATGCTAGATGACTTGCAAAAATCCTCCGCGCCAGATCGCCGCCTGATCATCCTCGGCACCGTAACCCACAACCCGGATGAGCTAGGGGGCAAAATTCCGCCCCGCCCTGACTTAGGGAATTTAGAAGGCTTTGAAAAAGGCTTTAAAGCGCCCATCACTATGGCCGATGGCAAAGACTTTGAGCCCGTAAAAGCCTACAAAGACAGCAAAGTGTGCAATGTGCTCACCATGCGTGAGCTGCATCGCCGCTATGCCGAGTCTACGGGCATCACCTTTAGCTCGCTGTATCCCGGCTGCGTCGCCGACACGCCGCTGTTCCGCAACCACTACCCGCTGTTCCAGAAGATATTCCCGCTGTTCCAGAAGTACATCACGGGCGGCTATGTCTCTCAAGACCTAGCCGGAGAGCGGGTAGCGCTCGTTGTGGCCGATCCGGCGTATCGCGAGTCGGGGCAGTATTGGAGCTGGGGCAACCGCCAGAAGAAAGATGGCAAATCCTTTGCGCGGCAGGTGTCACCCCAAGCGCAGGATGATGCAATGGCGGTTCGCTTGTGGGATTTGAGCGAACGGCTAGTCGGCGCGGGCGTGGTGCATCAGTAACAGCTAATAAGCACGCCTCAACCCTAAAGCAATGCGATGCGATAGAATTTTTGCCCTGCAAGTACGCTATCGCACTCCGCTATCCGACCCAACCAGAGTTCGGGATGCCCCCTCAAGCGCTGCTTACCCGCATCTGAAGCTTATCCAACGTTAGATCGACAAATGCCTACAACCGTGCTGCCCGCGATAGGGACAAAACGGGTTGACGTTGTGACCGCCCCGCACTGCAAGGCTGTAATAACGTGGTTGCACTTGTGTTAAGCGGCTCACCATAAACAGAGAAGCCCGCGTCAAACGTGGGCTTCTCTGTTTATTATGTTATGGCCGGAATTAAAAAATGCTGGGGTTGAGAAGGGGCAGGCTAAAGCGCACCCAGATTGGTAAGACCCAAGATGACGCCCGTGCCAATGATATGACCCAGTGCGGTGGAGCCGATCAGTGCGCCAAGGCTCAAGCCACCAAACAATGCTGGAGAAGGGAGTTGGGGGCCTACGGAGGGCTGTTGAATGGTGAGCCTCCCAATGGCGATCGCCAGCACATTACACAGAATCATAACGATGGCGATCTTGGGACTCCATGCTGGCGTGTCGGGGACTATTGCAAGGAACAACGAAAATGTCAGCAAAGCAGGTCTCCTGAAATTAATAATGGAACGTAAGCGCTCTGGATCTGGATCAAGAGCTGTAGGATTGCGAGATGGCGATCGCCATCTATGGACTCAGTATCTAAAAATGACTGCAAATTTGCACAATCTGCATCAATAGTTAACGTTTTGGCATAGGGTTCAAACTCCCCATGAGCAGGGCAATAGAATTGATTATAGAAAAACAACAGCACCTCGGTTTTTTGTCGCCAGAGGTGCCCCCAGAAGTGTGGAGTCGCCATCGCCAGCAGCCTAAGCTGCGGCTGGGGGTGCTGGCGTCGGGCAGTGGCAGCAATTTTGAGGCGATCGCCCAGGCCATTGCTGACGGGGTGCTCAATGCAGAAATTACGCAGTTGGTCTACAACAATCCCGAGGCCAAGGCGGGCGATCGCGCTGACCGCTGGGGCATCCCCAAGCAACTGCTCAACCATCGCGAGTTCCCGAGTCGCGAGGCGCTGGATGATGCCATTGTGGCCGCCATGCAGCAGCAGCAGGTCGATTGGATCATCATGGCAGGCTGGATGCGGATTGTCACAGCGCGGCTAATCAACGCCTTCCCCAATCGGGTATTGAACATTCACCCCAGCCTCTTGCCCAGTTTTCGCGGAGCCCACGCCACCGAACAAGCGTTAGCGGCAGGGGTCAAAGTCACAGGCTGCACGGTGCATCAGGTGGCGCTAGCGGTCGATAGCGGCCCCATCGTGATTCAAGCTGCGGTGCCGATTCTGCCCGGCGATACGCCCGCCACGCTGCACGCCCGCATTCAGCACCAAGAGCATCAAATTTATCCTCGGGCGATCGCCCTAGCAGCGTCCGGCGTGTGGGACGAAGGATGAGGTCTAGTCCCACCTCACATTTCTACCTCATATCCCCTCACACCTCTACCTCACATCTCCGCACATTTCTACCTCACACCCCCGCTTCACAGTTCTCCATCTCTAAGCCACAAATCACAAATCCTTAAATCTTGATCACCTCTTTGCCCAATTGCTCATAATCTTGCCAGGCCTCGGCAGCACGGGGATCTTTGATGTCGTAGACAGGCACACCGGCTCGGGCGGCTTTTTGAAACGCGGCAAAGCGGCGGATGCTGGTTTCAAACAGGGGCATCTGTGCCTCGATGAGCATGGCGCGCGCCTGCTCGCCCTCGCGACTGGGTTTAGGCGGAATCACCGTGAGCAAAATGCGGTAGCGGCTGGCACCGACTTGATGCAGATATTCCAGTGTCAGCGCTAGGGCATCCAATGCCATCACATCTGGCGTAGTGGGCAACACCAGCAGGTCACAGCTGTCAGTGAGCAGCGCCAAATCATCATGGGCTGGGCGGGCGCGCGTATCGATCACGATGTAGTCAAACTTGCGAATGCGGCGGGGCGATCGCCACTCATCCACCACTTCAAACGGCAAAGGGCCTCGCTGCGCCCACCCGGTCGCCGAGCGATTGGGGTCAGCGTCGATCAATAGCGTTTCGCCCTGGGTCTGCAAAAATGCAGCCAGGTGAACAGCAGTCGTGGTTTTGCCCACGCCGCCTTTAAAGCTCGCCACGGTAATAATCATGGATGCAATTTCAAGATCATCGGTTGATCTCCTGATGTGGCCTGCGCCCGAATTCCTCCTGTAATCTTAAAGGTAAGACGGTTGCCTCATGCCGTTCTAATGCCTCTTCTACGCTAACGACCCTATGCTGACGGAACACCCCTCCCAACCCGAGTCAACCTGGCTCGCCATTGTGCGGCTGCTGCGGTGGGATAAGCCCGCCGGACGGCTGATTTTGATGATTCCGGCGCTGTGGGCGGTGGTGCTGGCGGCACGTGGCGCTCCGCCACTGCCCCTTGTGGGGGTGATTGTGCTGGGTGCGCTGGCAACCAGTGGGGCTGGGTGCGTCATCAACGATCTGTGGGATCGCAACATTGACCCCCAGGTGCAGCGCACCAAAACGCGGCCCCTAGCCTCGCGATCGCTCACGGTGCAGACGGGCATTGGGGTGGCGCTGGTGGGGCTGCTTTGCGCCTATGGACTGGCGCTCTACCTGACTCCGTTGAGTTTTTGGCTTTGTGTCGCAGCCGTGCCGGTGATTGTGCTGTATCCGGCAGCAAAGCGGGTGTTTCCGGTGCCGCAGCTGGTGCTGGCGATCGCCTGGGGGTTTGCTGTGCTCATTAGCTGGTCGGCGGTGACGGCTACGCTAGAGCACCCCACTTGGCTGCTGTGGGGTGCCACAGTGCTATGGACGCTGGGCTTTGACACGGTCTATGCCATGGCCGATCGAGAGGACGATCGGCGCATTGGGGTGAAGTCGAGCGCGCTGTTTTTTGGCGATCGCGCGGCTCTAGCCGTCGGGGCTTGCTTTACCGGCACAACAATTTTGCTGCTGGTGCTGGGCCAGGTGATGGCGCTGGGCTGGGCCTATTGGCTCACCTGGGCGATCGCCCTAGGAGTTTGGAGCCGCCAGTATCTGCAACTGCGTCCCACGCGTCCTCACGCTGCCGTGTACGGTCAAATCTTTCGGCAGAATGTGGGGATTGGGTTTGTGCTGTTGGCGGGTATGGTGGCGGGGCTGCTGCTATAGCTACGGTCATAGCGCAGAGCGGAAGAGACCGGATAAACCCTAGGGCGTGTCATCAATTTCAACCAAACGCCTCATGCTATGAGCGTTGCCACGCCCGACCCAAAAACCAGGCTAGGGGCTGTGACGGTTGATTTCTGGGATATAAAGGCTAATTGATGACAGCCCCTAAGTTAAACCGAGGACATTTTGCGAAGAATTGAGGCAGAGCTTACCATGATGGACATCACCCGCATCACAACTGATTTAAGCGCAGAGGAGACCCTGCTGCTGCTGTTGACGCTACACCTGTTGATTGGATTCATTGGCGCGTTGGTGGCGGCCCATAAAGGGCGTGATCTGCGGCTGTGGCTGCTGATAGGGCCAGCCTGTGGCACACCCGCGCTGCTGGTGGCGCTAATTATGAAGCGGCAGCCCCGGCAGCCAACTGGCTAAACGTCGATCAGGCGGGAAGACAGATCTGCACCTTGCGTTGGTATCGCTAGGTAAGAGGATATATCAATCTCGGCCACTATCTTGAGACCTGCCTGCTTAAGATCTGCCTGCTTAAGACCTGCCTACGTTAGACCTGCCTGCTTAAGATCTGCTTACTTGAAAACCTGTCTAGGAGTATGAAGCGTTTATGCCTGTGTCGCTGGATGATCTAAACCAAATGACGCAAGATGCCTTTGTAGATACGTTGGGGGACGTGTTTGAGCACACTCCGGCGATCGCCCGTCACGCTTGGGAGCAGCGACCCTTTGCCAGCGTAGCGGCACTGCATCACACGATGGTGGCGATCGCCCAGCAGCAGCCTGCCGCCGCACAGCTAGCGCTGATTCGCGCTCACCCCGACCTAGGCAGCAAAACAAAAATGGCCGATGCATCGGTTCAAGAACAGGCGGGCGTCGGTCTTGACCGTCTCAACCCCGAAGACTACGACCGCTTTCAGCAGTTGAACCAAGCCTACACCGAGAAATTTGGCTTCCCCTTCATTGTGGCCGTTAAGGAACACACGAAAGAGAGCATTCTGCAATCCTTTGAGCAACGGCTGCACCACTCCCCTGAGGCTGAGCAGCAAACGGCATTGGCAGAAATCGCTAAGATTGCTGGATATAGGTTGCGATCGCTTATCGCTGATTCAGACTGCTGATTCAGAGCTAGGGGCTGTGACTGTTGATTTCTAGAATATCAGAGGCTAATTGATGACAGCCCCTAGCACTTCAATTAATAGACCTGTTGGGGAATAAGGAGATATCTGAGAAGATAAGGACGATGTGTATTGACTAGGGCCGTGCTCAGCATCGACCGTGTGCTCCGCCAAGACCGCTTGCTGCGGGCGTTAACGGGTTTGAACC
>JAHHHI010000089.1 GCA_019359435.1 Kaiparowitsia implicata GSE-PSE-MK54-09C
GAACCGGGTTGTCAGCATCCACATAATCTTCGAGACACGCCGGCAGAAAGCTCGCCTGCTGACGGTCAGCACCTTCAACGAAACCACCCATATGGCACCTCCGAAGCAGTGCCAGATCATAGCATAATCAGGGGTTTTCACACAGCCTCCACCCCAAGCGGACGTCAAAGGCCAGCGGGGGCAGAACACGGACCGATCCCACAACTTGGCGCAGTAGTCTCCAGACTAGCCCGCCGGTCCGCAAAGAGCCTCCCGGCGCCACCAATGGCGCTCGGCCAGGACTTCCAAGCGAGATGCCAACGCGGTGTACTGGTTCTCAATTATCGTCGATCCAGCCAACACGGGATGGCGGCCGTCGCGTCTTGGCGCGATGCGTGTCGTGTTCTAACTTGTTTGAGCTCGTTCGAGATAGTCCGAGGAGAGTTTACGATGGCATCCACATTCACTGTGCACGAGGCCTCTGGCTACGAGCAACTCATGGGGCGCTGGAGTCGTAAGCTGGCACCGGCATTCGTCGAATTTGCGGGGCTCGCAGCCGGTGAGAAACTGCTCGACGTCGGTTGTGGTACGGGCAGCCTGACATTTGAGCTCGCAGCGCGAGGCGAGCCGAGCGAGATCCGCGCCATCGACTACGCTCCGGCGTTTGTAGAGGCGGCGAGGCAGCGCAATACCGATCCCCGTGTGACGATCGAACAGGCAGACGCCACTGCATTGCCATTTGGGGATCGGACATTCGATCGAGCGATGGCGATGCTGGTCTTGCACTTTGTGCCGGACGCGCCGTTGGCCATCAGAGAAATGCGTCGGGTCGTCAGGCCAGGCGGCGTCGTTGCGGCGGTCGTGTGGGACCATCTTGGTGGCATGCCCGGAATGCGCATGATCGTGGACACTGTCGCAATGCTATCGGAGGGTGGCCGACAGCTTCGCAACCGCTACGTCTTTCAGCCCATGATGCAACCCGGCGAAATGAAGCAAGCGTTCGTCGACCAAGGGCTGAGGGACGTCGCCGACGACCAACTGATGATACGCATGGACTACCGAGACTTCGACGACCTGTGGGCACCCATCGCTGCTGGTGAAGGGCCACTTGGCAAGTTTGTTGGCCAACTCGAAGCGGGGGAACTCAATCGAGTGACCGCCGCGGTTCGCGATGCGTACGAGTGTGGCAGACCAGACGGTCCGCGTTCCTTCGCCAGTGTGGCCTGGGCTTGCCGCGGCATTGTCCCCTGAAGGCCTGCTGTACTTAGCACTTCCCTTTGGATGGCTCTGACGCACCGAGCCGCGCGCTCGCTCGATCCGAGCGGCTTGTGTAAATTCGGTGATGAGTACGATCATCCTCCGAATGTTGGCGATTGGCGAGGCAGATCGTTGCGAACGGCTGGTTCCGGCACACAGCGGAAGGGCAGGGTAGGGGCCGCTAACCGACAGGCGGCTTCTAGAACTTATGGTTGGATAGCTGCCGTCCTGCAGCAACTACCCGATGGCAGTTCCCCACCCACGCTCGGAGCTAAGTCGCGAATTCCTGTGAGCGGCCATCGCCCGATCATGTCTGCGCGGAAAAGCGCCCCATTCTGCAGTTGGGGTTCCGCAATCATTTGACGGGCTGAAGTTCCATTGTCGGGCAGAAGTGGCTCTCGCTTGGCTATGGTATATCTCGCTAGGGCGGGCATTGTCTGCAGCCTATATCCCTTCCGCGATCGTCATCGCAAATGGCTATTTCGCCAGCGCGGTATCGTCTTTGCGCCCAGTCAGCGCAGCGACCATAGTTGGAACCAATGATCGCTCCCTGAGGAGGGATTGGTCCGGGCGTGGTGCAGGAAACGCACCAAAGGATATGAGCACGACGAGCCCACCGATCCATTCGTCACCCCAGTTTTGCGGGCCGAAAGGCCGAGGAGAGCCGATGAACGCCAACCACTTTGACCTGACCAATCGCCTTTGCCTGGTAACGGGCTCCAGCCAGGGTATTGGACTGGCACTGGCACATGGGTTGGCTGCCTATGGCGCACGGGTCGTGCTCAACGGCCGTGATCCTGACAAGCTGGCAATGGCAGCCGCCGAACTGCTTGCTGAGGGGGCAGATGTCGAGCTGGCGCCGTTTGACGTGACGGACCGGGATGCGGTTGCGGCAGGGGTGGATCGCGTTGAGCAGGGGCTCGGCGCGATCGACGTGCTCATCAACAATGCGGGCATGCAGTTCAGGGCACCGCTGGAGGATTTTCCGGCGGACCGCTGGGAGCAGTTGTTGACCACCAATGTTTCGAGCGTTTTCTACACCGGCCAGTCCGTAGCGCGCCACATGATCAAGCGCGGCCGTGGCAAGATAATCAATATCGCCTCAGTCCAGGCAGAGCTGGCGCGCCCCGGTATCGCCCCCTACACGGCAACAAAGGGCGCAGTTCGTAATCTGACGCGTGGCATGTGCACGGACTGGGCAAGGCATGGGCTTCAGGTCAACGCCATTGCCCCGGGCTATTTCAAAACACCGCTCAATCAGGCCTTGGTGGACAATCCGGAGTTTTCGGCGTGGCTCGAGAAGCGCACCCCCGCCGGTCGGTGGGGCGATGTTGAGGAGCTGGTCGGCGCGGCGGTATTCCTAGCTTCGAACGCGTCCAGCTTTGTAAACGGCCAGACAATCTACGTCGACGGTGGCATCACGGTGTCGCTCTGACATGTCGCCAGAGTTTGTCGTCATGGGGGTAAGCGGCAGTGGCAAGTCGACACTTGCTCAGGCGCTCGCCCGCCGATGGGCGGTGCCCTATGTGGAAGGGGATCACCTCCATTCCCAGGACAGCATCGACAAGATGGCGGCCGGGATTCCGCTGACTGATGACGATCGCTGGCCGTGGCTCGACCGGGTTGGGGCAGCAATCGTAGCCTCTCGCAGCAGCAATGGGGGAACAGTCGCCAGCTGCTCTGCCCTGCGCCTGGTTTATCGCGAACGGTTGCGCCAGGCCGTGGGGCCGTCACTGCGCTTCGTGCTGATTGAGCTGCCTCGCTCTGTGCTGGAGAGTAGGATGGCCGAAAGGCCAGGGCATTTCATGCCGACGACCTTGCTGGACAGCCAACTGCGCACCTTGGAACGTCCGGCTAACGAAGCGGATGTGCTGACGGTGGACGGGCAGCAATCGCTGGATACTATAATGGACACGGTCAGCGCCTGGTATGCGCGCGGTAAGGTCGACACGCTGGGCGGTAGATAGCAGAAGGGCCCCACCGGGGCCCTGTCTTAGTCGACCGACTCAGGCCATTTCGATCTGGACCTTCATTGCCTGCGTCCGGTCCGAAGCCAGGTAGAAGGCGGCCTGCGCCTGTTCGATCGGCAGCGTGTGGGTGATGAGCGGTTTGACGTCGATCAGCCCGCCCTGCATCAGCCGGACAGCCGTCTCAAATTCCTCATGGAAGCGGAACGACCCCTTGAGCGATAGCTCCTTCACGGTGATCGCCTGGACGGGTACGGTCATGTCGCCGCCCATGCCCAATTGGACTACGACACCTTTCGGTCGCATCGCGGCTATGCCCGAGGCGAGGGCGGTCGGGGCACCGGAGCACTCCAGGTGAACGTCGAAATAGCCCTTGTCAGCGGAATAGGCGGACATCGCGTCTCGATCGAAGGCCGTGTTGATGATGCGGTTCGCTCCGGCCTTTGTGGCGTGACCCAGCGTCTGGTCGGTGATGTCGGTCACGACGATTTCGGCAGCCCCGGCACGTCGCGCGGCCAACACGCAAAGGACGCCAATCGGGCCACTGCCGGTGACGAGCACCTTCTTGCCCAGGATCTCGCCAGCTTGCCGCACGGCATGGAGGCACACGGCCAGCGGCTCCGCCACAGCGGCCTCTCCGGCACTGAGGCCGTTCGCGACGACACATTGGCTGGCGTCGGCGACGAGTTCTTCCCGGAACGCGCCCTGGATGTGGGGGAAAGGCATGGCGGAGCCGTAGAACCGCATGTTGAGGCAGTGGTTCTGCTTGCCTTCCTGGCAGTAGCGGCAGTGGCCGCAGGGCCGCGAGGGGCTTACCGCGACGAGGTCGCCGACCTGCAGGCTGGTTACAGCCTCGCCTAGATGCGTGACCCGGCCGGACACTTCATGACCGAGGATCATCGGTTCGCGCAGCTTCACAGCGCCGAAGCCGCCATGATTGAAATAATGCAGGTCGGAACCGCAGATGCCGCCCCGCTCGATGCGAACCAGGACCTGGTTGGGGCCGACGGCATCGACTGGATGGTCCTCGATCCGGAGGTCCTTGGCGGAGTGGATGACAAGCGATCGCATATTCGCGCCTTACAACACAGGGGTGGGAAGGGGGCGGCCTTCAAAATGGGCCATGAGATTGTCGAGCACTAGTCGCCCCATCGCTCGTCGAGTTTCCTCGGTCGCGGAGGCCTGGTGCGGCTGTAGCAATACATTGGGCAGCATGGTGAAGCGCGGATTGAGGCGTGGTTCGCCCTCAAAGACATCAAGGGCGGCCCAGCCCAGCTTGCCCGTCTCCAACGCGTCGAGCAGTGCGTTCTCATCAATGTTGGAGGCACGCGAGACGTTGATCAGCGAGCCCGTCGGCCCCAGGGCCTCGATCACGGGCTTGTTGACGACGTGGCGTGTAGAAGGCCCACCGGTAAGGGTCACGAACAGGAAATCGCTGCGTTCGGCCAGCGCCTGCGCGTCGCTGACAAACGTCCAGTCCTTGGCAAAGTCGCGCGGGGCCACATCGCAATATGCGATGTCCATCTCAAAACCGGCGAGGCGGCGGGCGACTTCATAGCCGATCCGGCCGAGGCCCAGTATGCCTGCCTTTTTGCCATGGACGCGACGTTGGAGGGGCATATTGCCTTCGCTCGCCCATTTGCCCGAACGGACCCAATGGTCTCCGGGCACAACGGCGCGCGATTGGGCCAACATCATGGCAAGGGCGAGATCGGCGACATCCTTGGTCAGGACATCCGGAGTGTTGGTGACACGAATGTTGCGCGCGCGCGCAGCCTCAAGATCGACCGCGTCATAACCGACGCCATAGACAGATATGACCTCGAGGTGGGGCAGGGAATTGATCAGATCGCGATTGGCGCCGAGCTCACCGCGGGTCGCAATGCCCCGGATTTTGTCCGCATGCTGGGCCACGAACGCGTTCTTATCCGTCGCCTCGTAGTAGCGGTGCAACTGGAAGTTTGCCTCCAAGGCTTCGACGTCCCAACTGGGATAAGCCCCCATCTGGAGAATATGGGGTTTAGTCATGGAATGGAGCCTCACGCTGTTCGCCACTGTCCAATATGCGCAGGTCCGAAACGCCCAATGTCTGACCAGATCGTCATCGTGGAGTTTCAGCGTCCGCCTGGATTTGGGTAACATGCGGGTCGGCGTATGCAGTGATAGAGAAAAGGTATGATCGGGGTCAGGCCGTCTTTCTGGCACGGGTCTGGCGCGGGATAGCCTGAACGCCCTTGGACTGATGATCTTCGGCAAATTTGTGAGCCAACTCTGCGAGCAGGTCGCTGACCACCTTTGCAGGCTCCGAAAGCGGGAGCTGGTCCGAAGTACAGATCGATACCTTCACCTGCATGGAGGGTTTGGTTATCCGGCGTACCGCCATTTCGTTGTGACCGGTCAACAGCGCATTTGCGGAAGACCACGGCAGAATTGTTGCGCCCAGCCCGGCCCATACGGCGCGGGCGATTGTGGGTACGGATTCGATTTCGGCGATCACCCGGGCATCGACTCCGACACGGCGGAAAGTCAGATCGATGAGTTGGCGCACTGTGTGAATACGGGTCGCGAGTACAAGGTCCAGCCGCGAGACTTCCTTCACCGAGATCTCTTCATGGTGCTCCAGGTCGTCTGGGAGCAGGTCCTTCGGTGCGACCAGGAAAAGATCTTCGGTCAAGACTGGCTCGAAATTTACACCGCGGATCTCCCCGGGATCATAGATGAAGGCGACATCCATTTTTCCGGTCATGATCATCTCGCTGATCACGCCACCGATGTTCTCGTTGATCTGCAAAATGATGCCGGGATAACGCTCCCGGACCTCTTTGAGCAGCGGCAGTGACAGCGTGGCCGCGGTGCTGAGGGGAGCCAGGCCGACCGAAACGTGGCCAGCGATCTGCGTCCCTGCGCTCCCGATGTCGGTTTCCGCTTGTTCCAGCTGGCGCAGCATCACCTGCGCGTGTCGGTAAAGCGCACGGCCTGCATCAGTGGGAATGACGCCGCGCTTGGACCGGACCAGCAGTTGTTTTCCAAAATGGGTCTCCAGCGCGACGATCTGCTGGCTGAGGGCTGGCTGGGCGATATGGAGTATGGCCGCGGCTCGCGTCAGGCTGCCGATGTCCACGATTTTGACGAAGGCATGTAAGCGTCTTGTATCCATGAAGAGCGCCGTCCCCCCAAATTAGGCTGCGAGACCACACATAATACGAGGTATCCATCCTACTCTACGCTTCTGGCGAAACATAACAAAACCCGATCACGTCAGACGCAGGTGCTCTTTGCTCACGATGACAGGGCGGCTGTAGCGTAACAAACCTTCATAAATCCAGCGGTCGATCAAAGCGAGATCAATCGGACCGAGGGATGGAAGATAGGGCGCGGAGTGTCCGCTCGACGGCATGGCTGAGGGAAGTAGCACTGCCGAAGGACGTAAAGGGAAAGGACCCATCATGAAACTCAATCGGCGATCCATAGTAACGGCGGCGCTTGCAGGCGCTGCCATCTTTGCCTGCAGCGTGCCTGCGTTCGCGCAGACCACGCTCAACCTGTCGGACGTGCTGCCGGAAACCAACTTCATGGTGACCAATGCTATCAAGTTCGCCGACGAGGTCAGCGCAGCCACCGATGGTCAGGTCAATATCTCGGTCAAAGCCGGCGGCTCGCTGGGCTTCAAGGGCCCTGATCAGTTGACCGCTGTTCGCGATGGCCTGGTCGAAATGGCCGACATCAACATCAGCCAGCAGGTGGGCGTGAACCCACTGTTCGGTGTTGAGGGCGTGCCCTTCCTCATCAGCTCGATGGAAGAGCTCAAGGCCTACCATGCCTTTGTCCGGCCGGCTTTCGAAGCTCTCGCCACCGAGAACAACCAGAAGATCCTCTATCTGGTGCCTTCGCCGGCCCAGTATGTCTATCTCAAGGTTGAAGTTGACGGCATTGAAGACTTCGCCGGCATTCCGGTGCGTGGTGCCGACAAGAACACCGTCGACATCGTCAGTGCCATGGGCATGGCGGGCGTGGCCATGCCATGGGGCGAACTGATCCCGGCGCTGGCCTCGGGTCGTGTCGAGGGCGTGGCGACTTCGGCCACCTCGGGCGTCGATGGCAAGTTCTGGGAGTTCATGAAGTATATCTACCCCACCAACCACACTTGGGGTTCCAACATGGTCACCATCAACCTTGATGCCTGGAACAAGCTCAGCCCCGAGCAGCAGGCCGCCGTTGAGGAAGTTGCTGCCCGGCTCGAGCCCGAATTCTGGGAGGTCTCCCGCCAGGGTGACATCGCCAGCATCAAAACCATGACCGAGAACGGCATGGAGCTGCGCGAGATTTCGCCCGAGCTCAAGGCCGCCATGGTCGAACGTGCCCTGGCCCTGCAGGCGGACTTCATCGCCCGCGTACCCGAAGCCGGCCCGATCGTCGAGCAGTACAAGGCATCGCTGTAATGGCGCCGTCGTCGTCATCCCTTGACGGCGCCGGTGCAAATGGGCCGCTCGCGTTGCTGGAAAGCATCGCGGACGGTCTGTCCCTGGCCGCTGCGTTCCTCGCAGCGGCCTGCATTGTGGCGTTGACCGGGCTTATTTTGACAGAAATTGTCGTGGCTTTCGTGGCCCGGTTCTTCCCGGGCATGCCAGCCGGGATCGGCATCGGCTGGGAATACAGCGCCTACCTAATGGGCGGGGCTTTCATGCTTGGATCCGGAATGACCCTGCGCGCAGGGCAGCAGATCCGGGTCGAACTGCTGCTTCGCGCCAAGGGTGGCCGCTATGCCAGGGGGCTCGAAATCGCGTCCTGTGTTCTGGGCTCGGCGACCACAGTGTACCTCGCGCTGACCCTGATAGCATTTACTTGGCGCACCTACTCGTTTGGCGAGGTGTCGCAGGACAGCTTCACGCCACTCTGGATTCCGCAGGTCGTGCTGTGTGTTGGCGCAGTGATCCTGGCGATCCAGATGCTTGTGCGAACGCTGGCCAGCATCATTGGCACACCGGTTGACCGCCCCGAGCTCGGCGCCGCAACCGCTATCGAAGGGTGACCCACCTGATGCAAACCTCCGACACCTGTTTTGGAAGGACGCCGCGGTGACCGCAATTCTCACCGGCCTGTTCGGCCTGCTCTTCGGCTTTCTCTCGGTCGGCCTGTGGATCGGCATAGCGCTTCTCGCCACCGCCATTGGCCTGGGCATGCTGTTCACCACTATCCCGATAGACCGCTTGCTGCCCCAATATGTCTTCAACGTGCTGACGACGCCGGACCTCGTCGCCCTGCCGCTTTTCGTGCTGATGGGGGAGTTCCTGTTTCGCACCAAGCTGTCGGCGGCGCTGTTCTCGGGCCTCGCCCCTTGGGCCGGGCTGCTTCCCGGACGCCTGCTGCATGTCAATGTCATCGGCTGCTCGATCTTCGCCGCTATCTCAGGGTCTTCGGCAGCGACGACGCAAGTCGTCGGTCGCATGACTCTCAAGGAGCTGCTCAAGCGCGGCTATTCGCCAGACGTCGCCATCGGCAGCCTCGCCGGTGCCGGTACGCTCGGCTTCCTGATACCGCCTTCGACGGTGATGATTATGTATGGCGTGCTGGCCGAAGAGTCGGTGTTGCGCCTGTTTACCGCCGGCTTTCTGCCGGGCGTCTTGCTGGCTGCCGTGTTCAGCGGCTGGATCATGATCCACACCTCGATCAAGAAGGAGATGGTACCCGAGAGCGAACGCGCCCTGCGCCACATGCCGTTCCGCCAGCGCGTCGCAGCGCTCAAGGATCTGTGGCCCGCTATGTTCCTGATCCTGTGCGTGCTTGGTTCCATGTATGGCGGCTTGGCTACACCGTCCGAGGCTGCAGCCCTGGGTGTCGTCGGCGCGCTGATCGTGTCGCTCAGCCAGAAAGCCCTCGACTGGAAAGCGGTCCGCGATATCGCCCTGGGTGCCGTGCAGACCTGTTCGGTCATGGGCATCATCATCCTAGGTGCTTCGGTACTGGGCAATATCACGGCCATCCTGGGCATTCCCGATGCGGTTGCAGGGCTCGTCGAGGGGTGGAACCTCTCGCCTATCATGCTGATCGTGGCGCTTATGGTCCTTTACCTGATCCTCGGCACGGCGCTCGAGGGCTTTTCGATGATCGCCACCACACTGCCCGTGGTGCTGCCCATCGTCGAAGCGGCAGGGTTCGACAAGGTTTGGTTCGGCATCTTCATTGTGCTCGTTGTCGAAATGGCCCAGATAACACCGCCTGTGGCCTTCAACTTCGCAGTGATCCAGAACATCACCCAGCGCAGTACCGGCTACATTGCCAAGGTGACCTTTCCATACCTCCTGATCATGATGGGCTTCACCATCATGCTCGCTGTGTTCCCCGACATCGTCCATTTCCTCCCGCGGCTCCTGCTCGGTTCTTGACCGTGCAGCACTCCACTCAAGGGCGGCCCTAGGGCCGCCCTTTTTTCTTTGGCCAAAGGAGTGGGGCGTTCCTTGCGGAACGCCCCCACTTGGTCGCTGCGAGATGCCGGACTATTCGTCGGTAGTCAGGCCCTTGGCTGCCAGTACGCCAGCGAGATTGGAAACCTCGATGACGCTCTTGCCGGCCTTGTAGGCGGCGATGTAGCCAGCCTCCGCTGCTTCGCGTTCCTTCGATTTCTCGGCTGCATAGGCTGCGTGTTCGCGGCGGACGACGACCAAACCATCAGCATCGCCTCGGATGATGTCGCCGGGATAGATCAGCTCATCACCTACGATCACGGGATCATTGACCTGACCGATGGTCTCCTTGACGGTACCCTTGATGCAGGTGCTGAGCGAGAAGACCGGGAAGCCCAGCTTGATCAGCTCGGCCGTGTCCCGCACGCCAGTATCTGTGACGAGGCCGGCGATGCCCTTGGCAAGGCAAGCATTGGCCAGCACGTCGCCAAACGAGCCGGCTTCTTCATACTCGCCGGCGGAGACGACGATCACGTCGCCGGCCTTGGCGTAGGAGATGGCGACCTGCAGCATGATGTTGTCGCGCGGCGCGCATTTGACGGTGAAGGCCGGGCCACAGAGCGACATTGCGCGGTCGACCGGCTTGAGGCGCGAGCTCAGGGCGCCGAGACGGCCCTGCGCTTCATGGATGGTCGCTGTGCCATACTTGGCCAGTTCGGCAATGAGTGCGGGATCGGCGCGTTCGATTTTGGTCTTGACGTGAACCATGGTTCCTCCGGTGGTTTAGGTGAGTGCCGCACAGGCGGCAGCGATGCGGCGACAGGCCTCTTCGACCAAGTCGGTCGAGGTCGCCGTCGAGATGCGGAAATGCGGGGAAAGACCGTAGGCGGCCCCATGAATGGCGGCGACGCCGCTATCGAGTAGGTAGAGGACGAAATCGAGATCGTTCTCGATGACCTTGCCGCTGGGCGTGGTCTTGCCGATGACGCCTGCGCAATTGGGATAGAGGTAGAAGGCGCCGCTCGGTACCACCGAGGAGAGGCCAGGAATGGCATTGATCGCGGCGACGGCGATGTCGCGCCGCTGTTCGTAGACCTTGACGCAATCGGCGATGAAGGACTGGTCGCCCTCCATGGCGGCCGCTGCGGCGGCCTGGCTCATCGAGGCCGGGCAGGACGACATTTGCGACTGCAGCTTGTTGATGGCTGCGACCAGCGGGGCCGGGCCCACGCCATAGCCGATGCGCCAGCCGGTCATGGCGTAGCTCTTGGACACGCCATTGACCACAAAGATGCGGTCGGCCAGTTGCGGGGCAACCTTGGCAATGCTCGACAGCGGCCGGTCCTCGAACCAGATTTCGTCATAGATTTCGTCGGTCATCACCCAGACATGCGGATGGCGGTCCAGCACCGCGGCCAGCCCGGCAAGTTCAGCGTCGGAATAGGCTGCGCCAGTGGGATTGGATGGGGCATTGAGGATCAGCCAGCGCGTCTTGGGCGTGATCGCTGCCGCTAGGGCGGCCGGGGTGAGCTTGAAGCCAAGGGCTTCGGGGCAGGTGACGATGATAGGTTTGCCGTCATTGGCCAGCACCATGTCGGGGTAGGATACCCAGTAGGGCGCCGGGATGATGACTTCGGCTTCGTCATCAATAGAGGCCATCAGTGCCACAAAGATAATCTGCTTGGCGCCACCACCGACCGATACCTGGTTGTCGCCATAGTCGATGCCGGTACGGGCCTTCATGCGTCCGCGAATGGCGCGGCGCAGGGCAGGGGTGCCGTTGACCGGAGTGTATTTGGTATCGCCATTCTGGATGGCGGCGATGCCGACGGCCTTGACGCTGTCCGGCGTGTCGAAATCCGGCTCGCCCACCGTCATGTCGACGATGTCCTTGCCGGCCGCCTTGAGTTCCTTGGCGCGCGCCGCGGCTGCCACGCTGGGTGAGGGCTTGATGCGCGTCACGCGCGCGGCAGGTTTGAAATCGCTCATTGTACAATCCTGGCTGGGCGCGTTGCGCCTTCACACCGCGGCATGGCCGCACTGTGCCAACCATAGGGCAATCGCGTGCGCGCCCGCCAAAAGCGGTTTGCTCTGGTGCGATAGGGAACGACGATGATCCCGAGCCATCGCGCAATCATCTGACCCCATCGCTCGACTGTCATGCTAGCAAATATAGCTAAGACGCCGCCCTTGTCGGCCCGCCCGCAACCTGTTTAGCGACAAGCAGAATATGGACCTGGACCGCCTCAAGAAAATCCTCGACTGGATGGCGCGTTCGCCCTTGAGCGAGCT
Organism: Kaiparowitsia implicata GSE-PSE-MK54-09C; assembly: GCA_019359435.1. Classification (GTDB taxonomy): domain Bacteria; phylum Cyanobacteriota; class Cyanobacteriia; order Elainellales; family Elainellaceae; genus Kaiparowitsia; species Kaiparowitsia implicata. Next base: position 11,897 of record JAHHHI010000089.1, read on the forward strand.
CGAGGTGACCGATGGCGAGTTCAAGGTGCACTTAGTCCGCAACGGGGCCGGTCATTTGACCGAGGCATCGTCCCCCTTGTCTGCGGCTCCCGGCGGCCATGACGTTCTGGCGCCCACCTATGGCGTCGTCCATCTTTCCCCCGATTCCGCCAGTCCACCCTTCGTCGTGGTGGGGCAGGCGGTGGCCGTCGGACAGCCGCTCTGCATCATCGAGGCGATGAAGGTCTTCAGCACCATCGAGGCGGAAGTGCCCGGCACGATCGCCGAAATTCTCGTGGCCCCGGGGGCCGAAGTGGCTACGAGCCAGCCGCTCTTTCGCGTGGAATAGCCAATGTTCGATACGCTCCTTATCGCCAATCGCGGTGAAATCGCGCTGCGCATCCAGAAGGCAGCAAAAGGCCTGGGCCTGCGAACCGTCTGTGTTTACTCCGAAGCCGATGCGGCCGCGCCCTATCTCGAAACCGCTGACCAAGCCGTCTGCATCGGCCCCTCCGCCTCCAAGGACAGCTACCTCAACGCCGATGCCATCATCCTGGCGGCCCTGCAAACCGGGGCGGGCGCGATCCATCCCGGTTACGGCTTTCTGTCCGAGAATACCGCCTTCGCCCAGGCCGTGGTCGATGCAGGGCTCGTCTTCGTCGGTCCCGATGCCGCCTGCATCCGCGCCATGGGCGACAAGGTGGCGGCCAAGAAGGCCATGATCGCTGCAGGCGTACCCTGCGTGCCCGGGCCGGACAGTGCCCTGCCATATGACTTCATCGAAATCCGGCGGATTGCCACCGAAATCGGCTATCCCGTTATCCTCAAGGCGGCCGGCGGCGGCGGTGGCAGGGGCATGCGGGTCGTACGAACCGAGGAGGAGCTGGCTAAGGCTGTCGCGGTGACCCGCGAGGAGGCCGAACGGTTCTTCAGCAATCCCGATATCTACATCGAGAAATTCCTCGAGAACCCCCGCCACGTTGAGATCCAGATGATCTGTGACAGCCATGGCAATGCTCTGTGGTTGGGCGACCGCGATTGCTCCATGCAGCGGCGGCACCAGAAGGTGATCGAAGAGGCGCCGGCACCGGGTATCGACCGCGTGCTGATCGCCGAAGTCGGCGAACGCTGTGCCCGCGCCTGTCGCCAGATCGGCTATGTCGGCGCCGGCACTTTCGAGTTCCTCTACGAAGATGGCCAGTTCTACTTCATCGAGATGAATACCCGCGTCCAGGTCGAGCACCCTGTAACGGAAATGGTGACCGGCCTCGACATTGTGGCCATGCAGTTGCGGGCTGCGCGGGGGGAGGCTTTCGATGTGGTGCAGTCTGAGATTTCAACCGCTGGCCACGCCATAGAATGCCGCATCAATGCCGAGGACCCTTACAGTTTTGCGCCGTCACCGGGCAAACTGACCGAGGTCGTATTGCCAGAGGGGGAGGGCGTTCGGGTCGATACTCATATCCGCGCCGGCTACGTCATTCCCACTCACTATGATTCCATGATCGCCAAGCTGATCGTGCACGGCAGAGACCGCGGAGAGGCGCTGGCGCGCATGCGCGCTGCCCTGGATGGTTTTCACATTGGGGGCGTTGTCACCAACATACCATTGCAGGCGGCCCTCATGGACGAGCCGGGATTTGTCGAGGGCGGAATGAACATCCATCACCTGGAACATTGGCTTGCCGAAAGGTCGTCGCAATGAACGATCACGTCTCGTTGCGGGGGGAGGGGCCGCAGATCAGCCTGCTCGGGACAACCGGCCTTGTCTTCGAGGCGCCCGGAGCCTTTGATCTCGGCAACCAGCAGCGCATCTGGGGCATGGCCGATGCCTTGGGCAGTTGGGCCGAGGTGCGCGAGGCCGTGCCCGGCATGACCAACCTGACCATTCTTTTCGAACAACCGCCGCATGACTTCAGGGCATTCCGCGACCGCCTGACTTCGCTCTGGGCGAGCGGCATCAGTAAGACGGTCGCTGGTCGAACCATCGACCTGCCCATTGTCTACGGCGGAACCGGCGGTCCGCACCTGCTTGAAGTTGCCGAATTGACCGGGCTGTCCGTCGATGAGGTCGTGTCGATCCATTCCGCGCCCGTCTACACCGTTTACGCTGTGGGCAGTCACGCCGGCTATTGCTATCTGGGGGGGCTCGATCCGCGCTTGTTCGTACCGCGGCGCGCCGTACCGCTCCTGTCAATTCCGGCCGGTTCGCTGTCGATTGCGGGTGCGCAGACCGGGGTTTCGGCATCGGCCGGCCCGAGCGGCTGGCACACCATCGGTTCGGCTGAAGTTACCTTCTTTGATCCCGCCCGCAACCCGCCTTCTTTGCTCGGGCCAGGCGACAGCATTCGGTTCCTGCCGGAAAAGGTGGTGTCATGATCGAGGTGCTCAGCAATTCCGCGCTCGCCACCATTCAGGATGGTGGCCGTCACGGATATTACCGCGACGGCGTCAGCCGATCCGGCGCCATGGACGGAGTTGCCGTTGCAGTGGGTAATGCACTGCTCGGAAACGACCGCGATGCCGCCGGCATCGAGATACCCATGTTGCCCTTTTCGGTTCGTTTCGACACCGGCCTCGACATAGCGCTGACCGGAGCCGACTGCGCTGCGCACCTTGATGACGTCGCGCTGCAGCCCGATTGGGCAATCCGGGTCCATGCCAGTCAGGTGCTGAAACTGTCAGCGCCCAAAAGCGGCTGCAGGGCTTATCTGTGCGTCGGCGGTGGGGTGGATGTCCCGACAGTCCTGGGGTCGCGCAGCACGCAGCTCCGCGAGGGTTTTGGGGGGCACGAGGGACGCATGCTGCAGAAGGGCGACAGGCTTGCCGCTCGACGCACGGAGTCCGTACTGCCCGAAGGAGGGATGGGTGCGATGCCCGTTGCCGCCTTGATGCCGGAGCTGGGGCAGGGCGCCAACGTGACCGTGCGCGTTCTCCCGGCGGCCGAGTATGAACTGTTCCGGCCGGAGGCGCATGATGCACTCTGGTCTGGGGATTGGGCGGTCACCCCGCAAAGCAATCGCGCTGGCTATCGTCTCGCCGGGCCCGAATTGCAGCTGATCACGCCCATCGAGCTTCGCTCGCACGGCGTCGTTCCCGGCGTTATTCAGGTGCCGCCCGGGGGCCAGCCGATCATCCAACTGGCCGACGCCGCAACCATGGGCGGGTACCCCAAGATCGGCACCGTCATCGAGGCCGACCTCTGGCGCCTTGCCCAAGCGCGGCCGGGTGAGAAACTCAATTTTCAGCAGGTCAGCTATGAGGATGCGCTGGCCGCGCGGCACGAGCTCGATCGTTGCCTGGCATCGATCGAGGCAATGGCGATGCGGGTGCGCGCCGCCGCCAAAGGATGGTCCAGATGATTTCCATCGACGATCTCGACCGCGTTCTTGGTTGGATGCTCAAGGATCAGTTGCAGGCGCTGGAGGTCAGCGAGGGCAATGCACGCATTCGCCTCAAAATGGCAGATCGTCCCGGCATGCCCGCCCCTCGGGTTGAAGCGAAGGTCCTGGCCAGGGGCCTGGGTCGTTTTCTGGTTGCGCATCCAAGGTCTGGAGAACCCGCGCTCAAGGTTGGAGACCAAGTGGTCGCCGGAGGCATTGTCGGCTTCATCCAGAACGACGCAGTCCTGCTGCCGATTGTCTCCGCTCATGCCGGCCAAGTCAGCGAGGTCCACGTCGCGGCAGGCAGCCTGCTCGGGTTTGGCGCGCCGGTTTTAACTTTGATGGTGGAGCCCTGAGCCATGAGTATCGATATCAATTCGGACCTGGGCGAGGCCTTCGGCCCCTACGTGATCGCCGACGACGAAGCGCTCATGGGGGTGATCACATCCGCCAATGTGGCCTGCGGCTATCACGCCGGCGATCCTGTGGTGATGGACCGAACCATTCGTCTGGCCAAGGAGCATGGCGTGGATCTGGGTGCCCATATCGGCTACCCCGACCGCATGGGGTTCGGTCGCCGGCACATCCAGATGGAACTAAGCGAACTCGAAAAGCACGTCCTCTACCAGTTGGGGGCCCTCGACGGACTGGCCCGGCCGGCAGGTCATCGCATCACCCATATGAACCCGCATGGCGCCCTGGGCAACCTGGCCTGCGCCGACCGGGCGGTTGCCGATGCACTTGTCCGCGCCACCAGGGATTTCGACCCGGACATCGCGCTCCTGGTGTTGACCGGGACGCAATTGGAATTCGCCGCCCGCGATGCTGGCATGCGGACCGTCAACCTGTTTTTGGCCGACCGTGCCTATACCATCGACGGGCAACTGGCATCCCGTTCCGTGCCTGGAGCCGTCATCAAGGACGAGGCGAGCGTCTATGCTCGGGTCACCCGATTGCTCAATGATGGAACAGTGCTGACAATCGACGGGCAGATTCTGTCGGTCGAGGTGCAGTCGATCCTCGTGCATTCCGACACCCCCCATTCCCTCGAAGTGGCGCGCGGTATCCGCCAGGCGATCGGCGCTGCCGGGAGTGCCGTCCGCGCCATTTCTGCTCACCAGGCGGGGAGTTAGCTGCCGGACACCGTTGGCTGCCGGTCATCGGGAACCACTATCTCGTCAGAGCCACACAATCTTGGCCCTGATCTGTCCAAGCCGGTTAACCTCCGCCCAGCAATTGATTTCGAAGGATCGACCATGCCATTTTCCGACTACAAGACCGCTCTGGTCACGGGCGCCTCCACCGGCATGGGCTACGCCATCGCCGAGCGATTGGCACGCGAAGGTCTGATCGTCCACGGCATCGGCCGGAACGAAATTGGCCTCAAGGCGCTGGCTGAAAGCACGGGCGTGATCACCCACGTGCTTGACGTGACCGATACCGCCGCTTTGACTGAACTTGTTGGCGGCCTCGAAATCGACGTCGTGGTCAACAATGCGGGCGTGTCTCGATCCGGCAATATCCTCAGCTCAGACGAATTCGACATCGATGAGCAAATCGACGTCAATCTGCGGGCGGCGCTGCATCTGTCGCGCCTCACTCTACCCAAGATGATCGAGCGCAATCGCGGTCATATCGTCAACATCACCTCGATCGCGGGCTTGTACGAATTCGGGGGGCACACCGTCTACCACGCGACGAAGGCGGCAATGCACACGGTCTCACGGCAACTGCGGATCGACGCCTATGGCAGCGATGTCCGCGTCACCGAGATCTGCCCTGGGCGGGTCGAAACCGACATTTTCGCCCGTGTGCAAAAGATCGACGCGGCCGAAGCCCACAAGCGCTTCTTCGAGGACTTCGAATGCCCCAAGCCCGTCGACATCGCCGATACGATCGCCTTTGCCATCGCTGCTCCGCACTATGTCAACATCGGCATGATCGAAATCATGCCAACCCTGCAAGTACCCGGCGGACTGCGAACCGGAACCCGGACGGAATTTCCATCGACGCGAACTTGACGACCCACGCTTGAAATAGAGTCATTGTTATTGACGAGGCACTTTCCGACGGTTGCTCGCAATGGCTATGTTATCTACGCTCTCGCTACCTGAACGCCCGATGCTTCTCTTGAAATGAGACTGAACGACGGCTGTCGGCCCTAACCTTGCCAGAGCAACAAAGTCTGCGTTCCGTGACGCAACCTGAGGGGACGGGCACCTCCCCACACCTTAAGCCGTTCAGTCGGGCGAAGTCGAATGGCAGCTACTGGGTGTCGGCCGAGGCTGTCTGAACGGCTGACATGGGGCGCAGTGCTGACATCATTAGCGTTTCGGGGCCACTTCGCATCAGGCCCCAGTTTCCTGCAATTTGACGGCATCACCTTGGGGACGGAAGGAGACGGTGTCCAGCACTTGTTCAATCATTTCCTGCGCGGCTTCCACCTGAAGATCGAAGTCAAGGACCTGGGACGGAAGAGCCATGCCGGTTTCTTCCTGCAGTGCGGTCTCCAGGTCGGCGCCGGTTTGAATCACCCGATGTGACACGTTGTGGAGGACGCGATGTGCCTCAATCCGGCCAATCCGATCCGAGAGATGGATCATCATCGCCTCGGTGTAGACAAGCCCGTTGGTCAGGTTCAGGTTTTGAGCCATGCGGCTCGTGTCCACCTCCAGCCCTGCCAGCAGTTCTTCGGTCAGGGAGACAGCGCCGGACAGCTGGAGCACGGAATCGCTAAGCGCTGCGCGCTCGCTATACCCATGCCCGATGCCGCGCTCATGTTCCTGAAGCATCGCACCGAGCAGGATGCCCGGCACGTGCTGAATGCCGCGTGCCGCCTCGATGATCGCTTCGCAGATCACCGGGTTCCGCTTTTGCGGCATGGTTGACGAACTGCCCCTGCCTGCGGCGGCAGGCTCGCGAAGTTCCCCGACCTCAGTGGACATGAGATGCGCAACATCGACTGCAATCTTAGCGAGAGCGCCCAGCAAAGCTGCGACGGAGCCGGCCAGTGCGACCATCCGGTCACGGCTAGCATGCCAGGAAATATCCGGCTCGGAGAGGGACAGGCGCCAGGCCAGCCGACGGCGCACGCCCATACCATGGTTCCGTAGCGAAGCCAGCGTTCCGACCGCGCCACCGAATTGCAACACCGATGCCTCGTCAAGCGCGCGCGCAAGGCCGGTGCGCGTCCGGAAAACCTGGTCGAGCCAGACGGCGATCTTGTAGCCGAACGAGATCGGTACGCCGTGCTGCAACTTGGAACGACCCACCATGGGAGTCCGCCGGTGTAGGTCACATAGCCTGCCCAGCAGCAGTTCGATCCTGGCCGTATCCACCAAGGTGGCCGTCAGAGCCTCGCGCAGTTGCAGCACCTGGGCGGTGTCCATGACATCCTGTGTCGTGGTGCCGAAATGCACCCATTGGCCGCTCTCGCCCGCCCGGTTCGCCAGCATGGAGACCAGCGGCACAATAGGATAGCCCACGATAGCGGCGGCCGTTCGCAACTCGTCCATGTCGATGGCGTCGCGGCGGCAGGCGGCGACAATAGGGGCGACCGCCTCGGGTGGGATCACACCCAAGTCACCCTCCACCTCGGCCAAGGCCGCCTCGACAGCAAGATAGGCATCGACCGTTCCGACCTCGCCGAAGACATCGGCGGCGCGCTTGTAGCCGATGGTTTGGGTCAGCAGACCCGGAGCAGTCGACGCTAGGCTCATGGCATCTCACTCGTGCGGAACGCTTGCGGTTGGCCGGTTCGCATCTGCCGGTTCACTCTTCCTGGAAGGCCACTTCACGGCTGGCGCGGATGCTGGGCAGAAGCACCATGACGAGCAAAGCGACTGCGGCGATCAGCAGCGCGCAACTGATCGGCCGCGTGAACAGCACGCTGGCGTCGCCGCGGTTGATCATCAGCGCCCGGCGCAGGTTTTCCTCCATCATCGGACCGAGGATGAACCCCAGCAGCAGCGGTGCCGGTTCGCAATCGAGCTTGCGCAGCACGTATCCGACCACCCCGAATAGGGCGAGCAGGAAGACATCGAACGTCGAATTATTCAGGCTGAAGGCACCGATGGCGCAGAAGACGAGGATGGCAGGGAACAGGAAATGGTACGGAATACCGATCATGCGCACCCACAGTCCGATCATCGGCAGGTTCAGCACCAGCAACATAAGGTTGCCGATCCACATCGAGACTATGACACCCCAGAACAAGGCCGGCTGCTCAATCATGACGGACGGTCCGGGCTGGATGCCCTGGATGATCATCGCCCCGATGATCAGCGCCATGATGGAGTTGGACGGCACGCCCAGGGTGAGCATCGGAATAAAGGCCGTCTGAGCGCCGGCATTGTTTGCGGCCTCGGGTCCGGCAACGCCCTCGATAGCCCCCTTGCCGAATTCATCGGGAAATTTGGACAGCTTCTTCTCAACCGTATAGGAGGCAAACGACGCCAGCATGGCGCCCCCACCTGGCAGTATGCCCAGCAGCGAGCCCAGCGCCGTGCCCCGGACGATGGGCGCGGCCATGCGCTGGAAGTCAGCGCGGCTGGGCAGCATCCTGCTGATCGTGCCGGACAGCGAACGTCCGCTCTCATCGCCCAGATTTGCGACAATTTCTCCGAGCCCGAAAACGCCCATAGCGACGATGACGAAGCTGATGCCGTCCTGCATGCCGGTTATGCCGAAGGTGAAGCGTTGCACGCCTGAATTCACATCCGGCCCGATCAGGCCAAGCAGCAGGCCCACGATGACGGTGCCGAAGGCCTGCAGCAGCGAGCCATGCGCCAGCACTAATGCGGCCACAAGCCCGAGACTCAGCAAGGAAAAGTATTCCGCGGGTCCGAACTTCAGCGCCACTTCGCCCAGGATCGGCGCGAACAGCGCGATCAGCATCGTGGCAATGGTCCCGGCGACGAAGGAGCTGATAGCAGCGGTCGACAGGGCCACGCCGGCACGGCCCTTGCGCGCCATCTGGTAGCCATCGATCGCGGTAACGACGGAGGAAGGCTCACCGGGCAGGTTGACCAGGATCGCCGTGGTCGAACCGCCATACTGGGCGCCATAGTAGATGCCCGCCAGCATGATCAGGGCGTTTTCCGGTCCCATGGTGAAGGTGATCGGCAGCAGGATGGCGATAGTGGCGGTTGGCCCCAGGCCGGGCAGGACGCCGATGGCCGTGCCGAGGAAGACCCCGACGAAGCAATAGAGCAGGTTGGTAAGGCTTCCCGCGGTTTGCAGGCCGAGCAGGAGATTGGCGAGAATATCCATGGGTCAGCCTCCGAATGCCGAGCCGAGCAGGGGCATGGGCACCCCAAGCCCGATGACGAAGACCAGAACGGTAGAGGTGCTGAGCAGCAGCATGCCGATGATGGCGCGCAACTCGAGGCGGAAATGGCGGCTGGCCGCTGCCCCCACCAGCATCAGGACCGGAAGGGCAATAAGCACACCGGCATACGGCAGCAGCAGACCGAACAGCACCGTCGATACAGCGACCAACGCCAGCGCCTTCCAGTTAATAAATCCCAGCCGCACGTCTGGGCCGACTGTGTTCCTCGCAAAGACACGAACGGCGATAACGCAGCCGATGAGAACAAGGATCGTGCTGAGAATGATCGGGAAGAAGCCTGGGCCCATATTGGACGGGCTGCCGAACTCATAGCGCAGCGAAGCGATGATCGTGCCCAGGCCGAGCCCGACGTAAAGGATCGCCGACCAGAAATCCTTGCGCTGCAGGATGTCGCTGCTGAAAGCGCCACCACCTTGCTTGTAATCTGCTCTATCGGACATGGGAGGGCCTTTCGGAAGGCGTCTTGGGCGGACGGCTGCGCCATCCCGGCACAACCGTCGCGTGGCATTTCCAGGAGGCGACAGGCGAGTCGAACGGAGATGCCCGATCGCCTCGCGTCAGCCCGATCAGTCAGCGTGGATGCCGTTTTCGCGGATGATCTGGCCCCACTTCTCGGTCTCGGCCGCCACGAAGGCGGTGAACTCGGCGCGCGACGGACCTCCGGCCGTGACGCCGTCCTTGCCAAAGCGCTCCTGGACGTCCGGCTGCTCGAGTGCGGCCTGCACCTGGTCGTGGATGGTGTCGAGGAGTTCGACATCGGTCTCGCCCGGCGCGAACATGGCGAACCAGTTGACCACTTCAAAATTGCCGTAGCCGAGCTCGCTCACAGTGGGTACGTCCGGCAATGCGTCACTGCGATACGCACCCGACACCGCAAGTGCGCGGATGCGGCCGGCCTCGATCTGCGGCATGGCCGAGCTGGGATTGTCCCACATCGAATCCACATGACCCGACAGCGTGTCAGTAGCGGCGGCGCTGCCACCCTTGTAGGGCACGTGGATGAGATCCGTGCCCGTAGCGAGTGCCGTCAGCGCTTCGGCCATATGCGACAGCGTGCCGTTGCCGCCCGATGCCATTGTCAGCTGGCCGGGATTGGACTTGGCGTAGTCGACCAGGCCGACGAAATCGGGAAAGGGCTTGTCGGCGGCCGTCACCAGCACGAGCGGATTGGAAACGACCAGGCCGACCGGCGTCAGGTCTGTATCCGTGTCATAGGGCAGCTCGTCAAACAGTGCAGGATTGGTGGCGTAGCCGGCCCCGGTGATCAGCAGCGTATGGCCATCGGGCTTGGCCCGGGCAACCTCTGCGGTACCGATTTGCGTGCTGGCGCCGGGCTTGTTCTCGACGATGAATGACTGGCCGGTGCTTTCCTGGAGCTTCTGGGCCACGATTCGGGCCGCGATGTCGGTGATATTGCCCGGTGTATATGGGACGATGATCGTCACGGTGCCGGTCGGCCACTCGGCGGCAATTGCCGGCTGGCTGATGGTAAGGACAGCGACTGCAGCGCAAAGCGCAGTGTGCAAGCGAAACATTGATTTCCTCCCTTGGTAATCCACCAACCCTTAGCAACCCACCATCCAGACAGGGCAGCGAAAACTGGTCGGCAATCCATTCCAATGTGGAATAGTCAGGCTTGCGTGTCCGCTATCTCCTTTAGCCAAGTGAAGAACTTGCGGGACACCGACAGCTTTTCATGGCGTACAAGCTGGTAATAGTAGCCCATTCCTGGGAAGTCGATTTCCGCTCCAATCTGCTTCAGCTGGCCTGACTGTACGGCCTCGCGGACCAGGAAACGCGGCACCAGGGCGATGCCCAGCTTTTGCAGGGCCGCGTCGATGATAAGGCCGTATTGCTCATAGTGGTGAAACCGCGTGGCAGCGAGGCTGATCTCCTGGCGCTCGGCGAGTTGGAACCATGCGGTTTCCACCTTCACATGCTGTAGCAGCGGATGCTGGACGATATCCTTCAGCGCGAGGCCGGCGGCCATCGAGGGATGGGCGACGACCCAGAAACGATCTCCGATCAGCCATTGCGCGGTTGGCGGCGGACTGCCGCCGCCATTGAAGAATATCTCCGCGTCGGTATCGGCATAGCGCTGCCCGGGCGCCGTCCGCACCCGGAACACCAGCTCCTGGTCCGGATGCCGGGCCACTAGGTCATGGTGAAATGGAATGAGGAAGCGCTGGGCGATGATGGGTGGCGCCACGATCCTCAGCGTTCCTGAACCATGCGAACCGACGAATGCCTCGACCGCCGCGTCGATGGTGCCGATGCCCTCCGCCAGGCGTGACAGAAAGATTCTGGCATTGTCGTGGGGAATGACGCCGCCCTTGCTCCGCTGGAACAGTGGCGCGCCCAGTTGCGCTTCGACTTGCTGCACATTCTTGCTGACCGCGCTTTGCGTCATATTCAGGGCCTGGGCGGCCGCCGTCAGATTCTGGCGACGTAGCACCTCAAGGCAGATACGCAGGCTGGAAAGTCGAATGTCTCGCATGACCACCTCTTGTGCGGTGCCGCGGCGGTCCGCACCTCCGCGCTTTTGCAATGGCAATGCCAACCATAGCCAGTTTTCTAGTCTCTGCGAGCGCGGATCTGATCGTTGGCTGGGTTGTAAAGGGATGTCGGCTTTTAGGAACTAGAAGTTGGGGTTCGAAATGGGGCGCAAAGCGGAAGGGTAGGGGCTGTGAGCGGACGGTTGGCTCTGGAAAATAGGCAATCTAGAGAGGCAGCTTTCGCTCTGTAACCTCGCAAAGGGGACATGCCTTCGCGGACCTGGTGCAAGCTCAGCACGGGGCGGCACGTACGGTCTCTGGTCATTTTGTCGTCTGTCGAAGCAGTCATGGGGTAGGCAACCGCGTCGCAGCTTGCCGTCACGATGTCCCCACTCCATCACGCATAAGGCGCGCCGTCTACGCGCCTAGCCCGAGCGCTTAAGACACCGCACTGGCCTGCTATCGCTCGTCACCCTCCAAGAATTAGACGCAGCGACAGAGGCTGGGAAACCATGAGAAACGTGAAGGAACGTTAACGCCGCGTAACCATTAGCGCTGCGCCAGAGGGTGGCTAGCATGGTCCCCCCTTTCTAAGCAGGAGCCGAGGATTGTCTGACGGTGGTGGATCTCTCAGCAATGCGGTCGTTGTTGTTAGCGATTTCGTTGAGACGAACGCTCAAATTCCGACCAATTCCGTTGTCCCCACGCCCAAAGCATCTTCGGGACCTCTTGAAGTTTCAGGTGGATATCTAGAGCGGCTCCCTCTCGCGTCTGTCAGAAGTGGATTGGCTGATCTGGGTGAAATATGGCACCACCACCTACCTGGTCCCGGAATTGGTACGGTGCTAGGTGAGGACGGCCTTACGCGTCGGTCCTTCCCAGGCGGTAGCGTGGCGCCGTTCCATTCCGATGCGATGATCGAATTCGTCAGACGGCATGGTGCGCCACGTATCCTCTGCGTCTGGGGACTCGGCGTGTCGGAGGCTGTCCTCGCGGCCTGCGCGGACAGCATCATCGTTTACAATTCCATCGACGTGCCTGCCCTGCGGGTGCCTCCAGAAGTTAGCCGCCACTTCGATCTGGTGCTGACAGGTGCGCAATGGCAGAGCGATGCCGTAGCGGAACGTCATGCGGGGATGCCAACTTACATCCTGCCTATCGGTCCCGACTTTGCCTCACCGGAAACATTCTTCCCCATCGTCGGGATCGAGAAGCGCTACGACGTCGTCTATGTCGCGGCGGCGCAGCGTTACAAGCGGCACGACCTGTTGTTCGACGCGCTGGAGCGTTCGAAAACCCCGCTGCGGGCTATCTGCGTCATGGGCTATGGCGAGGACGGCGAACGCCTGCGTCAGGATGCAGCGGCACGGGGTCTCGACGTTGATTTCGTCGGCCCGCCGGGCGTGTCCCATGCCGAGGTCAACCGGCTGATCAATCAGGCGCGGGTGGGGGTGGTGTGCGGGGTCGACGACGGCGCCCCGGCCATCCTCACTGAGTATATGCTGGCCGGGCTACCGGTGGTCGCCAATGCAGAACTCCGCTGCGGCTTGCAGTATATCCTGCCCGAGACCGGCATCGTGGCGCCCGCCGAGCGAATTGAGCTCGCCATTGTCGATGCGCTGCAACGCACTGACTTCCGCCCGCGTGAGACGGTGCTGGACCGCTGGGCCTGGCCCAATTCCATTTCCAAGTTTGCTGCCCTGATCGCATCGCTCGAGGCGGAACGAGCCGATCGCCAAGCTGTCCCCAAGTTTGGGTGAGGTTGACATGAACGAGCATATTCTAAACACCCTGGCCGCCAGCGGCGGCACTGCATCGGTGATTTGCTTTTCGCACCTGCGCTGGGATTTTGTCCTGCAGCGGCCTCAGCACCTGATGAACCGCTTTGGCCGCACCCGGCAGATCTATTTCTTCGAAGAATTTATCCCGACCGACCACCACTCGCCCTATCTCGAGACCCACCCCTACGTGGGCACCGGCATCGTCTCGATCCGGCCGCGCCTCCCGGCGCATTGGGATGAGGCGCGCCGTCAAGCGGGCCTGCGGCAACTGCTCGACCTGCTGCTGCGCCTCAACGGTATCGTCAAGCCATTGCTCTGGTTTTATAGCCCGCTGATGTACGAGTTTGCGCGGCATGTCGATGCCGCCGCGGTCGTCTATGACTGCATGGACGAGCTGGCCAATTTTCGGTTCGCGCCCCCCAACCTCCGCGAGGTCGAGGCCGAGCTGATGGAGCGCGCCGATCTAGTGCTGGCCGGGGGCTCCAGCCTATTCGACAGTCGAAAGGGCAAGCACGACAACATCCATCTCTTTCCATCGGGCGTCGAGATTGAACATTTTGCCAGGGCGCGCAGCGCCGTCGAGCCCGCTTCAGATATGGCTGCGCTGCCCGGTAAGAAGCTGGGCTTCTACGGTGTCATAGACGAACGCATCGACCTGCCGTTGCTGGCAACCTTGGCGAGATCGCATTCGGAATGGTCGATTGTCATGGTTGGACCGCTCGCCAAGCTTTCCCCGCATGAACTTCCTCAGGCCCCCAACCTTCATTTCATGGGGCCGCGTCCCTATTCGGAACTGCCAGCGTGCCTGGCCGCATGGGATGTTGCGCTGATGCCCTTTGCCATTAATGACGCAACACGCTTTATCAGTCCCACCAAGACGCCTGAGTATCTGGCGGCCGGTCTACCAGTGGTGTCGACGCCGATCGTAGATGTAGTGGCCACCTATGGTGACAGCGAGGGCGCAGTACGGATTGCCGACACCCCAGAAGCTTTTGTGGCGGCCTGCGAAGCCGCGCTGTCCGCCGATCCGGCTGCCTTCCTACCCCAAATCGACCTGCGTCTAGCCGCGATGAGCTGGGATGAGACTTTTCGGCGCATCAACGCCCTGGTAGACCAGGCCCTGACGTTCCCGCAAGGGTCGCCCGCCGCGCCGGCAATTTTGCGACCGGTGCGTGGCTCTCCATACGACTACCTGATCGTCGGCGCCGGCTTTGCCGGCAGTGTGCTGGCAGAACGGTTGGCTGCCGGATCGGGCAAGCGCGTACTGCTCTGCGATCGTCGGCCCCATGTGGGTGGCAATGCCTACGATCACCGCAACGCGGCGGGTATCCTGGTGCATAAATACGGGCCGCATATCTTCCACACCAATAGCGAGGACATCGTCAGCTACCTCTCCCGCTTTACCGCGTGGCGCCCCTACGAGCATCGGGTGCTGGCCTCGGTCGGCGACAAGTTGCTGCCCATGCCGATCAACCGCACCACGCTCAATGGGCTTTATGGGCTCGACCTCAAGACCGATGATGAGACTGAGGAATTCCTCCGCTCCCGGGCTGAGCCGGTCGACCACATCACCAGCGCCCGCGACGTGGTGATCAATCAGGTCGGCAGCGCGCTCTATCGCACCTTCTTCGAGGGCTATTCGCGCAAGCAGTGGGGTGTCGATCCTGGCCAGCTCGACAAGGCCGTCACCGCCCGCGTCCCCACCCGCTCCAGCGCCGACGACCGCTATTTCCTTGATCGCTTCCAAGCCCTGCCGCTGCACGGCTATACCGCCATGTTCGAGAACATGGTCGACCACGACAATATCGAGCTGGCGCTGGGTGTCGATTACCACGACCTGCGCGCGGACCAACTGGCGCCAAAGATCATCTATACCGGGCCGATCGACGAATATTTCGATCACCGCTTCGGCCCGCTGCCCTATCGCAGCCTGCGGTTCCAGCACGAGACCCTCGACCAGCGCCGTTTCCAGCCAGTTGCCGTGGTCAACTACCCGGCGCCTGACACGCCCTATACCCGCATCACCGAATACAAGCACCTGACCGGCCAGATA
This sequence comes from Kaiparowitsia implicata GSE-PSE-MK54-09C, assembly GCA_019359435.1. GTDB lineage: Bacteria > Cyanobacteriota > Cyanobacteriia > Elainellales > Elainellaceae > Kaiparowitsia > Kaiparowitsia implicata. The sequence goes on from JAHHHI010000089.1 coordinate 26,938, forward strand.
CATCGCCAGACCAGCATCACCTACGAGTTCCCGCAGGATGACGGGGACCCCTACTACCCCGTCCCGCGTCCGGAAAACGCTGCGCTCTACAAGCAATACGCAGCTCTGGCGCATAAGCATGTGAACGTCACCTTCGTTGGCCGCTTGGGCAGCTATCGCTATTACAACATGGACCAAGTCGTAGGGCAGGCACTGGCTACCTATCGCCGCATCACGGCTGGCGTCGAGCTGGACACAGGGGTGTCGGCTTGAAACAGCGCATCATTCTGGTCACGGACAGCGAGGAGCCCTCCGGCGTCGGCGAGCACATGCTGACCCTGGGTTCGGGTTTGGCGGATACCTATGATGTGGTGCTGGCCGCACCTGATCACGAAGCCGGCACCTCGCTGCTGCACCGCGCCGCCGCGTCTGGGCTGGGTGTCAAGGCGCTTGACCTGCTCAATCCACGCCAGGTTCGAGGCTGGCTCGCGGACCAGGCGCCAACTCTTCTGCACGTTCATGCCGGCATCGGCTGGGAGGGGCACGACCTGGTCCGCTATGGTAAGGCAGCCGGTCTGGCCATCGTGCGGACCGAGCATTTGCCATACCTGTTGACCAGTCCCATCCAGCAGGCCGCCTACCGGGCCATGCTGCTCAGCGTCGATGGCCGCATCGCTGTGTCGCAGGCGGTCTACGATTCCCACAAAGATCGCAGCAGTGCGCGGCTAGTGTTGATCCACAACGGCGTCACGCATCGCCCCCCGACCGTTTCCCGCGAGCAAATGCGACAAGCGCTGGCCGTGGCTCCGGATGATCGATTGCTGCTGACTGTGGCGCGACTGTCGCCCCAGAAGGGTCACGCCGTGCTAGTCGACGCTGCGCCCGCAATTTTGGCGCGCTTTGCCAACGCCAAGTTCGTGCTTGTCGGCACGGGGCCGGAACGGGACAAAATTTCCGCCTCCATTTCACAGGCAGGTTTGCAGCAAAATGTCGTCATGCTTGGTCATCGCACCGACGTCCCTGACCTGCTCGCCGCTGCCGATCTGTTCATCCTGCCGTCGCTATTTGAGGGCCTGCCGCTCGCTTTACTCGAAGCCATGGCGTCGAAACTTCCGGTCGTAGCTACCACGGCCGGTGGCTCGATCGAAGCCATCGGCAGCGATCATCCCTACCTTGCCACCCAGGGCGACGCCGCAAGCCTGGGCGACGCGATCATCGCTGCCCTCGACCAGCCAGACCAGGCCAAAGCAGAAGGAGACAAGGCTTTTCGCCGTTACAACGAGCGGTTCTCGACGGCCCGTATGGCAGCCGAAACTGCCAATTTCTATCAGTCGATCCTGCATAAGCAGGGCGCGCGAGGTACCAATTCATGAGCAAGACCCGCATCGGCTTCATCGGCGTGGGCGGCATCGCCAACCGCCATCTGGCGGTGCTCGAACAGTTTCCGGACGTCGAACTCGCCGGCTTTGCCGACCCCGACTTCAATCGTGCCGTAGACGCCGCCAGCCGCTTCGGCGCCCGCGCCTATTCCGATCACCAGAGCCTGCTCGACGATCCCACGCTCGACGCCGTCTACATCTGCATCCCACCCTTTGCCCATGGTGACGCGGAACGCGCCGTCATCGCGCGGGGACTGCCGTTCTTTGTCGAGAAGCCAATATCGCTCGATCTTGGGGTGGCCGAAGAGTTGGCCCTCGCCGTCGAACAAGCTGGCCTCGTAACCGGGGTCGGTTATCACTGGCGTTATAAAGACACCGTCGAGGAAGCCCGGCAGCGCCTCGCGGAACGTCCGGCCCAGCTGGTTTCTGGCTACTGGCTCGACTCTACACCGCCCCCGCAATGGTGGTGGCGCATGGATCGCTCCGGCGGCCAGATGGTGGAGCAGACCACCCATATCATCGATCTGGCCCGCTATCTGGTGAGCGAGGTGACCCAGGTCTTCGGGCTGGCCAGCCACCTCGATCGCGAAGCCTTTCCCGGCCTCGACGTCCCCACGGCCAGCACCGCCAGCCTGCGCTTTGCCTCGGGCGCCGTCGGCAACCTGGCCTCGACGAGCCTCCTCAACTGGAGCCATCGAGTGGGACTCCATCTCTTCGGCGACGGCATCGCGCTCGAATTATCGGACCACGACATCATGGTCGATGTTGGCGCGGGCCGTCCTGTGCTGCACGCCCAGAGCGACCCCGTGTTCAAGGAAGATCGCGACTTCATTGACGCGGTGCGGGGCGAAACCAACAGCATCCGCTGTTCCTATGACGAAGCGCTCAAGACCCACCGGGTAGCGCTCGCGATCAACCAGTCCATCCGCGAGGGCAGGGCCATCAATATGAGTGGTGGTTAGGTACTATGTCAGAACGGCAGATCCGCTCCCTCGGTATTGAACGCGAAGGCGAGGCCTATACCTTCCCTTATGGCGAGGGCGATCCGCCCGACGGCTATGTGCGGCTGGAGACGCTCTATACCGGCTTTTCGGCCGGTACCGAACTGACCTTCATGAAGCACACTAACCCTTATTTCCATTCCCGTTGGGACGCGGATCGTGGGGTGTTCATCGCCGGTGAGCCGAGCCTTGATTATCCCGTGCCGTTCCTCGGCTATATGGAAGTGGCGCGGGTGACGGAGAGCCGCACGCCGTCTTTCGGGCGCGGGCAGATCGTCGCAACTACCTTCGGCCACAAAACGGGCCACACCGCCGACCCGGCGCGCGACGTGCTGATCCCCATGCCAGCCGATCTTGATCCGATCCTCGGCATCTTCGTTGCCCAGATGGGGCCGATCGCCGCCAACGGCATTCTTCATTCCGACGCCGAACATTTTGGCCCCAACGTCGCCCGGCTGGGCCAGTCGCTGACCGACAAGCCCGTGCTGGTCATCGGCGCCGGCAGCGTTGGGCTCATGACAGCCCTCTTTGCGCGCCGCGCTGGAGCATCGGAAATCGTCGTTGCCGATCCCTCTTCCTTCCGTCGCGCGCGGCTCGAAGCGATGGGCCTTGTCGCCATGGAGGAAGAGCAGGCCTGGCAGCATGTTCGCACACAGTGGCATAGCGGCGGTGAGCGCGGTGCTGATGTCGTATTCCAGACGCGCGCTCATGCCGGCAGCCTTCACACGGCTTTGCGCGCCCTGCGGCCGCAAGGCACCGTCATCGACCTTGCCTTCTACCAGGGCGGGGCCGAGGCGCTCAGGCTCGGCGAAGAGTTCCACCACAATGGACTCGCTATCCGCTGCGCACAGATCAACCGGGTGCCGCGCGGCATGGCGCATCTCTGGGACCGCAAGCGCCTAGCGCTGGAAACGGTGGACCTGCTGCGACAGGAAGCCCCGGCCTTGCTGCGCGAGACCATCACCCACATCGTCCCCTTCAATGATGCCCCGGCTTTCCTCTCGCAACTGGTCAAGGAGCGCCCAGACTTCATGCAGATCGTCATCCAGGTGGCCGAGTGAGCGAGCCGACGCAAATATTATTCGTCTTCGCCTGGCTGGTGGTAGGCGGGGAAGAAACTGAGGTACGCCTGCTGGCCCAGCATCTCGATCCGTCGCGCTACCGCATCGAGGTCGTGGCCTGTTTCCATAAGCCCGGCATGCCTGAGCAGACCCACGCTCAACTACGCCAGCTGGGGGTAAACGTCGATACCGTGCCCTACGCCCTGTCCTTTGAGGATACCGTGGCCTATCTGGCGCGCAAGGTCGCGGCCTACGACATCGTCGTTTCCTGCCAAAACGTCGCCGACATCTATCCGGCGCTGGAACGCTCACATCTTCGTCCGCCGCTGATTGAGCATGGCGGACTGGTGTCCGAGGCCCTCGCCGGGCCCAAGCATTTCACCAACCGCTATGTCGGCGTGTGCCGGTCCATCCGCGACGCCGCTGCCGGCAAAATGGCCGGCCGCGAGCATCACGCGCTCGAAATTCCCTCAATGGTCGATCTCGGGGAGTTTCGCGACGTTGACCGCGCCAGGATTCGCGCCGAACTTGGGATCACGGACGGAGAGCCGCTGATTGGCTGGGTCGGTCGGCTGGACAGCAAGAAGCGCGTGGAGGATTTTATCGAAGCCGCTGCGCTGGTGCACCAGAAGCGGCCAGGGGTGCAATTCGTTGTCGTTGGCGGTCCCGATGCCTTCATGCCCGAATATGCAGAGCGCCTCAAGGTCCTGGCCAGGTCGCGCCAGCTCGGCACCGCGCTGCGTTTTTTGGGCGACCGCCACGACGTGCCGGCCATCTGCGCGGCGCTGGACATCTTTGCCTGGCTGTCGCGCGGCGAGGGTATGCCCCACGTGATCGCCGAAGCCGGTGCCGCCGGCTTGCCCATTATAGCCACACCCGATAACGGCGCAAAACAGCAGATCGAGGACCGAGTCTCGGGCCTCTTCGTCCCCCACGAAGATCCCGCCGCCGTTGCTGCCGCCATGATTTGCCTGCTCGATGACGCCGGCTTGCGGGAGCGCCTCGGCGTGGCTGCACGGCGCTCAGTCGAAACCCACTATAGCATCCAGGCCGTCATTCCGCAGTGGCAGGCCCTTTTCGATGAGGTAATGGCCGAACGTCAGCCCGCGCCACCGCCCAGCATTTTCACGTCATACTGGCAGGGTGGCTTTGAGTGCTCGACGCACCGCCTGCGCAACGGTCGGCGGCTCGACATAATCCAGTCGAGCGATCACGACCAATACACCGAAGCCGACTACCGGCAACTCGCGGGTCTGGGTATCACCACGGTCCGCGACGGCTTTCGCTGGCACTTGATCGAGGCCGTGCCCGGCGTCTTCGACTGGTTTAGCATTGATCCGATGCTCACCGCCGCGAAGCGCACCGGCACACAGGTCATCTGGGATCTGTTCCACTATGGCTGGCCCGATGACATCGACATCTGGCGCCCCGAATTCGTTGCCCGCTTCGCGCTGTTTGCCCGGGCGGCGGCGCAACGCGTGCGGGACGCCTCCGATGAGGTGCCCTTCTACTGCCCGGTCAACGAGGTTTCCTTTTCCGCCTGGGGCGGCGGCGAGGCCGGCTATCTCAACCCCTTCGCCAATGGGCGTGGTTACGAACTTAAGGTGCAACTGGTACGGGCGGCGATTGCAGCGATGCATGCTATCCGCGACGTCGACCCCCGCGCCCGCTTCGTGCATTCGGACCCGGCCATCAATGTCGTAAACGATCCGGGGCGCCACCACGAATTCTGGGCCGCCGAAGGCCATCGCCAGGCGCAGTACCAGTCCTGGGACATGATCGCGGGCATGGCATGGCCGCAGCTGGGCGGGTCACCGGACCTGCTCGATATCGTCGGGGTCAACTACTACTTCAACAACCAGTGGATACATGGCGGACCACCCATCGATATGGGTCACCCACAATATCGCCCATTGCACCGCCTACTCATGGAAATCCAGGGCCGTTATGGCCGCCCCATATTGCTTGCAGAGACCGGCATCGAGTTCGACCGACGCCCGGCATGGCTCGCTTATGTGGCAAACGAACTGGAATTGGCGCGTGCCAAGGGTGTTCGTATGGAGGGACTGTGCCTTTATCCCGTGCTGAACCACTTTGGCTGGGACGACGACCGCCCTTGCCAGAACGGATTGCTAGAACATAAGTGGGCTGATGGTCGACGGTCTGTTTATGAACCGCTAGCACGCGAGTTAGCCCTGGCCCAGGCCCGCGCCAATCACGGGCTTTTTTCGTAGGCCGTGCCCTTCTTCAGGGGATTCCCGGGAGGGCCGATCTTTAGGTGGGAGTTGGTTGAACCGTGGTTGCAATCCCCAGCGAGCGCCTTCAGCAAAAACTTCACTTCGAACACACCGAACAAGGACACTTTCTATAGTGAGGGAAAGGCCATACCGACTACCCTGGGGCGCGCTGCCGCTAAACAGTTTCCGACCTTGTGTTGGCCTTAGCGCTCTGCCCGCGATCACCTCTTTTGCGTCAAGCGCAAGCAGTCCCGGCAGCCTACCTCACTCCAACCACCGTTCCAGCCCACCCAACGTTTGTAGCCCATATTCCACTGCACCGAAGGCCACCACCGCCCGCCGCCGTTCGCGGCTGGGGTGCAGCTGGCGCATCGTTAGCACGGTCTTGCCGTCGGCCTGCTCGTCGAACGCCACCACCATGTAGAAGCCGTTGGGGTCGCCATCATCTCCTCCGTAGTCGATAACAATCCGCTCATTGGGAACGATCTCGATGAACCGCATCAGGTTAGCAAAGCGCTGCTCTTTACCTTCGAACACCCCCACCATGTCGAAGCGCCAGAACCCGCCCTCGCGTATGTCGGCCTCATGGCTTTCGATGCTAAGCCCGTCCGGACCATACCATTGGCTCAGCGCCGCCGGGTCCAGCCACGCCGAGAACACCTTGTTGCGCGGGTGCTTCAGCACCTTCACCAAAACGATCTCGCGGTCCATCGACCAGGTTTCAAGCAACTTCTCGAAAAGCAGCGTCACGGCGTTCCCTTCACGCGGTCTAGATAGCGTTCCAGCCGATCGAGCCGCTCGGCGGCGCGTCGCCGCTCAGTTTCCATCCAGTCTGCCGCCGCGTCGAACCGCTCCGGCACTAGCCGGCACCACCGGCTACGCCCACGTTTCTCGCTTATAACCAGGCCGCACTCTTCCAGCACCTTGAGGTGCTGCGAAAACGAGGGAAGGGCCATGTCGAACGGCGCTGCCAGCGCACTTACCGGCAATTCTCCCTCGCGCAGTCGCGACACCACCGCGCGCCGCGTCGGGTCGCTCAGGGCGTGGAAGGCTAGGTCCAGCGGGCTCGAGTGATAAGGCATGCCCAAGGCCTAGCGCCGACCTGCCGCTCACGTCAATAAAAAAGGTACTTGCCTTACTATGCGCGCTTCCATATGAAGGTACTCACCTTACTAATAATTGTACAGCTGGAGCCCGCCATGCCCGTTCGCGTCGACCTGCTGATTTCTCTTGATGGCTTTGCCACCACCACCGACATCACCCCTGAAAAGCCATTCGGCGACGATTGGGGGCGCCTCACCGCTGCCTATGTCGCCACCCGCACCTTCCGTGAGCGTGTATTCCACGACAATTCGGGTGCTGGCACCACCGGCCTCGACGAAGCCTACGCCCGCGCGTACTTCGAGAACATTGGCGCTGAAGTGATGGGCGCCGGCAAGTTCGGCCTCCACAACTTCCCCGACGATCCGAACTGGAAGGGCTGGTGGGGCGATGAGCCGCCATTCCACTGCCCGGTCTTCGTCCTCACCCACAGCCCGCGCCCTACGCTGGCAGTCTCCGACACCACCTTCCACTTCATCGACACCAGCATCGAAGATGCACTCGCGCGCGCCACAGCCGCCGCCGGCGGCAAGGATGTCCGCATCGGCGGTGGCCCCACAACCGTGCGCGCTTATCTCGAAGCCGACCTTGTCGATTACCTGCATGTCGCCATCGTGCCCATCATCCTCAGCGGCGGCGTTCGCCTGTGGGACAACCAGCGCGGCCTCGAAGCCCGCCTGCCAAAAGTCAAATCCGAGACCGCCGAAAGCGGCACCATCCACCTAACCTTTGCCCGCTGAGGTCACCGGCGGGGCGAACAGACTGCCTTCTGCGTTGACAGTGATTTTGAACCGATCACCTGAACTTCCGCTGAACCACCATGGATCTGGCACGGATATTGGGTCGGCCGGGGGCGTACTGATTTTGGTCGGCACCAGATCGCGGCCTGCAAGCTCGCTATCGATCGCGAGGTCGAAGAGCGCAGGGTCTCTCATCCGGCCTTCCCGGTCGAGAAAGAAGGATCGACCAAAACCTGTCTGACCTTCATGGCGCGCTGGCGCCCACCCTGCGTGCAGACGTTCCAGGCAGGCTTTCCTGCTGCAGCAGGGTCATGCTGTGATACACACATTACATGTCTTTTGGAGCCGAAGCGGCCTCAGAACAAACGACCCAGACGTGGTCTCGGGTGGCCGGTGCCGATGACCCGACTGCAATTCCGCTACCAGTACTGGCGCCTGTTTTCAGCCATTTCTATAGCTTCCTCTGATAGAACCAAAGCGACCTTGTTTACCGGAAAACGCACACGTCAGCGGCCAGCGCCCGTTGTGTACCCGACCATGGCAGTCTGCACCGAGAAGATGCCAGAGCAGAAGACGCCAGAGCCTTTGTCATGGAGCGCAGCGGTGCATCACGCATTATGTGCTAGCAACAGGGAAACCGCACATGATTGACTGGTCGCCTGATCCCTACATCGTCGTGCTGACCGGAGCAGGCTTCTTAATAGCCCTGGTTGCCTGGCTGCCTCTGGCGCTCCGTCGATTGCCGATATCACTTCCCATCGTCTGCATCATCATTGGCGCGATTATTTTCGGCATGCAACATGGGGGCGTTGACCCTTCTCCTGGAGCCCATCCTTACATAACCGAGCGTTTGACCGAGTTTGTCGTGATTATCGCGCTGATGGGCGCGGGCCTCAAGATAGATCGGATTTTCTCGTTCAAGCAGTGGGGCATGACCTGGCGGCTGCTACTCATTACCATGCCCTTGAGCATTGTTGCGATCATGGGCGTCGGCCTGTGGGTCCTGGGCATTGGGCTATTGGCGTCTCTGCTCCTGGCTGCAAGCCTCGCACCAACCGATCCTGTACTTGCCGCCGATGTTCAGGTTGGGGCACCCTCGGAAGGCGGTGAAGATACGGTGCGCTTTGCGCTCACCTCAGAAGCAGGCCTAAATGATGGCCTTGCCTTTCCCTTCGTCCATCTGGCGGTTGCCATAAGCCTGGCTGCCACTACGGGCGAAGATTGGTTCGTTCGTTGGCTGAGCTTTAATGTCGTATGGGAGATCGTTGCAGGCATTTGCTGCGGCTGGCTAATTGGCCGTCTGTTCGGCTGGCTGACCTTCAAAATGCCCGGTGATACTTTGGCGAAGACCGGAGACGGTTTGATCGCCATAGCGGCCACATTCATATCGTATGGGGTATCGGAACTGATCCATTGCTATGGCTTCTTCGCTGTGTTCGTTACTGCCCTGACACTGCGCAGTGCCCATCGAGATCACGAGTTTCAGCGCGACATGCATGACATCACCGAGCAGGTCGAGCGCATCGCCATGATGGTGCTGTTGCTAGCCTTTGGCGGTTCTCTCGTGACGGGTCTGCCAGCGCCTGTCGGCTGGACCGAGCTTCTCGCAGCGGTTCTTATTCTCTTTGTCGTTCGTCCGGTTGCTGGCCTTATCGGTATGATCGGCGCCCCAGCCACGCTTGGCGAGAAATTTGCCATTGCCTTTTTTGGCATCCGCGGCGTGGGCTCGTTCTACTATCTGGCCTACGGCCTCAACCATGGAGAGTTTGAGCACGCGGACCGCCTTTGGACCATCCTATCGGTGGTGGTCATCATGTCTGTTGTTATGCACGGACTTACCGTCACCCCGGTGATGCGCTGGCTTGACAGGCGCCTGGGTCGTGATCCGGAAAAGGATGGGGTGCCACCTCCAGGGCTGCAGGGACCGGCAGAAACATAGAAATTGTTAATCCCGGTCCTCAACCCTTCGCAACCCACACTGGAAAGCTGAACCATCCGCAAACCTACCTACGGTATAAGCACCATCAGCTTTCGAACCCTTTTCGACATCCCACGATGCCAACCAACTCCTGAAAGCGGCCACACTGGTCCTCCTACAGGACAGCGCTGGGCTGGGCTGGGCTGGGCTGGGGATAATGACGTTTCGTAGCCACCTGCGTCTTGGGCTGTTGATGTCGGTCCACTCCCCATCAGCAACGGCCTCGATCATGGCGAAAAACTCAGCGGTGGTAGCCTCCCCGCAATGCAATGGCAGGAGCGGTAAGAAAGGTGTTCTAGGTAGCTATTCTCCAGGCAGCAGCTTTCCCGCTAAGAGTGTCCCTCAATACTTACGATTACGGTCGCATCCAGGCCCTCCAGGCGGATAAGGAGATATTCTGCCGAGCAATTGATCCAAAGGTTCTGGACGGTGCATTGCAAAGCCCTGTCCTAGACTAACCCCCAAATCCGCCAGTATGGGCAGGGTTTCGAGGTGTTCTATGCGCTCGGCGACAACCACAAGTCCCAGGCTTTTGCCAATCCCGCAGATCGAGCGGACGACCTCCCGATCAAACTGGCTGGTGGCAATGTTTTCGATAAAGGATCCGTCAATCTTGATACTGTCGACCGGAAAGCGTCGGAGGTAAGAAAAGGAGCTCATCCCGGCGCCGAAGTCATCCAGGCTGACGCGACAGCCCTTTTCTCTGGCCTTGCGAACGAAGCGCTCCGCCGCCTCGACATTGGTCAAGGCCGCCGTTTCCGTGATCTCAAAAACCAAATGACGCAAGGAAGCACCAGACTCTCCTGCTGATAGCTCCACGAACTCCCAAAGCAAGGGATCACTCAGCGTGTGTGCTGAGAGGTTTATGCCAAGCGTAATTTCCAGGCTCCCCCCGGGTCGATTACCGATCTGTTTCAACGCCAGGCGAATGATGTGACGATCAAGAACAGCGGCCATGCCGAAGCGCTCGGCTGCAGGAATGAACTCAGCCGGGGAGATGAGTTTGCCAGCTGGAGATACCAATCGAGCCAGTACCTCGACACGGCCAGTTGGTACCTCTGGCTGATCCAGGGAGCGGATCTCCTGCCCGAATAGCTGCACGCGCCCTTCGTCCATCGCAATCGCCAGATTTGCGACGAGGCGCCCTGCGGTTAAGCCAGAGCCCTGCGAGATGTCCCTCTCCAACATCCAGCGGTTCCGGCCGCCTGACTTGGCGGCATAGGAGGCATCGTCGGCCCGCGCCAATGCGTCTGCGGGTTCTATTTTTTCAGAAGCAATCACAGCAACACCGATGCTTGCTCCAAGTGGATGATAGGCCCCGACCCCGAGCTGTGTCACTTGCCTAACTGCCCCCAGCATGGTTCCCGCTGCGCGTGAGGGCTCGGCGTCTGAAAGGGCGAGGGCGACCGCGAACTCGTCGCCACCCAGGCGAGCCAAAAGCGCCTTGGGGAAAGCTTCGCGAAAGCTGGCCGCAATCTGCTTGAGTGCGGCATCGCCAGCGGCGTGACCCTGCGAGTCGTTCAGTGCCTTGAAGTAATCAAGATCGATGTAGTAAAGGGCGAAAGGCTCGGAGCCAGCGCAACTGATCTTTTTACTCAGTTCGACCCCAAAGGCTGAGCGATTCAGTAGCCCAGTGAGGCTGTCCTGGCTTGCTGCTAGCGCGAGCTTTCTTTGCTCCTCAACTTCATCGGTTGTGTCACGCGTGGTGCCAACGAGCCGCCCAGAGGTCCCGGACACCTGCAGGAAAATGCAGAGGGTCTCAACATGGCGGACCGTCCCATCTCGCCGTGTGATGCGGTAGCTGACCTTGCTTGGGAGATGGGTAGTCAGCGGAAGGTTGTGTTCACGCTCAGCGCGCTGTTTGTCCTCTGGATGCAAGAAGTTCTGCCACGTCCCCCGTGGCACCACTCCGGCATCGGGCTCCAGGCCGAAAATCTCTCTCGTTCGGGTGTCCCAGAAGCTAAGTTGCGTGTCGACGTCGAAATGCCAACTTCCTAGGCCGCTTGCCTCCAGAGCCAAGCGGTTCTGTTCGTTCGCTTGCGCCAGCTCGCCTTCAATTTCTTTCTGCCTGGTGATATCAGTCTGAACGCCGACAGCGCGCACTGGACGCCCTTCGCTGTCCCATTCGATCACTCCCCCTCGATCAAGAACCCAGATCCAGCTTCCGCACTTGTGTCTCAGCCTCAGCTCGGTTTCGATATTGCTGACAGCACCGGACAGGTGGCCTTCGCCACTGCGGATGGCCCGTTCCCTATCGTCAGGGTGCGTGAGGTTTAGCCACAGATCACTGGTTTGGGCCAACTCGCCTTCGGCATAGCCCAGCATTTCAAACCAGCTTGCTGAATAGTAGCAGTGATCTGTTCGCAGGTCCCAGTCCCACAACCCCAGCTTGGCTCGCTCGATCGCATGTCGCCAGACATCCTCCTTGGGGGCTTCTGGGGTGGTCTGCTTTCCCATTCGTGAACTTGTCCATCTCCGACGTTCATTGTGAGCGCACGGTCACAATGAGTCATTAACTTGGAACATCAACCTGCGCATGATGAGCCCACATTGCGACCATGACCTTATCACCGTTTCGGGCGGGCTGACCGGGAGACTCAGCCTTGAAATGTTCGGTGAAAAAACCCCGAGGCTCCGACCCCACTGTTGACGTTGGGCGCTGGCGAGGCAGCGAGACGGCGACAGACTATGAACATATATCAAAGGCCAAGGCGACCCACCACTGCCCAGTGGCAAAGGACGCCATCGCCATTCACAGCGCAGGGAAGAATTCCTGTATCAGACGTGGGCAGCATTATCCTCGACGGGTGATGAAGGATGCAAATAGGGCTTGGCCATTACCGACGCATCCCGGGATCCGAGCGTCATTTTTCACAGATGCGCCGCGGGCCTGAATAGGGCTGGAATGTGCAATCTGACGCCCTGAAGGACCGGTAGGACTGGGCACAAAGTTGTATGTTGCAGTGCGGTGCGTTCAAATCAGACGCTTGGTTTGCACCTTCTTCCGGGGCCAGCGTCAACGTCGATCCAGCGGGAGGTACTGCATCGGTCATGAAGGCGCGCCAGATCATGGCGGGCAACTGGCCGCCGGTGACCTCATCCATGGGGGTTCCATCGTCGTTGCCCACCCAAACCCCCACCGTGTAGTTGCCGTCGAAACCGATAAACCATGCGTCGCGATAATCCTGGCTGGTGCCGGTCTTGCCCCCCGCCGGACGATCAAGAAGGGCTGCTTGCCCTGTACCTCTTTCCACGACCAGCTGGAGCAAAGAAAACATAGGCGCCTGAACCGCTCCCAGCGGGAGCGCCGCTCTTACGGGCGGGCCGATAGTAAAGGGCCGACCGTTAGGGGCTTCGAATGTTGCTATCCCGTAGGCTTCGATAGGTGCAATCCCTGCCCGTACCGATGCATACGCACCAGTAATGTCCAGAAGACTGACCTCGGATGCGCCAAGAATAAGGCTAGGAGTTTCCTGCAAGGGGGCGTCAATCCCCAATTCCCGCGCGGCGGCAATAACGTTAGGCAGGCCTACTTCCATGCCCAAGCCTACCGTCGCTACATTCAACGATCGGGCAAAGGCTTCGGCCATGCTGACCCGTCCAGCGTACTCGCCATCAAAATTCTGTGGTGCCCACCCATCGATCTCAATGGGAGTATCGTCCAGTCGGCTGTCGGGCGTCGCACCCAGCTTGAGCGCTGCATAATAGGTGAAGAGCTTGAAGGTAGAGCCTGGCTGTCGCATCGCCAGCGCGCGGTTGAACTCACTGTCCGCATAGTCCAACCCGCCAACCATGGCGACGACGGCTCCGTCCGGAGCCAGGACCACCATAGCCGCCTGGGTGGCGCCCGAGGCGACGGCATTGTCTCTCATCACCGAGCGGACCGATTGCTCGGCAATATACTGCAGGTCGGGCGCAAGTGTGGTCGTGACCTTGACGCTGCCGAGGAATTGACCAGATGTCTCCTGTGCTTCCTGCATCACCCAATCGGCAAACCATGTTCCGGTGCCCAGTTCGGGTCGTTGCGGCTGAAGCTGCGCCGAGTTAAGTTGAGCTTGCATTGCGGCATCTTCGTCAAGGAAGCCTGCATCCTGCATCGCCTGTAGTACAACTGCGGCCCGATCGCGGGCACCATCGAGGTTCTTGATCGGGTTCAGCGAGGAAGGCGATGCAATGAGGCCGGCGAGCAGAGCGCTCTCGGCAATCGTGAGGTCTCCCACTGCCTTATTGAAGTAGACACGGGCAGCGGCCGGCATTCCGGTCGCACCCGCGCCCAGATAGATATTGTTTAGGTACAACGTGAGAATTTCGTCCTTGGAAAGTCGGCTCTCCAGCCACAGGGACAAGAACAATTCCTGGACCTTGCGTCTAAGTGTCCGTTCCTGGTCCAAGTACAGTATTTTGAGCAGTTGCTGGGTGATCGTACTGCCGCCCTCAAGCACCTGGCCCGCCGATACGTTGCGCCCCAAAGCGCGAGCGATGCCGAAAACGTCTATGCCCCAATGCTCGGTGAACCTGCGGTCCTCGATTGCAAGGACCGCTTCGACCAACGCATCGGGAAATTCGTCCCTCGGCGCAGCCGCCTCCTGATAGGGGCCGCGTTGGATGAGCGGTTGGCCGTCGTTTGTCGTCAATGCGATAACCTTGTTGTCCGCATGGCCCGATGCGATCCGCTCGAAGGGCACATCGTGGAGGGCCCAGACCATAAGCGAGGCAAGCGCCACGACGGCAAGCAAACCGACCAGTGCACCGCTCAGCAATAGTTTTTGGCGCAGCCCGGCGCGGTCTTCGGGTCTGCTGGTAACGAGATTGTCGCCACTTGTCCGGTTGCCGGCTTGAGCCTGGGGCAGGTGCGAGGTCGCGTCCTCGCGGCTTCGGTTGCGGAATTTTGCCCGAGCCACGCTGATGCCCGACGTCATCAAGTTCCGCAACTTAACCAGTGCCGAGCGCAGTGTCGGGGCTAAACATGCAAAGAGCTTGCGCGTATCCCGACCAATGGCCCTGATGAGCTCCAACAGGGCACGGCGCGTATCGACTACAGGTGCATCCGCGGGTGCTTCGCCGTTGACCAGCGGCTTGTCAGGTAAGCCAGTATTGCCCTGATCAGGCGCGTTCGGCCGCTGGACAACCTCAACTCTGGGTGGACGCTTAGCCATTAAAGGGCCCGATTGTGTAAGGCTGCCCTTTAACGGTTGGCGGCATCATCCGTTTCAATGGCAGAATGACTTTCCCCTACCATGTATACGCAGCGGCGTAAGCGTGAAGCTGGCATGCTTGCCGGTTCGGATGGGTATCGTTGAGAAATGCAGGTTGAAAGCAACGCCCATTTTCCGGCATCACCCGGCAATGACTTCGTCGCGGCCGGATTATAGCTCGTTTCCAGCCCGGTGCGCAAATTAGCAGCGTAGCCAGTTAAGTGAGACAGGGTCGGTACGATGCTCTGACGCAGCAAATTGTTGGAGGGAGAGGCATCAGGGCACACCCAGCTGCTGGAGATTGCCGATCGCCTCCCCGCTATCCACTGTTGCAGGAGCCCTAAGAGCAACTTGGGGGCCGTTTGCTGTCAGTCCGGTTTCTGGGTAGTAACCTAAGAAGGCCTCCGTTCAGGATCCGACCCCGCTCCGGAGCTGAACTTCGCTGTCATCGATCCCGTGAGCGCCCGCAGTTCGTGGAGCGCCCTGGTTGATTGGCTCGCAATCATGTGGAAATGAGACTTGTTCCGCGATCCGCTTTAGGCCCACGGAATGCCGGCTTTGACAAGGCCCTCGACTAGAAAGCCAGTGTGGGGTGGCCTCTGGTTGCGTCCAAAAAACTCCGCAATCGTCGTCCGGCCGTGCAGCCGTCACGATCCGCAGTGCATCTTTCGCTTCATCGACGGCCAAGATGGGCAAAGGCGGCTGCGAGGGTGGTCTGTGTCCATTCCAAGCCATCATGGTCGTCGCGCGCGCGCAGCGCCCAGACGAGGGCCTGTTCAAAGCGAGCGGCAGACAAATGCGCCACAGCGATGGCGGTATAGCACCAGATCACTTCCGGCGCTCCGGGCATAAAGCCTAGTACCCGCATATGGCAGACGACGGCCTCGTCGAAGTTGCCGTGCTGCCGATGGGAACCCGGCAAAAATTAGCGACCTGACCGCAGATGGGTTATACCATCAATTACCCGCCGAACTAATCGAGAGCTGACAGAAGTGGGCATTTGCGCACGGACCGATGCTGGCTTTCGTATGCGGGTTTGATGTCTGAGCCGTGGCAAGCTATAGAGCCTGCACCTGTCATACTTCTGTGGACCTATGCCGCCTTTCAAGCATGTTCTTGCTGGACACAAAATATCGGACTCGAGGCTCGACCCCTCAGTACAAGCTCTGACGCTGTCGGATATTCGCGCGCCGGACGCTCCACTTGTCTACGTGAACCGCGGCTTTGAGAAGATGACCGGTTATGAGCGGGCCGACGTCATCGGGCGCAATTGCCGTTTTCTGCAAGGGCCCGACACTAGCCGCGACGCAGTCATGCAAATGAGGGCTGCAATCGCAAATGGCGAATATCTTCTCCTTGACATGATCAACTATCGCAAGAATGGAACGTCGTTCTGGAATCGGCTTTCTCTTACCCCTGTGAAGGATCCATCAGGAGAAGTAACGCATTACATCGGCCTTCAAAGTGACATTACTCGAATGCGCTTTCTGCAAGAGCGTCTTCGGTCAATTGCACTTGCCCTTGTGGGCGCCGAGAAGCAAGTGCCTGACTGAGCCCGCTGACCCTCGCCACCCGCTCGGTGAAATTTCCGACGTCCGAGGGGCTGAAGGGAGATGGAATTGTTCAGACATCTCAACGGCAAGTCGGTCTCGCAAGCTGCATTAGTGGCGAAAGGCTGATAAAGGGTATGTGGGCCGTAAACCGTTCGCAGCAACGCCGGACACGCATATTCGGGTCGGCCAGCCGAATAAGCATTTTGCAGGCGCCCTGAAGAGGATGCGGCCGGCGTTGCAGTGGATTGGAACGGACTGGGTTTTTGGAAGTTAACTGAGCAAACCAAACCAAACCTACCCCCCCCCCCGAGTGACCCATGACCGCAATTCTGATCGTTTGCGCACTACTTTGCCTGAGCTTGCCTGCTGCACTGCTAGCCGCCCTGGTCCACAATGACCGCGATGCGCGTCGCGCTGAGCACGGAGACAAGATCCGCTAATTGGATATTTGCGCGTCTACTCCGCATTCCAGGCCTCATCCCCTGAGAGCTACGACATTTGAAAGTGAACTGCGCCTAAAGGAGTGGTTCACGCCGGCGTTAAATTGGCTTGGCTAATAGGTCCTCATCAAAACAGCGCATCGCAACGAGGACCATCCAACGACGAAGACCTTCTCCCTTCCCGTCACTATGGCCGTCGCCGTACTCGGCCTTTGCAACAGTCACTGCTCCTGCCCAGGCAGCGACCCGCCTGATGAGTAGCTCGCTGGAGGCTTCGAACACCGCTGTGAGACCCTGCGCCCGCCGGGCCTGGGAAAGATGTCGAAGGCGTTGGCGCGAACCAGACCGCCGAGTTCGTAGTCAGAATGGAACCTCTTCATGCGTGGCGCGTCGAAACAGGGCCGCAGCCACGAGCCATAACAAGGTGAAAAACCCGGTAGCAGAGATGAGACGCAGGATTGTGGTGGCTTGGATGATCCCCGCCCCAGCAATCAGCGCAATTGCGGCAACGGCGATCTGGCCGGCTGCTACAACCAACAATGCTCGCACCATACCCTCGGGCGCGAACCGTGCTTGCGCTGATACTAGTGCGCCCCCGCCCAAAGTGGCAAAATAAAGCAGATTGAAGCTGTTGCCCTCACTGCCGATCACGCCGACTGCCGCGATCACCCAGATCAGCAGGAAGCTGGTTCCCAGTGCAACCACTAGGCCCGCGCGGTAAAATAGGCTGGCGTTCCACGTGAGCGCGACTTCGAACATTAATCCAAAGCTGGTTAGCATGGCGGCCAGCCACAAGAAATCCTCAGCGCCCCAGTTCATCTCATCGGATAGTTGCATGGCTAGAAAGGGCAGCAGCAGCACCAGCGCCGCTGCTAGCCAGCGAGCCATCCGCCAACGATATCGTACAAGCCAACCTGCTATCTCTGTCGCCATAATGGTCCTCCATGGGACAGTATCTGGCAGACTTATCGCGTGGGTGCCGATGCTGGCATGATGAAAATGTGAGTGTTGTGTGAGATGGCGCGTTTTTCTCCAGCCGCACAGCCCGGCCGCGAGGCCGGCGCCAAACACCAGCCCTTCCACCGCGGCAAGCATCAATTCTGCGGAAAGTGGCAGCCGGTCTAGCGGCACGAAAGGGCGCAGCCGACCCAGTGGGAGGTCGGACGCAAGCAGCGCGGCTGCCAGGCTGTCGAGACTGCCCGCCATCATCTGACCACCGACTGAGACAATCAGCACCGAAGCCACGGCACAGGCGATTGCAGTCCGGCCAATCTGGTGGATGGCAGGTCCGCCGAAAATAAGTGCCTGTCCGATGGCACCGCCCAACACCACCCCCTCCCATGCGCCCGTAATCCTCTCCGGTGCAACCCCTAGCACCAAGGCGAAAGCATCATGTCCGATGAGGTTGGACAGGCTGCCCACGATTAGCCCGCCTGCGGTCGCGCCCATCACCGCCTGCCACGGGTGCGAGATCCGGCCGCCCAGCGCTAGACCGATGCTGACAAACAGGCCCCCCAGGCTCCCGACCAGCACGCACAGCATCACAACAGAGACAAGGACCAGCACCGCCCCCGTCGCTGGGGTAGCCCGCGCAAGGGCTAAGGCGTAGCCATAGATTAGCCCACCAAGGAGGCCGGCGCCCGCTCCGCCGATCATTCCTGCCAGTGCGATTTCCACCGTTGGCAGGAAGCCCGTCTGCGTCTGTAGTTGCCGTTGTGCCGCGGCGGTCTCGCCGCGCCCGGCGTCGCCAGCCGAGACCGGGGCTATAAATCGATAACCATGCTTGGGCACTGTTACGATGAAACGCGGCTGGCGGACGTCATCACCCAGCACTCGCCGGAGTGTCTTAATGCACTGCGTCAGCGCTTCGTCGCCGACTACCACGCCGTTCCAGACTATTTCGAAGAAGTCGTCCTTGCTGACCAACTGCCCTTGCTTGTTCAGCAGCAGCACAAGTACGTCGAAATACCGTGGGTTGAGCTTGATCACTGTACCGTTACGCCGCAATTGACGTTGATCAAGGTTCAGCTGAAATTCCTCGAATTCGAAAGTCCGCGACATACCTCCCCCGTTCGTCGAGCTCACGGATAAATACTCCACCCCGCAAACGGATACAGCGTCACCAGACCTAACGTCGGATTCTGCATCTCCGCAATGAAACCACTCCGCGCGGAGTGACAGAAAACGCCAACCTTCATCGAAGTGCTATCTCATTCGAGTGAGGTCGGCACAATTATAGAAAATCCCATTACGGTCCAGAACCGACGGTTTCTAGCTAGGGTGGGGCTAGGGCCTTGGGGCTGCGTTATGCATCATCTTGGCACAGCACAATCAGCCTCCAGGCGTCGGGGAAAGGAAGGTGCTGTGCCAAAAGCATGCACTGAGAGCGCTGATCAGGTGCCGGGATCAAGCAATCACTGAGCTTGGTGCCCATTTTCGGCGCAAGGGCTATTTAATTCAGTTGGGGCGTGGGCCTATGGCGGGGAAAACGTCGCCAAATATGCGATGACGTTGGCAACGTCATCGGGGTTCCGCAACCCCGTGAAGGCCATATTCGAGCCATTGACTACGCTGCGCGGCTTGGTGATGAATTTGCTGAGCGTTTCGATATCCCAGACCACCCCAGCCTCCCCAGCCTCGATCATACCGTCAGAATACTGGAATCCATCCAACGAAGCGGCTTGGCGACCAATTAGGTTGTTCAGATGAGGGCCGCTCTTGATCCCCTCGCCCACTACATGACAGCTAACGCACCTGTCGTTAAACATCTGCTCTCCCAGCGCCACGTCGCCCTGAGCTGCGGTTGCCCCGGCATTTGCGAGAACTGCTGCAATAGCAATCGCTGTTCGTTTCATTTGAGACCTCCTTAGATCGCCCTCACGACCGGGTGGCAAAGTTGCGCGACCCTCACTTTTGAACCATGGTTGGCTCAGTGCTGCGCAAGATAGGAAGACGCCCCGATCCTGGTCTATCATCCTGCAGGCGCCGGAGTAGGGGCTTGTACTAAGAGATAGCCGTCGCGATGGAGAAGCTCGTCCACCACCCAAGGCGATCCACCGATCAGCTCATCACCTGAAACGGTGGTGATAAAATACTGCCAGCCCAATGCGCGCAGGTGCTTTGGAATGGCCATCTGCGGCTTATCGTCAGGCACCAGCAGCAGCGTCGGTCGGGAGTCGTTGCCGGCATAGAACGCATTGGCCGGACGTTAGGAGAACCCAATCGTTCTGGAGAAATTACTTCCGCTACGCAGGTTCGCCAACGGACCATGGTCCAGTGTCGGCACTGGTCTATCGATCAAGAGGATGAGCCGCAGCGCTGCTGAGAGCCGCTTATTCTCTGTTCGCTCCATGAGTGCAGCTTTAGCTGAGCGAGAAGCGGCAGCCGGGCTTTTGGGGGCCTTATCAGCCCTGAAGTGGACTATTGGTCCCATTTTCGGGGGACCTTGGTCGATACCCCTGCTTGGCGCCCCCAGTTAGTTTGATTTGCCGAGTTGAATCCGTGGGGGACATCTCGGGGTCAGGGGAGGGGCAAGTGGATTATCGAGCAATTTTCCAAGACGCCGTCGACACACTCCGGCAAGAAAAGCGGTACCGGGTCTTTGCCGATCTTGAGCGCATTGCCGGACGCTTCCCGCGCGCCATCTATCGGGACGCCGCGGACAATGCGCGGGAGATCACGATCTGGTGCTCCAACGACTATCTGGGGATGGGCCAGAACGAGAAGGTTATCTCGGCCATGCAAGAAGCGGCCGGGCGCCTGGGCGTCGGAGCAGGTGGTACCCGCAATATCTCGGGGACCAACCGCCCGCTGGTCGAGCTCGAGCGTTCGCTTGCCGACTTGCACCGCAAGGAAGCCGCGCTTGTTTTCACCTCAGGCTTTGTTTCCAACGAGGCAGCCATTTCGACCATCGCGCGGCTCCTTCCTGGCTGCATCATTTTTTCCGACCAGCTCAATCATGCCTCGATGATACAGGGCGTGCGCCAATCTGGTGCACAAAAGCAGGTCTTTCGGCATAACGACCTTGCGCATCTGCGTGAGCTTCTGCTGCGTGCTGCCTCCGACCGCCCCAAGCTTATCTGCTTTGAGTCCGTCTACTCGATGGATGGCGACGTGGCGCCGATTGCCGCTATTTGCGATCTGGCCGAAGAGTTCGGTGCCCTCACCTACATCGACGAAGTTCACGCCGTCGGAATGTATGGTCCTCGCGGCGCTGGCATTGCCGAGCGCGACGGGCAGATGGACCGGATCGACATCGTGGAGGGCACCCTTGCCAAGGGCTTTGGCGTCATGGGCGGCTACATTACGGGCAACAGCGCCCTCATCGATGCGGTGCGCTCGTATGCACCAGAGTTTATTTTTACCACGGCCCTGCCGCCCGCGCTGTGCGCTGCGGCACGGACTGCAATCGAGCATCTGAAAGTCTCCACGGTGGAGCGCACGCAACATCAGCGACAAGCGCAGCTGACAAAAAACGCCCTTATCGATGCTGGGCTCCCGGTGATGCCCACCAGCACCCATATTGTACCACTGATGGTTGGCGATGCACGGCGCTGCAAGACAGCGAGCGATATGCTGCTGGAAAAGCATGGCATATACATTCAACCGATCAACTACCCCGCGGTCCCTAAGGGCGCCGAACGGCTTCGCATAACGCCTTCCCCGCTGCACGATGATACCATGGTAGCCACCCTGCGCCATGCCTTAGTACAGGTGTGGGATGCTCTGGAACTGCGTCGCGAGATCCCTGTGGATCACATTCCAGCGCGCGCGGTTGGCGCTGTCCCGCTTGCAATCGCCGGCGGTTAGGAGGTGCGATGGTCCGGGACAGGTTTCTTGTGACGCCTTTAGCGTGTGGCTGGCAGGTGATCCATCAGAGCAAAACTCATGGTCGATATGCCACCCATTGCGAGGCGGCGCTGGCGGCGATGCTTCTGGCACAAATGGCAAGCGAGGTTGGCATATACGCCGAGGTAGTGATCGAAGCAGGTAACGGAACACAGCGGGGCTGGCCGATCCCCACCCACCCAAGAGCAGAGGCATCGCTCGCGGCACAGATCGTGGTTGTTGACCCCGCCGGCAGATAACCCTTATCCGGATCGATGTTGTAGACGCGCTCGAAGACAATGCCTTTCAGGTGAATGAAGCAGACAGTGCACTGGAAAAGCTGTTCGGCATGCCTGCATCCAATGCTTGGTGACCCTCTGGGCACTGGACGGTCTGCGTTTGGGTTCGTCAGTGCACGACAAGTGTTCCGAACATTTGCACCATCGTCGTCTCCGGCAAGAGCGCGGGTCATGCCGACGTGCGCCCCGCCAAGTTCTCATTCAACCTTACAATTTCGGGAGAATTGCTGACACGACTTGCGAGCTCGTCGTCTCGGCGTAAGACATCCAAGCACGATGGTTGGTTGGTGAACGTTCCCATATGCCGGCACCGGGGCGGAGTGTTGGTCGCAGTGCCAGAAGGCTGGCCCGAGCATCAGAGGTGATCTCCAACTTATCGGGCGACGGTTCTTTGCTGGATCAATATCGAGCATGGTGGGACCGGCGACAAAAGTGCTGATCTTGATCTTCACACCGGCAGAACACGAGCACTGTTTTACCCCGACCCAAGAGAGGCCAGATTGCTGCCGGCCCAAGCCTTGCCCACGACGTTCACGTCAGCCGAAGCATTCTGGAAGCGGACAGGCGGCTTGCCCCGCCGGGTTCGCCATTGAATTGTGGACTTGGAACGGCCGCTTTGAGTAGCGACCGTCTCCCTGCTGAACGGCCTACATCTCTCAGGCGAGCGACTATCGCCTGAGCGTGGCTATTCCCCGCAGAAACCTTGAAGGTGGACCGTGGCTGCCACAAGGCGCTGACAGAACCCGGCAGACGGGCTGCGCGACGCCACCGTCGACGCGTCGCCCCACAGAACAAGATCTGTAGTCCGTCGGAATTCCATCGACGCTACCTGAGCGGTTGAAATACCTGCATGAACTTGCCCAGTAGCCTGGGCCACTGCGATGGCCATCAGGATGTCGCCCTCAGAGGCGCCGTTGGCCAACGCGGCGGCAATATGGAAATAGAGACAGGAAGGGCAGGGGCCCTGTGCAGCGACGGCAACACCAATGAGTTCCCGGAGGTCGCCCTTTATTGCCAGATCAGGGTTCATCTGGTGAGCCGTAAAGGCTCCCCATACATTGGCGAGTTCTTCGCGCGGGAACTGCGAGAAAAAGGAAGGCATGAAGCCATAGGTTTCGCCGATGTCCTGGTATGCGATATGGGCGTCCTCCCCCATGGCCATTATGGGCACTGCGCAAAACGCGAGCGTGGTGGCCAAGGTGATGGCTAGGCGGGAACGGTTTGTCATCGAAGTCTCCTCTGGTTTCGGTGCAGGAGCCTTCCAGCCATCGGGGGTTCGAGTCTTTTGAAGGAGTCGAATTCTTCCGAAAACGGATTATGCTCAGGCCCATGCGCGCAACCTCGGGACCATTCACGCTGGACCATGATCGCCGTCAACTGACGCGCGATGGACGCACGCTCCCGATCGGCCAGCGGGGATTTGTCTTGTTCGCGGCCTTGGTTGAAGCAAAGGGTGAGGCCGTCAGCAAGGACAAGCTGATGGAATGCGCTTGGCCTGGCCTAATTGTCGAAGAGAGCAACTTAAGTGTGCAGATATCGGCGCTGCGCCGGGCCTTGGGCGATGATGGTGATAGTTTCATCATCACTGTCCCTCGCGTCGGCTACCGCCTCGTTGCTAGAGCAGCACCCGTGCTTTTGCGTGGGCCGCCTCTGATCGCAGTACTCCCCGTCACCAATCACGACAGTGGGGCCGAAAGCACATCGTTCGCGGACGGTATGGTTGATGATCTCATCGTTGCCCTCTCGCGCTTTCGGACCTTTGGTGTGCTCTCCCGCAGCGCAAGCTTTGCGCTGAGGGACAGAGGAAGCGATGCACTCGCAGCTGCGCGCGAGCTGGGCATACGCTATGCCCTCGAAGGTAGCGTTACGCGCGAGGCAAACCGGCTACGTGTAACGGCCAAGTTGCTCGATGCCGAGACGGGTACACCGCTCTGGGCGGAGAAATATGACGGCGACGTCACTGAGGTTTTCACCTTCCAGGATCGCATCACCGAAGCTGTGGTTGGGTTGGTCGAACCCAAGATCCGCGTTGCGGAGATCGAGAGGGTGCGCCGCAAACCACCCGAAAGCCTAGATGCCTATGAATACTATCTCAAGGCTCTGCCTCTGATTTATGCTCCATCTCCGCAAGGGCATGAGCAAGCCCTGGCATTGCTGGAAAAATCGGTCGAACTTGACCCAGGTTTTGGCCTGGCTGCGGCCTATGCAGCCTGGGTCTATGAGAAGCGGATCTCCAGTCGACTTCCATCCCTTGGCAACAGTGATCGAGACAACTGCATTGCATTGGCCTATGCGGCTCTAAAAGCGAATAGCGATGATCCGCTGCTGCGTGCCATCTGCAGTTTCGTGCTCTATCGGGTGGAACGCAACGTAGCCATGCTCGAGGGTTTGCGTGAGGCCGTTCGGGCAAATCCGAACAGTGTAGTCATCCTAAATCTTTGCGGCATTGGTTATCAGATGAGCGGAGATGCAGACGAAGCCCTTCGGTTTCGAACGCGCGCCTATGAGCTTGGTCCCAGTGCTCCTGACGCCTATGTGAGCCTGCACGGCATGGGCGCGGCCGAAATGATGCGGGGTAATCTCGAGACGGCAGTGCAATGGTGCCTGAGATCGCTTGCGACCTTCAACGAATGGCCCTTCACCTATATGACTCTCGCGACATGCTACGAGCGTCTAGGCCGAAGGGAGGACGCTAAAGCTATGGTCCAGCGGCTTCGCGAGTTGAACCCAACCCTAACACTATCTGCTCTGGAGGAGGGCGTTGACCGGTGCGACGATGCCTACGGAGTCGCTGTTATCCCTAGCCTCCGGGCCGCCGGCCTACCTGAGCGATAGTCCTATTGCAAACAGACCCCTAAGAGTTCGCCTACGCTACTGATACGGCTGCTTTGGACTTTCGCAAAACCTGTCCCACGGGACGGAATGGTCCGACTACTGACCAAGTGTGCCGCACTACAACTGCATCGCGCGGGCGCGGGCGCTCGCGATGTGGGCCTCCATGGCGGCAATTGCGCCGTTCACGTCGCGTCGCATTGCGGCTTCAAGGAAGGGAATGTGCTCAGCCATGACCGAATTCACCAGCTCCGGCAGCATGCGCACGCGTTCGAAGCCGATGAGCCGGATCTTTATGGAATTGACGCGATAAGCATTGGAAATAATCTCATTGCCCAACCGGTCTATCATCAGGTCGTGCAATCGCCAGTCCATGGTCTGCGCCCGTTGCAGCAGGGCGGGCGTTACCTTCTTCCTGGCTTCGGAAGCAATCTCAAGGTGTTGCCTGTGCTCATCGGCAATCAGGTCATGGGGTGCCGAGCGAGCAAATTCGGCGACAGCCTCCCGCTCCATCATGAGGCGGAATTGGAAGGCGTTGCGGATCAAATCGAGGTCCACATGGGCCACCTGCATGCCGCGCTTGGGCACAGTCTTGATCAGCCCGTCGGCCTCGAGCCGCGGCACCAGTTCGCGGATGGCGCCGAGCGGCATTCCGGTCATCGCCACCAATTCCCGCTGCGAAATGAACTGGCCGGGGCGGATGTCGCGTGACATCAGCCGATCGGTGAAGTTCCGATAGGCCAAATCGCGCATGGGGCGCGAAGGGCCATCAGAGAGCTCCGATTCCGGCCGTTCGTTCATGCGGATACCTTGGCAAAGAGTTCATCATAGCGGCGGCCCAAAAGCTCAGCCTCGGCATCGGAGAGTGGGCGCAGAGGGGCCCGCACGCGCTGCCATTCGGTATCGCCGCTGAGATGGCCGACAAGAGCCTTCACTGCCGGAGTAGCCGGATACTCCACGATGGCTTCAACCAGGGGGGCAAGCGCGGCACTGGCCGGCTTGCCGACCAACACGTCATTGAGCAGGTCAACGCGGAAATTGGCAACGCCGCTGATCGCGCCGGATGCTCCAAGCCCGACGCCCTTGTCAAGGACGCGCTCGTCGCCGATCAGGATGTGCAGATCGGGAAAAGACTGCAACATGCTCAGGGCGTTATCCCAGTCGCCGGATGAATCCTTGACCCCGACAATCCGCCCTGGAAAGCGCGTACTGAGCGCTGCAATGGTCTCCCCCGTGACCTTCACACCGGTCACTTGCGGGATGTTGTAGAGGATATAGCCGGGACCATCGGCGGCTGTCTTTCCCAAAAGCGCCGCGTACCACTCAGTGACCTCGGCCGAACCGACCCCCTTATAGAAGATCGGCGGCGTCACCAGCAATGCATGGCAACCGAATTCGGCTGCCACCTGTGCATGGGTGGCCGCATCGTCTACGGCCGACACGGCGATCCCGGGCACGATCTGCGCACCATCAATCCCGCCCGCCCGCAGCGCCTCAAGCACCAAACGTCGCTCAGCGGTGCCGATCGAGGGGCCTTCGCCCGTAGTGCCGAATGTCGAAATGCCGGCGCAACCAGCGGCGATACAGGCGCGGGCATGGGGCACCAGCTTACCTATGTCGATGGCGCCATCCACGCCAAACGGCGTCGTCATGGCTGCGAAAATGCCGAACTGCTTGTCCTTGCCCATATCGAAGTACCTGCGCTGAGAGAGAAAAACGACCTTGTCGAACTCTACTACTATCGGTAACATGTCACCGTGTACTCACACAAGCCATCGAAGGCGTCTTCGTACACTGCGGGCCGAAAATGGCGGTCCCGCGCAAGTTTTGGTCGGCGTGTCGTCGACATCATGGGAGGAACCAAATGCAACGCTTCACACGCCGTACCCTTGTGGCGCTCGCCGCCGTCTTGGGGCTAGCGACCATCATGCCGACATTCGCAGCCGATCCGGTCAAGATCAGGATCTCCACTCCTGCCGTCGAATCCGACTGGCACGCCCAGATGCTGACTGTCTTCAAGGACGCGCTCGAAGCGAGTGCCCCTGGCGAGTTCGACGTCGAGATTCATCTCAATGGCACGCTGTTCAAGCAGGGCACCGAGCCAGTGGCGATGCAGCGCGGCAATCTCGAAATGGCAATGATCTCCGCCCAGGATATTGCCAACCAAATTCCGGCCTGGTCAGTTTTCACCGCCGGTTACCTAATCCGCGATCCCGCCCACCAGATCGCTGTGTTTGACGGCGAGATCGGGCAGGAATTCTTCGGCATGGTCGAACAGGACATGGGCATCAAGATCCTGACCGCCGCGTATCTCGGCACACGCCAGCTCAACCTGCGCATCGAGAAGGACATCCAGACTCCGGCAGACCTCGCTGGCGTCAAGCTGCGCATGCCGGGTTCGGACACCTGGCTGTTCCTGGGTGAAGCGCTGGGCGCCAATCCTCTCCCCGTCGCGTTCGGCGAAATCTATACCGCGCTCCAGACCGGGGCCATTGACGGCCAGGACAACCCGCTGCCGACCGTGCGGGCTGCCAAGTTCTACGAAGTGACCAAGCAGATCGTCTTGACCAGCCACCTGGTCGACGGAATATTCCTGGCCATGGCAAACAGCACCTGGGCCGAGCTCTCAGATGAGCAGAAGGAAAAGGTCCTCGCGGCAGCTGCGGAAGCCCGTGACTTTAACAACGAGAACCGCATTGCCGATGAGGCCGCATTGGTCGGGTTCCTCGAAGAGCAGGGTCTCACCGTCTCGACTCCCGACGTCGAAGCGTTCCGCAGCACCGTGCAGAAGGCCTACCTCGAGTCAGAGTGGTCAGCATCCTGGCCGGCGGGTATTGTCGACCGCATCAACGCAGTCGAGTAGCCGATATGCTAAGGCACCTCGCGGCGCATATGCGGCGAGGTGCCGAACTGGTGGCGGCAGTGATGTTTGCCGCGCTGTTCGGCACCTTCCTGATCCAGATATTCACCCGTTACGTGCTCAACAATCCCACGGCATGGACGCAGGAACTCACCTTAGTCCTCTATATCTGGGTGGTGTTCTGGACGTGCTCGTTCATTCTGCACGAGCGCGATCACATCGCTTTTGACCTGATTTCGGGGAGCCTGCCGCTACGCGGTCGCCGAGTTCTCGCCCTGGCTTCCACTGCTTTGACCATTGTCGCCTTTGCCATAGCGCTCAGCCCGTCCTTCGATTTCATCAGCTTCATGAGGATAGTTCGCACCCCGGTGCTGCGCCTGCCGTTCGACATTGTTTATGCCATCTTTCTCATCTTTCTCGTCTCAGCCATTGCCGCCGGCATCTGGCGGATTGCCAGGCTCTGCAGCGCCCATTGGCGCGATGAGGTGAATCCGCCCTCGCCTGGTGAATCGGAGAGCATTCTGTGAGCCTCCCGTTTGTCCTCCTGCTGGCCGGCTTTTTCGGGCTGGCCGCATTCGGCGTGCCTGTGGCCTATGCCATGTTCATCGCCTCGATCGGGTACCTGCTGTTTACCGGTGCCGATATCGGGCTGCTCGCCGAACAAATGCTTAACGGCATGTTCGATAGCTTCGTGCTGCTGGCGGTCCCGCTGTTCATCCTTGCCGCCAATCTGATGAATGCCGGTGGGGTAACCGACCGGCTGCTGGCCTTCTGCCAAGCCCTAGTTGGCCGGCTTAAGGGCGGCCTCGCACAGGTGGACATTCTCGTCAGCATCGTCTTTGCCGGGATGAGCGGCTCTGCGGTGGCAGACGCCGCGGGGCCGGGCAAACTCGTCACCATGATGATGGTGAAGACCGGCCGCTATCCACCCGGCTTTGCCGCGGCAGTGGCCAGTGCCTCGGCCGTTATCGGCCCGATCATCCCGCCTTCGATTCCATTGGTGATCTATGCGCTGATCTCCGACACTTCGGTGGGTTATCTCTTTCTCGGCGGGGTGGCGCCCGGGCTGATGCTGGGCGTCGCTCTGATGGTGCTCGTTGCCTTCGTCAGCGAGAAACGTGATTTTCCGCGGGGCGAGATCGTCCCGTTGCGCCAGTTCCCGCGCGTGACCCTGCAGGCTCTACCAGCCCTGATGCTGCCGGTCATTCTGCTTTGGGGAATCTATGGCGGGGCCACGACTCCCACCGAAGCGGCCGCCCTGGCCGCGGTCTATGCGCTGGCGCTGGCCAGCTTTTACTATCGAACGGTGGGTTTCCGCGACCTTGTCGAGACGCTCATCGCCTCCTCGCGTTCCACGGCCGTGGTCGCGGTGTTGATCGCCGGCGCCTTCATCTTCAACTATATCATCGCCACTGAGGGCGTCCCGGCAGCCGTCGCCAGCCTGCTGGACGGCACACAGCTTTCGCCCGTCGTCTTCCTCCTGATCGTCAACTTGATCTTTCTTGTTCTTGGCTGTTTCTTTGATGCCACGACGCTGCTGCTCGTCGTCGTACCCCTATTCATTCCTGCCTGCCGGGCGCTGGAGATCGATCTGGTGCATTTCGGCATTGTGGTCACCGTCAACATCATGATCGGTCTTGTCACTCCACCTTATGGCGTGCTGCTTTTCGTTATGAATGCGGTAACGGGCATTCCGGTGAAGGATATCATCCGTGAAATCTGGCCTTTCGTGGCCGTGCTGCTGTTCGCCCTGCTCATCCTGATCCTAGTGCCCGAGACCGTACTTTGGATGCCTCGGCAATTCGGATATGTAGGGTAATCAGCGCGGGTCGCGGGCAATCAAGATATCCAAGTCGTAGGGCTAACAGCGCCCGGACGGGCAACTGTCATCTCACCCATGCTCGGCGACCATCTCGGCACGGATAATCTTAAGACACGCTCAACCTGTCGCCTTCGACGCCGTTCGGCCCTCGGTTCCCTTTAGAGGCTTCTCGTTTTGTGGCCGGACGCCGACCCTAGTCGTCAACGCCGTGCCGCTCTCGAACGCGTTGCCACGCTCAATCCTGACGGTTCTGGCGGCACGCGATGGCGGACAGCGGCAACTTTCGGGACATTTATGGCGGCCCAATGGCCGAACTGGCGCGCATTGCCGATCGGCGGCTGTCGCCGAGACTTCCGCTACGCGGGTTGTCCGGCGCCTCGGAGGAACGGACTGGTACCCCAGGACATTGAAGGAACGTCCCCTTGCCCTGGAGGAAAAGATGTTCCGATTGGCTGCGTTGGTCTTTTTGGCTTCCTCGATGAGCGTAACGCCGGCCGCGTTGGCGCAGACCAGCGGCGGATGGCAGCCCTACCTGGACCGCGCCTATGGTTTCTCTGCAGCACTACCACTGGGTGCGTTCGAGATCGTCGATGCGGAAGAGACACCGGGAATCGCTCTTAGCGAGATCGGCGGAGAGGCCACCATCAACCTCTACGGTGGCCCCGCGCAAGGAATGACCCGCGAGGCCCTCGAAGAACGGCTAGAAACCGGTGCGCAACTCAGCACCACTACCTATAGAGCAGGGGGTGATTCCTGGTTTGTCCTTTCGGGTTTCTATGGCGGGGAGAGGAAGGACACCATCTTTTATACGAAGGTTTTGTTCTCGCCCGATCACCAGACCTTCTCGGCCTTCGAGATCACGTTTCCTGCAAGGGACAAACCACGTTTCGAAGCGATGGTGGAGCATTTCGAGGACAATTTTACCCGTCCCAGGCCTTAGCCAGCCCGGCGCGACCAACAGATCAGTATCGCGATAAGCGCTCTTAATACTGCGCCTTGACCCCCCATAAGGCTGCCGCGATGGCAGCCTTGGCCCATCGTTGCCAAAGGCCGCCTGTCTGTTTTCACCCTATCAAAGCCTCTGCCACCATAACGCGATGCCGACAGTGACCTAAACCAGAAGGGGCCGCTCAGCTTGCGGTTCGTAAAGGTTTTGGCATAGTTGAGTCGTTGCGTAACTGGCGAACGAGATGGGCAACCATCGGGAAGCGCAACCTTGTGGTGCCGCTCGCCTGGGCAACTCCATCAATTGGATGATGCCCATGCACGTGACCATGCTCCTCTATCCACGCCTAACGCAGCTTGACCTTACCGGCCCGTTTGAGGTCTTCGCTCACGTTCCCGGCGTGACGATCGATTTGGTCTGGAAGGAACGCGGGGGGCTTGTAGACGCTTCAGGCCTGCACCTGTTTGCCACTCATGCTTTTCACGATGCGCCGCCGACTGACGTACTTTTTGTGCCCGGCGGGCCGGGGCAACTGGCATTGATGGACGACGCAGAAACGCTCACCTTCCTCCGCAAAAGGGCAGAGCAGGCCAAATTCGTTACATCCGTCTGCACGGGATCCCTCGTTCTGGCGGCCGCTGGATTGTTGCAGGGCTATCGGGCGACCTGCCACTGGATGTCACTGTCTCAGCTTGAAGTGCTGGGATCAGTACCGGTTCAGGAACGTGTAGTCGTGGATCGCAATCGCGTAACGGGGGCGGGGGTGACGTCGGGGATCGATTTTGCCCTTGCATTGGTGGCTACAATTTTCGGCGAAGAACGTGCACGGCTCATCCAGTTGTCTATGGAATACGATCCCCAGCCGCCGTTCCTGGGTGGTTCTGTTTCCAAGGCCGACCCGACGCATGTCGAGCAATTGCAAACGATGGCCGCGGGCTTTCAGAAAAAGCGTGAGTTCGCGGCGAGGATGGCGAGCAAGGCCCTCAGATTAGTCTAATACGAGAAGGGGATTGCCGATCTCACCGCACTTACGGCCTAGCAACAGGCGAGCCCATGGCGGCCTGTAAGGACAGGCGCAGGAATACTCCGACAGCAACAATCTGACCCAGCGACATTGGCTCTGTGCGTCGTCAAACGTGGCACCGCACCGGACCCGGACAGGCCATCAATCTCTCGTCAATGTCCAGCATGCCTCTCGCTTGGACACAGCCCGACGCCCCGACGTCTATCGCGACACTTGAGCATGGTCTGAAATCCGCTATCTTGCCGCTCTGTTGCTTGTGCAAGGTCGGTGAACATCAGAAGGAGTTCACACTGCGATCTCGCTACGCTGTAATGCAAATGTCAGGGATAACTCATGGCCATCAAGGGCATCGTCAAGTTTTTCAACACCACTAAGGGCTTCGGCTTCATCTCACCAGAAGGGGGCGGCAAGGACGCGTTTGTCCATATTTCGGCGGTGCAGCGCTCTGGCCTGGAAGGCCTATATGAAAACGATAAGGTCGAGTACGAACTCGAAACCGGCCGCGATGGCAAGGAATCTGCGACTAACCTGAAACTTCTGGACTAAAAAACCGGTGCGCTGCGGACAAGCCGCTGCGCCCATTTCCCTCCGCTTTGCTGCCCGAACACCTACTCCAGCAAGGCCCTCTCCAACCATGCCTAGCGGCAGCAACAGGCGCAACGGCTAAGCTCACGAACCGCGGACACGACCCTTGAGGTTGGCAGGTTTTCGGCGCAAACTGCCCAAGTTGACTCAACTGGCCCAGGGCTACCCCTGGGCCTATTTTTCTGGGGCTTTCGGGGCCACACGGATTACCCGGTGGTCTTCGGGGGCTTTGTCCGGCTTTCTGATACTACCAGTTCCCCCGCACACTTTCGCCACGCCGTTTAGTTTGCCAGAGCTGATGGTCGCAGCGTAATTGGAGCCACTGTCCTGATTCAAGGCTAGGCCTGCCCCTGCTCGATACTCAGGTGCATCAATGCCGAGACCGTTGAAATTTGCTCCTTCGATTTGAACTTCTTCCTGCCGTTCGAGCAGATCCATGCCAGATGCGTGTTGGTTGGGCCGCTCGCGCTGTCGCCATGGACTTATGATATCTCATAGGTCGTGACGGAAAAGCTCGCCAGCGCAGCCGGACCAAACTGGGTAGAAATGGCCACGTCGGTTGCATCGCGACCTATACCCATCAGGATCCTGCCAATGCGGGGCTCGTTGTGCCGAGCGTCTGCAGTATACCAGTGCCCCCCCAAATACACCTCAAACCATCCCGAGAAGTCCATTGGATCCGGATTGGCCGGCACTCCAATGTCTCCTAAGTATCCGGTGCAATACCTGGCCGGGATGTTCATGCACCGACAGAACGTTAGGGCCAAATGCGCGAAGTCTCGGCAAACGCCGGTCCTTTCGATATAGCTCCCAAATGCGGTTCGGGTTGCATCCGCCTTCTGATAATCAAAGACGATATGCTGATGCACGAAGTCCAGAATGGCTTGAACGCGGGGCCATCCAGGCGGTGTGCTCCCGAAGAGCTCCCATGCGACGTTGGTCAACCGGTCTGTCTCGCAGTACCGGGAGCCCAAGAGGAAGATAAGTGTATCGTCGGGAAGGTCACGGACGCCATGCTGCCAGGCATCTATCGGGATCAGGTCTGGAAGGCCCGCATCATAGATCTCAAACATGGTAGATACCGTCAGCGAGCCTGTCGGTGCGGTAATCCTGGTACAAACGTTGCCATAGACATCCAGGTATTCCCACGGATCCACCACCGGTGAGAAGCTAACGACCTGGGGAGTAAGAAGATCAGGTCGACGTGTTGGGTGGATGTTCAAGGTCAGCAGCATGGGGGTCGGCTGAGGACAATCGTAGGTCAGCGAATATCCAGCCTTGATCTGCATTGTGGGTCAACTCGCGATCTTGCTGCGCATTTAGGGAGGTCAACTCAGTTGGTATCCTGATAAAACTGGGGAAGGCCTAGGGCAGTTCCATAGCCGGGGCTGGCGCATCCGCTGGAAATAGCCGCATCGAGCGCCGGCTGGCAGATCCAGGGAAGCCGAGCGTCACCTAAACGGGATGTGGCACTTGAGTCCGGCGGCTAGCCACCCCACAACCGCAAAGGTTGATCACCGCTTGCCCGCAGCTCTGCCAAAGGCCTGGCCCCAGCTGACGGTCTGTTTTGCCGATCACCCAGGGGGCAGGGTGGGTAGGCCTTCTCCCCGATCCTGACTGTCAGCAGGGCCGGCCTCCGCCGGATCGTGCGCTTCGTCCTGCACCGGTGCCGCTTTGGCCACTTCCCCCGACGTTCTCTCGAGCGCGCCCTTGACACTGCGTAGGATCTTGGCGGCCTTGGACAGCACCAGATCCTTCACCCTATCGGGGTGATCGCCTGGTTCCACTGATACCCGCAGCCGTAGGTCAATGCTGTGCTCGGCCGGCTGCCCGCCCACGACTTCCTTGAGATGCACGCGCAGGACAGCATCGACGCGGCCGCTGAGGCGCAGATGCGGAGTCATGGAGATGATGGCGCAGGAAACGATGTCGATGGGAGGGCTCCGGGCGAATGGCTATCGGTATTCGGGATGAGATTTGATGCTGCCTGAGCGTTGGCGCTCTCGCGCGAAAGTAGTCGAAATTCCCCAAAATTGAAGTCTTGCCGCGCAAATGGGGCGGGCTTGTTCGCTTCCGGCGGTCCAGGCTCACAAGCTACCTGATCCAGTGCGCTAAGAGATTCAACTCACCAGTCACAGTTGGAGGTAGCCTTTCCAATAGCGTCAAGTCGCCCCGTTCGGGGGACTGAAGGCAAGCGTCAAATGGGCATCCCGTTCCGTGCCATCGCGTGCTGGAACGATGCTTGAATTAGTACGTTGCTGAACCAACAAAATGGAGGAAAGCGTCATGGGTATCATCTGGACGATTATCATCGGGTTCGTGGCCGGCATCATTGCCAAGTTCATTATGCCAGGCAGCAACGAGCCATCAGGCTTCATCATGACCACCATACTCGGCATAGTCGGGGCGTTCGTGGCTTCCTACCTGGGTCAAGCGCTCGGCTGGTACGCACCAGGAGAAGGCGCTGGCCTCATTGGCGCCGTGGTCGGCGCCATCATTGTCCTGTTCATCTGGGGCCTGATCGCCAGCCGCCGCCGCGCTTGATCGGTCATAAGGAGACAACGAAATGGCAAAAAGAATGCCCTCAATGGTGGCGCTGCTCGGCCTTTTGGCAGTCGCTGGCTACCAGAACCGCGAAAAGCTTGGCGGCCTGCTGGATGGCCTGGGCGGGCAATCGCGTGACCCGAATAATCCGGGCCAAACGTCCGGCGGGTTGGACAGCATTCTCAGCGGTCTTGGAGGGGCACTGGGCGGTGGCGCCGGCAGCGTTTTGAGTGGGGGCCTGGGAGACTTGGTCGATCGATTCCGAGAGGCGGGTCGTGGCGACAAGGCCGACAGCTGGGTGAAGAACGGTGAAAATGCGCCACTTGCCCCCTCCGATCTCGAAGAGACCTTGGGCGAAGAAACGATCAGTGAACTTACGCAAAAGACCGGCCTCAGCCGAGCCGAGTTGCTCGAGCGCTTGTCGAAAACACTGCCTGAAGCGGTGGACAGCATGACGCCGGAAGCAAGGATACCAACGGAAGCGGAGGCAAGCCGCTTCGTCTAATGACAGGAGCGGTTTCACCCGCGAGACTGCCGGCGCTCTACCGAAAAGTAACCCCGGTCGGTTCGGCATCTGGCTAGGCGCTTTGCTCCGGGATTGTTCGCAAACCGGCGGGCAAGGGCTCGAAGCCGGCGCTATGCCTGCAAACATAGTTTCGATCCCTTGTTCGTGCCCCAGGGCATTGCAAGACCAGTGCCTGCGATTGCCAGAAACGGGATTGCAACCAAATCCAGTAGCCCAGGCGAAGGTGTATCTTCAGGGCTGCATTGGTCGGTCGTTAAGTATCTTAGACATGGAGGCGCCAACCTTCCCTCCGGCATAGGCTTGTCCATAGTCCTTGCGGGCCGTTTCAGCCAACTTGATGAGTGGAGGTAGCGCGGAGACGCGACGGCAGAGAGCTGCGGTCATTGGCGCGGTTTCCTCGAATAGGTCGTCGATTTTGCTGAAGCGCTCGGTCATCGTAGTCCAGAGCGTAGCAGTGATCACGTCGGCAATGCCGGGCGTCCGGCCGCCAAGGATCTGGCCGCCGTCCTTATCCAGCCCATGACGTCGACCCGTGTCCTCCCAAATCCTCATCCACTTTGCGAGCCGGGGCATGAATTTCCTCCAGCGTTTTTCGGTCCACATATGATCACCGCCGTTCAAGGTGATTTCATCTATGACATCGTTAGCGTCATTGACGATCTTGATCGTCATGGCTCGCAGTTCAGGCGTCTCCGGCATCAGGTTAAGTGTCTCACCCAGATAGAGGATGATGGCCGGCATTTCGGCGAGGGCCACGCCGGCTTTGTGGTCGATCAGCACAGGGGGGCCCATGAAGGGAACAGGCATGTCCTCTACTGGGCTGTCCATAAGCTGCGAAATCTTCGCGTCTCCGCCCTCTGTCCAAGATTTGCCAGCGAAGGTAAGGACCGCGCGCACAAACTGGCCGCGAAAGGGCGCGGACCAGTAGAGAAGCTCGTAGTCGGCCAAAGTTCATCTCCATCGCGGGTGGTGGCGCAGGTGGACGCTACCAAGCCCTCCGGGTTGGTTCTTCGCCGATGCGTATCCGGGTCATCCTTTGACACCTGCAGAGAGCATGATCGCCTGGGTCACCCTGCGCTGGAAGATGAGGTAGAGCACCGCGACCAGCATGGCAGCCATCATGGCGCCGGCCAGTTCGCGAGCGTACTGGACGCCAAAGGCGTCGTTGACCTGGGTGATACCAACAGCGACGTTCATCATCTCTGGTCGGGAAACAGCCAGGAACGGCCATAGGAAGTTGTTCCAGGCACCGATGAATATGACGATCGAGAGAGCCGTGGTGACTCCCCAGTTCATCGGCAGGTAAATGCGGCTGAAAATGCGCCATTCACTGGCCGAGTCCATTTTTGCCGCCTCACGATATTCCTTGGGAACTGAGTCAAAGAAATTCTTGTAGACGATGATCACCACTGGATGGATGAGCTGGGGAAGGATGACGCCCATCCAGGTGTTGATAAGGGACAGCTGCGCCATGAGGATGAAATGGTTCACGATCAAAGCCGTGAGCGGAACCATGAAACTGGCAAGGATCAGGAACCACAGCACGGTGCGGCCGGGGAAGCGCAACTGCGACAGGGCGTAGGCGGTTAGGGCGCTGGTCACAAGCGTGATGGCAGTCACGCCCAGCGAGGTAACGAGGGAGTTCACATACCAGCGCCCGATCATGGTGTTGACCATGACATGCCAATAGGCCTCGAAGGACCAGGTGCGCGGCAGGAATTCCACAGTGTCGGAGATCACTTGGGATTCGGGCTTGAGCGACGTCACCATCCCCCAGTAGATCGGAAAGGCCCAGAGCACAGCGAAGATGACCGTTATCAGGGTCAGGATCAGGCCACCGATATCGAGTGACTTGATGGCGCGTGACCGGGCAGACGACGTCGCTGCCTTCGCGTCGGCGCTCTGGCTTTCGACGGCGCTCATTTTTCACCTCGGGCGCGAAGGAACTGGAACTGCAGGACGGAGAAGACGATCACAATGACAAACAGTGCCACCGAGATCGCGGCCGCATAGCCGCCTTCGTTCTTTTGGAAGGCCTGGCTGTAGATGTACTGCACCAGCACCATGGATGGATCCGGGCGGCCGCCCTGCACGAAGAGGTAGACCTGGTCGAAAATCTTGAGTTGCAGGATCAGCTGGATGGTCAGCACCAGGGCGGTGACTGGCCAGATGAGCGGCCAGGTGATGCGGCGGAAGATGGTCCAACGATTGGCATTGTCCAGCGCCGCCGCTTCATAGATATCCGTCGAAATCGAGCGCAGGCCCGACAGGAACAGCAGGATGTTGAAGCCGCAGGTCCACCAGATGGTGACAAAGGCGACGGCTGGCATGAACATCCACTGCGTCCGGAAAACCGGGGTCTTTTCTCCGAAGATCCAGGTCAGCGGGTACTGCATGATGCCGAACTGCAGGTTGAACATCCAGGCCCAGATCCGGTAGACCACCGATACGGGCAAGATATAGGGCAGGAAGAACATCGCCAGGATGACGCTCTGCTGCCAGCCTTTGAGGCGCGACACCATCATAGCGATGCCCAAGCCAATCAGAGTGTTAGGGATGACTGTTAACGCGACGAAATAGGCGGTGTTCTTGACCGAGGTCCAGAACCGACGGTCATCAAACATCTCGACGTAATTTTCGAGGCCAATCCAAGTTCCGGCGCCAATCAGGGGCGCATCGGTAAAGCTGAGATAAACCATCTGCACGGTTGGCCAGAGGAACAGCACGCCATAGGTGAGGGCAAAGGGAAGAATCAGCAGATAGGCGACCACTACTTCGCTGCGTTGGTTCCTGATCATGAGCGCTCCGGCCTTGATTGGGGTCCGGCGGCCAAGCCGCCGGACCTGTTGTTCGGCTTTTTAGTCGGCCTGGTCCTGCAGGTCGGCCTTCATCTCCTCGATGGCCTCTTGCGGGTCGATTTCCCCGTTCATGGCTGGACTGATGTAGTTGGCCACGGCGTCATAGACGGGCGAAGCCACACCGGCCAGGGTCGACTGGGGATCGAACACAGCCGTGTCGGCGAGCACGGAATAGGTCGCGTTCGGCTCCATGGTCTTGAACTCTTCGCTGTCGCGCGTGGGCGAATAGGCCGGGATATGACCGGCATCGGCCCACGCCAGGGAGTTCTCGTTCATCCAGGAGATGACTTCGAACACCGCGGCCTTCTTTTCAGGGGTCATTTCCTTGCCAACGTTGTTGGGGATGGCAAAGCCATGCGAGTCGGCCCAGGTTGCTGGGTGGTCATAGAAGGTGGGGATAGCGATCGCACCCCACTCAAAGCCCAGCTCACCCTTGGCAGCCAGATCGGTCATGGTCGGGACTTCCCATACGCCGTTCATGTGCAAAGCTGCCTGGCCCGAAGTAAACAGTGCTACCGAGCCTTCATATTCGGTCAGGGCGGGTGCATAGCCACCCTCGACCCAGCTTGCCATGGTCTCAAGAGCGGCAACAGCCTTGGGAATGCTGTCGTCGGGCAGGAAAGTGCCGTCTTCGCTCAGGAACACGCCATCCTGCTGACCGAACAGGGAGTAGAAGACGCGCCACGGTGTGCCGTCGCCCGAGGTCTGCAGCGAGAGAGCATATTCGGAGTTCGGCTTCAGCTTTTCGAGGGCGGCCATAAAGTTTTCGACCCCATCGAGGCCGGTCGGCTTGCCGTCTTCGCCAAGAAGTCCTGCTTCGGCGAGCTTATCCTTGTTATAATAGAGAACGATCGAATGGATATCAAAGGGCACGGCATATTGCACGCCATCGCTCTGACCGGCTTCCCAGTTTGCAGCTGCGAAGGTGTCGGGTCCCAAGCCAACGCTGGCCAGGTCGGCCGGATCTATTGGGGCCAGCGCGCCAGAGTCCACCCCAAGCGGTACGCGCGACAGGTGATACGTCATCACGTCAGGGCCTTCACCGATGGCGGCCGAGGTCTGCACCTTGGTGTAAAACGGGGTACCCCATTCCAGCGTCGTTGCCTCGATAGTGATTTCGCCGGCATGCTCGGCATTGAACTGCTCAATCAGCGCCTTCATGCGCACGCCGTCGCCACCGCCGAGGAAATCCCACCAGACGACATTCTCCTGGGCCTGAGCGGCCCCGACTGACAACAGTGCCGTCGACAGCATTGCGATCTTGAAAAGATTCTTCATGTTTTTCCTCCCTTGGGATAAATCCCGACGCCATTCCTCAGGCATTGCGTCCGCTGGCGAAGCAGCCGCGCCTTGATCAGAGGCCGCTTTAACGGCTCTGAATTCCTTGCCTACCTGTCGCGGCAGGTCAAAACTGCACGCTATCAGCCGCCTTGTTGAACGACGGCGTGATAAGCCTTACCGGCCTCGTCAAAAATCATTGCAACGTTTCCGTCCAGAGCGATGCGCACCGCGTCTCCGGGCTGGATTGCGCTTACTCCATTATCTTCTGCCACCAGCGTCGTCTGGTCCGGGAGGCGGCAATAGACCAGGGTGCGCTCGCCGAGCCGCTCGACCACATCGACCACACCCTCGATACCCGAACCATCCTGGCTGATGCGTGCTGCCTCGGCGCGAATGCCCAGGGTCAGGTTGTTCTTGGGAAGACCGCCAAACGGCACCGCAGTGTGTATCGGTGGCTGGCCGGCAAAACTGATGGACGCATTGCCACCGACATCAGTTATCGACTTGATAGGTACGAAATTCATGGCGGGCGAACCCACGAAGCCGGCGACAAAGCGGGTGGCAGGGCGCGAATAAACTTCCATGGGCGTGCCAATCTGTTCGATCTGGCGATTGTTCATTACCACGATCCTGGTTGCCAGAGTCATGGCCTCGGTCTGGTCGTGAGTCACGAAGATCATCGTCGCCTTGATGCGATGATGGAGCTGGGCCAGCTCAAGCCGCGTGCGCACGCGCAGACCGGCATCGAGGTTGGACAGCGGTTCGTCGAGCAGGAAGGCCTTGGGGTCACGGACGATTGCCCGGCCGATGGCGACACGCTGGCGCTGACCGCCCGACAGCTGCGCCGGCTTGCGGTCGAGAAGGTGTTCGATCTCGAGCATACGAGCGGCGTCATTGACCCGCTGGATAATTTCCACCTTTGGCGTGCCGACATTCTGCAGACCGAACGACATGTTGTTGCGCACTGTCATATGCGGATAGAGCGCATAATTCTGGAACACCATGGCGACGCCGCGTTCATTGGGCGGCAGTTGGTCCACCCGGCGGCCGCCCAGGTGTATTTCACCCTCCGTAACCTCTTCGAGGCCGGCGATCATACGCAGCAGGGTGGACTTGCCGCACCCGGACGGCCCGAGAAAGACAATGAACTCACCCGATTCGATCCGCATGGAGACGCGATCCAGCACGCTGACAGCGCCAAAGGACTTACTGACGTCTTTAAGCACGATATCGGACATTCACCTCTCCCTGCGGCGCTGATCGCGCCACTCGCCGCACGCTTGGAGCATGCCCCAGCACACAGTCATTTGTATTATTTTTCAGTCGGAACGCGCGGCCAGTCAATCCCATCACGCAAATACAATCACCAACTTGGATAAATATCGTGGATTGTGCTTTTGACGGGGAACAGAGGTTAATCGATGGGGGATGGGTCTTCGGCCGCCTGACGGGCCCGGCGACGCGCATTGTCGATTTGCTCATGCGGCAGTGAAGCGGCGGGCATGCTCATGATGTCCTGCAGGGTCTTGAAAGGCAGTTTGGGCTCGCGGTGCTCTGTCAGCAGCCCGTTCACCTCCTGCTCAGTGTCGGTGACCTGGGTATAGCAGTACCCCGCCACGTGCGGCATGGCGGCAATGGCTGAGAAAATGTCGCGTAGTTTTGCCTCGAAGTCCTGCGGGTCTGCTACCGTCGAGTAGCCGTGCCATTTCTCGCCCTGCTTGGGCATGTAGCTCAGCCCACCAAACTCGGTCAGCATGACCGGAGCGTCACCCAGGGCGCGGCCGCCTAGAACCAGGCGTCGGCGGGCAGGGCCCATGCCGGTCAGCATTTCCTCGATATCGGCCGGCTCATGGAACCGACTAGTTAGTCCGGCGCCATCGGGTGCATAGTCGTGAATCGACCAGATATCGCTCTCGACCAGTTCCCACCCATCGTTGGAGACCACCGGACGGCTGGTGTCGAGCGCTTTGGTGAGGTGGTAGAGGGCACTTGCATAGTGTTCCTGGTCCGGGCGATCGGCGATCTGGGATACGCCCCAGCTTTCGTTGAGTGGCACCCAGGCGACGATGCACGGGTGGCTCTTGTCGCGCCGGATCGCCGCCATCCACTCCCTGGACAGTCGCTCAATGGCCGAATTGGAAAAGCCATAGGCGCTGGGCATTTCTTCCCAGACCAACAGGCCCAGCACGTCGCACCAGTAGAGAAAGCGTGGATCCTCGATCTTCTGGTGAATGCGGACGCCATTAAAGCCCATCTGTTTGATAAGCTCCACTTCTCGACGCAGCGCATCCGGACCTGGCGCGGCAAGATGCGACTGCGGCCAGTAATTCTGTCCCAGTACCATGCGCAGATAATACGGCAGGCCGTTGAGTAGGAAACGCTTTGCGCCAACGCCGACGCTGCGCAGGCCCAGATAGGACTGCACGCGGTCTGGTCGTTCGCCATTGAGCACCACCTCTACATCGACAAGGTTGGGCTTCTCCGGCGTCCACAGCAGGTGGTCCCGGTGGACGCCGTTCTCTAGCTGGGGCACGGGAATATCGAAGCCCAGTTCGGCCTCGGTAAGCATTAAGGTCTGCTCGGCGAGCAGCTTTCCCCGGGCGCTGAGCCTGATGGTCACGTTCGTTGCGGTCCTCGGCACGGTGTTGAGCCGGATGTCGCAGCGGACGCGTGCGCGGGTCAGATCGGGAACGAGATGGATGTCTGTCATGTGCAACGTCGGCACGACGCTCAGCCAGACTGGCTGCCAGATGCCGCTGGTGCGGTGATACCAGATGGAGTGCGGGGCCTCGAGCCAGTCCTGCTTACCGCGGGGGAAGCGCACATCCTCGGGCTGGTCCTCGGCGCGAACCACCAGCACCTGTTCGCCGGAACCGAGGACATGAGTCACATCAAGCGAGAACGGGACGTGACCGCCTTCGTGGGCTCCGACGCACTGACCGTTGAGCCAGACGGTGGCGGCGTAGTCGACAGCGCCGAAATTGAGCAGCAGCCGTTCTCCGGTCTGCATTTCGGGCGCAGCAAAGGTGCGTCTATACCAAATTACGGGATGGAAGCCGGTTTCACGAAGTCCCGAGAGCTCGCTTTCGGGCGGGAACGGCACCACGATCTCTCGATCGAAGACCTCTGGCCGCTGCCACCAGTTCGCGTTGACCCCAATGTCGTTATCATCATGGGCAAAGCCCCAGGAGCCACACAGGTCAATCCAGTTGTCCCGCTGAAACTGCGGATTGGGAGCAAGGGTGCCGGCTTGTGCGGTGTTGGTCATGTTTCCTCCCGAAAGCGCGTCTGCAGGCTTGGTGTTGAGTCTGGGCGGCCCGCTTGCTAAACTTATTTAGCAGCGTGATGCAGTCAAACTTGATTGTCAAGGCGGCCGCGGCGGCGAGGGGGCGAGGTGAAAAAGCGAGTGAGAATGGTGGATATCGCGCGGGCGGCTAACGTGTCGCGCACCGCGGTATCGCTGATCCTCAATCAAGTTCCGGGCATGCGCATTGCCGAGTCGACGAGGCAACGCGTGCTGCAGGTGGCCAGAGAGCTCAGATATGATCCCGGGCCCCGGCTGGAGGAGTTGGACCGGGTGCAGCAGCGGTTGTTCGGGGTGATGATCAACGAGATTTCCTCGGCCTATCCGATCGATCTCATCTATGGGCTGCAGACTTGCGCCAATGCGCAGGGATTGCAGCTCATCATCCAGGTCACCGACGGCGTTGCCGATCGGGAACTGGCGGCGCTCAACAATTTCAGCCGCTTCGGCGTCGAAGGCGTGATCTACGCCAGCAGCTTCTCGACCCTTGCCCAGCCACCTAAAGCAATTGACGGATTTCGACACGTGATGCTCAATTGCCGGCGCACGGACAGTTCTGGTTTATCCGTTCTGCCGGCAGAGCGCCATGGCGGTGCAGTCGCCACGCAACATCTGCTCGATATCGGATGTCGCCGCATTGCGACCATCACAGGGGATCCGTGGCAATTCGCCAGCAAGGAGCGTCTGGCAGGCTATCGCAGGACGCTCAACAGGGCCGGCCTCAATCGGGGCAGAGCTTATGAAGAGGTGAGCGACTGGAGCCAGGGGTCGGGCTACGCGGCGACGCGGAGGCTGCTCGATTTGCCCGAACCGCCGGACGCCATCTTTGGGCAGAACGACATTATCGTTCGCGGCGTCCTGGCGGCGACGCACGGGGCAGGACTACGGGTGCCAGAGGATCTTGCGGTTGTGGGTTATGACGACCGCGAATTTGCCAAAGATCTAGAGATTTCGAGCGTCTCCCTTCCCTTTGCGGAAATGGCGGAGCGGGCGTTACTCGAATTGGCCAGTCAAAAGAATATCGGCCCCAAGACACTATTTGTCGCCGGAGACCTGATTGAGCGGGCGACGACGCGAAAGCCACCGGCACTGCAATAGATGCTACAGTTCCTTCCCCTGTGCTCGGCGTCAGCGCTGGGTTTCTCCGTGGTAACCGTCGTAGGACGAAAATGAAGTACCAAAGTTTGCAAGGGGCGGGCATATTCATGCTCGTCATGGCCGGCCTGGGTTCACTGTCGACCAGCATGGCGCAGGGCCAGTCGGCAACACTGCCCAATCCGAACGGGCATATGGGGATCACAGGCGCTGACCCTAGCATCATCAGGACCGCAGAAGGCTTCGTGTCGGTGGAATCTGTCGCGGGCCGCACAATCTACGTGCGGGCTGCCCCAAGCCTTGCCAAACTTGCCGACAGCAGGCCGACCCCGATCTGGCGAGACAGCGACGGTCTCGGCGAGGTGTGGGCCCCGGAGATCGTCCGTCGTAATGGTCGCTTCCAGGTCTATTTCGCGGCCGGGGCCGGCAGTGCACACAGGATGTATGTCATTGAATCAGATAGTTCCACATCCGGCTACGGGATGGCGGTCGAGGTCGTGCTGCCGCAAGACAAGTGGGCCATCGACGGCTTACCCTTGACGTACGAGGGCAGGAGCTACTTCGTCTGGTCAGGCTGGCAGGGTGATACCGACCTGGCGCAGGACATCTTCATCGCCGCCATGGACGCAGACGGACAGGTGCTGCCGCCGCGAGTGATCATCGCTTCGCCGGAGCAGAACTGGGAAAACATCGGCAAGGAGTCTCCTGCGATCAACGAGGGCCCCCAGCCTGTCGTTGATCCGGCTGGTCAGTTGCATGTTGTCTACTCCGCAAATGGCTCATGGGGAGAAAACTACTGCATTGCCGACCTGCGCCTCAAGGCGGGGGCAGAACCCCTTGATGCAGGCGCATGGCTGGGGTCGGACGGATGCTTGTTCGGCGCAAATGCGGCCACCCTGGCCACGGGCGGGACAATGGTCACGAAGGCAAAGGGTGTAGGGCACCCGAGCTTCGTGCGGGGCCATGAGGATCCTCTGCTGCCGGGCGCCGCAGAAGGTTCGTCCCCCTTCGTCTATCACGGCGTCCCTGCCAAAGAGCAACCGCGCAACTTC
Source organism: Kaiparowitsia implicata GSE-PSE-MK54-09C (assembly GCA_019359435.1). Taxonomy (GTDB): domain Bacteria; phylum Cyanobacteriota; class Cyanobacteriia; order Elainellales; family Elainellaceae; genus Kaiparowitsia; species Kaiparowitsia implicata. The sequence continues at coordinate 71,457 of JAHHHI010000089.1, forward strand.
TGGGCGGCGCGCAAGTGGTTCATCGGCGCATTTCAGTGGGTGCCCGACGTAACTTACGGCGGAAACAACCCCGACCTGGGCTGGGGGTTGGCCCTGTCGGAGTAGCCTCGAAATGGGCAGGTTTATTCACGGTGACGGTGACATGTCGGCGCCCATGCCGCGTAGCGTCAGCATCAGCGCATAGGGCCCTGCTGCAAATTGGGCGTTGGGAAGTGCCGAACGACTGCGTCTGGCCGACAGGACGAGCGGCTAAAACACTAAAATCAGGTCAGGGCTGCTGGAACACGGTTCGTTCGTCCCGTCTAGCTAATCTCAAGCCTTTGGTGGCGCAACGGAGTCGCGCCCGATTAGCGGGCATTCCAACTTGACCAGCGGATAACGACCCCGCGCAGGGACATATTCGGAAAACTGCTCCACGATCCACTGGCCCATGGCGCCGTGGGGCAGAGTCGACGTGGTCAGCTTGGGGTGAAGGTACCGCGAAATTTCCTCGTCACCAAATCCCACGACCGACATGTCGGCCGGTATGTCATACCCCCCTTCCTTGAGCGCCTTGTAGCAGCCTATTGCCATTCGGTCGCTCTGGCAGAAGATGGCTGTGGGGGGCTGTGACAGGGCCAGCAAATGCCGAGTCGCAGCATAGCCGGAACCGGCCGATATATCGCCCTCGACGACCAGGGACGGGTCGAAGGGAAGGTCCGCGGTCGACAGGGCGCGGCGGTAGCCCAGTAGCCGGTGTTGGGCTGTCTCCATCCCATTATTGCCGGTTATGGTGGCTATCCGGCGGTGACCCTGTTCAATCAGGTGTCGCGTGCTTCGTTGCGCGCCGGCGATGTCGCTAGGAACGACGGCTGGGTATATATGGTTGGAGGTGTAGCAATTTAGCAAGAATACCGGCGTGTCCAGCCCGACCATCGGCGCGGGCGGGTCAATCCTGCGGGTTAAGCTGGTCATGTACACTATCCCCCAAACCCGCTGCTCGCTGAAGGTGCGAAATATCTCAGCCTCGAAGTGGGCGTCATGATGGGTCTGGGCGATCAGCACGACATCGCCGCTGGCCCGGCTTGCCACTGTCAGTCCCTCGATCGCCAGCACGGTTCCGGGCGTGGCGGTCAGTTGGTCGGCCACGACGCCGATCTGTCGACCACGCGAGGGTAGGGGCGAGGGCGCTGAACTGGCGGGCACCCTATAACCAAGTCGGCGCGCAGTCTCAAACACACGCGTCCTGGTTTCGGTAGAAAGATTGATCCCCGGCGTTTGATTGAGCACGAACGATACGGTGGACTGCGAGCATCCTGCCTCGCGCGCCACATCGGTCATGGTCACCCGCCGCCCCCTTCGCTTCCCGGGCATAGCCTGTGGCGAGGGTCTTTCAGTCCAAGTGGGCATAGGGTCCTGCTGATGCGTCGCGGAAGGTGATACATGATGGGCTACTGTTATCAAGCCTTTAGCAGCAGCGAAACGAGACATCCCGAGCAAGAAGCACTGCTGTTGATTGAATCAGAATTGCTGATAGAAATGATTGCGACATCAAAGATCCTGGATACCTCGCACACATGAGCCGCAACTTTCTTGTCGTCGACCCTGAAGAAGACATCGAGGTGCTCAAGGGTCTGGCGTCGCCCATCCGGGTCCGGATCCTCAAGCTGCTGCATATGCAGGGCGCGATGAATGGCAATGACATTGCCGAGAAGCTCGACCTGCCGCAGTCGACCGTTTCGACCAATATCCAGATCCTGGAAGGCGCGGG
>JAHHHI010000090.1 GCA_019359435.1 Kaiparowitsia implicata GSE-PSE-MK54-09C
TCGCTTCATTGCAAACTGGATGTGAGCAGTTGACGCACAAAATGAATGGGTTCATCTGCCCACTGGTACGTCGGTTGAACTTACAATTGATCTTTTCATCTGCTTAGAGTGATAGAAGAGGGGTATATAAGTAGCACCAGTAGATGCTGGATAACCCCGGAAGCGAGAGTATTATCCAGCACATTCGACGGATAAGCACCCCATTCTCCAGAATTAACCATCAGATCTGCCGGATAACACCCCGAAACTTTGGTCTTATCTAGCAAATATTCTATTTAATTCCTTAAAAACTGGGTATTATCCCGTAGATGCGCTGGATAATGCTGGAAAGGTAGGGTCTTATCTAGCAAATCTGACACTTAATACATAGTTGGGCTGCTTAAGTTGTCTGTGAGGACGGTACTTTCAGCTTTTTAGTGAGAGTTCAATTTCTCGTAACTGAAGAACAATCACAATATATAGTTTAAGAGCAATTTAAAGCGCATCCTCTATAGACATCTGTCTTTCGATGCTGGGTAGCGGTCTAACATCAATGTAGTCTTGGGCAAACTTCTTAAGCCCTACATCCTCGCTATAAATGCACTTTGCGCCTCTTGCTATCGCTGTAGCAGCAATCATGAAATCAGCTTTCATTTCTGCTTTTGATATTCCACTCTCATCTTTAAGTTGCTTTTTGTTTCTCCACAGCTCTGCAAAATGAAGAGCAGCTTGTGTATCAAAGGGTGGAACGATAAATCGGCGATGCATCAGTTCACTGAAAGCATTATGCAAACCTGGCTCTAAAGCACACAGAATTTCTGCAACAACCATTGACGGAATCATAATATCAATTCCATCTTTTTCGCAAGTGCTGATTAAATATTTAGCTTTGTCTATGTTGTATTCCTGTCCAGGAGTTGCTTGCCTTTTAATACCCCAAATAATTATCTGTGTATCAAAACAAACTAGATCCATTTACGCCTCCGACAGTCCGTAGCGTATTTCGGAGACAAAACGATCCACATCTTTTATGTTGTCAAATGAATCTCCAATTAAGTTAGCTAATTCTTCAAAAGCTTCTGATGGCGAAGTTTGCTCGTAATCAGAAATGTCGATTACGTGAAAGTTTTCAATTTCAAACGTTTCAGAATTCCATTCTGCAAGACCACGCAACTCTACATTTGTGTAAAGCTTAGCACCTGCTTTCTTAGCTATTGCCTTACTTGTACTACAATAAATAATTTGACTGTCCAAAGTCTTAAATTGAATTTTAGGTTCTGCCCCACCCACACGAGTTATTTCTCCATGTATGGTTGTCTCCCCTGACAATGGATAAATATCAGGTATCTGAGTTTCAGGAGTAAGGACAGCTAATGATTCCGATCTGCCATTCTGGGTAAAGAACTCAGCATTACATTGGTAGCGTCGTGTAAAAGCAGATAGTTTCCTCAGAGAATTGATAGTACCACTTGGTAGTACACCAAAATCATTCTCTGCAATTGATTTTGTTATACGACGTGTGGCAGGCAGAGTTAACTCCGCCAAATTTGGGGAAAACTCTAAACCAATACTTCCTTGTCGAATACTCTTTAAGCCAATTACTATAGTCTCTTTCTTTAACTCTGGGTGGTCACGAATCACCATAGAGGCTATCATATCTTCAACAGATTCGATGACTTCCGCGATCTCCTTAGATCGAATTTTGCCTGGTGACATACCTTCACCAGTCAGCAATATTTCTACTGTTACATCGTGAGCCATAAATGATCTCACCACCTTCGAGCATAAGAAGATCCTATAATTATATCGCAATTGAGAACGAAGATAGCTGCTATTTCAGTTTTTTTTCAACTAACTCGCACAAGTCATAGTGCTGTGAGTTTCTAACAGCCCAACAATGCGTTGGTGCGGACGGAATGGAGATTGTTGGCAGGTAGCTTTTGATACCTGCCGCCGCACAACTTCACCGTTCTTGCTTCTTCCTGGATTGGGGCTATACAGAGAGATTATCGGTCAAGTGCGAATGTTAAACCTGCACCTGACACACTAGGAGAGCGATCGCTGTGACTTCTTATCAGGATTGACCTTTCAGATAGCCAGTTTGAAAAGCTACAAAATTTGGCGGTAGTGCATGGAATTGCGCTCGAGGTTCTATTGAAGACAAGCTTAGAGGATTAGCTCAATTCCCAAAAGAGTGAGTTCGTTGATGCTGCCGATCATGTGTTGACAAAAAATGCTGAGTTGTATAAACGTCTAGCATGATGCGTTTTCTAACATTAATTGAGGTGTTAGAACTACATCGTAGAATCATTGAGCAATCTGGTGGAGCATTTGGCATCCGAGAGGTCGGGGTATTGGAGTGAGCGATCGCTCACATTATTTGAGAACAGTCCAATGATTTTAGTGACTGGAGCAACGGGGAACAACGGTACAGAGGTTGTCAAGCGAGTCGTAGCGCAAAACGTGCCAGTCTGGGCAATGCTTCGCAATCGGGAGCGAGCCAGTGCGATCGCACAAACAACAATTACGGCATAAAATTAAGGCATGGTTTCGTGCAACGGATATGCTAAAAACGCTTTGGGCTACGGTTCGGCAGGGAAAAATTGAACTATTGGAGTCAGCAGAACTACCAGAAGGGGTAAAGGTTCTGGTGACAGTTTTACCTGACAACGAGGCTGAGTTTTGGCTACAAGCCAGTCAAACGTCGCTTGATGCAGTTTGGGACAACGCTGAGGATGATATATATGCCCAGCTACTCCAAGCATGACGTTATTTTGGTGCGCTATCCCTTCTCAGATTTATCGAGCTCAAAGGTAAGACCTGCTGTTGTTGTGAGTACGTCGCACCCATCTCAAGATATTCTCATTACCCCTTTGACCAGCAAAACAGGTTCATTACTGGTAGGGGAGTTTGTGCTATCTGAGTGGGTAGCCGCCGGATTGAACGTAGCTACCGCAGTCAAAAGAGGTGTATATACAGTGCATGAAAGTTTAGTCATTAAAGTGATTGGTCAGTTGGTCAAGGTTGATGCCGAGCAACTTGAGCAATCTTTGCGAGGTTGGCTAGGTTTATAGAGTCAACAGCTACAGCCCAACACTGCGTTGGTGCGGACGGAACAGTGGCTATCTGTGAGAGTTGTCAGGTTATCTGCAGCCGCTCAACCGGAGCGTTAGCCTGTTCTAAAGCAGTTCTTTTTGCGCCGTTGTAGCCATGTCAAGCCATTTGCCAAGTCATGTCTTGACCTGCTTGCAACGGTACCAGTGCAGATTCCACAAATGGAACTTCATTGGGAACGCGCCAGGTTGTTTTGGTCAACGTAATGTGTTCAGTATTGCGTGGAAGTTGATAAAAATCCGGCCCATAGTAGCTGGCGAACGCTTCAAGTTTATCAAGGGCATCAACACTCTCAAACGCTTCTGCATACAACTCCATCGCATGCAGAGCCGAATAGCAACCTGCGCAACCACAGGAACTTTCTTTGCTATTGCGAGGATGGGGGGCGCTATCGGTGCCTAGAAAAAACTTAGGATTACCCGAGGTTGCTGCTTGCAACAGAGCGGAGCGATGCTCCTCTCGTTTCAAAATGGGCAGGCAATAAAAATGGGGAGAAATGCCACCCTGAAACAGGCTATTGCGATTAAATAACAAATGTTGTGGCGTGATGGTTGCAGCGATGTTGTTGGTAGATAGGACATACTGCACCGCCTCCAAGGTTGTAATGTGTTCAAAAACGACGCGCAAGCCGGGAAATCGTTGCTTGAGGGGAATCAAATGGCGCTCGATAAACACCTTCTCGCGATCGAACATATCAACACTGTGATCGGTCACTTCGCCGTGCAAAAGTAACGGCAAGTCTTCCTGCTGCATCGCTTCAAAGGTGCGATCGCACTTGCGAAGTTCCGTCACCCCAAGGTCTGAATTGGTTGTGGCCCCGGCTGGATAGTACTTGACCGCTTTGACAAACTGAGAGGCTTTCGCCGCGATGATTTCTTCGGGGCTGGTGTTGTCGGTGAGGTAGAGCGTCATCAGTGGCTCGAACTGTTGACCCTCTGGAACTGCTGCCAGGATGCGATCGCGGTAGGCTGCTGCATCCGCGACCAAGCGTACTGGCGGCTTCAAATTTGGCATGATAATCGCGCGGGCAAACTGACGCACCGTATGCGGCAGAACCGCTTTCAATGCCGCGCCATCCCGTAGATGGAGGTGCCAGTCATCCGGTCGGGTAATCGTGAGCGTTTGCATGCTTCAATTATAAAATCGCTAGTGCTTTAGAAAAATACGCGCTAACAACGCCCACGCACACCGACCGCCGAAAGTTTGTCGGTTGTGGTGATGCAGAGGTTGTCTGCGGCGGGTGAACGGAAGCGTTATGCTGCTGCATAAGTGTGCGACTGCAGACTTGTACCCAGTTTCCTAAAGGGCTACTAAGTACACATAAGCCATCTGAGACGTGATAACAGTGCTGATCTCCCCCTAGATCCGCCGATTCTGGGGAACTTTGAACTCCGGTCTCCCCCCAGAATCGGGGGGGCAAAGGGGGGCAATACAGCATTGTGAGGTCTATTCCAAGATTATGTGTACTTGGTAGCCCTAAAGGGAGAGGGGTATTGTATTTTGCAGTGTGCTTGCCGCATATGCTGCAAAAAAGACTTGTAATGGCTGCTCCCACTCGCATCATGCAGACGAGCTGTCTAATGATTAAGCCGCAACACCCAAGTTCTGCTGCAAGAACGTCATGATGTCTACCCAAGCCGCATCCGTTGCTGCAGAGTCATAGCGGTAGCCATCATCTCGCATAAAAGTATGGTTAGCGTCATAGAGCCGGGTTTCGTATTCAACGCCAGCCTGGCTTAGTGCCTGAAAAATCTTTTCCCGCCCGGCGGGCGGCACATGGGGGTCTAGCGTGCCAAAGACCATCAACACCTGAGCCGATAGTTCATCTAGCCGCTCGATCGTGTCGGCGATCCCCCGGCCTAGTTTGCCATCATGAATGCCAGTTGGGTAGCAGCACACTGCCACATTCACACCCGATTGCAGGGCTGCTCGAAGGGCCAAATGTCCGCCAATACAAAATCCCATCGTGCCAACTTGGCCCGACGCCACGCGGCCATCTGCGTTTAGCCAGTCGAGAACAGCCACAGCATCTGCATCATAGGCGGCAATGTCAGTGCGGCGGGCATCATCATTGCCTCGCAATCGGCCTAGGTCATTGGGTTCAATCACGGTGCCGATTGGTTCAAGGCGATGAAAAATTTCTGGGGCGGCCACCACATAGCCATAGCCTGCTAGTCGATCTGCCAGCAGGGTGATAGGTCTGCCGAGTTGATAGATGTCGGAATAAAACAAGATGCCCGGATATGTCCCGTCTGCGTCAGGCGCTGCGACATAGACTCGCATCAGACTGTCATCCACAATGAGTCCAACTGTTTGTCGTTTGATTTGCACCCGGTGCCTCCACACGATGTAACAGTATGCAATAACGCCGATAATGCAACTATTCTTTGCGGTTTAGATTGTCTAATAGGCCAACGCTGAATGGCAATCGGAACTCGATTCAAACAGTGGGGCGATCGCCCTTGTTACTTTGAACCACCAAAACGGCTTAGGCATGTTCAGCAAATGCAGAGATATCTCCGTTCTGGGTAAACGAGAAGACCGTATACGGTTCAACATCGCTGCCCGATTCCATACCAGGAGAGCCAACCGGCATCCCTGGAACCGCAAGACCTGCCACATTGGGCCGTTCTGCAAGCAACCGCAGAACATCTACTGCTGGAACATGGCCTTCAATCACATAGCCCCCTACCATTGCCGTATGGCATGACGTCAGATCATCTGGAATGCCATACTGCTGCTTAAGAATCGTCATCTCTTCCGTCACATTGTCTTGCACCTGAAATCCAGCAGCCTCTATATGTTCAATCCACTGACCACAACAGCTACAGGTAGGGCTACGAAAAACCGTGAGTTCAGCGTTCATCGCGACTTGCCTAGCCCTCTCAGAATGATCGGCGAAGGAACACGCTGTCAGCACGCCACTGGTCGAAATCAGCCCGATCTTCAGCAATTGAGATATAAATAACCGACGATTCATATACACCTTCACCGCAAAACGCCCCGTAAGTTCCTTACTCAAGGATAGTTTAACGACTCAGTCGAGCACAGAATGATTCAGTCGAGCATAGAACGATGGATAGGTAAGGCCGTACACCCCGACTCAATGCGATTGCAGTTGAGGGGTTGATGAGGATACTTGCTGTTGTGAACCCCCTGTGCAAGGGTTCACAACAATAAGCATTCAAGGCAGCGCGTTAAGTGCTGTATCAATTGGGATTGTCGTGTCTTGTTAAGACGCTTGACGAAAAAATTGCTGAAGCTTAGAAAATATTTGAAAACAGGGAGATGAGGTATGGAAAGCGTCAAGCCAACCTCCGTAGCATGACCCGAATCATAGCGATGTAAATGAGCGCTTTGGAAGACTCCGGCAAGCATTCATGCTCGACAGTGAGACGGCGGCACCAATGAAGCTAACCGTAGGTGCGTTCTGAGACCCACCGTCTTGGTAGTAGGCCAAATCCGGGTTTCTCTTGCGGACGCAGTACGACCTTTAGAATCAGCCCAAAGATGTCGATTGCCGAAAGTAATAGTAGATCGTGGAGCAAGGCGGAAAGTCCTCGGGCAATAAGGCCCAAGCACGCCCGCTCATCAATAAATAGAGAATCGCATTAAATAGAGAATCACATTGACAACCTCATAGAGGTCTACGGTTCGGGGATGACCTGTGGCTTTGGCTCTTGGTAATAAAGATGAGAGAAGATCCCACTGGTTACGAGTCAGGCGACTGGCATAGGCTGTGGTCATGGTTTCCTGAGGGCTACAGAGGTTACTGTTCTGAGCCTAATTTCCAGGGAGCTTTTCTTGTGGGCACCTCGAAAAATCCAGATTTTCCTGGGAGTGGCAACGTGTTTTCAGGGGTTTCAGCCCTCCAGAATCTCCGTAAGGGCAATTAATCGAGGCGTCCTTGTATGGTTATCGCCTGAGGCCAATTGATACTTTTCAAATATCTTCTATGGCAGAGAGGGTAATGATCTAAATCGACGTTAGTTGGAAACCACCTTGCGGGATGAAAACCATTTTGCGTTTCTGCAAAATCGCTGAAAAAAACGAATTTAGGTTTAAAGAATTTTTTTAATAAGTTAGTTACCTGAAAATGAGCTTTTCAGCTCATCTTGAATTTATTTTTTAACCATTCTTTAACTTTTGAGGGAAAGCCTTAACTTTAGACATCCCATGAAGGTGATATCTGCAAGAACGAGTCGGGCACTTTAGAGTGAACGTCAAACGCAGCTTTTGAAGTCTACGCAAGTTTAAAGCAGGAATCACTGTCATGAAACGTCGCAATTTTCTATGGTATTCGTCGCTGTTTCTAACGGGGTGTGCTACCGCAAGCACGCTTCCTAATCAGGCGTCTTCAACGCGAGAACTACCCGCCACATTGCGGTTTGCAGTGACGGATGTCTCAGGGCTTGAAGAGCTTGAAGAAGAGTATGGAGTTCTTCGCGCTGCCCTGGTCGAAGCCTTGCAGACCGAGGTAGAGTTTTTTCCTGTCGAAAACTACACCGCTGCCGCAATTGCCTTGAAGCAAGGCAATCTGGAACTAGTCCTGGCAGGCCCTTCAGAGTACGTCATCATTACATCTCGGACAAATGCAATTCCAATCGTTGCTGTAACCCGTCCCAATTACTACTCCATGATTGCGGTGCCGGCAGGCAGTCCTATAAAAACGGGAGCCGATTTGAAAGGCAAGGTGATTGCGATGGCTGAGATTGGCTCTACTAGCGGACACTTAGGTCCCACAAAGCTGCTGCTCGATGCGGGACTAGATCCCCAAACCGAGGTTGAAATTCGGATGTTGGGGGATGAAGGCAGCATGGAGAGCTTTAAGCAGGGTGAGGTTGATGCTTGGGGTGGCTCCGCTCTCAATTACCAAGAATTTTTGCAAGATGCGGATAATTCTTTCCCGATCTTGATGGAAGGGCTACCGCTGCCGAGCGACGTGTTTATTGCTAGCAGTAGCCTAGACCCAGCGTTGATTGAGGTGATTCGGGAACGGCTATTGGCTAATGAAGATCTATTGGTTGACGCGATCGCCCAGAAGTTGAGTAAGTATCGAGGCTCTCAGGTAGTACTTGCTAAAGATGAGGATTACGACCCGATTCGAGACGTGTATCGCGCGATTGGGCAGGGAGACTTTGTTTTACAGTAAGATGCCAACTTTTAACTTACATCGATGGCTGCCTAAGCGGCTTCATTCTCTGGTTTTTAACTTAGGCATTGCTCAAAAAATTGGCTATAGCTTTGCTCTTACACTGGGAGTTTCCATTCTCGGCACCTCTGTTGGACTGGTGATTGGAGAGGTTTATGAGCAGCGAGCGTTGCAACAGTTAGCGTTGGCAGATACACAGCAACGCTTGCTGAATGAGCTGGAAAAAGATGTTTTGGAACTTCGGTCTCACCCTCAACGGTTGAGTTCGGTACTAGGCAATTCGGTTTGGTTTCAATACGAAACGGTCAAATTTCAGGATGATGTGCAGCACATTCTGGATTTGGCGGCATCGCTATCCACCTTTGCCGAGCAGAGCCAGACTGCTACGGTGAATCGCACTGCCCTTCAAGCACTGGCGAAGGAATACGAAACGATTACCGAGTCGTATCAGCAGTTAGTTCTCCAACTTTGGCAAGATCTCGACCCAGGGAATATTCCTGGAGCGGAGATTCAAACAGCACGACAGCGACTCGCACAACTTACCAATACGGGAGACGCTGCTCAAACTGGCATTCGATTTGAGCGCTTGGCCGAGAGGCTCCAGCAAAGCATTGGAGCTGCAGATCAGCAGTATGAACAGGCCCAAGCTCAGTTCGCTGTGGTGCAGGCACTGCGACTGCAGATTATTGTGGGAGGGATTCTGCTCTCTACGGCGATCGCCGCACTGCTGGCCAGTATTACCAGTCGGGCGATCGCTCGTCCCCTGCAGAGTGTCACCCAAATCGCACAACAAGTGACCCAAGAGTCTAACTTTGACCTGCAGGCTCCCATTACCACTCGAGATGAAGTTGGAACGCTGACCAGTTCGCTAAATCAACTGATTCAACGAGTAAAACAGCTGTTACAGGAACAAGCAGAACGGGCGATCGAGCTAGAACAGTCGAAGGAGGCGGCTGAAGTCGCCAACCAGGCGAAGAGTGAATTTCTCGCCAATATGAATCACGAGCTGCGGACTCCGCTCAACGGCATTCTTGGCTATGCCCAAATTCTCCAGCGCGATTCTGAAATCACAGACAAGCAGCTGAAGGGCGTCAACATCATTCATCAGTGCGGCTCCCATCTACTGACGTTGATCAACGATGTGCTTGACCTGGCCAAAATTGAAGCCCGCAAAGTGGAACTCTATCCTCAAGATTTCCACTTCCCAAATTTTCTAACGTCTACAGCGGAGATTTGCCGCATCAAAGCACAACAAAAGGGAATTGAGTTTATTTACGAAACATCAGACCATTTGCCGATCGCTGTGCATGCCGACGATAAGCGGCTGCGGCAGGTGCTGCTAAATCTGCTCAGCAATGCATTGAAGTTTACCAAAATGGGCAGTGTGCTCTTTTACGTAGAAGCGATGCAGGTTTCGGAAACCTCACCCCTTCCCCGCATCCGCTTTTGGGTCAAAGACACTGGAGTTGGCATTCCTCCCGAAAAACTGGACAAGATTTTCCTGCCCTTTGAGCAAGCAGGTAGTCAGGAGCAAAATCAGGAAGGAACAGGTCTGGGATTAGCGATCAGCCAACAGATTATGCAATTGATGGGCGGTGAAATTCAGATTGAGAGTGTGTTGGGCCAGGGAAGCACCTTCTGGTTTGAGCTGGATTTACCCAGGGCACGGGAGTGGATAGAACCCAACCATTCTGCGATCGCTCCCAAGGTGATCGGGTATGAGGGCGATCGCCGCATAATTCTTGTAGTAGATGACCATGAACAAAACCGATCTGTAGTGGTGAGCATGCTGGAACCCTTGGGCTTCCAAGTTATTGAAGCCTCCAACGGGCAAGCAGGACTGCACCAAACTCAACAGCAGCATCCCGATCTTGTCATTACCGATGTGCTGATGCCAGAAATGGATGGCTTGGAGATGACGCGCCAATTGCGGCAGATGTCAGAGTTCGTGGATCTTCCCATCATTGCCTCACCGGCTAGCCTCTCCCATGTCGAACAGCAGGAGAGCCTGGATGCTGGGTGTAATAGCTTTTTCCCAAAACCGCTTGACTTTGAAGGACTGCTGCAAGAACTGCAAACGCAGTTAGGGTTGCAGTGGGTTTATGAGGCTCCATCCTCGGCGATTACACCCGAGACCCTGGCTACAACAGCAGAAGAGCTGGTTATTCCCCCTGCCCACGAGCTTGCTGCCCTGTATAAGGCTGCTCAAGCTGGTTTAATCCGCAATGTACAGCACGCTGCTAACGATTTGAAATATATAAATCCCTGCTATGCCCCATTCATTAACCAATTGCTGGAATTAGCGCAGAACTTTGAAATCGAAGCCATTCTGCAACTTATTGAACAATATGTCTAAAAGGCACGCTCATGAATATGACAACTCAGCCATCATGCACCATTCTTGTCGTAGACGATAACCCAACCAACATTCAAGTTCTCTTTGATGTGCTGAGTGAGTCGGGTTATGACGTGGCGGTCGCGAAAAGTGGGGAAAGTGCGCTCAGTCGCCTTCAAAGCCATTTACCAGACTTAATTTTGCTGGATGTCATGATGCCCGGAATCGATGGTTTCGAAGCTTGTCGTCGTCTCAAGACAAACGAGCACACCAAAAACATTCCGGTCATCTTCATGACGGCTCTTTCTGACTCGGTTGATAAAGTGCAGGGACTCTCATTAGGAGCCGTAGACTATATTACAAAACCAATTCAACATGAGGAGGTACTAGCTCGAATTCGGGTACATTTGCAGCTACGAAACTTGAATCGAGCACTGGAGCACCAAGTGGCCGAACGGACATCGGAACTGAATCAGACCCTGAACTATCTCAAACAAAGTCAGGTGCAACTGGTGCAAAGCGAGAAGATGTCGATGTTGGGGCAGCTTGTGGCCGGGGTTGCTCATGAGATCAACAATCCAGTCAACTTTATCTATGGCAATCTCAACCCGGCGACAACCTATGTGCAAGATTTGATGGATTTGGTGAAACTGTTCTGCGAGGACTGTCCTAGCCTAACTCCAAGAATCAAAGACCACATAGCGGCGATCGATTTTGAATTTATGAAGGGAGATCTCCCCCGACTGCTGGATTCGATGAAGGTGGGGGCTGACCGAATTCGGCAAATTGTCCTGTCGTTGCGAAGCTTTTCTCGGCTGGACGAAGCAGATATGAAGCGGGTGGATTTGCATGAATGCATTGATAGCACCTTGATGATTTTGCAGCACCGCTTGAAAGCAAAGCCAGAGGATGCTGCCATTGAGCTTGTTAAAGAATATGGTCATTTGCCAATGGTCGAGTGCTATCCCAGCCAGCTAAATCAGGTATTTATGAACCTGTTATGTAATTCCATTGATGCTTTGGAGGAGGAAACTGCCACTCAAGAACCTTCCAAGGCTCATTTCCCCATGATTCGCATTCAAACCGGTTGCTTGGGGAGCGATCGCGTCTTTATCAAAATTTCTGATAATGGTCCTGGAATGCCGGAGGACGTGCGCTCCAGAATATTTGATGCATTTTTTACGACTAAGCCTACTGGTAAGGGAACCGGGTTGGGGCTGTCTATTAGCCATCAAATCATTGTAGAAAAACATCAAGGACAACTGCTGTGTGATTCAGCCCCGGGCCGTGGGGCAGAGTTCACTATCGAAATTCCCTTGTAGCTGCTTTCTTGATCAGGACTTATACATTGACTCGAACCACCTGAGTGATGGGGCGATGCAGCATGTTAAGTGATGTATCAATTGAGTTATCTAATCTTACGTCAGTTCGGGTTAAGCAGAAACAGGCAAAGCGGTATCCATGAGCAGAGAAGGCTTCTTGGGTTGGTGGGAGTCGGCGATCAGTCGGCAGACTCAGTTGACCAAGCAGTTGAGCGGAGAACGATGACGCGAATGCTCAATCTGAGAACTGTTGTTGAGCTGGTCGATCACAGATTCAATCACCGCTCGTCGGCGCAGCAATAGCTTATCAGCCAGCCCCATCAGACGGGTCTTCCTGTTTCGTGTGAGCTTGGTGAACAGTGGGATGCCAGAGTTCTGCCAGAGCTGGAGGGCGAGTTTTTGGGAAACATAGCCTCGGTCGCCAAACACCTTCCCGAAGAGTCGTTGGAGGAGTTGAGGTCGAGGCTTACGGTCATCGGTATGACCGTCGGTATGACCGGGAGTCAACTGGACGTTGAGGAGTTCCCCTCGCTCATGGATGACCAAGTGCAACGTGAAGCCAAAGAACCAGTCTACGGAGGTGTTGCCTCGAGCCGCTAAGGGGTTGAATACTCTGTGGGAGGCAATCCGACGATTGTGGCAGACCTTGATGCGGGTCGCATCACTGAAGCTGAGACCCGTACACGTGCCAAAGCACTGCCGCAACTAGGCCCATACCGGGATGAGAGTCGCGGGTATCCATTCGACAACGCGGTTGTAGCTGACCAACCCTGAAAAGGCTTTACGCCAATAGCGACCAACCAATTGAGTATAAACCCACTTGAACTTGCGGTAGGCCGACTGATGGAAGGCAATCACAAGCGTCATCATTTCGCTTCAGCACAGGCGACGCGACCGCGGCCGCATCTGTAGGCCGTCCCCTAACAGTGGCTGCAGAAGGGGTCTACCCCAGTTGATTGGGGATTGAAAGAAATGATGATTTCACCTGTCGATGTTGGGGATGAGTGAGTTTCAGTTGGTGCATTACGCTATGCCAACACATCCTACGAAAGCGGCGATCGCACTCAAATACGAGACTCAAAAGGTTTTCTGCGCCACTCAAGGCTTGCTACAGCGGCTAACGTTCCGGTTGAGCGGCTACCAATAATCTCCGCCGCAACATTGACCAACCTTGCAAGTCCGCTCCAACCGGGTGGTTATGCCACTTACACCGTGACTGCTTCAGGCGTTGTTTCCGGTGACGCTGGCTCAAACCGCAAAACCATGATTTGCTCTGGACGTAACCCCACAGATTCGTAAGTGCGTCCGTCACGATCACTGAATTCAACTTCAAATGCTGTGCCATTCGCCAACGTCTCAACCACTGTACCAACTTGTCCACGCCACAAATTGTATTGGGGAAGATCAACCGTCAAGGCTACAACATCCAGTAACTTAGCATTACTCATTCGCTCAATACCTCCACTGAACTACAAAGGGTAGCAGGTCGTTAATCTTGGCGTCTCTGAATCATGCTCGATGATCCAACCACTCCGAAGGGTTGCACTTCTATTTTGCCATTCGATTATGAAGTCTAAGGTGTAGCGTTGCCCAAACTCATCTTGTCTTCCTAACTGTGCTTCGTGAGTTTTGACGACTTCAAGCAGAATTTGGCGCAACTTCTCAGCATCGCTAGCTGCCATACCCAAAATTGATGAAAAGAGCCGAGCTTTATGCTTTCCGTCATCATGCTCTGGATTAAGACAGTAGTCTCGCAGTTTACGAATATCAACAACCGCTTGCTCAGCGTTTGGAACCAGCATTCAAAATTATTTCTCGTTAAAAACCAATATCTCAAAAATTAACTAAAAGGTCATTCAGATTACAGGAAGAAGAGTAGTACCAACCAAAATGCTACTACTAGTTTTGGTCGGTATGTGGCAGAAAGGGTTTATCTGATTGATTGGGGATTGAAAGAAATGATGATTTCACCTGTCGATGTTGGGGATGAGTGAGTTTCAGTTGATGCGTTAGCTGCGCTAACACATTCTACGAAAGCGGCGATCGCATTCAAATACGAGACTCAAAAGGTTTTCTGCGCCACTCAAGGCTTGCTACAGCGGCTAACGGTAAAGCTCAACGGACGCAAATAACTTTTACTACTTCAATAGCCAACCTGATACGTTCCGGTGCAGCATAATTGTTATGCTGCTACAATTCACCTACTAATACAAGTAAGCTACCTTCCTAGCCAAATTTCAATATACCCAGGTTTAGCAGTAGAATCTTGATAAAAGTTAGCTCTGACAGCCTGGTTCAACAATTGAGATTGTACAAATTCGGCAATTATTTCAGCTTGCTCCCTATCTGTTGAGTTGAAATATCTAACTTCAGGTTCGTTTGGTCGTTCTGGATCATCGAGTTGCCTTGAGCCAACTATATTGAAACCTGCTTTTATCAACTCGGAACTTAATTCATTAAATGCTCTGGTTCTCTCGTTTGTTCCTGCAAGTAGAAAGATCCTAGCATTTTCAACAATTGGGCTTCTCAGTATGGGTAATTGTTCAGGATTCTCAGCTAGTCTACGTATCTTTGAGCTATCCAAACTCTGAAGAACACCAGAATCAACTAGAAACAATAGTTGCTTTGCAGCTTCTTGGTTATCCGATGTTTCTAAAGCCTTTTGAATTAGCGCAAATTCAAACTTTTGCCTTTCTAGCTGAGAGCTCCAATAGCCTTGTAGACTTACTCCAATCCCTGTCCCAATTAAACCAGATATTATGGTTAAGACTCCTATTAGTAATGAAGCTTTTTTGCTTTCAGTGTTCTTTTGAACCATACTTCTCGTACCTTGTCAAAAAATACTGCCTCAGCATAGGTCACCTCGAAAAATCCAGATTTTCCTAGGAGTGACAACGTGTTTTCAGGGGCTTCAGCCCTCCAGAATCTCCGCAAGGGCAATTAATCGAGGTGCCCCATAGAAATAAATAATTCCAGCACTTGGCTGAGCATTTGTTTGGTGAGCACTTTTTATCCATCTCTCCTGCATCTCATCTCAAAGAGATTGGCATACTTAATGTCTTGACACGTCTCTATTATAAATTTGCAGCATAATTACTGTTTATGCTGACTCCCTTTCCTAAATTCCGTCTAACATCCCACAGCAGGGTAGTTAGCCAGAATCAAAGTTTCATATCACCTCTTCTGGAGGGAGTTATACCGAATACTATCCGCATAACCACCCAAATTGGAGTGTTATGCTGAACTCTGTCGGGCTATCTACCAGAATTCGGGTGTTATGCCGAACGAGATCGTGATAATTACTCTCATAGAGGTGTTTAGCCGGATCTTGCTCTGTATAGTATGTCTACTGAGGGTTGCTATGCCGATAGCTTCAACAAATCTTTATCTCTAGTGAAAATATAAGTATTTTCCTCTACAGAATGTAGAGGAAAATACTTGTTTTCTTTGATCGTTTGGTTTATTCTTTGCGATACCGGAATCTGATTTCGGTGATAACTGACATGCGCGCTTGGGGTTTTGGGCGCTGATTAGGAGTGCTGGACACACTCACTAACCAGCTGACCTGACTCCTGAAGTGGGCAGGAGCCAGGCTTTGATGATTATCAAGCGCCTCGCGAATGCTGACAAGTGGTTGGGTCAACCACGTCCCCAGGCGCGTTTCCTCTACAACACGCATTAGCGAGGCAAAACCCATGAGTTCTGAGATTAAGGCGTTGGTGCGATCGCACCAGGGCGACAGCAATGCGCAAATTTGGATCATCGGCACGCGGGATCAGGTGATCCACTTAATGAACGAGCTGTATGTGAAAAAGGTAGCGACGGATCGAGCGCAGTTTACGCCGATTATCCCTGCGCCGTTTATCGACGGGCAGTATATGACGGTGTTGGTGCGATCGCCCCGCGCATAGTTCATCATTCAGCCAGAGCGGAGCATTGAGCGGGATATCGCGAAGGCGCACAACTCGTCTCAATGCTTTACCGCTGCCCTCAAACCCCCAACACCTTGCCCCGCAGCCCCGCAGGCAGGTCTAGACCTGCCCAGTTCAGCAGCGTTGGCAAAAAGTCGTAAATCTGTACATCTTCTAGCACTTGCCCCTGCTTGGGACGCTTTGGGTCATGAAAGATCATCAGCCCGTATTGGGCATGGTTGGCATCATCTGGCCCAGTGTCGTTATCCACAGTGTGCAGACCGCCGCCCACCGTCCCAACCGATCGCCAAGCCAGTTCATCAAAATACGCAATCAAGTCTGGCGCAATGCCGCGCACCTTTTTATACACCTGCTGGGGCGTATAGACCTTGTTGTTGAGCGGTTTGCCCGCCGGGTCAGGAATCGCCTCCAACAGCTCAATCAGTTCCGCCCGCGTCTGCTCATACTCCCCCATCGGCACAATGCCCTGGGGTTCGCGTCCCTGCACATTCACAAACACGCGCCCATAGTAGCCGCCTGCGCCCCAGGCTTTGGTGCGGCTCCAGTCCACCTCCACCTCGTCGAGGGGTGTGGCCTCAGTGGGCGTCTCTTTCAGCGTTAACAGGCCGGCCTGCATCAGCCATTGGTTAATGCAGATGCCGCCGAGCAGCGGACGTGCCCCGTGGTCTGACACGACCAGCACCGCAGTCTCATCACTGCACTGCGCCAGCAACTCACCCACGCGCCCGTCCACATGGCAATAGTAATCGTGAATGGCGTTGGCAAAGGGCGACCCCGGTTCATGTTGAGGATGGCTCGGGTCCATCGGCTTCCAAAACGAGTGATGGATGCGATCCACACCCATATCGACCAGCATCAAAAAGTCGGGTGAGTCTTGGGCGATGATCTGTGCGGCTAAGGTAAACCGCTGGTCGCACAGGGTATAGATATTGTCTAGAATGCGGGCTTTGTCGTCAGAGCGAAAGTGGGGTACATCCAGCAAAAAGTCGGGCATCCACGCCTGAATTTGGGCGGCGAGTTCGGGGGGATGGGTGTAGGGCACGTCGGTGCTAGGCGTGAG
Source organism: Kaiparowitsia implicata GSE-PSE-MK54-09C (assembly GCA_019359435.1). Classification (GTDB taxonomy): domain Bacteria; phylum Cyanobacteriota; class Cyanobacteriia; order Elainellales; family Elainellaceae; genus Kaiparowitsia; species Kaiparowitsia implicata. The sequence goes on from JAHHHI010000090.1 coordinate 16,895, forward strand.
AAAGCAGGACACCATTGAGCCGTTGACGGGACTGGGGGGAAAGGTGCCTGGTACGCTCAGCGCAGCAACCCGCCAGCCTGCATCGCCCAGATAGTCCCATAGGCGCGGAAAACGGACGGAACTGCTGTTGGCGATCGCCATCTGTTGATAGTCACGATTCACCCGATTGCGAAAGCCATAGATCCCCAACTCACCCGGGTCGCGCCCACTCATCATGCAGCTCCACGCTGGCACCGTAATCGCGGGAATACTGCTCTCCATTTTGCCGTAGCTGCCTTGCGCCATCAGCCGTGACAGATTGGGCAAATCATCCCGCCAGCGGTTAAACACCAGCGATGGTTCCATGCAATCTAGCCCAATAATCACCAAGCGGGGAGAAGCCATAGGGGGGTGCTCATGCCGTCACCCTGACTGTATCAGGTCTGCCGTCAGGTGCCATCGATCTAAGGTCAAGGTGGGTTCATTAGCGTTATTTCAGCTCTACGCTACGGGGCTGACGCAACGTAAACTCATTTTGCCCGCATTATAGGCAGAACGGGTTTATCTGTTTGTCAAACCCCTAAGAAACAAATCCATGCGCAAGGCGAAAGCCCTTGGTGGTCAGACTTTTTTTAACGTCAGTTCGGGGTAAGAGGGTTTTGGGGCATCGTGCGTCGCGCGATGCCCCAAAACCCTCAACGTGCTGTATTTAGCCGCTATGGAAGGAACGCTGCCGATTTTTGATGACGACGATAGAGCAAAATGGAGGCGGTGATGACGGCGATCGCCCCCAGCACATGCACCACATTGAAGGGCGTACCGGGGAAAAACCACGAATCTGTACGCAGAAACTCAATAAAAAAGCGGCCAAAAGGATACCAGATCAAATACAGCAGCAGGATATCGCCGGGCTTGAGCTGCGCCTTAAATCGTCGCGAGATCCAAAAGATCAGCGCGAACCCGGCAACATTCCACAGCGATTCGTAGAGAAACAGGGGATGAAAGCGGGTGCTGTCAGGGTATTGCGTGAGGTCGTTATAGGGCGGGATGCGGTGTGGGGCGTCAATTCGCAAGCCCCAGGGCAGCGTGGTCGGCGGGCCATAGAGTTCCTGATTGATAAAATTGCCCCAGCGCCCAATGGCCTGCGCCAGCGGCAACCCCAGACAGACGGCATCTAAAAACTGGAGCATGGGCAGATGGCGGATGCGGCAGTAGAGCCAAAGGGCGATCGCCCCAAACAAAAACCCGCCAAAGATGTGGATGCCACCCGTCCACACTTGCAAAATTTCGCCGGGGTTGCGGAGATAATAGCCAATCCCCCCTTCGGTACGCGGCGATTGGATGAACACGTACCACAGCCGCGCCCCAATAAAGCCGGGGATCAGCACCCAGATCAGCATGTCCCAAAAGTCGTCGGGGTCTTGCCCCTGTCGCGCTACCTGAGCGCTGGCAATTTGAGCCGCTGTAATGATGGCGATCGCCATCAGCAGCCCATACCACCGCAGCGCAAATGGCCCAATGTCTATAATTGTGGGGCCAACGGGAGGATAAAGCGCTAGGCCACTGCCCAACACCCGTATTAGACCATCTGTCAGCATACTCAGCATCACCACCTCATCGCTCAACCGCCTCTATCCTGACATGTTCGGTGCTAGGTGCATAGTTCGCAGATTGCCTTACGCAGCTTTCCGGCTGCATCGCTCAATAGCCATCCCGACTGGTCAGCAGACCCGTTTATACAGCCTTGAAAGTACAGCCTTGAAAAGCCGTGCGGAATTGACCATCTGCCCTAATCTTCCAAATAGCCCAAATCGCGCAGGCGACGCTGCACCTCCGGATCATCAAATCCAGGCGCGCGATGCTTGGCGTTGGCTCCAGACGTCATGTCTGTCGAGTTCAACGCAACGTTGCCCAACTGCTGGAGATAGTCCTGCAACACTTCCACGTTCTCTGGCAAAATATCGCACAGATTAAGCGCCTCACTGGGGTCGCTCGCGACATCGTATAGCTCTATGCGATCGCTCCCCGTTTCAATTAACTTGTGATTGCCCAGCCAGACGGCGCGGCGCGGCTGATCGCACGCATGAGCAGCCACCAGATCCGGCTTGCGCTTTTGCAGCAGGCTCAGCACATTCTGCGGCGGAATCGCTTCTGAAAACGCTTGATTTCGCTCATTGTCTGCCGTCGCAGGCTGCACCAAACTCAGCGCCGCTTCTCCCGCATCGGCCAACCCTGCCGCCGCCAATACAGTATGAAACAGCCGCCTCGTCGAGACCACATCCGACCGAACTGCACCCCGCTCAAACCCACCTTTAGGGTCGCGCACCAGCAGCGGCACCCGCACCAGCTCGTTATAGAGCGTAATGGAATGGCCCATAAACTGCTTTTCGCCCAAGTGCTCTCCGTGATCGGAGCAGATCACCACCAAGGTTCGGTCGAGCGCGCCCGAGTCTTGCAATCGCTGAAGAAACGCCCCCACCAACTCATCTTGATGCGCCACCTCGGCGTCATACATGCCGTCTAGGGTGGCTTTTTGATGCTCGTCTAACTCACCAGAGAGCGGGGCCAGCCAGCCATACACATCCCCATTAAACCGCCGCAGGTAATGCTGCGCCTCGCGATCCTGCAGCACATGGGGTGCAAAGCGCGCAATGTAGTCACGCGGGGGATGATAGGGCATGTGAGTCCCCATGAGGTTGATGAAGGCAAAGGCCGGTTGATGCGCCTGCAAGCCCCGACGGTGGATCAGCAGATTGGCTGCATCTTCCAATGATTTACGGGTATTGCCCTTGAAACTGAGCGCCGTTTGCCAGAGGGGCACCATGAGCGGTGTAAGCGACAACGCTAGCAGAGCTTCTGAGCGGGCAAAGGCATCTTGCACTTGGTTCAGGGCTCCTGCCACTTGCCGCTTAAACCATTGGCGATAGCGGTCTAAAAATTGGGGCGCCGTTCCGGCTTGGTTGGGGCGCGAGGTCAACAGCCCGCTATAGTTCAAAAAGCTGTGAAACCCTCGCCGCAGGCCATTGTTGATCACACCCACGAGCGGATTGTTGCAGAACCCGGCGGTGTAGTAGCCCCCCGCCTGGAGTCGCTCGGCCAAGGTGGGCATGTCCTCTGGCAGCACTGAATAAGATTGCAGCACCCCATGGGCTGACGGATACAGCCCCGTGAACATCGAGGCATGGGAGGGCACGGTCCATTGGGCCGCGGCGATCGCCCGATCAAACCGGGTGGCATCGGCAGCAAAGGCATCTAGATGGGGCGAGGTGGGCTGGTCGTAGCCATAACAAGAGAGGCGATCGCGCCGTTGAGTATCAAGCACTAGAAACAGCACATCCGGCAGCACATTCAGTGAATCAGTCGGCGGTGAATCAGTCGGCGGTTGAAGAGACATGGCAAGGTGGGTGAACGAGGGCTAAGGGCAAGGTTGTTTTCATTCTCCCTGACGAACCTGAGATTCGCATGAGCGACAGCATACTCTCCCCTAATTTCTGCCTAGAGTAGTAGAGAAATTAAGTTCGATCAGCAGCGTGGGCAATCCATAGAAAATTGAGATACTGCAAGGGTTTTGCGCCTCAAGCAAGGGTCGGATAACCGTACAAAACCAAAATCCTGTGATAGGATCAAGACACGCCAACGAGTTGTTGATAGGTTCAATTCTTGGGCTTATCTTCCTATCCATTTGAACCTAATGGGGTTTCCTGCGTGACAGCAATCACTCCTCGGTCAGTGGGACGCAAGTGGGGCACCGTAAGTTTTGCTTCCACCTTGCATCTGGGTCCTGTGCTCGACCTTGTTATGGTCGATGTGCCCGCGCGCTGGCGGGCAGAAGTTCGACTGGGCTTACAAGAAGCATTGGTGAATGCAGCCAAGCACGGCAATGATTTAGACCCCCATAAAACGGTTGCGGTTGAGTTTTTTATTCTAGAAGACGAATACTGGTGGATCATTGCAGATCAAGGGTTGGGGTTTGAACCCAATGACTGCTGTGCCAATGATTGCTACAGCGCCTCCCTAGACCGTCAGGATGACTGCGGACGAGGGCTGTACATTTTGCATCAGGTGTTTGACCAAGTGCATTGGAACGCTCAAGGAACTGAGCTGCGGCTTTGCAAGCATGTCAAAAATCGAATGCGCCTCCCCTTAATTCGCTAACAGTTAATGGTCTTAATGTAAGGACAAGACAAGAAAGGACAAGCTCAGGATACTGAGTGGTGTGGGCTTTGAGTGCATCCCAGTTTTGCAAGTTTGCCCACCCCGAAGGAAGAGCATAGCTCTACATCCCCCAATCCCTTCTCCCATTTTGGGAGAAGGGGAGCCGGATTCAAAGTCCCACTCTCACCCTGGGAGTGGGATGCACCTTGGGCTTTGTTCCTATCGCTTAGCATACTTATTTGTTTAGGGTTACCCGATAACAGACCTGTTCTAATCGGGTGCCTAACTAATCGTCTAATTAATAGTTTGGTGAGTAATCGGTGCTGTGTTCTGGTGCTCGATAGTAGAGTCCATTCTCCATGTTCTGGATGGGACAGTACGACGTTGGCAAAACCGCCCACGCAATCCCCAGCTAATCCTGTCAATGCATCACCGATCGTGTTAGGAAATATGTAGAAATAGAGAATAAAGCCATTAGCCGGATAACAATGTTTCTATAGCACGACACTTCATTGAGTTCTATATGGCGAAGAGCGCGATGGAGCTCAAAATAGTGCGATCGCCCGTACAGAAGGGTCGCTCTCATCCTCGGTCAACTCCACTTCACAAAGACCGTTGAACGTATAGTTAAACTTCTGAAGGAGGGACACTCTACCAATGGCTTCAATTCACTTGGCTTAATGACAGTAAGCGATGCCTAACCCTGCATCGCTCGGTCGGTTGCAAACTTCAAATCAACTACTCTCTTGATGTTCTGATCAGTCTAGATCAAGACATGATGTTGTGGAGAGTAAGTGCGGTTCTTGCTCCACCCAATCATTGTTTGACTATCTATCGATTTTCTTAACTTATGACATGAGTTTAGAACGCCGCAATTGCGGGAGGTGAGCCATGAAAAGCTTTGACTATGTCATTTTGGGGGCTGGGCTGGGTGGGCTGTCTGCGGCGGCTTGCCTCGCGCGTCAGGGACATGAGGTAGTCGTTTTAGAAAAACATTATTTGCCGGGGGGGTGTTGCCACACCTTTGATTATGGGGAGTATCGCTTCTGTGCCGATGTGCACTACATCTCACAATGTGGGCCGGGGCAAACGATCGATCAATTCCTTCGCTATTTAGATTGCACGGTTTCATTTAACTCGTTAGATCCCGACTGTATCGATCGCGTGATTACCCCCGAGGTAGACTTCAAGATTCCCTTAGGATGGGACACCTTGCGGGCTCGTCTGCTGATCACATTTCCCGATGAGCAGGTGGCTATTAACCGCTACTGTGATGAAATTCAGCAGTTGCATCAAGAGGTGCACAGCCTCACGCATGAGGTGCGGTGGTATGCCCAAAAGTGGACAGATTGGTTGAAGTTGCCTAAATATTGGAACTTATTCTCAAAGCGGAATTGGACATTACAAGACCTGTATAACCATGTGGGACTTTCACCCAAGTTGCAAAATCTATTGGCTGGGCAAAGTGGCGATTATGCTCTGCCCCCTAACGAAATTGCGCTGCTGACGCATATGGCGCTCACCTGGGACTATTCAGAAGGAGCCTATTATCCAACTCATCACTTTAAACATTTAGTGGATTCTATCGTTGAAGCCATCACATCTCGCGGTGGCGTTCTGCGGTTGTCGACCCCGGTGAATCATATTGAGGTGTGCGATCGCCAAGTGCAACATGTGGTCACCACCGACGGAGACATTTACCATGCGAAGCAGGCCTATATCAGCGACCTTGATCCAAAGCTCACGGCGCAATTGATGCACAGTTCCGATGCGCTGAGTCCCCAAGAGCATCAACGGCTGACGGGCTACGCCTACTCAGCGAGTGCCTTTAATATCTATCTGGGGTTGGATAGTCGATTTAAGCCAGACCGCTATGGGCTGGGCAATTGGAATGTTTGGTACTATCCGACTGGTGATCTAAACCGGGAATATCAGAAACAGCTCCAGGGCGATCTGAGCCATCCGTGGATCTTTATCTCTTGCCCCACGATGAAATCTCGCGAACCGGGAATGGCGCCTGACGGGCATCATGTGCTTGAGATTGCCACCGTCTGCCCCTATGAACCGTTTGAGCAGCTTCACACTACCGATCTCAAAGCCTATAAAGCCAAAAAGCGCGAGATCTATAAGCAACTCATGGTCAGCGTGCAGGATTTGATTCCCGATATCGATGCCTATGTGCGCATGAAAGTGTATGGAACACCGACCACCAGCGAGTTTTACCTGGGGCAGCCCCAGGGCAATATCTACGGTGCGAAGCTCATTCCCGCGCAGGTCGGGCTGAATCGGTTAGGCTATTCCACTGAGTTATCTAATCTCTTCTTGGTTGGGGCTAGCGCAGGCTATCCCAGTGTTCCAGGTGTGATCGGCAATGGCATGGATGTGGTGGAACTGCTGACCGGGCAATCGGTGCGGAAGGAACAGAATGTTGTAGCGCCGTTGGTGGCCGCACGATAGGTCTGGTGGCATTATGCGGGCGATCGCCCCACCCGTGCCGCGATCTCAAACCCCTGTGGTGAAACTTGCACAAAGCAGCGGATTCACCACCGTGTTTCAATCAACCTATCGTCTATGCAAACTGACTCCTATGCAAACTGGCTGTGGCGATGGGTTGCTCTAAACGCGGTGGGAGTGGTGCCAGTGAGTTGCCGAAACTGCTTGCTCAAGTGGCTATGGCTATTGAACCCGCATTGAAACGCAATGTCCACAATGGATTGATCGGTGTGTGTGAGCAACTGTTTTGCCCGTTCTACGCGTTGCAGAAGCAAATACTGATAGGGCGCTACGCCGGTTGATTGCTTAAACATGCGGCTGAAATGGAAGTGGCTAATGCCGAGCAGATGAGCTAAATCAGCGAGTTTAATCGCTTGATCCAAATGCTCATGAATGTAGTCTAGAACGCGCAGGAGTTGACGCTGCGTCAGGCCGCCTGGGTGTGAAGACAGGCGGCGGGGGTGAGTTGAGGTGTATTGCCTGAGCAAATGCACCGCTAAGACGTTAGCGAGGGAGTCGATGTAGAGTTGGCTTCCGGTTTTGTCGCGGGTCAGTTCGTCTAACAGCAGCAGGCCGATAGCTTCAATCTGAGGATCGCGAATTTGAAATTCTGGAATGATCTCAAGTCGTTGGGGAACGTGATCGAAGGTTTCTTGTGCAACGTGTTGGAGAAACTGAGCCCCAATTTGAATTTGGACATAGTGATCCGCTTGATCCCAACGCGCAAACAACGGAATATCTGCCGGATTCAGTGAGATATCTCCTTTTCTGTATAGCCCGGTGTGGGTCTTGTTCTCTCGAAATTGCAGCATGCGGACGGGGCGTGGCGATAAGGAAAGGCAAAGAACGTGGCGATCGCCAAAGTGGCAAGTTCCCTCACCAGCCGGATACTGGACTTGCTCGACTTCAATCGTGCGCCAACCCTTGCCCTGATCGGCGAAGGCGAGTTCGTGAGTCAACACAGTTTGAGAGGCGGAGATTGTGTTCATGCCGTAACCCTGAGATATCGCTGGCGGTGTTGCTGGATGGCGTGGCGTGGCAGATGTGCTGAGTCAGGGTGCCATGCCATTAGCTGTTTAGTGGTTTCAATTAACGCGACAGTTGAACGAGTCGTTCGTCTGAAGTGGTCTGAGTTCGATTGTAGGGTCGTGTTGTAGACATGTGGATGATAATTCTGAATGCCCTAAGCCTTAGGCAGTTTAGCAACCCTGACCACAGGTCTAGAACATCACCGATTGTAGAAACTTTTGTAGAGACTTGACCCGGCTCCTGAATCATTAACCGCAAGATTTTAACAATGGGGCAGGAATCTGATAGCTGACCGCTTACCGCTTTCCTAAGCTGTCAGGGTGATGAATTTGGAACCACTTATGGCTCATCTATTGCACCTTGACTCTAGCCCCAGAGGAGAGCGATCGCACTCTCGCCGCATGACCCGCGAATTTGTCGAAGCCTGGAAACAGAATCATCCCCATGACACCGTGACCTATCGCGATTTGGGTCGCAACCCTGTGCCCCATGTGGATGAGGCTTGGATTGCCGCCGCTTACACCGATCCAGAGCAGCACACCCCTGATCTGCAAGAAGCGCTAAAGGTGAGCGATCGCCTGATCGACGAAATCATCGCCGCAGATATCCTAATTGTCGGCGTCCCCATGTATAACTTCAGCGTGCCCAGCACCTTCAAAGCCTATATCGACCAGATTGTGCGCATGGGCCGCACCTTCGCTATCGACCCTGCGGATGCCGAAGACCCCTACAAACCCCTGCTCCACGGCAAAAAAATGTTTGTGATCACGGCCCGAGGCGGCTCCGGCTTTGGCCCCGGCGAGCGTTACGGCCATATGAATCATCAAGATCCGTACTTACGGGTAGTTTTCGGATTCATTGGCATTACCAATATCACCTTCATTCATGTGGAAAATGAGGAGCACAGCAGCGAAAGTTTGGCCGCATCCATTGCGGCAGCCCAGACCCAGCTAGCCGAACTGGCTGCCGCGTGATGTGAGCGTTGATAGAGAAGGGTGGGTGCGATGGGCACAACCCGTCGTTCAGGCGATCGCCCCACCCCTACGTTTCTACCTTTGCCCAACCTCTGCCCGACCTTTTAGGAGATAGCATGCCCCTCACTGATACCGGGTTATTCGCCCTCAAACTCTGTACCGCCTTGGGCTGTGGGCTGGTTGCCGGAGTCTTCTTCGCTTTTTCCACGTTTGTGATGAAAGCCCTAGGCCAGCAACCCCCCGCTCAGGGCATCGCCGCCATGCAGTCGATCAACCTCACTGTGATCAACCCCTGGTTTATGGGCGTGCTGTTTGGCACGGCAGGGGCCTGTCTGGTGTGGGCGATCGCCGCTGGGGTCAATAGTCAGCAACCCGGTGCCCGGTGGATGCTGCTGGGCAGCCTGCTCTACCTACTCGGCTCTATTGGGGTCACCCTTGCGTTTAACGTGCCGCTCAACGACGCTCTAGCAACCGTCACCCCAGACAGCCCCGCAGGCGTAACCCTCTGGGCTAAATACCTAACCCACTGGACACTATGGAACCACGTTCGTACCATTGCAGCCCTTGGTGCAGCAACCCTGCTGACCCTCGCCCTCTAGCCCCTCCACAGACTACAGACTACAGACGGCGATCACTTGAAATGTAAAGGTTTGTACAGAAAAATCCCACCCCATTGACATCCTCATTTAGTACATTTAACCTATAAGTTAATTAACTGCGCAGTTAAATACAACCGAATGCCCACCGACCAACTCAGCATCACGTTTGCAGCCCTGGCAGACCCTACCCGGCGTGCCATTTTGGCCCAACTCACCCAAGGCGAGGCCTCAGTCACTGAAATCGCTCAACCCTTTCACATGAGCCTGCCCGCTATCTCTAAGCACCTCAAAGTGCTAGAACGGGCCGGGCTGATTACCCGCAGTCGAGAAGCTCAGTGGCGACCCTGTCGCCTAGAGGCCGACCCGTTGAAGGATGCCGCCGGTTGGATCGATCACTATCGCCAGTTTTGGGAGGAGAACCTCGATCGCCTAGATGACTACCTGAACCAGCTTCAGGCCAACACCCACTCTCAGGAGAATCCCGATGACTCATGCAACACCCTCTGACCTGGGCGATCGCGCCGATCGCACCCTGGTGATCACCCGCGTGTTCAACGCCCCCCGCGACTTGGTCTGGCAGGTGTGGACAGACCCAAATCACATTGCTCAGTGGTGGGGGCCAAGAGGCTTTACCACCCGTGTAGATGAGATGGATCTGCGCCCCGGCGGACAGTCACGCTACGTCATGATTGGCCCCGACGGCACTGAATACCCCGCCAAAGGTGTATTCAAAGAGGTGGTGCCGCCTGAACGCATCGTCTCCACCGACGAGTTTGGCGAGGGCTACGACACTCTCATCGATGCCGATCTGCCTCAGGGCATGGTGATGACGACGCTGTTTGAAGATTTGGGTCACCAAACTAAACTCACCCTGGAAATCCTGCACCCCACCGTGGAAGACCGCCGCAAGCACGAAGCCATGGGCGTGGTGGCCGGATGGCACTCCAGTCTCGACTGCATGACCGAGCATCTAGAGCGCCTGGGTGCCCAGCCAGGCCATGGGCTGGGGATGTCGCTGGTGGGCGATCGCGACCTCATTCTCACCCGCAGCTTCCGTGCCCCACGCCCCCAAGTGTGGAACGCCTGGACCCAGCCCCAGCATGTTCAGCGCTGGTTTGGCTGCGGCGACATGCCCATGACTGAGTGCACCATCGACCTGCGGGTGGGGGGCACCTGGCGCTACGTCTTGCAAAACCCTAGCGGCGATATGGCGCTATCTGGCGAATATTTGGAAGTTACTCCGTGCGATCGCCTAGTCGCCACTGAGCGTTATGAATGGGTGCCCGACAGTGACCACATCAACACCCTCACCCTCACCGAGTGCGACGGCACCACCACCCTCCAGATTCTCGTTCAGTACGCTGCCGCCGCCCACCGCGACGCCGACCTTCAGCACGGCATGGAAACGGGCCTCAGAGACACCCTCAACCGTTTAGAAGCCCTGCTCATAGAAACCCCTGTGTTGACAGGCAACGCCTAGATCGTCCTACCAATTGGTCAAATAGCCTTTAACGGCCCAGAGTCTAGAGTCTGCGGTATACGGTTCAAGGCAGGCCGTAAACCTACACCCTATACCTTGCGACGTGAACTTTGGAGTCAATTCAGAACACTTACGTAATTGGGAGATCCTGCAATGACCTACGTAGACGGGTTTGTATTAGCCGTACCTACCGCCAACAAAGAGCGCTATCGGCAACACGCCGAGACGGTGGCGGCTGTTTTCAAAGAGCATGGTGCACTCAAACTGGTTGAATGCTGGGGCGACGATGTTCCCGAGGGCGACGTGACCTCGTTTCCCATGGCGGTCAAGCGCCAGGCCGATGAAACCGTCTGCTTCTCGTGGATTCTCTGGCCCTCCCGCCAAGTCAGAGATGACGGCATGAAGAAGGTCATGGCCGATCCACGCCTGCAACCGGAGAAAAATCCATCTGCTGCTATGCCCTTTGATGGCCACCGCCTAATCTATGGCGGCTTCGAAATGATCGTGGATGTTTAACCGCCCCTCACTGCTAGAAGGAGACATGATGCCTGTTTCAGCTATGACGGTGCCCCTATGGGGGCTGGTCATTTTTATTCTGTGGACGATCGCCGTCGTCGTCCTGTTGCTAGCGGTCAGAATCCGTCACCTTTCGGCGGGTGGGTCACCCAAAGACTTTGGAACGCCCGACAATGCCAGTCTGCTGTGGCGACTCTACCGCGCTCAGGCAAACTTGGTGGAAAACCTGCCCCTATACCTGGGCGTCGTGTTTCTACTAACGGTGCGAGAAGCAGCTAGCCCAGTGATTAGCTGGCTTGTTGCGATATACATTGCAGCGCGGTTGGTGCATTCCGCTATTCATATTGCTGGGCTGAACCCGATGGGTCGGTTAATCAGCTTGGGAGTTCAATTCACTTGCCTGGTGGTATTGCTGGTTTTGGCGGTGACTTAGAGCAGCCGTAGAAGCTCCATGACAACACCATGGCAACAATCTATTACACAGCGACTAGCCTTGACGGCTTCATTGCCGATCAAAATCACTCCCTGAACTGGCTATTTCAGTTTGGTGAGCTAGAGCCAAATACGTTTGATCAGTTTCTAGACGGGGTGGGGATGATCTGGCAGGCCAGTTCTACGACTGTGGGCTACTCAATGAACTGGTGGTGCAGGTGGCCTCTGTCACCTTGGGCAGCGGCGCACCGCTGTTCCCGAGCCAGATCGAGCCGCCGCTGAAGCTGTTATCAGCCAAACCCTACGGGCACAATTTTGTGGAATTGCACTATGAAGTTCTGCCCCCATTCTTGCACCCTAAAGAGCACCGTAAAGAATAATTTCGTCCTCGCAGATAATAGTATATACGTACTAAAATAGCCACGTTGCTGATTAGTGCTTATCACGCAGGTTATACCCATGCCTGAGTTCAACGCGATATCGCTTCGGCCCGCTTCTCCCGCTGATGCCGCCCTGCTGCGAGGCTGGGAAAAGCAACCCCACATTATCGCTAGCCACGGTGCTGACGACTGGGAGTGGGAAGTGGAACTGCCCCGCGCCCCCACCTGGCGCGAGCAGCTAATCACTGAGCTTGAGGGTCGCCCCATTGGCTTTATTCAAATTATTGACCCGGCTCAAGAAGACAGCCACTACTGGGGCGAAGTGCCTGCCAATTTGCGGGCGATCGATATCTGGATTGGCGAACCCACCGAACTAGGCAAAGGCTATGGCACTGCCATGATGCGGCTGGCCCTCGCCTGCTGCTTTGCCGACCCCCAAGTCACTGCGGTGCTGATTGACCCGCTAGACAGCAACATCCGCGCCCACCGCTTTTATGAGCGCCTGGGGTTCAAATTTCTGGAGCATCGCCGCTTTGGCGATGACGATTGCGCGGTCTATCGCCTAGGTCGCACTGATTGGGCCAACGTGACATCAGTGGAAAGCACTGCCCATGTCCCTTCCTGAACAACGCGTTATTCCGGCGCTGCGTATTACCCAGTATGAGCGCAGCAAAGCGTTTTATCTCGACCAGCTTGGTTTTGAGCTGGAGTGGGAGCACCGCTTTGAACCGCATTTTCCGGTGTTTATGTCGGTGGTGTGCGATCGCATGCGGCTTTACCTATCAGAGCACACAGGAGACTGCCAAGTTGGCGGCTTGGTTCATTTTGTCGTTCCAGAAGTAGAAACCTGGTATCAGGAATTCCTCGAACGGGGTGTACCCATAACTGTTTCACCCAACAACGACCTAGGCTTTTGCCAAATGACCATTGCTGACCCCGACGGTAATCAACTGAGATTTATGGAGCCAGCCTACAACAGTACCTAACCCTGTATCCGGCCGCCTCGTTTGATCGCTAAATAAGTCTCATTTAATGAGGTAACTAATTATGACTAGCACGCCCAAAAAAACGGGAGCAACCATTATTCCAACCCTGCGGTATGACGATGCGGCAGCGGCTATTGAGTGGCTATGCAAGGCTTTTGGCTTTGAGCAGCACCGAGTGGTGCCCGGCGAAAACAACACCATTGCCCATGCCGAACTCACCTTTGGCAACGGCATGGTCATGCTGGGTTCCGTCCGCGATGACCTGTTTGGTCAACTCCAGCAGCCGCCCAGCCGGGTTGGATCTGTGGTCTGCCAGAGTCCTTATATTCTGGTGGATAAGGTGGATCAGCACTATAACCGTGCGATCGCCGCTGGAGCCGAAATCGTTATGGAGATCCAAGACCAAGACTACGGCGGGCGCGACTACTCTTGCCGCGACCCAGAGGGATATCTGTGGAATTTTGGCACCTACGACCCCTGGAGCAACGCACCCCCACAGGCGTAGGCAAAAGACACAAATTACCGCAAAACCATTAGCCTCCCTGTCGATTTCGCGCCCCCCCGTTCGACTAATGGGTAGAGCCAACAATGAACGTTAGCCCCGTTCACTCTAGAGACAGCCCAGGATTGTTCCCAAGTCGTTGCCCTTTGTTCGATGTAGTTCTTTTATTCACGGAGACCGTTATGCAAGTTAATCCTTACCTGATGTTCGATGGCCAATGCGAAGCCGCCTTCAAGTTTTATCACCAGGTTTTAGGTGGGGAGCTAGGCGATATGATGACCTTCGCTGGTTCCCCCGCCGAGAGTGAAGTGCCCCCCGAGTTTGCCAACAAAATCATGCACACCCAGCTAACCCTAGGTGACTGGGCGATTATGGGGTCTGACTGCCCCCCAGGGCAGTACGATGCGCCCAAAGGCTTTTCAGTTTCGCTGCAAATTCCTGACCGAGACAAAGCCGAGCACATTTTTCAGGCCCTAGCCGAAGGCGGCACCATTCAAATGCCCCTAGAGAAAACCTTTTGGGCGCAGCTATTTGGCATGGCAACCGATAAATTTGGCATTCCCTGGATGATCAACTGCGAATAGACCCAGATTGAGGAACCTGGATTAGGGCAGTGCCCACCTTGGGAGAAGCCGTTCTCCAAAAATCCCCTACACAGAACTTAGTTCTTCACAGCATTAATCGGGCTTCTGTAGGTCATATCCAGCGATGACATGCAGCCATTAGCCCTCAAAAGCAATAACTCATGGAGAGATCTAATGACTACTACACCTGACGCACAACAAACCCAACCCGCCGTAGAACAGCCCCAAAAAGAACACCAGTGGCTTCAACAACTGTTGGGCGAGTGGACCTATGAGGTTGAAGGCATGACAGAACCCGATCAGCCTATGGAAACATCCACGGGCACAGAGAGCGTGAGATCTGTAGGTGGTCTCTGGGTGGTGGCCGAAGGCCAGGGCGAAATGTGTGGCACTCTGGCCACTACCATTATGACCCTCGGCTACAGCCCCCAAAAGCAGCGTTTTGTCGGCACCTGGATAGGGTCGATGATGACCCACCTCTGGATCTACGACGGTGAACTCGACGCCGCTGAACGGGTGCTCACCCTGCATTCTGAAGGCCCTTCTATGGCTGGCGAAGGCAAAATGGGCCAGTACAAAGACGTGATCGAATTCAAGAGCCCTGATCACCGGGTACTGAACTCCTTTTGCATGGGTGATGACGGTCAGTGGCAGCAGTTTATGACGGCAAATTACCATTGCAAATCACCCAAAGCCTAAGCGTGATCCGTAGGGTGGAATGGCCCTGAATTAAGGCCGGTGGTCATTGCCCACCCTACGGTTAGACCAAGGCTTTTGGCTGCGGGGTTGTCGTGCGCAATTGCGAGATAAAACACGATTAAAGCTGTGAAACCTAGGCGACAACCCATGCTTTACATTTTCGGCGGTCTCCCAGGAACTGGAAAATCGTCTTTATCTTTTATCCTGGCTAATCAGAAAAGGGCCGTTTATCTACGCATTGATACGATTGAGCAGGCGATTAGAAAGGCCGATATGGACGATATCGGCCCGGAAGGCTATGGGGTGGCCTACGGTATAGCGTTAGATAATCTGCGCTTGGGGCTCGATGTAGTGGCAGATTCTGTCAACCCTTTAGCCATTACGCGGGCAGCCTGGCGCGAAACTGCCGTTCTGGCCGACCACCCGTTTGTGGAGATCGAAATTATTTGTTCGAATGCTGAGGAGCACCAGGCCCGAGTTGAGTCTAGAACAACCGACATTGCTGGCTTAAAGCTCCCCACATGGAAGGATGTGCTCTGTCGTACCTATGAGCCGTGGCAAACAGCCTCGATTGTGGTTGACACCGCAGGTCGGTCAATCGAGCAGAGCATGACTGAGATGCTTGAAGCGTTATGCCTTAAAGGGCACTGATATTGAGCAACGGAGGTTTTACGGTGACGTTGAAAATCTGGCGCTTTGTGACGATTCTTCTCTCTGCTTTGGCGCTGGGGATGGCATTTTGCCACGCCTTGGAGTTGCCTGCCAAAATGCAGTATCCGGCAGAGCTATACATTACAGTGCAAAACAGTTTGTATAGGGCATTTGGCCCGCCTCATATTGGGGCATTCATTGAGGTTGCGACTCCGCTAGCGGCGATCGCCCTCGCGATATTAGTCCGCAAGCGCCGACCGGCTTTTCAATGGACGCTAATCGGTCTTGTCGCTGTGCTTTTAGCCTTTCCAATCCTCTTTTTTGCGTTTACAGAGCCTGTCAACACTGTGTTTAGAGAGGCTACACCAGAGTCTATTCCGCCCAACTGGGAGCAACTTCGTATTCAATGGGAATATTCACACTTGGCTCGGTTTTTCTGTCACCTCGTTGGCTTTAGCTCGTTGGTCATTGCGGTGATAGCAGAAACCTCGGATCACCTCCATTCGAGTTAGGCAGTGTTTGAGCAGATCTCAAACTCATGTTTAGATCCTGCAACTGTCGAGTGGACTAGGGCATGGGTTAAAGCTCGGTCAAACCCAGATTCCTTCGTATGCAAAATCAAGGTTTCAGGGGGTTCTAAAACGGACTTGAGAACCATTGATGCTTTGAGGTCCACGCAGCACGAGGGTGCCAAAACACTTAATCCATTAACAGCGCTTCCAGCACTCTATCAAACCGTTTTGGGTGGGTACGCCGCTGTTGCTATACCATGTGGAAGCTGATAGATCTCGCTAAGAGAAAATCCAATGACGCATTTTGGTGTGTTTTGTCCTGGAGCGATCGGCCATCTCAACCCTATGGGTAATTTGAGTCGTGAGCTATTACGCCGAGGTCATCGAGTTACTTTATTTGGCGTGCCCGATGTGCGACTCAAAATGGCTCGATCTGGACTAGAGTTTTTTGAAATTGGAGCTGAGGAATTTCCCCCCGGCGCCCTTGAAGTGATCTACGCTCAACTAGGAACTATGGACGGACTAGCAGGGCTAAAATTTTCGATTCAATGTTTTCAACAAGAAGCAGAAATGCTATTTCAACGGGCACCTGCAGCGATTCAGTTAGCCGGAGTTGAAGCCTTGATCATAGATCAGGTGACAACGGCTATGGGTACTGTGGCCGATTATCTCAATCTACCCTTTGTCACCGTGTGCAATGCACTTTTAATCAATCGCGAGCCTGGGATTCCGCCTTATTTCACCCACTGGCGCTACCAAGATACCCGCTGGGCCAGGGTGCGGAACCGACTAGGAAACAGGCTGATTGCATATCTCACGCGTTCAATCTGGAGGACTGTGGTGCAGCAGCGGCAACGGTGGCACCTCTCGCCTCACCGCTATCGGGAGGATGCCTATTCTCAGCTAGCACAAATCTGTCAACTTCCGGCTGGCTTTGATTTTCCCCGCAAGCAGTTGCCCGCCTGCTTTCACTATACGGGGCCATTGCTAGACCCCCAAAGTTCGGAGCCAGTCGCCTTTGATAGCTCTGCGTTTCCCTTTGAGCAGCTGACCTCAAAGCCCTTAATTTATGCCTCTTTAGGTACGCTACAAAACCGCAATTGGAAGCTTTTTGAAGCGATTGCAGACGCCTGTTTGGGTCTGGATGCTCAGCTGGTCATTTCTTTAGGTGATCCCAATCGAGAGGTCGCAACGCTGAAGTTACCTGGTTCACCGCTAGTAGTGGCCTATGCTCCTCACCAACAGCTGATTCGTCGATCATCGTTGGTCATTACCCATGCCGGGATGAATACTGTGATTGGCGCGTTGAGTTGTGGTGTGCCGTTGGTTGCCATTCCCATTACGAATGAACAGCCAGGAATTGCTGCTCGACTGGCCCAAACCGGAGCCGGAGAGGTTGTTCCCCTTGCAAAATTGACGGTGCCGAAGCTCCGTGCTGCTGTGGAGGCGGTGTTGGCCGAGCCGTCCTATCGTGAGCATGCCGCTCGGATGCAAGCTGAGATTCGGCAGTGTGGCGGTGTTATCGCTGCTGCAGATGTGATCGAAGCGGCGATCGCCCCTACCCATTAGAACAACTAGGGCAGAGAGTCGTCTTTACGCATTTCTGCTACACCTTAGCGTTTATGGTTTTGGCACTACGGCGAGACAACCTTGTGTTCTATCCCAAGCTGCTGTTGCCAAGTCTGAAGTGCATCGCGATGGATGGTGAGCCACGGTAACTGCGTGGCTTGGGCGAGCTGCGCGCAGTCGTCATATTCTGGATGCGCGTTGAGAAGTTCGCCGCTGTTGGGATGCCTCGCTACCTTGACCCGCACGGTGCCGTAGGGCAAGTGAATGGACTGAATCGCCCGATCTAGGATGGTGCGCTGTTGGACGGAGCGGCGAATCCCCAGAGTGGTGGTTTCTTCAAACAAAATGCGCTCGCAGGTGTTGGCCTGATCAGGCAGGCAAATGACGGTGATGAGCGTGCCCAGCCGCGATTTTTTCATCGTGACGGGTTGGGTAAATACGTCGAGCGCGCCCTGGCTGAGCAGGGTGGCCGTGGCATAGGCGATCGCCTGGGGGGTGACATCATCAATCTGTGTTTCTAATACAATCACCGTTTGGGGTGCGGTTGCGGCTGTCTCTTTTGAGGCTGGGCTGGGGGTTGACCCTAAGTCCACATCTGATTCTGAGCTGGGATCTGGGATTGGGGTGTCTGGGAATGCGGTGTTAGAGCGATCGGTGGATTGCGGCTCTGGTGGGGTGGGGTGCGGATGGACATGCGGGTGCCGTGCTGTGTGGGGGCGATCGCCCCTCGGTTCATCAGATTCGCCAATCCATAGCCGCAAAATATTGGGAATTTGCAGATCGCGCGAGCCTGCCCCCAAGCCAATGCCCTGGAGCCGCATGGGCGGGGGGGCTCCAAAGTCCTGCGCTAGTGTGGTGGCGATCGCCGCCCCCGTCGGGGTGACCAACTCCCGCTCAATGCCATTGCTATAAATCGGAACCTGGCGCATTTCAAACAGTTTCAGCACCGCCGGGGCCGGTACCGGAATGCGCCCATGCGCCGCCCACAGGGTGCCACCGCCCACTGGCAAGGCCGAGCAGTAGATCGCCTCAATGCCCAGCCAGTCTAGCCCCAAGCAGGTGCCCACCACATCCACTAGGGCATCTGTTGCGCCCACTTCGTGAAAGTGAATCTGATCTGCGGCTTTGCCATGCACTGTGCCCTCTGCCTCAGCAAGTTGCTGAAAAATGGCCAAACTCCAGGCCTCTACCTGGGCGGGCAGGTGGCCTGCGCGAATCAACGCTGCAATATCGGCGAGGGTGCGCGTGTGGGTATGAGCCGCCTCTGCGCCGTTAGAATGCGCGTGGGCGTGAGTATGGGAATGGGAGTGGGCGTGAGTGTGGGAATGGGCGATCGCCCCGGTTGTCGTGTGAGTCGATTCAGCCTGAGTCGCCGCATGGGATTGCTCATGCACAAAGGTATAGTGTGGGTCGACCCCCGCCTCCCAATTGGGCGGATCAACCATCCCTGCCGCTTTCAGCAACTCCACATGCACCTTCGTTGCCGCCTGCCCGTTTCGCAGCACCGATTCTACCCGCAGCTCAAACTCTTGCCCCACGCTCAACCGCCGCAGCTGTTGCACAATATAGTCCAGCGGCACGCCAGCATGAACCAGTGCCCCCAGGCACATATCGCCCGCAAGACCCGTCGGGCAATCGAGATAGGCCAGTTTAGTCATACCCATAAACCCTGTGTGTTGAGGGATAGTGAATCGCACCATCAAAGGCAAGGTGTAACCCCCCTGCCGCAGAATAGCAAGCGGCGATCGCCCATCCCAGTCTAAGATCAGAGAACGTGCCAAGCGATACAGCCTCAAGCTATGCAAATCGAGGATGGCTTCGCATCTGCATGGCTTCGCGCTTACGCTTTTAATTGTAAGTTTCTTATCTATTAAGTTCGATGGCAAAGGTCTACAGCCTGCATCCCAAAGATCCACAAACGCGCAACGTCGATCAAATCTGCGCCGCATTGCGGCAGGGAGCCGTGATGCTCTACCCCACGGATACGGTTTATGCCATCGGCTGCGACCTAAACTCTAAGCCCGCCATCGACCGCGTCCGCAGCATCAAGCGCCTAGCAAACGACAAACCCCTGACCTTCCTTTGCTCGTCGCTTTCTAACATTGCCAGCTACGCCTACGTCAGCGATCCGGCCTATCGGCTGCTCAAGCGGTTGATCCCCGGCCCCTACACCTTCTTGCTGCCCGCCACTAAACTTGTGCCCAAGCTGGTGATGGAACCCAAGCGGCGCACCACAGGCATTCGTGTGCCCGACCATGCGATTAGTCAGGCGCTGCTCAGCGCGCTCGATCGCCCCATCATCTCAACGTCAGCCGCCTCTAGCTTGGATACGGAGGAGCGCTACCTGTCAAAAGCAGAGCTATTTGACGAGTTGGAAAACCGCGTCGATATTATCATTGATAACGATCTGCCGATGGAATGGCAGGTGTCTACCGTGCTTGATCTAACCGGAAATGAGCCCTGGGCTGTGCGTCGGGGGCTAGGCTGGGACGCAGTGGCCGACTGGGTATCGGAAGAAGAACCGATGTCGTAAGAGAGCGTTGGGGAGACAGAGTGAGGGGGAGGGTATACAGTTTCAGGTAAGGATTCAAAGGATAGGGTTTGAGGTTTACGGTGCAGGAGATACGGTTTACGGGATGCCTTCAACCTTGCATCTCATACTTTGCACCTCACACCTTCTATCCTGCTTGGGGATTCATTTGGGACGGCCAGTAATGGCAAGACAAAACGATACAATAGTGGCTTCTAGGCGAGCACTGGAGAATAACATGGCACGCATTGCAGTCGTAGACTATGACATGGGCAACCTGCATTCCGCCTGCAAAGGGCTAGAGCAGGCTGGGGCATCTCCCATCGTGACGGATTCTGCAAACGAACTGCTGCATGCAGATGCGGTTGTGTTGCCGGGGGTCGGCGCGTTTGACCCTGCCATTCAGCATTTGCGATCGCGCGACCTCATCCAACCCTTGCGAGATGTGATCGCCAGCGGCACACCGTTTCTGGGCATTTGTCTAGGCTTGCAAATTTTATTAGACGGCAGCGAAGAAGGCCATGAGCTCGGCTTGGGCGTTGTGCCTGGCATGGTGCAGCGATTCCGTCCAGAACCCGGCATCACCATTCCCCACATGGGCTGGAATCAGTTGCAGATGACGCAGCCTGCTCTGGCGCTGTGGCGCAAGCTCCCCGTCGATCCCTGGATGTATTTTGTGCATTCATTTTATGCCGCGCCTGCAGATGCAGACATGAATGCCGCCACGATTACCCACGGGAGCCAAACGGTGACAGCGGCGATCGCCCGCGATAACCTCATGGCCGTGCAGTTTCATCCTGAAAAATCTTCTACGGCGGGGCTGCAAATTCTGGCGAATTTTGTGGCGCTGGTCAACGCTGCGCAACTGGCGTCTGCCACTGCAACCCGATGAGCCTTCGCATTTACGGCAACCGTCCCCTCAAGACCCTGCCGGGGCTCGCCACGCGCCCGACGCCATCGCGGGTGCGTGAGGCGTTGTTCAACATCTGGCAGGGGCGCGTGGCGGGCTGTCGTTGGCTTGATCTCTGCAGCGGCAGTGGCTCAATGGGAGCCGAAGCGCTGTGTCGTGGAGCGGCGGCAGTGGTGGGCATTGAGCAGTCGAGCCGCGCCTGTGGCGTGATTCGCGAAAATTGGACGCGGCTGGCTACATCAGACCAATCGGTCACGCTGCTGCGAGGGGATGTGGTGCAGCGGCTATCGTCCTTGGCAGGCCAGCAGTTTGACCGCATCTATTTTGATCCACCCTATGCCAGCGGCCTCTATGAACCCGTGATCGGGGCGATCGCCCACCACCGCCTTCTTGCCTCCGGGGGAGAACTAGCGATGGAGCACAGCCCAGATCGCTGGGCGCAGGCAGACCTCGCCCACTGGCAGGCCCAGGTGCCCTCATTAGACGTTTGCCGCCAGAAGACCTACGGCAATACTGCATTAACGTTTTGGCACAGGGCGATCGCCCCGTCTAGCTCCCCCGCTGAAACCACCGAGTGGGAATCTCCTGATGCATCTCCCGATCAATCTTCCTAACCTGATCACCCTATCGCGACTGCTCGGCGTGCCATTCCTGCTATGGCTGCTGGTGCAGCCCACCGCCCAGCAGCGCTGGATCGCGCTAGGGGTTTTCTTAATTGCCGCAGGGACTGATTGGCTGGATGGATATCTCGCACGGCGGCTCAACCAAATCACCGACTTGGGCAAATTTCTTGACCCGCTAGTGGATAAACTGCTGGTGTTTGCCCCATTTTTGTCATTGATTGAGCTGGGACAAGTACCCGCCTGGAGCGTCTTTTTGATTTTGGCCCGCGAGCTAACCATCGCCGGTTGGCGAGTCAACCAGCCCAAAATCTCGGGCGCAAACCTGTGGGGCAAGCTAAAAACTGTCAGCCAGATTGGGGCGATCGCCCTCCTGATTGCGCCCCCTACTGCCGAGAGTGCGATCGCCCAGATCGCCTATTGGAGCGCTGTTGTCCTGACCCTCATCTCAGGAGCCATCTACCTCGTCCCATCTCAGAGCAGTAATCAGAACAGCATCCAGGGGTAACCAACTTCATCAGCACCCCAGCCACTCGTCGTAATTTTTAGAAAAAAATTATGACTCAGCCGTCCAATTTACCCAATCTTGAGGCTTAAGAAACACCTCATACAGCTCTGCTTCAGGAGTGTCCGGCTCAGGTTGGTAGCTGTATTCCCAGCGCACCAGCGGCGGCAGCGACATTAAGATAGATTCGGTACGCCCGTTGGTTTGCAGCCCAAAGATGGTGCCCCGGTCATAGACCAGGTTGAACTCCACATAGCGGCCTCGGCGATAGAGCTGAAAATCGCGCTGGCGATCGCCATACACATCCTCCTTATGCTTCTCTGCAATGGGCACATAGGCTGGCAAAAAGGAGTTGCCGCAGTCCTGCACAAATGCAAACAGGTCGCCCCAATTGCGCCCGTCAACCTTGCCAGCTTGCTGGCTGTAGTTGGCCGCTGGCGTGTCGCTATGAGAGCCTGGATAAGACACCGGATACAGGATTCCCTGAGTGTCTTGATAGTCGAAGAAAATACCGCCTACACCGCGCGTCTCTTTGCGGTGCTTTAGGTAAAAATATTCGTCACACCATAGCTTAAACGCCGGGTAGTAATGCGGGTTGTGGCGATCGCACGCTGCTTTGATCGTGCGATGAAAATGCGCCGCATCATCTCTAAAGGGATAGTAAGGCGTTAGATCAATGCCGCCGCCAAACCACCACACCGAGCCAGCCTCAAAGTAGCGATAGTTGAGGTGCACCGTGGGAATGTAGGGGTTTCGGGGATGCAGCACCATCGACGTGCCCGTGGCGTAGAAGCCATGCCCCGCCGCCTCGGGACGCTGCACCAAAATCGAGGGGGGCAAATCCTTACCCCACACCTCAGAAAAGTTGACGCCGCCTTGCTCAAACACCTCGCCGCCCTTCATGACGCGCGATCGCCCGCCACCCCCTTCGTCGCGCACCCAGCTATCTTCTTGAAATTGCCCACCGCCATCCAGCGTTTCCAGGCCATCACAGATGCTGTCCTGCAATTGCTTCAAGAAGGCACTCACCCGCTCGCGAGAATCAGAAGGAGGCAAGGCATTGCTGCCCTGAGGCGCACCCGCTGCATTCCCAGAGGCATTCGACGAAGATTGAAACGTCACGTCAGAGGTTGAAAAATTAGCCATAACCCAACAGCTGCTCACAAGTCAGGATCTAGCCTAGCCCGGATTGCACCCCAAACAGTCCCCACTCGCGGAATGTAAACAAGTTGCAACATGACCCCCACGATTCTTAACCGTATGCGCCATCCGTTCACCCACTCCCTGCGCTTCAGAGCGTGAATGCCGCTCAGGTTAAGGGCTTCTGGTAAATGAGTCCCGTTCGCAATTCTCAAACTTTCAGGAGACTCCGACGCCCCATTCACTCCACTACAATGGGGACTTGGGAGAAGATTTGGGAACAGAATCTAGGTGTTCTCAAAATGCCACCTAAACCGAAACTGCGCGCCGCGCATCTTCATTCTGGGACGTGGGCAACCCGTCTGGACGCACAACCTAAAGCGGAGGCCCAAACGTTCTAGCACAAGAACGGAATGATCTCTCTTACCCAAACCCAGGCCAGAACCCCTTGCCTACCAACGACTTCAGGCTGTGAGAAATGTAGTTAAGAAGTGCAGTGGACTATACAGGAATGACACTGGAATAAGGTTGGTGGGCAGTGCCCACCCTACGGCAGATCAAGGTTGTTGACGATTTGCGAAGGTTGTTTTCAGCTTATTTCAGTGGCATTTAACTATACAGTGCTCTGAGAACAGTGCTCTGAGAAACTTTCTAGAAGGTTAGGGTGTGGATGGGAATGCGTAAGGCGCAAAAAGGCGGATTGAGATGAAGGGGCGATCCCTAAGATAAGACGCTTTGTTCGATGCTGACGCCGAGAGGGCTATGAATGGTGCAGAGCAAGCGTTTCAGATTGGTGTGAGGCAATGCTGTAGGAGTGGAGTGATGATAGGCTGCTGGTTCAAACAATCGCATCGGGCCGAGAACCGCTGGGTGCAACCATTAGTGGAAACCTACCACGCCGTGAGTACGGCGTCGGTTGATGAACTTTGGCTCAAAGTCACCAACCTGGCGGATATGTCCTGGCATCCGATTATCGCCAGCACAAATGTGCCGCAGGGTCTCATCCCCAAACCGGGATTGATCTATAAGGCATTTACGCGATTGCTGCCCATTTTCCCGGTGCAGATTTTTGTAGAGCGGGTGCTGCCCCGGCAGTTGCTCAGCATTCGGGTGCTGGCGCTACCGGGTGTAGAAGAGCACATCACCTACCGCGTTGAGTCTACGCTATGTGGCACGCAGGTGTCTTATTCTGTGACGCTGCGGGGCTGGCTATCGCCGCTAGTATGGTCGCTCACTCGCCGCTATGCCGCTCGCGTGGCCGCAGAACTAGCCCAGGCTGCTGAAGAGGCAGACCCTAACTCAGTGCCCTCGCTGAAGCCCAGCACACGGCGATCTGCTTACCCAGACCTATTTGCGGCGATCGCCCTATCACTGGGGTTGGGGACTCTGCTCTCCCAAATGCCACAATCCCCCATGTTCTAGTGCTTCTGGTGCGCTAAATTGACAGATCGCGCCCTGATGATGAACCGCTACCGACTCACTAAATCAATACACTAGCTAAGAGCAGCTAAATAAACACACATGGATGACTGGCAAGCAGATTGGGAACGACTAGTAGCAACAGTATCGCGTGACCTTGGGCAGTGGGTGGATGAAGTTGCCCAAGGGGTAGATGACGCAGCGGAGGCTGTTGTCGACTTCTCTGACGATGTGTCTAAGCGACTTGATGAGGCGATCGCCCCTCGCTTAGACGAGTTCGACCAGGAAATGCAGGGGTTTATGGAACCCTTGATAGATCCGCTGGTGGAGTGGTTGAGCACTGTTGAAGCCACATTAATGGGAGCTACAGCCCCCATCAATCAAACCGTTGACCCAATTCTAAACGAGCACTCGGCCTGTGTCGGCTGCCGCAACTATCATGGGCAAAGCTATAGCGGTCATATGCTGGTGTGTGCCATGCACCCCTATGGCTGGGATGATGACCAGTGTCCTGATTTTGAATCGACCTGGGGCGATCGCCCTTAATTCTTCTCGCAGTCGCGTTCAGAGCACTGATGGATGGGCTTACCCTTGCTGTGCAGTGCGGGCACGCCGGGTTGACCGAGGCGGGCGATCGCCCTACCCTTCTACTCGATAGCCCAGATCTGCCAAGCGCAGGCGCGACTGCCGCCACTTGGGCTGCACCTTCACAAATAGCTCTAGATACACTTTACCCATCACCATCTTTTGAATTTGCATCCGGGCCTCGGTGCCAATTTGCTTTAGCATTGACCCACCTTTGCCGATGAGGATGCCCTTTTGGGAGGTGCGCTCTACATGCACGGTGGCAGACACATGGGTGATATCGGGCTGTTCATCAACCCGCTCAATGGCGATCGCCACTGAATGGGGCACCTCGTCTCGGGTGAGCAGCAGCACCTGTTCCCGAATCAGCTCGGCCATGATGAAGCGCTCTGGCTGGTCGGTCACTAAATCCGGTGGATAGTAGTAGGGCCCTGGCTCTAGATACTGAATGAGCTGGGCTTGCAGGGCGTCTAATCCTGCCCCCGTTATCGCCGAAAACTTGAAGACTGGCCAGGAATGATCGCCCGTGAGAGCCTGGTAGCTCGGGTCAATATCTGGGCGATCGCCCGGCTGAGCATCAGCCTTATTGATGCCGAGGACGACCGGCGTAGTGATGTGGTCTAACAGAGCCGATACAAAGCGATCGCCCCCACCGGCTTCGACCGTTCCATCCACCACAAACAACACCACATCTACAGAGTCGATGGCAATGCGGGCGTTTTTCACCAGCACCTTGCCGAGCTCATGGTGGGGCTTGTGGATGCCGGGCGTATCAACCAAAATGAGCTGCGCCTCGGGAGTGGTGAGAACGCCCCGCAGCCGATTGCGCGTGGTTTGGGCAACCGGAGAGGTAATGGCTATTTTTTGTCCCACGAGCTGGTTCATGAGAGTCGATTTGCCCACATTGGGTCGCCCCACAATGCCCACAAACCCCGACCGAAACCCCGGAGGCGCAGTGGGAATCGAGACTAAATCGGGTAGCACAGCGGGTTGAGACGGACTTAAATGACTATCCATAAATCGGCCAGACACCAACAAGTAAGGGATACGACGGGGACAATTGGCCGCAAAGCAAGGGCAACGAACGTGGCACAATAACTTTATCAGCGATACCACCATGGTAGTGGTGTTGATGTCGGGATGTTTCGTTACAGCTACGCTGGTGCTGCAAAACCATGAATTTCGAGGGCGACCTCTCCGTGTAATTGGATAATCGGATAATCGGAAGGTTAAATGTCGTTGATAGTCCGCGGGCCGGGTTGAGCTAGCGGTGTTGATTTAACGGTTGGATTTACCAGTTGATTTAGAGTGGAGATAGAAACGAAAGGTCTTGCCGGGACTGGCGCATCATGCAGGATGGTGGCCTAGAGCAATCAGGGAGGCCGGGGAGCATTGCTACCGTTGAACTTGGCGCTGTTTTTGTCATATTGCACATGGCTATGTTTCTTCGTAAACCAATGGCGGATGGAGGGCGATCGCCCCATTTGCTGCCCCCGTCAAATCCTTCATGGCTGCGTGGGCTAGGCTGGCTGAGTCTAGCGGCAGTGCTGCTAGTGCCGTTAGGGGCAGGCGCTTGGGCAGTGCGCAACTTAACTCAACTGCCAGATCTGCCCACGTGCTGGGCCACCTCGTTGGGCACGGCGCCCGCATCGACCCAGCTTTATTGTGCCGAGGGTCACGCTAAAAAAGGTGATGTAGAAGGCTATCGGCAGGCGATCGCCCTTGCCAGCCGGATTCCGCAGGATGATCCAATTCGGGCCAATGGCGATCGCCTAATGCAGTATTGGGCCGAGCAAATCCTGCGCCAAGCAGAAGCGGCCTTTCAGCAGGGTAACCTGACGCAAGCGGTGGATATTGCAAAGCAAATTCCCGCCAGCGCTCGCGTGCGCGCTGAAGCCGTAACCAAGATCGAGGAGTGGGAAACCACCTGGCAAACCGCAGAGTCTATCTATGACCGGGCCGTGTCGCTAATCGATGCAGAAAATTGGCATGGCACCCTGATGGCTGGGCGAGAGCTGCTGGGGCTCAACAATCAATACTGGGCCACCACCCGCTATCAAAACCTGATGCAGCAGCTCCAGACCGCGCGCGACAGCGCTAAGCAAGCCAATGCAGAAAAAAAACCAGACACAACGGCTCCTCGCACGGTAGACGACATGATTGCTCGCTGGGAGCAAGAGCAAGTTGCAGAAGACGACACCCGACTGCAGCAGGCCACTCAGCTAGCCGACAATGGCACGCCTGATGGGCTGCGAGCGGCCATTGCCGAAGCCCAGCAAATTCTTTATGGCACTGCCCGCTATGAGCAGGCGCAGCAGTTTATCACTCAGTGGCGACAACAGCTCGAAACTATAGAAGATAGCCCATACCTCGACCGCGCTGTGCAGTTGGCCGACGAGGGCAACTATCGAGACGCCATCAATGAAGCCAGCAATATTGGCTGGGGGCGATCGCTCTATGACGAATCACGGCAGCGCATTGACACCTGGCGAGAGCAAGCCAATCAGCGTTCGACCACCGCACCCAATCCTGCCATCACGGTTCCTGCAGCGACTGACCCTAGCCCCTATGCTCCCATCGTTGTTCCACCGTCTGCATCCAGTTCAGGTGAGGCGCTTGTGCTACCCATCGTCCCCGGTGCCGCCGCGGGAAGCGAGTCCCAGTCCCAAAGTGACGATGTGACGCCCGCACAGCCTGGCTCAGCGCCATCGTCTGAGAATTAGCATCCTCAACAATGGAAACAATGGACGAATGTAGCTAATCGAGCGAGCCTACGTTGGTTCACTCTTTACGCATCGGCTCAGACGCTGTGCGTGAAGAATGACACTGTTAAGTTCGGCAGATGCCAGTTCGGCAGATGTCAGTTCGGAAACTGTCAGTTCGGCAAATGTCAGTATTTCAACAGCGTCACCACGCCCGACCAAAATACAGGCTAGGGGCTGCAACCGCTGTTTTTTGGGCCATCATCAGCCAAGTGATGACAGCCTCTAGTGCAATTCCGTAGGCTAGTGCGTGGAGTGTTAAAAAACATACATCTAAAATTTTGGGAATACTGACTATAGTGAATTGAGTCGCTTATATTGTCTGCTAGTCCGGGTGTTTAGTTGCGTCTTGGGCCCTTAGTCCCCATCTTTGACGGGTAGAACGAGTCCACCCGTTAGAATGCTTAAGTTTTAGCGATGCTTGATTGGGCTGAGTGGTGCGATCGCCCCCTCCACTGCCGTAACCATAGGATAAGCCCGACCGCATAGAAGCCCGTCTGTCCATAGCAGGTTCCTGCATCCGGAATCAAACAGTCATATACAGCCTAGCATCTCGGCCCTGCAACTGATATATATGCAGAATTAGGTAAGCTACCCCTGGGGGAATGACGCTCCCGCCTTGCCACGAGTGCATCGTCTTTGTTTCTAGAGCTGGGTTCATCCGTTTCGCGTTCGTGCGATTTAAGTACTTTGCAGTTCAATCATTATTTGATGAGTTTTGATGAGTTTAGTCCTCATGCTTGCTATTCCTCAGATTCAAGCAAGTTGTTGTGCAACCTAGGCGGAGCAAGCAGTTAACCGACAATGGCTGCAGAACCACGCGAACCAAATCTACCATCGGAGGCATCATCTCCTGGGCTATCGGGTGATGCCGCTTCTGCAACGCCGTTGGCAAATCCATCGGCAGATCCATTGGCGCTGCCGTCTATTGAGCAGTGGTTTTCGGCATCGTCAGAGGCGATCGCCCTAGTAGATCTTGACTTACACATCCTCAAAGGGAATGCCGCGCTGGCACATTTGCTGGATGTGCCGCTGCCGACGGTGACTCAGCATCGATTGGATCAGTTTATTGAAGATCCTGGTGCCAGTCTGTGGGGCCAACTGCCAGCGGCCTCTATAGGCCAGCAGATTCAGGCAGAGGTGGAGTTGAGGCGGCCCAATGGGCAAGTGCGGCAGGTAGAAGGGGTGGCGATCGCCCACTGGCTTCCGCAGCAGCATCTGCTGCTGTTGCGCGATCGAACCGACCAGCACGCCGCCCATGCCAATGCGCGTCGCATGCAAGACGCCGTCGATCGGGAGCAACAGGCTCGAACTCGTGAGCAATTTATTGCCACCATCTCGCAAGCGATCCGGCAATCGCTGGAGGTCTGCCAAATTCTGAATACAACCGTGGATCTGGTGCGCCAGTTCTTATCGGTCGATCGCGTCGTCATTTATCGCTTTCGAGCCGATTGGAGCGGTAGCGTAGTGGCCGAGTCCCTCAGTCACGCCAGCTTTTCTATCCGCGATCGCCCCATCGAAGACGCCTGCTTTCGGGGCGCCTTGCTGCATCCTTATCGCCAGGGTCGCATTCACCATGTCAACGATATTTTTGAAAGCAACCTCGATCCCTGCTATGTCAGCTTGCTGAGCAGCCTCAATGTGCGGGCAGTGCTAGTGATCCCCATTGTGGTGCATGAAGACCTATGGGGGCTGCTGGTGGCGCACCACTGCACTGCACCGCATCAGTGGGCCGAAGTTAACTGGCTGTCGCTGCAGCAAATTAGCACGCAGCTTGCGATTGGCATTCACCAGGCGCAGCTATATCAACAAGTGCAGCAGCAGGCGCAGCGCGAGCGGCTGCTAAATCGGCTCGGGCAGGCGATTCGCAGTCAGTTGAATCTCGAACGGTTATTTGAAACCGCTTCGACCGAAATTGGGCAACAGCTCAATCTGAACCGGGTTGAGATTGTGCGTTATCTGCCCCGAGAACAGGTGTGGATCAACATCGCTGGCTACCGCAGTTCCCCAATGCTGGTTGATGCGATGGGCTTGTCCATTCCCGATGAAGATAACCAGTTTGCGGATCGGCTACGCCAACTGGAGCCTGTGCAAATTAACAGTTACGCTGCCGAGGCCGATACCAGTAATCAACCGTTTGTGACGCCATATCCTGGCGCTTGGCTGCTGGTGCCGCTGCTAGTCAGCAGCGAGGTGGGCGGGGTGCGATCGCCGACTGTGTGGGGCAGTCTGTCACTGAACCGACTAGAAGAACCCTATGATTGGCAACCATGGGAGGTAGAACTCGCCCAACGCATCGCCACCCAACTCAGCACTGCCATTCAGCAATCACAACTCTATGAAGCCACCCAAACCCTCAACACCGCGTTGGAATATCAGGTTCAAATGCGGACAGAGCAGTTGCAACAATCCCTGGAGTTTGAAGCCCTGCTCAAGCGCATCACCGATAACGTGCGCGATAGCCTAGACGAGGCTGAAATTTTGCAGACGGTGGTGCAAGAGTTGGGGCAAGTGCTGGATATTGCCGGGTGTGATGTAGCCTTGCACTATCTCCAGCGGCAAGAATCCATCATTGTCTGTGAATACCTTGTCGATCCTGGGCTTGCCTCTGTGGTGGGACGCACGACCCT
Source organism: Kaiparowitsia implicata GSE-PSE-MK54-09C (assembly GCA_019359435.1). Lineage (GTDB taxonomy): Bacteria > Cyanobacteriota > Cyanobacteriia > Elainellales > Elainellaceae > Kaiparowitsia > Kaiparowitsia implicata. The sequence goes on from JAHHHI010000090.1 coordinate 47,536, forward strand.
GATGGAGCGCATCTCAGATCGCGCTCAGCAGTATGCCAGAAAGGTCGCGTTTCAGTTTTGCAGCATTGCACCCGAGCCCACCCGCACCATTGAGCGTCGGTTTTCAGTGCTGGCTTGCCCCATTGTGGATGATCGGCAAATCTTGGGCGATCTCTGGCTGATGCGACGACGAGAAGAATCGTTTAGCCCAGCAGAAATTCGCTTAGTAGAGCAGGCTGCAAACCAATGTGCGATCGCCCTACGACAGTCGCGGCTCTACCAAGCAGCTCAGGCTCAAGTGCAGCAGCTAGAGCGGCTCAATCGTCTCAAAGATGACTTTCTCAGCACCGTTTCTCATGAGTTGCGAACGCCCATCGCCAACATCAAAATGGCGACACAAATGCTAGAAATTATTCTCTACGAACCTGGTAACGATCAACGGCTCAACCAAACCCTAATTCAGTCAGCGTTGCAGCACACAGATCCCGACGCCAGTCGCGAAAGCCCCACCCAGCGGCTCAACCGCTACTTCCAGATCTTGCAGGACGAGTGCCGTCGCGAGATTCAACTAATCAACGACTTGTTGGATCTGTCGCGGCTCGATGCCGATGTAGAACCGTTGATGCTCACCAGTATCGATTTAGCAGCTTGGGCCGGACATGTGGTAGAACCCTTTCTCATCAGGGTTAAAGCCAATCACCAAACGTTGGCGATCGCCATTCCCGCCACACTTCCCCCGATCACCACCGATCTGTCCTACCTAGAACGCATTCTTAGCGAACTGCTAAACAACGCCTGCAAATATACCCCAGCACATGAAACCATCACACTCTCAGCCACGATGGCAACCCTAAAAAGAGAACTAGATGAGGATGCTAATTTGAATGCGGCCAACACAAATTCAACTGTATTTCCTGATAAACCGTTGAATGCAGACGAAGCGTCTAATTTAAGCCCAAATCCCCTAGATTCAGATGCGTTAGATCTAGCCAATCAGGCAGGCATTGATTCAGACTGGGGGATAGTTTCAGAGGACGAACAGAAGTCAGCATTCGAAATTCGACTGTGCAATAGCGGCGTGGTCATTCCTGAGCAGGAATGGGATTTGATCTTTGAAAAGTTCTATCGCATTCCCACCAACGATCCCTGGAAGCATGAGGGAACTGGACTAGGGTTAGCACTGGTGAAAAAACTGGTCGCGAATCTTCGCGGCACCATTAACGTTTGCAGTGATGATCACCAGACTTGCTTTGTTCTAACGTTGCCCAATCTGTCAGAACGCACCAATTAAAACTAGTTTTGCCACAATGCAAGATTGATAGCGTTATCTCGGAATTCGAGCTGGCGTTTATCACAGGCAACTCTGGTTATGTGAATCCCCGGCGGCTCAGGGCTGCAATTGCGACACAACCTAACGGCTCTGTCGCAATTGCGTTCTACCCTAGCGCGCATAGCGCTTAAAGCGCGGATTCATCGTTGCAGTTTTGTAGAGCCCCCACCAAGTCCTACTCCATCGGAGTTCTACAAAACTACTGGTCTCTATTCAGTTCACCCTCTGAGCACATGGCTCTACCAACAGTTCAGTTAGACCCAAATTTCTGCTTGGCTTGGTCGTAAACCTCAACTGTGATGTGTGATGCACCCATTTCTTGTGCCAACTTTTCGATTTTTTTGCGTGCTGCTGGCCGCACAAAAAACGGAATTTCTTTCAATCTTACTTCGGCTTCGGCAGTCCATTCAATACTCATAACTGTAGTAAAACCCATGTCGTTAGTGGTCAACCGTTAGCGTGGGGGCAAGTTGCCATGACCACGCTGCTTCTTACTGTATCGCGGGTTCAAAAGCTGAGAGCAGAGCGGCTGCACAGGATAAGAGACGGTTTTCTCCGAGCTGCTAAAGCCAAACATCCAAGACTGCGGTAGCTAATTTTGTAACCATGGCGACCATCCTAACGGCAGCCGATAAGGTGAAGACATGAACCTATTTGTAAAAGCTGTGGTGGTAGGAGTAATGAATCATTGTATAGCTCAACTTAGTCGTTTATCTTCGGTGCGTAAGCGCGGGTCGTTTGTGCTGCTGAGTGGGCTGCTGCTGGGGGCGATCGCCCAACCCAGTATCGCCTTGCCCACGGCACCCCAGCTCAGCCCCCGTCCGGCAGAATCTGACCCGCCTCAGCGACCTGCCGCCGCGCCCTCCATCCCCCGTTCCATCATCTGGAGAATGCAGCGCGATGTGGTAGAACGCGAAAACCTCTCCCGGTGGGATCTGCAGGTGCATAGCCAAAGCCGTGGCGTGTGGCGTGACGGCTGTCTGGGCCTTGCGGCTGACAACGAATTTTGCACCCTGGCCCTAGTAGAAGGCTATCGAGTAGAACTCACCGACGGCAACCAGATCTGGGCCTATCGGAGCGATCGCACCGGCCAAACGATTCGTCAAGAGCCAGAACTGGTGGCCGATCTTCCCAGTGGGGATAGCCGCTCACCCGAGATCGACACTCGCATACTGCAAACCATCGCTAACCAACTGGGCGAGGATGCTGCCACCCTGCGGATTGTAGAATCTCAACCCGCAACGTGGGACGGCTGTATGGGAGTCTATGAACCTAACCAGGCCTGCACAATGATTGCTATCTTCGGCGCGCGCCTCATCGTAGCCAACGAAAGCCAGAATTGGGTCTACCACATTGATCAGAATGGCTCGCGGATTGTGCAAAACGACACCGCCAGCGCAGGCCACCCTAGCGTCATGCCATCTTTCATTCCAGAAGGGAACGAGTTGCCCACCCCCGGCACAGAACCCGTGGTGTTCCGCTCCTCAATCAGCGGAGGCTTGGGCGGTGTTCGCATCGAGAAAACGCTGCTAGAGAGTGGCCTGCTGCGAACTCAAACCTGGCGGATGGGCGAGCCAACAGATGCACCCATCGAAGAAACGCAGCTTTCACTGGCACAGGTGAATGCCTTTCGACAACTGCTCGATGAGCAGCGCTTTGGCAACTTCAACCGGATGCGCTACATCACAGAGGCCGCCTTCGCCGACTACCCCACCATCACCTTTGAAGGACTGGGGACAACAGTTGAATATATCGACTTGATCCAGACCGAGTTGCCGCCAGCACTTCAAACTGTGATCGAAGCGTGGGAGCAACTATAGCCCTACGTTTATAGCGGCCAAGGCATTCATCAAACCTGTTTAAACACTCAGTCTTGTTATGAACCCTTGCAAAGCAACGGGTTCATAGCGCTAACTGTAGATGGGCGATCGCCCACCATCCACAACTCGCCTATCACAACTCGCCTATCAGAAAAAGTGAACTGATACGCGGGTAAGTCGGTAGACGCAATGAAACCGAGAACCCTCACCCCCGTAACCCGGTTGAATGTGAGGGTCAACAGGGAACCTCTGACCATTAATTCCAACCAGCGACTCAGATCAGAACCTCCTAACCTCAACGCCAGCCTTCAACATAGACATCCTATGAAGCCCTAGCTTCTGTTAGTCGGGCTAAGATAGCGACTCATCGCATTCGAGACATCCACGCATAACCGTCACACACGACCAATAAATATCCCGCAAACCTGCTGTATACAATCCACAGTCGGTAGTTTAATCTTATCTTTATATTTTTAGGAGATCGATAACTCATTCTATGAACATCCTGGAGTTGCCGCGAAAGATTTTAATTGCTGAGGATGATCCTAACGACTTGGAGCTAGTTCGTCTGGCGCTGGGGTTGGATCTAACCAGTCGCATGGATGTGGTTCACGACGGGGAGCAAACGCTGCATTATCTCCTAGGGCAGCCGGGGCAAGCTCCAACACAACCGCTACCCCGACTACTGCTGCTCGACCTCAAACTTCCCAAAATCAATGGGATTCAGGTGCTCCATGCGATTCGCAACCACCCTCGCACGCGGCAACTTGTCGTTGTCGTGATGACCTCGTCTCAAGAAGATCAGGATCTCAACGCCTGCTATGGGTTAGGGGTCAATAGCTATGTGGTCAAGCCGCTCGAAGCTCAACAATTTGCGGCAGTCGCGCAACAGGTAGGTTTGTACTGGATGACGCTAAATCGGCCTCCCCTAGCAGTTTAGAACCTCTGAGACGGTTTAGAGCCTAAGGAGCAGCGCCCAGTGTAAGACTCATAACCACACTATCTTGATACTAGGGACTGCCATCAATTAGCCTCTGATATTCCAGAAATCAACCGTCACAGCCCCTAGCCTAGTTTTTGGATCGGGCATGGCAACGCTCATAGCATGAGGCGTTTGGTTGAAATCGATGACACGCCCTAGAATCTTGTAAAAATTAGGCACAATTGATTTAGCGTTGACTATAGGCGACCTCACCCTAGTTATCCTAAGTTAACGTCAGTTCGGGTTAAGGGGGTTTTGGGGCACCGCGCGACGCGCGGTGCCCCAAAACCCTCAATGTGCCGTGCGCACCGCGCACGGCACATTGAGGGTTTGAGCTTATCCCGAACTCAGGTTAAGTTACTGAATAGGCTAGACATTCAGTACACTATTAGACCTACGTTCAGGGGAAGATTAATGTTCTGTTTGCGTCGCGGATAGAATATATAGACATTAAAAGTTTGAGTTTATCCCGAACTTAGGTTATCTAAATAATGAGTCAGCATAATTAGTTAGCAATGCTTCAAGGTCTAGGATGAGCTGAGCTAGCTCCCCGTCACAGACCATTTAAGGCTTGCTCAGGACTGATTGACGCTGGCTCTGGCTAGCTGCCACAGGGTAAAGCCAGTAATTATGGAATAGTGAACGCTGTTGTGATGAGGCCTCTCTTGGCTATCCCGTTGAGGTTGGGTATGTGAGGTTGGGTATGTATAGACAGTGATGGAGAAACGGTGATGAACCATCACGCTGGGTAAAATAGTTTATCAAGCGTAGAGAAACGCTCGAATTTTGGCGCTTACTGTGGATTTAGCCCGACCAGGATTTCTTGTCGATGCCTGCACCTTCTCCAGAGCTACACGCAAGTGGGCCGCCCCTGCCGCCCTCGCTTCGCCTCTTGCTGGTCGAAGATTCTCAATTTGATGTGGATCTGGTCGTCTTGGCACTTGAGCAAGGCGCGGTGTCGTTTGCCTACGATGTTGCTACCAATTCAGCCGAATGTCAGCAGTTATTAGAGCAGCAGCGCTACGATGCCGTACTGTCTGATTTTCGGCTGTTGGGCTTCACGGCGCATGATACGCTGCGGTTGCTGCATGACTCGAATCAAGAGATTCCTCTAATTTTGGTAACAGGTAATTTGGAGGATGAAGCAGCGGTTGAATGCATCAAGGCGGGGATGACAGACTATGTCATGAAGGATCGGCTGTTTCGGTTGCCGATGGTGCTTCAGCGATCGCTCGATGAGTTTGCCTTACGACGGCAGCAGCGACAGGTCACGCTGCAATTGCAGCGGCAATTTAAGCGTGAGGCGATGATTAACCGCATTTTGCAGTCCATGCGGGAATCTCTCAAGATTGACGACGTGATGCAGACTACGGCGGATATGCTGCATGAGGCGCTCCAGGTCGATCGCTGCTTGATTTGCTCACTTCAGCCGGATTACATCATGCTAGTGCGGCATGTGAGTTCTCTGACTGTGGGAGCGGAGCGGCTGCAACACCAGCAGACGTACTGTCCGTTTTTGGTGCATTATGGCGATCGCTTTTATAACGGTCAGCCTGTGATTCACGTCCAGTCAACGGAACATTTGCCTGCTGACTGCTACGACTATATGCGATCGCTGAATATCCAGGCGATCGCCGTCTTTCCCCTGATGCACCAGGGCACACTATTGGGGGCGATCGCCCTGCACCAGTGCGACCATGCCCGCGATTGGGACGCAGACGATATCAGCTTGGTCGAGGCAATTGCCAACCAGACGGCGATCGCCATCCACCAGGCCCAGCTTTATGAGCACGCGCAACAGCAGGCGCAGCACGAGCGGCTGCTCAACCGCATCAGCCAGTCTCTCAACTCTAGCCTTGATCCCGACTTCATCCTCGAAGAAATTGTGACGTTGACGGGCGAAGTCTTTCAGGTCGATCGAGTGGTGCTGTTCAAACTTGACGGGGCCTATATCCAGGCCACCCAAGAATGGAAACGGGAGGCTACGCTACCCTCCATTGGCCGTGAAGTGATCCCTACGACCGACTGGTTCGACGCCCATCCAATCGCAGACATTACCCCCGAGTGGACGTTTTACGTCGAAGACTACATCACGCTACCTCAGAACCCCTCTCGCCAGATTCTGACCTCTCAGTATGGGGTGCGATCGGTGCTATGTGTGCCCATTTTTATTCGCGATTGCTTTTGGGGCGGCATTGATTTATGCACCACCCAAGGCGTTCGCACCTTTCGCCCGAGCGAGATTAGCCTGCTGCAACAGATTGCCAACCGCACGGCGATCGCTCTAGCAAATGCCCAAAGCTATGAGCACCTTGAACAGTTGGTGCAGGCCCGTACTCAAGAACTGGAACGCGAAAAATACCTGTCTGATGCAGCAAATCGAGCCAAAAGTGAGTTTTTGGCCCACATGAGCCACGAGTTGCGAACGCCCCTCACGGGCATCTTAGGATTCGCCCATGTCCTCAGCGATCACGTGGGTGACCCATCCAATGAGCCTCAACACCAGCAATATATCGAGAGCATCATTGCCTGCGGCCAACACTTGCTAGAGTTGATCAACGATTTACTCGATCTATCCAAGATTGAAGCCGGGAGGGAAGAACTATTTCTGGAATCGGTCGTCATACAAGAGATTTGTGACGCTTGCATGAATATGGTGCAAGAGAATGCTCGCAGCAAGAATCTGGCGCTGCGGGTTGAGATTGAGCCTGGGTTGACGCTTTGCACAGCGGATAAACGCCGCCTCAAACAAATTTTGTCTAATCTGCTATCGAATGCTGTGAAGTTTACCCAGCGGGGCTCGGTGCAGCTAACAGTTTATGCGCAAGCAGATCAGCTCTATTTTGCAGTTCAGGATACAGGCATTGGCATTTCCAAAACCGACCAGGAGCGTTTGTTCCAGACCTTTACGCAACTCGATGGTGGGCTGAGTCGGCAGTATGAAGGCACGGGGCTGGGGCTAGTGCTGGCGCAGCGGCTGGCGCATCTACATGGCGGCGACATTACCGTAACCTCAGACGTGGGACAGGGCAGTTGCTTTACCCTCAGGTTACCGTTGACGCAGGTACCGCACCTGCGCGCAATTGACGCGCGCTAGGGCATGTCATTAATTCTGGCTAACATCCTTATTCCATCAGCGTTATCACGCCCGATCAAAATACAGGTTGGGGGCTGTAACCGCTGATGGTTGGGTTATCAGCAGTCAATTGATGACAGCCTCTAGAGTTGCCACACCCGTACGGTATTATCGGAGCCCCCGCTGATCAGCACTTTGCCATCTGCGCTGAGGGCGATCGCATTCACGCTATCTGTATGGCCCAACAGCGTGTCAATCACCGTTCCAGTTGCCACATCCCACAGTTTGATAGACGCATCGCTACTCGCGCTGAAGATGGATTTGCCATCGGGGGTAAACAGTACGGCATTCACATCGCGTAAATGATCGGAATAGCTGCGCTCCATCATCTGGGTTTGCAGATTCCACAGTTTTAGGGTTTTGTCGCGGCTGCCGCTTGCCAGATAGCGCCCGTCGGGGCTATAGGCAAGGGCATTCACTGCACTCATATGACCCGACAGCAGCCCACTTTGCTCAGCCGTTTGCCCATTCCACAGGCGCACCTTGTTATCTAGCCCGCCACTGGCAAAGCTTCTGCCGTCGGGGCTAGTGGCAATAGTTTTAATCATGCTCAACACGCCAGGGATCACGCGCAGACTGGCTCCGTTTGACACTTGCCAGAGCCGAATGGTTCGATCTTCGCCGCCACTGATCACCATACGTCCATCTGCTGTGAGGGCGATCGCATTCACATCACGAGCGTGTCCTGTGAGCGTGCGCACTAGCGCTCCCGTAGGTAAATACCAAACCTTAATGGTGCAGTCATCGCCGCCACTCACCAACACCTTGCCATCCGCACTGATAGCCACTGCATTCACATCGCGGGTATGCCCCACCAGGTTATAGACCAAGTCGCCTCGCAGGGGATTCCACACTTTGACGGTGTCGTCGAGGCTGCTGCTAGCCACCAGGTTGGCCCCTGAGTGAAAGGCGACACTCGTCACCCACGAGCTATGCTCGGTGAGGGTGTGGATGCACCGCCAGCCTGAGGATTGCACCACCGTGCGGGCGATCGCCGGACGCGGCGGCGCAGACGGTGGCTTAGACACCCGCACCGCTGGGGTGGGGGGCGTCACTCGGGGGGGCATGCCTGGGGGATGTGAGGGCGATCGCCCACCCGCAGGCACCGACCGCCGCGCGGTGTTCGCCGCCGAATTCACCCGCGCTGAGGATGAAGACGGCGATCGCCCCTTGGGCACAAAGTAATCGGCGTTTAAGTCTCGCATCACCTCGTCTGCCGACTGATAGCGCTCGCCTACCAAGTCTTTCAGCATCAAATCTAAAATATCCGCCAACTGGTCGCTCACCAGCACTTGGCGCTCCTGCAAAAACTCTCGCCAGATCCACCGCCCCTCTAGGGGATCGTATAAACTGTCGGGGCGAGACTGGGTCATCAGGTGAAGGCAGGTTGCTCCTAGACTGTAGAGATCACTGGACGGAAACGCCCGCCCCCCCCGAAACTGCTCAATGGGGGCATAGCCTTCGGTGCCAATGCGCGTGCCCGACTCCCCCGCCGACTCACTGATCTGCTTAGCCACCCCAAAGTCAATCAGCACCAAGCGGTCGTCCTGCTTGCGGCGCAAGATGTTGGATGGTGTAATGTCGCGATGAATGACGTTTTTGCTGTGGACAAACCGCAGTACTGGCAGCAGATCAGAGAGCACTTCTCGAATCCGGCGCTCGTTAAAGGCCCCGCTGTGGCGCATCTCTTGCAGCAGACTCTGCCCTTCTACAAACTGCTGCACCAAATATAGATAGTTATCTTGCTCAAAATAAGCCAGCAGTCGCGGGATCTGGGTATGTTCCCCCAGTTCATCCAGCCGCACCGCTTCCTGGGTAAAGAGGCTGATCGCCTTTTCCATGGATTTTGTGCCCTGCATTTGCGGTGAAAATTGCTTAATCACGCATTGCGTGCCCAGGCGATCTTCATCTGAGGCAAGATACGTCCGCCCAAAGCCCCCCTGCCCAATGGGTTGAACGGGACGATAGCGCCCCCGCAGGCGCGGAACCAGCATTGCGCCACAATTGCTGCAAACAGTTTCCCCATCAGGGTTGATCGGCTTGTTGCACTTTGGATTGAGACAGCAAATCATGGTGGTAGCGCACTCGGGCAATGATAATTTAATTTTCCCGGTTTATCGGGCGATCGCAATCATACGCGGCAGCTTTAGTACTTGATCCGAGCAATGGCAGGCATCCAGCTCTCCTGCCTGATCCCAGCTCACGAACCTAATTCAGCGATGGCGTTTTCCATATCTCCATGCCATATCTCCATGCCACATCCCGTACCCAATTCAAGAAGTTATGATTCCTGAGGCGCTCACCTGTTGCGGCGTCTTATCCAATCCCTTAATCATCCATGGAGTATTCGTAGAGTTGGCAATCGCAACGATAGTAGACCGAGCTGCTGCTGTAATGCCAGCCGCTCGGATCTGAGCCGCTTCCTCGTGATGGAAACTCTTGCTCCACGATAGGTAAACCACAGGCGTTTATCTTCTAGCTGCAGCTGTCTCTATCTGAGCATAGCAACCGCTAAGACATTTATATTACAGTCGATCTAAGCTGGATGCCACTTTTTGACAACCAAGCAACCGAATCGGCGCTATCGCATCTCTGCGATAGCGCCGATTAAGCTGGGCTGATACCCTTTATTTTTTGAGTGGCAGGATTCTGCTCTGACTAAATTTGCAGGATGCTGGCCGCTGAAGCGTGATGTCTAGATGTAAGCGCTAATGTCTTCGCCACACTCATCTGCTAGGTAGCAAAGGGAGCGAAACCGCAGGCCTACAAACTCGTCATAAAAGGGATTGAGCTTGCACAAGGGCGGAATGTGGGCGATGGAATGACCGAATAATTTGACGTCTCGTTCGAATGGGCATTGGGCGGGAATCAAGCTAGCAATGGTATGAGCGGTGCTGCGATCGCACACATTCATCTGGTTTAACCAGTAGCGCATTGGTTGTAGCAAGTCCGGGCAGGTTCGAGTTCTCTGATGCAGTGACGATGAGAGCTTACTCATGATTTAGCTTGGGGCGATGATAAATCGCCGGACGAATGAACTAATGCTTGCTCCAAGATAACGGCTTGTTATGAACGATTGATTAAAGGATGAACAAAAGCGCTGAACTTTGGTTGAAGCTGTTGTGAATTTATCGAGCGTCGCCAACCCCGTTGGCGAGGTTGATTATGGCTGATATACACGCTCAAGGTGAGGGCAATATCGCCCCGGGTCATCAACTGCTGAGGCTCAATGCGATTGGTGTTGTCGGTGTTGATGAGGCCGTGGGAGAGGGCGATCGCCATGGTTTGTTTAGCCCAGTCGGGTACAGCTTCTGCATCGGGATGCCGCCGCAAAATCTCCGCAATTTGCTTTTGATTTGGCTGGGGGAGTTGAGACGCCTGAGCGATCGCCGCAAACCCTTCCACCCGACTTACCGGTTGGTTAGGCAAGAAGCGATCGCCCGAAAAAGCAGTCATAAGTCCAGTATGCAACACCATTTGAATATCGGAGTAGGCCCAGTGGGTGACGGGCACATCCATCATCGGGATCGGGTGTGAAGGCACCACCATTAGGTCAGAACGATGATTTAATTCAAAGGTTTTGACCAAGATGCGCGCTAGCTCAGCTCGGCTCACAGTGGCCTCTGCATAGAACTGCCCATCATCTGCTGGACTCATTAATCCCGCATCCACAACGCGCTGAATTGGATTGATCAGCGGTTGCACCTGCGCGAGCGTTGGGATACACGCCAATAATATCGTTAGCACAATGGCTTCCGTTAATCGTTGCATAAACCCGCATCCCTCGAAGCTAACCTAGACTGCTCAGCTAAAGAGGAGCTTCAATCGTCCACTGGCTGAGCCCACACGGTTGATTAAGACTGATTCAGTCTGCTTAGGTTCCCCAAATTTCTCACTGTTATAGAGGATGATGGGAAATGGCAATTGAGAGGATTGATTAAATCCCTCGTCTTACAACCAGTCTGATCGTTTGACTACCTCTATTAGTGTGGTTGGGGCTAAAAAACGCGGGTCTCTATAGGATGCTTCTTGGACTGTCCACTGGCACCAATTCCTTGCCATGCCAAGGAAGCCTGCGACCATCGCGACCTTGCACGCGCTGCACAGGTGAGTAGGTGAGTTTGAGATACGCTCAAACCCACTCAACCCGATCTGAGGTCTAAGCACCAACTAGGCTAGGTTTGGGCGATCGCCGCCTCTGGGATCGCCCCGCGCATTCGCCCTAACCAGTCAATTAGGTTATCAAGCTGCAGGTCGGCACTGAGGATGCCTAACCCCCGCACCGTGACTTTACCTGGCGTGTAGACAAACCGCGTTTGCAAATGAGTCGGCAGTTTTTCGCGCATGAGATTCCACGCAGGCTCTTCCATCGGCGTTTCGAGCACCACATGCTGCTTGCCTTCAGTTTTGATGCGAGCAAAGCCCAGCTTGCGGGCCACCTGCTTCAGTTCCATCACGCGAATCAGTTGCAGCGATGCCACGGGAATGGTGCCATAGCGATCGCTCCAGTCTGCGGCTATTTCAGTCAGCTCTTGCTTGCTCTGGGCGGTGGCCACCGCCCGGTAGGCACTCATCTTCTGATCTAAGTCAGGGATATAGTCCGCCGGAATAAACGCCGTTACATTCAGGTCGATCTGAGTATCGTCTACCTGAGGAATTTCCTGCCCGCGAATTTCCTGAATCGACTCTTCTAGCATTTGCATATAAAGGTCAAACCCAATGGCATCCATCTGGCCAGACTGCTCAGCCCCCAGCAAATTGCCCACCCCCCGAATCTCCATATCTCGCATCGCAAGCTGGTAGCCTGATCCCAGCTGAGTAAACTCCTGGATGGCTCGCAGTCGCCGCCGGGCCACATCGGTCAACTGCGTTTGCTTGGGATAAAACAGCCAGGCATGTGCCTGAATGCCCGCGCGCCCCACTCGCCCCCGCAGCTGGTATAGCTGGGACAATCCAAATTTCTGCGCATCTTCAATCACGATCGTGTTGACGCGGGGAATATCTAGCCCTGACTCAATGATGGTGGTACACACCAAAATCTCTGCATCGCCATTATTAAAGGTGAGCATGGTGGATTCCAACTCGCCTTCCTGCATCTGTCCGTGGGCGATCGCAATCCGCGCCGTCGGGATCATCTCCCGCAGCCGCGCCGAAATCTCCTCAATCCCCTCGACCCGTGGCACCACATAAAACACCTGCCCTCCACGATCAAGCTCCTGGCGAATCGCCGTACGCATCATCTCGGGATCGTACGGCGCTAGGTGAGTTTTAATCGGACGGCGGGAGGGCGGCGGCGTCGTAATTAGGCTCATTTCGCGCACCCCAGAGAGGGCCATATAGAGCGTGCGGGGAATGGGCGTAGCGCTCAGGGTCAGCACGTCAACCTGAGTTCTGAGGGATTTGATCTTCTCCTTCTGATTGACGCCAAAGCGCTGCTCCTCATCCACCACCAGCAGCCCTAAATCTTTGAACTGCACGCCTTTTCCTAAAAGCTGGTGCGTCCCTACCACCACATCCAGCTCGCCCGTTTGCAGCCGCTTGAGAATATCCTGCTTTTCCGTTGGCGTGCGAAAGCGGTTGAGCAGGCCCACTTGAATGGGATAGGGTGCAAATCGCTCCCGCAAGGTGTGATAGTGCTGCTGAGTCAGAATCGTGGTAGGGGCCAATAGCGCGACCTGCTTGCCTGCCGTAATCGCCTTAAACACAGCCCTAATTGCCACTTCAGTTTTGCCAAAGCCGACATCGCCGCACACCAGCCGATCCATCGGGCGCGGATTTTCCATGTCGCGCTTTACGTCCTGAATCGCTTTGAGCTGATCGGTTGTGGGCTGGTACGGAAAGGAGTCTTCCATTTCCTCCTGCCAGGGCGTATCGATGGGGTAGGTGAAGCCCTGCTGCTGAGACCGCTGAGCATAGAGTTGCAGCAGATCAAACGCAACTTTTTTAACCGCTTTGCGGACTTTGCTCTTGGTTCGCTCCCACGCGTTGCCCGTCATCTTATTCAGTTGAGGCTTGGCATCGCCCACACCGCGAAAGCGCGACAGAGAATTGAGCTGATCTGCCGCCACCCGCAGCAGCCCATCCGCATACTGAATCGCCAGATACTCTCGGGTCTCACCGTTCAGCACGAGGCTTTCGAGTTTGACAAACTTGCCAACGCCGTGGTTCTTATGAACGACGAAATCTCCCGGCTGCAGCTTGTTGGGATCAACCTGTTTAGAGGCAGCGCGGCGGCGTTTGCGAACATAGCTGGGGGTCGTCAGCGTATGCTGCCCAAAGAATTCGCGGTCGGTGATCACCACCAGCCGGAAGGTCGGCAGGATGAAGCCTTCTAGCTCTGCCAGACCGCTGTACTTCAGCGCTGTGGGAATTTTTTGAGATTGCAGCCGCTCAATAGCAGGATAGTCATGGGGATTGGGCACAAACTGGGCGGCGCAGTCGTGCTCTTGCAGCAGCGAGACAGAGCGAGACGGCTGAGCCGAGACTAGCCACACGGCAAAATTGCGATCGCGCTCAGCTCGAATCGTTTCAGCTAGATTGCCAAACTGGTGCGGTGTCGCAGGAACGGGACGACTGGAGAGATTGAGACCATTGTTTTCTTCGGCCAGCTCTGATAGCAAAACTTGCTCAAAGGCTTCTACAGCCCGGAGCGAATCGGCAAAAGACCGATGGGTGGCTGGAATGGGAGGAGCTTGGGTCGCGGCCACTTCGTGCCAATGCTCTTCGGCATGCTCACACCAGCGATCGCCGTGGGCCTGACATTGGCTGGGTTCGTCAATGGCAACAAGGGTATCAGCTGGCAAATAGTCCAACAGCGAGGCAGGTTGCGGAAACGCCAGTCCTAAAAACCGACGCATGCCGTCGGGAAGAATGCCCTCGCCCAGCCGCTCTTGTTCGTCGTCTGACAGGTACGGCAAGAGCGACTCGGGGGGCGCTTGAGACGCCGCATCTGCCGCTGGCGCGCCCGCTAGGCCCCGCCACACCATCGGCCCAAAGCCTGTGGCGGTGAGCACGAGTTGGGAAATCGTATCGAGCGATCGCTGGCTCGCAGGGTCAAACTCACGGATGCGCTCTAGCTCATCCCCAAACAGCTCGACCCGCACCGGCAGCTCTGCCGACACCGGAAAGACATCAATAATGTCGCCTCGGCGACTCCATTGCCCTTCTGTTTCTACGAGCGACACCCGCTCATAGCCTAAGTTGGCGAGCTGCCGGCCAAACCGCTCCAAGTCCAGATCCATGCCCCGCTTCAGCGTCAGGCAGTAGTCTCGCAGCACCTGTACTGGAGGCAGATGCGGTTGCAGGGCTCGCTCTGTGGTGACAATGGCGATCGCCGCTGAGGATGGCAGCAGCGACGATCGGATCTCGTCAGCCTTGGCCTCTGCCACGTCTGCCTGCGCCTGCTTGACTAGATCTGCCAGCACCTGCAATTGCCCCCAGGTCATCTCGGCCTCAGGGTCAAAGGGTTCGTAGGGCGAGGCTTCAGATGTGGGATAAAAGTGGACGGTGTGCCAGCCCATGGCATCAAGCTGTGCCGTCCAACGGCCAGCCTCTTCAAGGGTGGCCGTCACCACCAGCAGCGGACGCTCCTGGGTTTGCGCCAGGGCTGATGCGACTAATCCTTTGGGAATGCGGGCGATGCCGTTGAGGTGGAGCGATCGCCGTTGGGCTAGCTTAGTCTGCAAATCTTGCGTTAAGGGCGATCGCCCCATCGCCCGCACAATCGAAGAAAACGCCATAGGTGCCAATCGGCCCGGTGCCGCCGTGGAAAGCCGTAGAAATAACTCGAAACAATTCGTACTGTACCGTGAATTTTGGGATCACGGCGGATGCCTGCCCGGATGCGCTATCGTCACCGGGAGAAGATGAGTTATGATATTCCTTCCGGGGGTCTGTGTGACAAAAATCGAAATCTCGTAGAATTGAGAAGCACTGGAGTAGCCGCGCCGCTTACTCCGCCGATTACATGTGCACGAATTCAGGAGAATCAATACCTAACTCAACCAAAGGACAGTAGGACACAACTAGTTATGGTCAATCAGGAAAAAGAGAAAGTAGACATTGGTTTTACCCATGAGGATTTTGCCGCCCTCTTAGACGATTACGATTATCACTTCAATCCTGGCGATGTGGTAGCCGGGACGGTGTTCAGTATCGAGCCAAGGGGCGCCCTGATTGACATTGGTGCAAAAACAGCAGCTTATATTCCGATTCAGGAAATGTCCATCAATCGCATTGATGGCCCCGAAGAGGTGCTGCAATCCAACGAAACTCGTGAGTTTTATATCCTTTCTGACGAAAATGAGGAAGGTCAGCTCACTCTCTCCATTCGGCGGATTGAGTACATGCGGGCCTGGGAACGGGTGCGCCAGCTCCAAACTGAAGACGCCACCGTGCGTTCTGCCGTATTTGCGACGAACCGAGGCGGAGCGTTGGTGCGGATTGAAGGGCTGCGTGGATTCATCCCCGGCTCGCACATCAGCACCCGCAAGCCGAAAGAAGATTTGGTTGGGGAAGAGCTGCCTCTGAAGTTCCTCGAAGTGGACGAAGACCGCAACCGTCTGGTGCTGAGCCACCGCCGCGCCCTGGTTGAGCGCAAGATGAACCGTTTGGAAGTGGGCGAAGTGGTGATCGGAACCGTGCGCGGCCTCAAGCCCTACGGTGCCTTTATCGACATCGGCGGCGTCAGCGGTCTGCTGCACATCTCTGAGATCTCTCACGAGCACATTGACATGCCCAACAGCGTGTTCAACGTGAATGACGAAGTGAAGGTCATGATTATTGACCTAGATGCTGACCGTGGCCGGATTTCTCTCTCCACTAAACAGCTTGAGCCAGAGCCGGGTGACATGGTTCGCAACCCGCAGATTGTCTACGACAAAGCGGATGAAATGGCAGAGAAGTATCGTGAGCGCGTGCTTCAGCCTCAGCAACCCGTCGAAGAGGTTGCACCTCCCGCCTCTGAAGAGGAGGTGTACGAAGAGGAGCCCGTTGGAGCTGCTGAATAGCGCGTCCTGTAGGTTCATTCAGGATAATGCCTTGTGAGGTCATGTTGTAGACCTGTGGACGATAATTCTGAATGCCCCAAGCATTGAACAGTTTTAGTAACCCTGACCACAGGTCTAGAACCTCACCGCCTTGTGAGATGGGTGAGATGAGGGTTTTAGCCAGGAGAGTCCTTCTTGCTCTGATCTCAGCGCTCTATTAAGTGGGGTCAGTGGGGTGCATCGCTCGGCGCGATCGCACCCCATTTTTACGGGCTGTGCCAACGGCTCCCGCAGGGGCTTGCAAGGGGGGCGCACGTCTTTGCCGGGCTGGCGTTTGTGCAAGACGGCGAGATGCAGAGCACGGGGTGCGTAGGATAGGAGTGGAGTTGTTCAGGAGCGATCGCCGTGGTCACCATTCACTGCAATGGGGTGCAATTCAATCAGGTAGAGGCAGTGTTGATCGACAAAGACGGCACCTTAGCTAGGGTCGAGTCCTACCTGCGCCAGGTCGGGCAGCGGCGATCGCGCCTGATTGATGCCAAAATTCCGGGCGTGCAGGAACCCCTGCTGATGGCATTTGGCGTCTCGGGGCAACAGCTCGATCCAGCCGGTATTCTTGCCGTCGCAACCCGCCTCGAAACGGAGATTGCCGCAGCGGCCTATGTCGCAGAAACCGGACGCGGCTGGGTCGAGGCCTTGGAACTGGTTCGCGCAGCCTTTGTCGAAGCCGAGCAGGGACTCGGCCCCAAAGCCAGCCAAACGCCTCCCTGCGAGGGCATAGAGGTGCTGCTGACGCACCTGAAGCAGGCCAACGTGCGGATTGGGGTGCTCTCGTCTGATACGCAGGCGAATGTGCAGGAGTTTCTCGACCACTGTGGCCTTAGCACCTATGTGGATGCCGTGATGGGAACCGATGGGGCGATCGCTAAACCCGATCCGCGCTTAATGACGCAAGCCTGCGAGAGCCTAGGCGTAGCCCCCCAGTCCACGCTGGTCATTGGGGATTCTGATGCCGATCTGGTGATGGCAGCACGGGCCAAGGCCAACGGCTCTATCGGCGTCACCTGGGGTTGGCAGCAGTCTGTAGCGTTGACTCAGGCCGGGGCGATCGCCACGCATCCCAGCCAAATCCAGGCTAAAATCTAGCGCATGCCAAGCGCCTACCCCCAAAGCGCAGACCAGACGCTGTACTCAGACTATGGTGGCTGCGACTCTCCTATAACTCAATCGTTCAATCCTCACCATAGAGCGATTCCCCAATAGCCCAGTGGGAAAACGGGATATTATTTTTTAGGAGTTGACGCAATCTGCGATAATTGCCAGAACAACCCCCCATGATTGTGTGGAATAGATGCCAGCTTAATACAGAGCTTAGATGGGAGTGGGCGAATCTCTCTGAGACGACAAAGCCGATGCCCCAACCTGTCAGCACTCAGTCACGTATTTAACACGCATCTAATCCAACTGCAGGCATCGGCCTCTGCTAGTCCTCTAGCCCCACTGCCCCATACTCAAGGAGAGAAGCCATCATTGTCTCGTCGTTATCTTTTCACCTCTGAATCGGTTACCGAAGGTCACCCTGACAAAATCTGTGACCAAATTTCTGACACAATTCTCGATGCTCTATTGACCCAAGATCCCTACAGCCGAGTGGCTGCGGAGGTCGTGGTTAATACTGGGCTCGTGCTCATCACTGGAGAAATCACCTCCGCAGCCACCGTCAACTACGTTGACCTAGCCCGCCAAAAAATTGCCGACATCGGCTATGTGGATGCCGACAACGGCTTCTCCGCAGATAGCTGCTCTATTTTGGTAGCACTCGATGCGCAGTCTCCCGACATTGCCCAAGGGGTCGATAAAGCCCATGAGTCGCGAGAGCAAGCCAGTGACGAAGAACTAGATGCCATTGGGGCAGGCGACCAAGGGTTGATGTTTGGCTTTGCCTGCAACGAAACCCCAGAGCTGATGCCATTGCCGATCAGCTTGGCGCATCGCATCTCACGCCGCCTGACCGCCATTCGCAAAGCCGGAACGCTAGACTACCTGCGCCCCGATGGCAAAACCCAGGTGACGGTGCATTATGAAGACGGCAAACCTGTGGGGATCGACACGATTTTGATCTCTACCCAGCACACTGCCACCATTGGCGATGTGACTGATGAAGCAGCAGTGCAGGCCACAATTCGACAAGATCTATGGGAGCATGTGGTGCAGCCCGTCTTTGGCGATATCAGCGTTAAACCCGACGATCGCACTCGGTTCTTAGTGAACCCTACAGGCAAATTTGTGATTGGTGGGCCTCAGGGTGATTCTGGCCTCACGGGGCGCAAGATCATTGTGGACACCTACGGTGGCTACTCTCGCCACGGCGGCGGCGCTTTTTCTGGCAAAGACCCCACCAAAGTAGACCGCAGTGCTGCCTATGCAGCCCGCTATGCCGCTAAGAACATTGTGGCGGCAGGGCTAGCCGAAAAGTGCGAGGTGCAGTTGAGCTACGCCATTGGTGTCGCGCGTCCTGTGAGCCTGATGGTTGATACCTTTGGAACCGGCACGATCGATGATGATCACTTGCTCACGCTAGTGCAGCAGCATTTTGAACTACGGCCCGCAGGCATTATTCAAGCCTTTAATCTGTCGCGCTTGCCCGCCGAGCGGGGGGGGCGGTTCTACCAAGATGTGGCAGCCTATGGGCACTTTGGCCGGACGGATCTAAGCCTACCTTGGGAGCAGACGGATAAAGCTGCATTCCTGAAGGAGGAAGCTGATAAGTTGCTGGCAGGTGCATTGAACTAGTGTGCCTTTCTAGAGACTGGGTTGCATAACGCCCTGTCTCTACTCTCAGTGCGATCGCTCGACGAGTGCTTCACGGAGGCATCCTTGAGTTTGGCTTTGATAAAGGGATGGACGATACGCCTAAAGTGCGTGTTTTCCATCCCTTTTCTGTATTCGATAACGGTTTGATAGCATTGTTTTAGCCGTAAGCAGTGCTGCTGAAACAACGCTAAACCGTACTGCCTGCATCCCAGACAGCACGGTTTAGAAGCATTTGCCAAGCTAACGTTCTGCTCCGCTAGCGGGTTGGACTGCCGCACCAGCATTCAATCGCATTAGATGTGGCAACGAAAGTCGCTATGAATGAAGGGTGCCTCAGCGGAGATAATCCGCCCATGAGATTATATCAATTCCGAAAATTTAGGCTACAAATGGGGGCCAAGGGGGCAAAGCCCCCTTGTGGGGAACTGCGTTCCCCACCCCCCTCCTCAAACAATCCGTCGTTCTGACTTAGAGAATTGATATTAGGCTGCTCATGTATAACAGAACATGACTGGGCATTACAGAGAAGCCTGAGTCGGCTTATTGCCCATTTGCACTTGCCATAACCCGGTATAAATCCCGTTTTGAGCCAGTAGGTCGTCATGCCGTCCCCGCTCAACTAACTTGCCGTGCTCCATCACATAGATGCAGTCGGCATTTCGAATTGTAGAGAGGCGGTGGGCGATCGCAATCGTGGTGCGATTCTGGGTAATCCGTTCGAGCGATCGCTGAATGGCCGCTTCGGTTTCGTTGTCTACGGCTGACGTGGCTTCATCCAAAATTAGGATAGGCGGGTTTTTGAGAACGGCGCGGGCGATCGCCAACCGCTGCCGCTGCCCACCCGAGAGCTTCTGCCCCCGCTCGCCCACAATAGTGTCGTAGCCCTGGGGAAGCTGTTCAATAAAGTCATGCGCTTCGGCAATTTTGGCGGCCTCCTCCACATCGCGGAGGCTGGCTTCGGGCGTGCCGTAGGTAATGTTTTCGAGCACAGTGCCATGAAACAAAAAGACATCCTGACTGACTAACCCCACTGCCCGCCGCAAGCTGCGGAGCTGAATCTCTCGAATATCGATGCCATCTACCGTAATTGCGCCTGCGTCTACCTCGTACAGCCGCAGCAACAGCTTCACCAACGTGCTCTTGCCTGAGCCAGTAGACCCGACAATGGCGGTGGTTTTGCCAGCGGGAATATGCAAGGAAAGCTGCTCAATCACCGGCGTGCGATCTTGGTAGGCAAAGCTAATGTTGTGAAGCTCTAGTTCGCCGCGCATGGTCTTTAGCGGCAACGCGCGATCGCCCGAGTGAATGGCAATGGGCGTATCCAGCAGGTCGAGCACTCGATTGGTCGACGCCATCGCCCGCTGATATTGATCGAGCGTTTCGCCCAGCCGGGTCAACGGCCACAACAGACGCTGAATCAGGTACACCAACACGCTGTAATTCCCCACCGACAGATTGCCGTTGGTAACGGCGACCCCCCCAAAGAACAACGTTGAGAGAAATCCAATTAGCACCAGAATTCGCACGAGGGGCACAAAGGCAGCACTCAGGGCGATCGCCTGCTGATTGCTATCTAAATAGGCCGTGCTCTCGTGACGGATGCGCTCAATTTCGTAGGCTTCGGTGGTGAAGCTTTTGATGGTTAAAATGCCGCTGAAATTATTGGACAGGCGGCTATTGAGCAAACTGGCTTTTTCGCGAACCGCCGCATAGCGCGGCGCCAGTAGCGTTTGAAACGCCACCGACCCCCACAGCACAAAGGGCATCGGTAACACCGCGACCGCTGCCACCCCTGGCGATAGAAAGAAGAAGATCCCGCCTACTATCACCACGGTTGCTGCCACCTGCAACACCTCATTGGCTCCAAAGTCCAGAAACCGCTCCAACTGGTTGATGTCGTCATTCACAATCGACATCAACCGTCCGGTGCTCTGGTTCTCAAAGTAGACCATATCCAACTCTTGGATGTGGCTGTAGGCATCAAGCCTCAGGTTGTGCTGAATCTGCTGCGCCAAATCGCGCCACAGCCGTGCATAGGCATACTGAAACAGCGACTCCAGCGTCCACACAATCAAACTCGCGATCACAATCAGGATGAGCTGCTGAAGGGTCGTCTGGGCCCCCAACCGCACCGCCCAGCTATCTTGCGGCTGCGCCACAGCATCAACAGCCGCACCAATTAGAATGGGCGGGGCCAGATCAAAGACCTTATTGAGGATGGAACAGGTCACCGCCTGATTGAACTTTGTGCGGTAGCGCTGCCCATAGCGAAAGAGGCGTCGGAGTGGATGCGCTGAACTCACCGTTGGCTTGAGAGATCCCACGATAGTACCTGTTGTGTCCTGGCGTACAAGTTTCTCATTATGCCACTCGGTTAAGACGGCTGGCGGCGGCGGGATGGCTGATTGCGCTGGGGAATTCGCTGCCCCTGATAAAATTGCTGCTCAATGCGCCCCAGCCAGAGCCATGCTGCACCGGCGAGTAGGGGAACCGTTGCAGTAAGCCCACTGCTCCAGAGCGATGAAGTCGTGAGCGCTGCCAACAGAGGAGAGGCCGCTAGGGCGATCGCCCCAATCCCCGCTAGACCCAGCCGAATCTGCTGAATCCGCCCTAGCGCCTGCCGACAGCTAGCGCAATGCTGCGTGTGGGACTGAGAGCGATTCAGCAGCGCATCATCCGACAGACGCGGCGGCAGTGCTTGACCCAGAAACGGGTCTGCCTCAAACTCATTCACCCACTTGCGCAGCTCTGACACAAAGGAATCTGCCCGAGTAGGTAAGTAGAACGCACGGGCAAAGGCGGTGCTGCCCCCTTTCTGCTCTAGAAATCGCTCTTGCCAATGCAAGAAAATTTGGTCGTCTTCGAGCACGCTGTTTTGCCCCAGGTGCGAATACCAGCGCGGCGTAAGTTTGATCAACGTGGCGGGTATTTTGGACGCGAACTTGAACGGAAAGCGAGCAAACACGCGGCATTCGCCCTTGCGAATTGGCGTAGCATAGACAACCGTTAGCGTCCGCCCAAATTGCTTAGAGGTCAGATCGTGCCACATCAGCGACGGCGCAATAAAGGCGGTATCTTGCTGGCCTAAGGTGCCTTTTCGGGGGCCTTCTTCCCACATGCCCGTAAAGCCCTGCTTGCCTGATTCCACCAGCTCTAGGTTGACCGGAGCGGCATTGGCGCGATCGCTCACCGATTTGTGATGGGTAAACGGAACATGGCTAGCATCCAGCACATTTTCGAGTAGCGTTAGTGCATCATAGGGCAGGTCGCGGAAGGTGTTGAGCATCACCCAGCCATTGGGATCATCGGCCAGTGCCTCAATTACAGGCACCGTCACCTTTGTCGCCCGATCTGCTGTGCCGGGATAGACAAACAGTAAACCCTGCTGCACCGCAGTGGGCAACGATTGAACGCAAGCCCGAGACGATTGCTGCGCCTGCCCCGTTGGCGGCTGTTGGGGAATGCGATCGCACGCACCATCCCCCCGGAACGCCCATCCATGATAAGGGCATTCCAGCAGCCCATCTTCAGCAATGCGCCCCTCTGATAGTGGCGCGAGCCGGTGCGGACATTGATCCGCCATCACCCGCCACTGCGTTGCCTGCCGATCCCACCAGATCACCAAATCCTGCTCGAGCAGGGTAAAGCGGTTGGGCTTCGCCTGATCCAAATCCTCCACATAATGCACGGGATACCACGCCTCTTTGCAGTCAAAGCGGGCGGGATCATCGCCCCCAGCGGGCAGGCTGTCGTGTTGAGGGGGGGTGAGAAGTTGGGGGCGATCGCTAGTCAGCATAATAAAATCATTGGGATACGTGAATGTTTACGTATCTTAACAATTTTGTTTGATTTAGGGGCTGTCATCAATTAGCCTCTGATATCCCAGAAATCAACCGTCACAGCCCCTAGCCTGGTTTTTGGGTCGGGCGTGGCAACGCTCATAGCATCAGGCGTTTGGTTGGAATTGATGACACGCCCTAACATGGGTTCGATAGTCTTGCTTCAACTCCGCGCTGCGGGGCTAAAGCAACGCTCAACCGTTCTGCCCGCGCCCCAGCAGGACGGTTTTATGCATTTTTGGGACTACCGAAGGGGATTGCCGCTGCAGTACTTCACCATTTCTCTATCTCTCTGTATATATGTTGATTAGGTCGGCGTGCGATTGACCGAAAATGTAGAGCAATAGATGGGAGAGCAATGGATGGGTTGGAGCGATCGCCCCTCTCTGCTTAAACCTGCACGTGTGAAAATGTCGGGTGCAGTCTATCTAAAATCACGCGCAGAGACGGTCACATTTACAGTCACATTTAATGGAGTAGAAGGCTGGTCTGACCAGCAGGAGGCAGATATTTCTCAGTTTATTTGGCGACGATGGGCCGGGGGGATAAGTCTTGTGCTTATTCTCGTTTTTCCAGTTGCCAGGCTTCAGGCACAAGATACAGATGCAGTCATTCCAGAAGAACTTCCCTCGGCTCCAGCCCTGCCTGACCGCACCGAAGAGACAGTGTTCTTTGCCGATGTGTTGGTTCGTGGGCAACCTGTTTTTCAGGTTGGGAGCTTAGCTGGGCTGAGTGCCACCGAGCGCGCCCAAATCATTAACCGCCGCATTGCGGGGTTGCTGAGCCAATCTCGTTCTTTAGAGGCCGTCACTGTCCAATTTGATAATGAGCGCCAGATTGCCCTCCTGTTGGTAAACAATCGGGTGCTCATGACCGTGACGCAACAAGATGCGACCGATTTCGACCTCACTGTTGAAGACCTAGCACAGCAGTGGGCTGACCGCTTGAACTCGATGTTGGCTCAGCCCAACTTGGCTATTGATGTGCTGCAACGGTTAGAGGGAACAGCGCGTCAGCTCGTGCGCGATACTATTGTTCTCTTGCCATCGCTGTTGGGGGCGCTGTTGCTAGTGGGCCTGACCTGGATGGCGGCAAAAGGTGTGCGACGAGTGGGGCTGCTATGGGCTGAGCAAACTGAGGGCGATCGCAGCACCGAAATTCTCATTGGGCGACTGTGCTACGGCGGCGTTTGGGTTCTCGGAAGTGTGGTTGCTCTAGGAATTTTAGGGCTAGACTTTGCGACCCTGCTCGGCACCCTTGGGCTCACCAGCGTCGCCATCGGATTTAGCCTTAAAGATGTGCTCAGCAATTATATTTCTGGGGTCATCTTGCTCGCTGCCCGGCCCTTCCACATTAGCGATCAAGTCGTAATTGGCAGCTACGAAGGCACCGTGGTGCAAATTCAGCTGCGGGCTACTACAATGCGCACCTATGATGGACGGCTGGTATACATTCCCAATCAGCAGGTGTTTCAAAGCAGTGTTGTCAACAATACAGATTCTCCTGTGCGTCGCAGCGATGTGATTGTGGGGATCGACTACGACGATGACATCGACACGGCTCGACAGGTGATCACTGAGGCTGTGGCGCAGGTAGAAGGGGTAGAGCCAGAGCCACCGCCTTTAGTTTTGGTTCAAGAATTAGCGGCCAGTACTGTGAATCTGGAAGTGCGGTTTTGGGTCAATTCCCGTCGTCAGTCTTTTCTACAGGTGACTTCTGCGGCATCCCAGGCGATGAAAGAACAGCTACAAGCCGCTGGCATCACTATGCCCACTGAGATATATACCGTGACCTTTCGGGATATCCCGTGACCCGTTGAGGTTATACCCCTCTTCTATCACTCTAAGCAGATGAAAAGATCAATTGTAAGTTCAACCGACGTACCAGTGGGCAGATGAACCCATTCATTTTGTGCGTCAACTGCTCACATCCAGTTTGCAATGAAGCGA
>JAHHHI010000091.1 GCA_019359435.1 Kaiparowitsia implicata GSE-PSE-MK54-09C
GGGAGATTCGGTGAGAAAGTGATGTAAGGTTTGTGGGTTATCGAGTCCAACGGCTTTGGCAATGGCTGGTAGCGACTTACGTTTAATCTCGCTAATCATCCCCAAGTGCAGAAACTTGAAGGCTTCAAAACTACGCACTTCTGGGAATAAACCCGCATATAACTGGCAGTACTCATCCACAAATCGAATCGTGGGTCGTGCCTCTCTCGAAGCAGGCATTGAATCTTTCGCACCTCAAAACTCTCTATCCCTATCTTAAATTTCTTCTCCTCAAAGTGATTAAAGAGGGATAAATAGGGAAAGAGTGACTCTGGCAAGCCATTCAAAGCCTTTAAACCCGCTAGTTCGATAGTAGTGTTTCAGACCTGCGCCGCCCGCATTAGGGACAGCACGGGTTGCCGTTGCTGAAACAAATATGAATTCCAGCTTCAATATCCCTGGCAGGGGCGGACAGCTATTCGCCCGTACATAAACCCATGCTGTCACTCAGCAACGCTAGAAATGTCAAATGAGTGAATACAGATGAGTAAATACAGAGAGTTTGAGGACTTCACCCTCCATAGGGCATCGGTGAAGAACAGGCTAGCGAATGTCGTAGCCGAAGAGGTTGGGGTCTACCTCGCTTAGGTTAAGGTCGCCTAGGCCATATTCGGCCCAGCGTTTATCGACGAGCGTGGCGGTATCGGCATCGGGGTGAAGTTCTTCGCTCCATTGGCGATCGCTCTCAGGATAAATCTTCGTCGTGGCGTCGATGCCCATCTTGCTGCCCAGACCCGGGCGTTCAGTGGCAAAGTCGAGATGGTCGAAGGGGTTTTCGGGCAAGATGAAGACATCCCTTGCTGGGTCTACCTTTGAAGTGACTGCCCACATCACCTGCCGTGGATCGCGCACGTTGATTTCTTTATCTACCACAATCACAAACTTGGTGTAAGTGAACTGGGGTAGCGCGCTCCAAAAGGCCAAGGCTGCTCGCCGGGCCTGCCCCGGAAACGTTTTTTCGATAGAAATGAGCGCTGCCTTGTAGCTCAGCCCCTCCATGGGCAAGAAGAAGTCGACAATCTCTGGCACTTGCTGCCGCAGGATGGGGGTATAGATGCGGTTGAGGGCGATCGCCATCATGGCATCTTCTTTGGGTGGGCGACCGCTAAAGGTCGTCATATAAATGGGGTTCTTGCGATGGGTGACGCAGTGGAAGCGGAGCAGCGGTGCTGTTTCATTCACGCCACCGTAATAGCCCATATGGTCGCCCGCAGGCCCATCGACCCCTGTCTCTCCCGGCGTAATGGTGCCTTCCAAAATCATTTCCGCATCGGCAGGCACCTCCAGATCAATCGTTTTGCACTTGGCTAAGTGAATGCCCGAGCCGCCATAGATGCCCGCAAATAGCCACTCCGACAGATCAATCGGCAAGGGTGTGGCCGCCGCCATAATCACGAGCGGATCAACACCTAGGGCGATCGCCACCTCTAGCTTTTGCCCCCGCTCTGCCGCCTTGCGGAAGTGCCGCGTTGCCCCCCGCACTGAGAGCCACTGCACCGTCATCGTGTTTTTAGACTGAAGCTGTAGGCGATAGACCCCCACATTCACCGTCTTATTTTCAGGGTCTTTGGTGATCATCAGTCCCAGGGTTAACACCTTGCCCGCATCCCCCGGATACACCTTTAGCAGCGGAAACTGAGACAAATCCACCGCGTCATCCTTCAGCACCACCTGCTGACAGGGCGGCAAAAAGTCGCGCATGGGCTTCGCTTTGATCACATCAAACAGCGCCTTGCCCAATTCCACCGCCTGCGACATTTTTTTGGGAGGCCGCAACTGGTATAGCAACGCGAGTCGTTTCCCCAAATCCTCAAGTTCGGCGGGCTGCTGCATATTCATGGCCCAGCACACCCGCTCTACGGTGCCCATCACGTTGACCGCCACGGGATAGGCCGACCCCTTCACATTCTCAAACAGCAGCGCCGGGCCGCCGCCTTGAATGACCCGGTTATTAATTTCGGCAATTTCTAGCTCTGGGTCTACCAACGCGCTGATGCGTCGGAGTTGTCCCCGCTGTTCTAACAGGGAGAGGAAGCCCCGCAAATCTCGTGGCATGGTGAAGAAGTGTAACGTGATTACCCTTCCATTATCAGGCAGGATCTGGTCGGTTCCCCATGGGTTGCTCAAACTCGTGCCACTTCTTCACGGGCTATACTTTGCGGTGTAGTGCTGAGAGTGAAACCCATTGCGATGAACCCCATGCTGGATGAGCTGCGATCGGTCGAGCTGGCCCATCAGGTCAAAAGCCGTGCCAAAACGCCCTTTGACAATGCCTACCGGGCTGCCCTCGTCATCCCAAGTGCGACCTATGTGCAGGGCTTTGTGGTGCTGGCGGGAGCCTCCCCCCAGCTCAAAGAACATGCCTGGATTGAGGCGGGCGATCGCCTATTAGATCCATCTCTGCCCCACTTGCACCATCCCGCCGAGTCGCTGCACTACTTCTCAGCTCAGCGGCTCAGCGTCAAACAGCTCAAGTCTGCCGTTGAAGAAGCGAAGGAAGACTATCCCGACGATGACCCCTTGCCCATTTACGGTGCCCAACCCTACGACTACTATGGCGATGTTCTTCTGGGAGGCAAAGAATACACCGCAGCCTTTAACGCGGCACAAGCCCTGTGCCAGAGTTGACCAGAGCTGACCGGCTTTGGTTTAAAGATGGGTTGAGGGTGCCCCATTTTTACGAAAAGACCCGTCCCTCAAAATATGAGGGACTGGCGCAGTTAAACGTCCCAAGCCGCCGCACAACATTCCTACGTCCTGACGGGTGAGGAGATTTCTGACAAAGAAAATCCGCATCAAACAGCGGTTCTTTGGATGGTTCTTATGTAAGGGCAACCGATTGTTCGCCCAAGGCGGGAGGGTCTTCTTAAGAACCCTCCTAAGGATTTTTGCTGAGAATGCGGCAAGATTTTGCGCAAATTTCAGAAAACATCAGGTATGAAGCCGTATCCCTTCTGTAAGACAATAACGTGTTCTTACAGGTTCAACTTCAACCATGATGGCTTTTAATCGCTTTGCAATGCCCTTGGGCGATCGCCGCTCTCTCACCCTCGCCGCCACAGCCCTAACGGTTTTACTGTCGGCTTGTTCTGGCTCATCCCCATCCCCCGATGTTCCTGATTCTGGAAATAGTGCGGGAAGCAGTGCCCCTGTGACTGATCCGGGCGCGCCCCCGGTGGCCGACAATGCAAACGAGCGCGTGGCGGGCAACTATTGCTATCAGCTTGAGGAAGACACAATCTCAGGTACAGCGCGGATTCAGCTAGAGCCAGACAGCAGCCTTACCGGACATTTGGCTGCGGTGATCCAAGACAATGTCAATAATTACTACACCTCGTATCGCCAAACGCTAACCGGCCAACTAACCGGAACGCAGCTTCAGCTAGCCGTGGTGACAGACATTGAAAACAGCGTGCAAGACAGCGTTGAAACCTGGACCTGGGAGGGCGATCGCCTTGAAACCGAGAATGAAGTCTATACCCAAGTTGATTGCGCTCAACTGCCGCCTGTAGCCGATGGCTCCGGCGAAATTGATTTTGAGCCGATCACTCGTGAATTTCCCGTCCAGTTTGCGCCAGGCACTTCCTCTACTGTGGTAGAAAACGCCGTCATCCGAGGAGAGCGGGATGTGTATGTGCTCGCCGCCCGCGCCAACCAGATCATGACCCTATCGGTTAGTGCCCTTGAAGACAACGCTCGAATGGATGTGGAATCGCCCAGCGGCGCGCTGCTAGAGCAAGAAGCGAGCCAAAGTCGCATCACCCTGCCAGAAACCGGAACCTACCGCATTAGTGTGGGCGGCACTCGGGGCAATGCCAGCTATAGCTTAGCTATCGAAATTCGCTAACGATGGCTAGCTCGCAGGCTGCTCCATAAAGCAGCCCGGTTGCCCTAGTGCAGCGTCAGCGCTAAGAATTAGGGTTGACGTTCCCCGAAAGTCTTTCTCAGCATGCCTCCCAAAAGGTGGCAACCTTAAAATTAAGACTTGACGCTGCACTAGTTCCTCACGCCATACACATAGTGCTGATTAAGTGGGTAGGGAGAAAAGGGGCTGCATTCGGCAAAGACTGAGAAGCCGTTTTGCTTCAGCAGTGTGGTGATATGGGCTAGGCGATCGCCCACATCATGCACTTCTAGCACAACTTGGCGAATGCGCGGCCAGTCGCGGTCGGCAATGCCTTGCAGCACGCCATACTCTTCGCCTTCCACATCCACTTTGAGCAAGTCAATGGTGTCGATCTCTTGCTCACGGATGATAGAAGAGAGCGATCGCACCTCTCCCTTGACCGTTTCCGGCTCAAACAAAAACGCGACCTTTGTGTTGCCCATGGCAGCGCCTAACACCTGCAAATGCTCTTTCTTTTCAAGAGGATGAATTGTGGAATTGCCGGGCAGGTTGGGGTAAAACGTGAAGGGCACATCGGTGCGATCGCCATCACTTAACCCCACATTTAGCGCCGTTACATTAGTGGCGCTGTGGAGATCAAGGTTGTGTTCCAGCACCTCAAAAGTGAAGGGCATGGGCTCAAAGCTATAAACGGTGCTTTTGGGAAAACGAGTGCTAAGAAACACCGCAAACATCCCAATATTTGCGCCCACATCCACAACACAGTCGCCATCTTGAAGGGAAATACCGTGGCGCAAGTAGTGACACTCGGTAAACACTTCAGCATAAATCCACTCTGTTTCTTCTATCGATAGGCAAAAACAATCTAGCCCATTGGGCAATGTTACACGTAGCATAGATGCTCCCTGATGGTCAGTCCGTCAACACTCTACACGGATTAGAGCCGCTGCACTAGATTTGCCTGACCCCACAATTTGTCCTCTAAAAACCCGTCAGTTTGGCAAATTCCTAAGGCTGTGCGGCCCACATCACAGGCAGGCTCGTTGAGCATTGCTTCAGTCCTGCGCTGCGGGTTCAACACAGCGCGATCGAACCCACGTTCTTTTAAGCCGAACCGAGGGTCTGTGATATTTGAAACATCTCCCTGCGGAATTCTGCGGAATTCTCGAAGGAGGATGGTTCGCCATCGCTTGGGTTTGCAGGTATCCCACACTGAGGATTCTCAGCTTCAGCGCCAGCATCGACTCAAGATCGACTCTAATCTACGGGTAGCACCAAGCAGTCTTCTGCCTGCCAGCTTAGGGTGAACGAGCTTGATGCGTGAATGGGGGCTTGACCTAACTGAGTGGTGAGCAAGTCACCCACGGCAGTCGTCAGACGCAGCTCTTGAACCGCGCCAATATAGGTGCTCTGCGTCAGCGTTGCAGAAACCTGATTCTCTAGAAAATGAGTTGAACTCTGGGTATCTGCGGCAGAACTCAGGCGCAGCCGTTCGGGGCGCACCATCAGCGTGACCTCAGTGTTGAGTGCGGGGGCAGGTGAGGATAGGCGGGCCTGCAGCGCTAGGCCATTGACTAAGACGGTGGCGCGATCGCCCGCTACGTCCACAATGGTGCCCCGCAAAAAGTTAGCCTTGCCGATGAACTGCGCCACAAACAGCGAGGCGGGCGCATCGTAGATGTCGCGGGGTGTGCCAAGCTGCTGCACCTGCCCCTGATCCATTACGGCGATGCGATCGCTCAGGGCAAGGGCTTCGTCTTGGTCGTGGGTGACATAGATAAAAGTGAGATTGGTTTGGCGCTGCACGGCTTTTAGCTCTTGTCGCACCTCATCGCGAATTTTGGCATCCAGCGCTGACAGCGGCTCATCCAGCAGCAACACCTTGGGGCGGCTGATCAAGGCTCGTGCCAGAGCCACCCGCTGCTGCTGCCCCCCCGAGAGCTGATGGGGGCGGCGATCGCCCAGTTCAGGAATCTGAAACATCTTGAGCGCATCCCGCACCTGAGCGTCAATCTCTTCTCGAGGAGTGCGGGCGATCGCCAACGGATAGGCAATGTTCTCTGCCACACTCAGGTGGGGAAACAGCGCATAGGACTGAAAGACCGTATGCACAGGGCGGCAGTAGGGCGGCTGCGTCGTGACCACCTCGCCATTTAAGTAGACCTCGCCATACTCAGGCTGCTCAAATCCGCCAATCAGGCGTAGCGTCGTGGTTTTGCCCGAACCACTCGACCCTAAGAGCGAGAAAAACTCACCCGCCTGCACCGCCAAGGTCACATCCCGCACTGCATAAATCTCAGCCCCCCCAGAGCGATAGAGCTTGCTAACACGATCTAAATAAACCAGGGACTGGGTCTGCATCGCGCGTGGATATCCTCAATTGCCCAAAAATAGCGCAAAAATTATTGCCCAACAATTGACCAAATTACGCCGAGGGCGGCGCACTGTTGCGCTGACTCGCCACCACTAGTATGGAGCTAACCGTCAAAATCACAGTGGCTACCGCTGCAATTTCTGGGGTGATGTTGGTGCGGAGACGACCCCAAATTTCCATAGGCAGAGTATTGTCTCGCCCGGTGAGAAAAATCGTCACCACGACCTCATCAAAAGATAGGGTAAAAGCCAGCAGCGCGCCTGCCACCACCGCACTGCGGATGTAGGGAAACAGCACATCGCGGAACACCTGAACCGGTCTTGCTCCCAAGTCGTAGGCTGCTTCTTCGAGCGCCGTTGGGAATTGCCCCAGCCGGGTCAGAATTGGCCCCAGCGCCACAGGCAAGCCAAACACACCATGGCCCAAAATTACCGTGCCCAGCCCTAGTCCCAACTCTAGGCTAGAGAAGTAGGCCAGCATCGCCACACCCGTCACGACGCCCGGCAGCAAAATGGGCAGGTTGAGCGCCAGCCGAAACGCGGTTTTGCCCCAAAACTGATAGCGGTAAATGGCAAAGGCGGCTAAGAGCCCTAGCCCAGTTGCGAACAGTGTGGCGATCGCCGCCACTTTGAGCGAATTACCCAAGGCTGCCCGCAGAGGCGCATCGGCCAGGGCGAGCCCATACCAGTCGAGGGTAAAGCCCGTAAACGGCAGCGACAAAATACGCGACTGGTTGACGCTCATCAGCACCACCACCCCAATCGGTAGATAGAGAAACCCTAGGGCGATCGCCGTCCATACGCCCAATAGCCAAGGGCGGCGCTGCGGACGAGGGGCGATCGCAGGAGAGGATACATCAGGCATGGGATGACACAGAAAATCCACAAGAGCACAAGGGTATAGACAAGAGCCAGAGGCGGTGCGGGGAGTCG
This sequence comes from Kaiparowitsia implicata GSE-PSE-MK54-09C, assembly GCA_019359435.1. GTDB lineage: Bacteria > Cyanobacteriota > Cyanobacteriia > Elainellales > Elainellaceae > Kaiparowitsia > Kaiparowitsia implicata. The sequence continues at coordinate 7,193 of JAHHHI010000091.1, forward strand.
AGATTAGGGGCGATCGCCCAAACCCCCTCCTAATCTACCTGCAACGCTTGGCGCTGCAGGATGAGCAATTCATCGATTCCAGCCTCAGCCATATCCAGCATTTGGTTAAGCTGGCTGCGGCTAAAGCTCCCCGCCTCTGCCGTACCTTGCAGTTCGATCAGCTGCCGGTCGCCGTTGAGCACCACATTAAAATCAATCTCTGCCGCTATATCCTCCGCATAATCCAAATCCAGATACGGCTCGCCCTCCAACAGCCCCACCGACACCGCCGCAATTTGGCACGCGATAGGAGATACACTGATCTCTCCCTGCTGAATGAGAGATTGAATCGCGTCACACAGAGCCACATAGCCGCCAGTAATGGAGGTGGTGCGCGTTCCGGCATCGGCCTGCAGCACATCTGCATCCACCAACAGCGTGCGCTCTCCGAGAGCCTGGAGGTCGAGGGCTGCCCGCAGGCTGCGACCAATCAACCGCTGAATTTCTTGGGTGCGTCCCGACAGCTTCATCCACTCACGGGAATGGCGCTGGGGCGTGGCCGACGGCAACATACGGTATTCTGCCGTGAGCCAGCCCTGACCGCTGCCTTCTAAAAAACGGGGCACGCCAGGCTGCACAGCCACCGTGCAGAGCACTTGTGTATCACCGCAGCGGGCTAAGACAGAACCCGCCGCAAACCGGGTAAACTTGCGCTCAAACCGCACAGGTCGAAGCTGGCCGGGGTGGCGACCATCGGAACGGGGGCGAACCATGCTGAATTGCCTCTAGTGACTCAAAAAGGGAAGCCTCAATCAGAATACCGAAGAGACGCAGGAAGCGGAACGCCCTCTAAGCTTGTTATCGTATGAGAAGATATTGAGCAATCCTAGGGCGTGTCATGAATTCCGACCAAAAGCCTTGTGCTGTGAGCGTTGCCACGCCCGACCCCAAAAACAGGCTAGGGGCTGTGACCGTTGATTTCTGGGCCATCAGCAGCTAATTGGTGGCAGCCCCTAGGGCGTGCCATCAATTCCGACCAAAAGCCTTGTGCTGTTAGCGTTGCAACGCCCAACCCCAAAAACAGGCTAGGGGCTGTGACCGTTGATTTCTGGGCCATCAGCAGCTAATTGGTGGCAGCCCCTAGTATCATGTCGTAAAGAGATCAGGGTTTGGGTATGTTTGAGGGGACGACGCTGCCGTTGACAGAGGCTTCATGCGGCTCTTGGGGCTAGCATTTGCATGGCTTACCCATCGAAACCCAGCCGATGGCCTGACATCTCCTAATCACCTGAACGACTACTATTGCTATTTTTATGCCTAATTCTGCCTGGCACGATTCTGATTCCTACGATGACCTGGAAACCATTAGCTCCTTAGTGTCTGACCTCTCTGAGTCAGAAGATGTTAGCGCTCATTTTTATCGCGGATTGGCTGGGCGACGGCAAAAGGCGGCGGCAGCGCTCACCATTGTATGGAGTGGCACCATTGCATTGCACCTGTTTTCGTGGGGCTATTGGGCGGTGATGGCCCTGACAACGATGATGGGCATTCACATTCTGCGATTGCTAACAGCGCGGCAGCAACCCCTGCCGGAGCCGTTGCCAGAACGTGACCCTGCTAAGCTGCCGTTTGTATCGCTCATGGTGGCTGCAAAGAATGAAGAAACGGTGATTGCGTCTCTGGTAAAGGCGCTGTGCCGAGTGGACTATCCGGCCAGTCGCTATGAGCTATGGGTGATTGACGACCACAGCACCGACCGCACGCCCCAAGTGTTGCATCAGCTGCAGCAAGAGTATCCCCAGCTCAAGGTGCTGACCCGTAGCAGTGATGCGGGCGGCGGCAAGTCTGGGGCGTTGAACCAGGCCTGTGCGCTCGCGGCAGGAGACATCATCGGCGTATTTGATGCAGATGCCCAAATTCCGTCAGATATGCTGCGGCGGGTGCTGACGCTGTTTCAGCAGGAGCAGGTGGGTGCCGTGCAAATGCGGAAGGCGATCGCCCAGGCAGAACGCACACGGCACTCGTCAAACCTGTGGATTCGCGGGCAAATGGCCGAAATGGCGATCGACAGCTTTTATCAGCAGCAGCGCATTGCCATTGGCGGCGTGGGCGAGTTGCGGGGCAACGGCATGTTTGTTCGCCGTGCGGCATTAGATCAGTGCGGCAACTGGAATGAAGAAACCATTACCGACGACCTAGACCTCACCTTCCGGCTGCATCTCGCCGGGTGGGATATTGAGTTTTTGATGCATCCCGCGGTGGTAGAAGAAGGCGTCACCCAAGCGCGCGGGCTATGGCACCAGCGCAACCGCTGGGCCGAGGGCGGCTATCAGCGCTATCTCGACTACTGGCGGCTGATTATTCGCAACCGCCTAGGTCTAAAGAAAACCATCGATTTGCTGGCCTTTTTTGTGTTGCAATACATTTTGCCCACGGCCACCGTGCCCGACCTGATGATGGCGATCGCCCGCAGCCGTCCCCCGATGTTGGCTCCAGTAACAAGCCTGTCTGTCGCCATGTCGATGATGGGGATGTATGCCGGGCTGCGTCGCATTCAGGCACAACGCGCCAAGCGTAGCGAACGGGGGCGATCGCCCGCGCTCATCTGGCAAGCGCTGCACCAGGCGATACTCGGCACAGTCTATATGGTTCACTGGCTCCCCGTGATGTCCAGCACGACTGCCCGCATCTCGGTGCGGCCCAAGCAGTTGAAGTGGGTGAAAACAGCGCATCACGGCACCGATGAGGTGTGGCTAGATGTGTCAGAGCAGGAAGGATGATCCAGCCGAATTGGATCATTCAAGACTGAGAAACCCGAATTCAATTAGTTTTTAGTTTAGAGAGCTGATTGAATAGTCAAGGTGAGTTCACCGAACTTCAATGAGTTCAGATGCAGGACTCTCGTTCGAAGGGTGAGGGCTGAGTTGCGGGTCAATTCAACCTTCAAAACTGACACTCAAACCGCATAGATTGCCAAACTCAAACCCCACTTATTTTTGAGTTACTCCTGAGTCATGCCATCCAGTCCACGGGATTCATCGGGTCAACCTTCGTCTCAGTTTACTCTCGCCGAGTTAGCAGAATGGCAGCAGATCCTAGCCGCTGCGAATCGCAACAATATTCTGCATCACTGTCGAGTGTGCGATCGCGAGTGGGTAGCCTCTGAGGCACAACGCTGCACCTGCGGTGGCCGGTCGATAGAGCGCATCGCGTGCTGGCAGTTTCCCGATGATTAGGCTGTGCCCATTAGATTGGGACTGGAAAGATGCGGACTCAAAAGATCGCGACTCGAATTGGGCCTTGATGCAGCCGACTTGCCCCTCGATTTGCCCTGCCACCCCATTGTGGTAAACGACTGGAACTAGGGGGTTACCGCACCTCAGAACGTGGTACTGATCTCGATTCCGTCACTGCTGGATAGGTCGCTGGCACCCTCGGGTAAGCATGTGATCCACGCCTATACGCCAGGGAATGAGCCCTATGCGCGATGGGAGAGGTTGGACCGTCGCAGTGCGGAGTATGAGGAACTGAAACAGGCGCGATCGCTCGGAATGTGGCAAGCGTTAGAACGGGTGATTCCCGATGTGCGATCGCGCTGTGAGGTCACGCTGGTGGGCACACCGCTAACCCACGAACGATTTCTGCGGCGACATCGCGGCTCCTATGGCCCAGCGATCGCCGCCGGAGAAGCGCTATTCCCCGGCGCGCGCACCCCGCTGAAGGGACTGTGGTGCTGTGGTGACTCTACCTTTCCCGGCATTGGTTTGCCAGCCGTCGCCGCCAGCAGCCTCATCACCGCCAACACGCTAGCCTCGTTGCCGCAGCACTGGGCAATGCTCAAGCGAATTGGCATGGGCTAGGACTGTGTTGGCTTAGGGGCTATCATCAATTGACCGCTAACAGCCTGAGAATCAACGGTTACAGCCCCTAGCCTGTTTCTGGGTCGGGCGTGGCACCGTCGATAGAATCAGGATTTCGGCCAGACTTGATGACAGGCTCTAGGTCAGCAACGGGTAGAAGTGACCCACGGGCCCCTGCCCCTGCCCAATGCGCAGCGAATGCCGCAGGGCGTTAGTCACATAGTGCTTAGCCTGTTGCACCGCGCTAAATTGCGCTATGCCTTGAGCCAGGTTCGCAGCGATCGCCGCCGATAAGGTGCAGCCCGTGCCGTGAGTGTCCCGCGTTTCCACCGGCTCTGTTTGCAGCACTTCTAGCCGATCGCCGTCAAACCACACATCCACGCCCCGCAAATCCCCTTCCATGCCGCCGCCTTTGACCAGCACAGCCCCAGTGCCCTGCTCAAAAATAGCGGCAGCAGCAGCTTTCATATCGCTCAGGCTATTCAGCTCTAACCCGCTGAGGATCTGGGCTTCGTAGCGATTGGGGGTCAGAATAGCGGCGAGAGGAATTAGATCTCGGGTTAGGGCGGCGATCGCCGCATCATCAATCAACTGCGCCCCTGTGCGCGACACCATGACGGGATCAACTACCAGATTAGGCAGCGCCCATTGCCGCACCTGCTGTGCCACGGCTGCGATAATGTCTTCATTGAGCAGCATCCCGGTTTTGACAGCCTGAACGCCAATATCGTCTACCACCGCGGAAATCTGAGCAATCACAGCGTCAGGCGGCAGCGCATCCACCCGGGTGACGACCTGGGTGTTTTGGGCTGTGATGCAGGTGAGGGCGCTGGTGCCGTGGACTTGGTGAAAGGCAAAGGTTCGCAAATCTGCCTGAATGCCGGCCCCACCGCCGCTATCGGAACCAGCAATGGTGAGGGCCACGGGAATATCACGGTTGGGAGTATCAGTCGGTGCAGGCATATAAAATTAGAAGGCGTTAGAAGGAATTGCCAGAGCGAGTTGTGAGCGATCGCACAATACCCTCGATCGCCTACTAAATCCTATAGCACGGCACTGGCGAACTGAATCAGCAGCATAGACAATTGAGCCATCCCGTTAAAAAGAGCCTAGTAGGAGCGTTCTGCATCCAGCCACTGCAAGAGCGCCGCGAGCGTAGGAAGAGTGGGGAGGGCGATCGCCATCTCCTGCAAATGGTCAAAGGGCAAACTCCCCACGCGCCCCAGCAGGTGAGAATCAATTGAGGGAAACAGATGCTGGAGGATCAAAATCAGGATCGCGCTAGCACCCTGCTGGCGACCCCGAGCAATCCCCCGCTGCACGCCTTCTTCAATGCCAGCTTCGCGAGTAAGCACCAGCCTTTCTAAAATATGCTCTTGCAATAGCTGTCGAGAAATAATTGCCATAGGGGTGTCCTGCTACGGTTAGGAAAAGCCACACCGTAAGGGGGTGCGATTCCAGGCGGCGGATAGCGGCTGAATCCGCGCATCAAGAGGTCGCCCTACTCCTGCTCTATCTCTACAGTACTCTGCTAACCCTGGACTCTGCCTCACCCAGCACTGCCGCTGACCTCGCTATTTGGCGCTGTTCGTGCGATCGCCGTTCGCAACTCTAGACCTCTCAGCAGATAGGTAGGCTAAACCAGAGGGCGATCGCCGCTTCCCAACAAAACAATGGGCCTAAATTTAGTCAGCTCTAAAGAGCCTCTTTATTTCCCGATAGTTAAAGAATTCTCAGCACAACCTGGATAGGCTTGTTCTACTGTCATCCATCCTAGCCAATACTTTGCGGACGTATAAAAAAATATTAATATAGACCGCTTTTGACACACTTATCCTATTGGCGTCGCAGTACCGGGTCATGGTGAACTAGGGAGGATGAATCGGGCTTGATCCGACCTACCCATCATCCGCTACGTAGGCTTGTTGCTTCACTTAAAAGAATTGTAAAGAGGGTTAAGATTTCAGACCATCTAAAGGGTCAATTTTGACAGCGCTTAATGTCGTTGAGATACTCCGGCTCAGTCTATTTAGATTTTAAATTAATACAGACAAATCAAACTCTGACGCATAGTAAAACTCGGCAAAATCGCAAGGTTTTTATCTGAGAAATCGTTGCTGAACATGCATCATGATAGGAGGATTTACCTCTTCAATAGTAGTAGTCACCATCTAAAAAAACTATTTTTTCGTACTATTTTTGCGCCTTATGACGTGCCATGAATCTATCCATTGAATGAGAACTATATAGGCCATCATTTATAGACTGATGGTAACGATGTAAATAGGGATAAAAAACCATGAACAACGAACAAGATAAGACGTTAGAAAATAGTGCTGAAAAAAATAACATTCGCACGAATCAGCCGATGACCAAGGAAGAGGTTGATCCTAATCAAAAGCAAGCGCATAGAGAAGAGATTCAAGAGCGCGGGAGTGAGCTAACAGTTAATCCGGGCGATCGCCCTGAGCCGAATGCATCCCACGAAGACAAAGCGACTCAAGTTGCAGTAGACGCGCCAGATATTACGGGAGACCACATCACCGTTCCAACCTACTTCATGGTCGAACAACCCAACGGCGAAGAAAAAGCATTGCATCACGTTAAGGATGCAGAAGAAATTTCTGACGTGATTCGACAAGCCCGAGTCGATGAGGACGGAAATCGGATTTGGTCCTAATCATTTATCAAAAGACGCACTAACGGCTGTCGATCCGCTGCGACTTCAGGCTTACGCTAACTCTCCAAAATTCATAAAGCAAGGAAAACCCGTGACTCAAACTAAAAACCTACAACCGCCTCAAAAGCAAGAACGCCAGCCTGGGTTAGAGTCAGAAATGACGCCCAAGCCAGAGTTTCAGTCTTCTGAATATCGCGCCAGCGGACGGCTAAGCGGAAAGGTTGCGCTCATTACCGGCGGAGACAGTGGCATCGGTCGTGCGATCGCAGTTCTCTTCGCCAAAGAAGGCGCAGATGTGGCGGTTTCCTATCTAGATGAACATGAGGACGCAGAAAAAACGAAGAGCCTAGTCGAATCGGAAGGGCGGCATTGTCTGCTGATGCCTGGAGACATTGGCGATGAGATATTTTGCCGAAGCTTGGTTGAGCGAACGGTAAGTGATCTGGGGCAGTTAGATATTTTGGTGAACAATGCTGCCGAACAGCATCCTCAAGACAGCATTGCAGACATCACAGCTGAACAGCTTGAGCGAACCTTTCGCACCAACGTCTTCAGCATGTTCTATCTGACTAAGGCAGCAGTGCCCTATCTCAAAGCAGGCAGCAGCATTATTAACACCACGTCTGTGACGGCCTATCAAGGGAAGAAGCAGCTACTAGACTATTCTGCAACCAAGGGCGCAATTGTGGCGTTTACGCGATCGCTCTCCCATGCACTGGTTGAGAAGGATATTCGGGTTAACGGTGTAGCTCCCGGCCCCATCTGGACGCCACTGATCCCGTCCACTTTTCCTGAAGACAAAGTTGCTAACTTTGGCCAACAGGTGCCGATGCAGCGGGTTGGGCAGCCTGAAGAAGTTGCCACTTGCTATGTGTTTCTTGCATCACAGGATGCCTCCTACATTTCAGGCCAAATTCTGCATCCCAATGGGGGCAACGTGGTGAATGGATAGGGTAACCAGCGATTTAGCAACCTGCTAACCGGCCCATTGCCCTATGGGTGGCATTACCCCAGGGGTGACAGCGGTCGCCCCATTACCAGAGCCGGATGCGCCTTGAGAATGTCGAGAAACGCATAGACCGCAGGCGGATAAAGCGCGTCAGCGAGAACAATAGCGCCAATCGTGCGCTCTAACGGTGCAGGTAGCGAAAACACCTGCACCGTGGCTGGAATGGGTTCTGCGGCCAGGCGCGGCAAAACCGTGGCACCCAGTCCTTGGGCCACTAGCCCCACAATTGCGGCATCAGTGCCCACCTCATAGGCCACGTTGAGGCTATGCCCATGGGTGTGGACATGGGCATAGACATCGCGCATCATCAAATAATCGATCGGCGGCATCACCAACGGCTGAGTACTCAAGTCATGCCAGGTGAGCTGATCGCCCTTAGGCCGGAAAGAGGCTGGAAATAACGCCACGACTTCATCTCGCAGCATCTCCCAACTGTCGAACTCATCGCTCACAGGCAGCAGCGTAAACCCAATCTCGGCCTTGCCGTCTGTCAACGCGGCCTCTACCTGGGGGCAATCATCGTGTTCCGTCAGGCTCACATTGACATGGGGAAACCGCTGATGAAACTCGGCAATGACAGCCGGTAGCAAATGCGTGGCTACGCTGCGAAAAGATGCCAAGCGAATTTGCCCGCCCCGCAGCCCTCGAGCGGCATTGGCGACTTCGGTAATAGCCTCGGCCCGAGACGCAATTTCTCGAGCGTGCTCCACCACTTGCTGCCCTACTGGCGTTAACCGTGCTCCATGTCGTCCCCGCGCCACGAGAATTACGCCCAGGTGATTTTCTAAGGCGGCGATCGCATGACTCACCGCAGACTGAGACATATCAAGGTGCAGTGCCGCTTCGCTAAAATTGCCGTGATCGGCAACAGCCACCAAGATTCGAAGCTGCGAGAGCTTCATTTGGTTTTGAGGATTAGCTTTCATAAAGAGGGTGCTCTAGAGCAAAACCCGATGCCATACTGTACCAGGCATCCAGAGCTGAAGCTTCCAAATCAGCCTATAGAGTAGGGTGAAACGCTTATGGTGAAAAGGTTTCACGCAGCGTCAAGGAAACGTTGGCTCTGAATTCCAGCATGGACAGATCGTCTAGTCTAGCGCCCAATGATAGGAAAAACGGTAGCTTTGGCCATAGACTGCTGGAGTTCATTCGTTTGAGAATATAGCTATGGCTGCGACACACCACGGCTCATAGATTTTACCCGCTATAATCATCCGCGAATGGGTTTGGTCTTCTGGCAGTGCCATCATTACTTATTTATTATTTAGGTCTACCGATTTTAGGTCTACCGATTCGTGCCGTGCAATATCAGCCCCGAAGGAAATCTGATAAATTCGTGTACTGGAACCCTGACGAGATGAGGGTTTTAATCTGCTATTCAACGTTTCTGTCGTCACAGTTTCTCTATGACTGATTCTCTATGACTGATGTGTTGCGCGATGCGACCGAGCAAGACCTGCCTGCCATTGTGGCGATTTACAATGCATCTATTCCAGGACGGCTGGCAACCGCAGATACGGTCGCTATCTCTGTCGATAGTCGTTGGGATTGGTGGCATAGCCATAACCCACAGACGCGTCCTATTTGGGTACTGGAGCGCGATCGCCACATCATTGCATGGATCAGCCTCAGCTCCTTCTATGGACGCCCTGCCTACAACGCTACAGCAGAGTTCAGTCTTTACATTGACCCGGATTGCTGCGGTCAAGGTCTTGGAACCTCTCTTCTTGGGCAAATGGTTGATCGGTGTCCAGAGTTTGGCGTCACGACGCTGCTAGGCTTCATCTTTGGGCATAATGCACCCAGTCTGCGTCTAGCCGAAAAGTTTGGGTTTGAGCGCTGGGGAGTGCTGCCTGCGGTAGCGGTGCTAGATGGCACCCCCTGTGACCTTGTGATTATGGGACGTAAAGTTGACGGGTGATTGCCGGGTCAAGTGTTACGCCTGCGTTCATCTCGTTAGAAAAAGGCACGTTGTTGATAACTTAATCGCAGCTCGGTCTAACAGAGGGTTGCGCGTATTCCGTATTCACGTTGATCTAGTCTCGTGGGCGCTGTCTGTTGTCATCACTCACGGCTGCTGTATCGCGATCGCACCTCCTGCCATAGCGCGGTGTCTTGCTGATAAATGCTGAGGGCATCGAAGGCGGCTTGGGCAGTGGCCTGATTGGAGTGCGTGAGCAGGGTGAGCAAAAACTGTAGAGCCGCATCAAAGCGTAGAGTGGCGATCGCCAAGAGTGCCGTCTTTTGGAACTCTGGGTCTGGAGTTTGCGCCCACCAGTGTTGCAGGGGTGGCAACGCTTCAGGCAGGCGCGATTCTCCCAGCGCTAGTGCCGTGAGTTCTTGGGTTTGAGGGTGGGGATGGTTGAGAAATTCCGCCACAAACGGTACGGAAGGTGTAGGGGCTAGCTTCAGCAACGCGGCGAGGCATTCTGCGATAACCGGGGGATCATCTCCAATGCGGGCGCGCAGGCGCAGCAACGGCACCCCGTGGGGATTACCGGAATAGGCGATCGCCCGAGCTGCAGCAATGCGTGCTGGCGCTTCTGGATCAGCCAGCAAATCCGCTAACTCAGTCATCACGTCAGGATAATTCATCCGCACCAAGCCTAGGGCACAGGTGCCGCGCAGCTCAGCCGCCGTATCCTCTTGCCCGCCCCACACTGGCTCCATCTGCACATGGTGGATGCCTTGCAAAAACAGTGCATCATCGCTGTAGTCGAGACGGTACAACGCATCAGCAATGGCTGTTTTGCCCAAGCAGTTGGGGTCTGTTTTCTCTGGGTTCACCCTAGCCTGTTCAAACGCAGCAACCAGATCGGGTACCAGCTCTGTGAGACTGTGCTGACCGATTAAGCGTGCGGCTTGGGCGATCGCCACGCCGACCTTACTCTGCAACACTTGGCGCAGCCTCTCTTGCGTCGCCGCATCCTTAGGGCTTGCGTCTCCCTGAGGCGGCAACGCCGAACGCACCGCATTCACCTGTGCCAGCAGAGCTTCTAACTTACGAGATCTTGCCATCACGGTTTAGGCTCAGTCTGTTGCCCAGTAACAGGCTTCTACTTTATGGCCGTCGAGGTCTCTTACAAAGCAGCCGTAATATTCTTGCCCGTAATCAGGCCGAGGGCCAGGTGCGCCATCCCCAGTGCCACCCGCGGCGATCGCCGCCTCATAAAACCCGTGAACGGCTTCCGAAGAAGAGGCCACGAAAGCAATGTGAGTTCCGTTCCCAACAGCGGCGACCTGTCCATCAAATGGAGCCTGAATCCAAAATTCTGGATAGACTTTGCCATAGGCGATCGCACCTGGATGCTCCATCAGTCGGCCATACCCCAGCGGCGCGAGCACCGCATCATAAAACGCCGACGCTCGATCCACATCATTTGTCCCGAGGGAGACATGAGAAAGAATACTGGGATTTTCGTCCATTCGGGGTACCTCCCTGTGCAGAGCATCAAAAAATAGAAGTTAAACCAGCACTTGAAGCGCTCCGTGGCGCATTAAGGCGCGTAAAACCTACGCACAGAGCTGACTTCGCATTACAGCTTGAGCTAGCCAGTCTAACAGGTTTGATAGTACAGAAAAACTATAGCCGACCTACGCCATTTGCGCAATATCGTTCGGCTGCAATGGCAGCCGCCAATAGCGCTGAGCGGTATAGTCGGCCAGCAGCCAGATCGCTCAGGAGCAGGCGACGCTCCATCGTCGAGATCTGGTTGCTGGCGGTATTGCTCTCAGTTTCGCAAGCGGACAGCTACACCTTACAGGATCACCTCAACTCCGCCCCTGCAAAAAATACGTTTTCATGTCGCCTTTGCCCTTCACGTCAATATGTCCTCGCGTCTCAAAGGTGTAGCGCGAGGCGAGCCGTTCATAGGTGGTTGCGGGAACCTGGATGCAGCCTGGCAGGCTGGTTGATTCCATACGACTGGCGATATTGACGGTATCGCCCCAGAGGTCATAGGTAAACTTTTTAATGCCGATTACGCCTGCTCCAACGGGACCTGTATTAATGCCAATCCGTAGCTGAAGGGGGCGGTCGGGGTAGGGATACTGGGGTGAGCTGCTAAATGCGGCGATCGCCGCCTGCATATCCAAAGCTAAATCGGCGATCGCCTCAGCATGGTCAGCTCGGGGGGTGGGCACCCCACCCACTGCCATATAGGCATCGCCAATGGTCTTGATCTTCTCCAGCCCATGCGTTTCGATTAAATTATCAAAGCAGGAAAAAATGGTGTTAAGCAGCTCAACCAATTCCGATGGCGACAGGTTTGATGATAGCTCTGTGAAGTTGACGATATCGGCAAAGAGCACCGTGACGTCTGAAAAGTTGTCGGCAATGGTTCTAGCACCCTGCTTCAGCTGTTCGGCAATCGGCTGGGGCAAAATGTTGAGCAAAAGCTTTTCAGACTTTGCTTGCTCTTCTTCGAGTTGCTTTAGATAGGCTTGCTCTTGGTCACGCAGATGCTTCTTTTCTAAACAAGCGCCAATGCGTGCCTTGAGCAGGATGGGGTTAAACGGCTTAAATAGATAGTCTTCGGCGCCTAGTTCAATGCAGCGCACCACACTATCAATGTCATCCAGCGCTGAGATCATAATCACGGGAATATGGCGCAGATCGGGATCTTGCTTGATATATTCCAAGACCTGATAGCCGTTTAGCTCCGGCATCATAATGTCGAGCAGCACTAGGTCAAAGGTATGCTGCCGCATTTTCTCTAGGGCATCTTTGCCGTGCTCTGCCACCACAATGTCGTGCCCTTGACGTTGGAGCCGCCGTGTCAGCAGGTCGCGGTTCATTTCGTTGTCATCCACTACCAGCAAGAAGCCCTGCTCCGTCATTTCACGGCTCCTTCTCCCAGCAGCGCCTGAATCTTGCTCAACAGCCGAGCGAATTCCACGGGTTTGGTGTCGTAGTCGTTGCATCCTGCGTCCATGCATTTTTCTTGATCTCCAGCCATTGCATGGGCGGTCAGGGCAATGATGGGAATTGCCTGGGTGGTATCGTTGGCTTTGAGTTGCCGTGTAGCAGCCCAGCCGTCCAATACTGGCAGGCTCATATCCATCAAGATTAAGTCCGGCTGTTCTGCCGTGGCCATTTCTACACCCTGAGCGCCGTCTATGGCTATCAACACCTCCATGCCCCGGCGTTCCAGACGGCGCGACAGCATATCGCGATTCATTTCGTTATCTTCGACCAGTAAAATTTTTGGCATAGCGGGTAGACGTTGAAATTAGAGATTGGGAGTTGGGGAGTAGGAATAGGAGTTTTCGTTTAGACGTTGTTGTTGCTTGAGCGTTGTTTTCGTTTAGACGTTAGAGGAGGGATAACCCCTAGCCGCGACTGCCGGTCACAAGGCTGCGAACCGTGGTCATCAGATCGTCATGGCTATACAGCCCCTTTTGCAGAATGCGCTCGACCCCGATTCGCAGTCGCTTGTCGTCTTCGGCGGTGATGTCTTTGGCGGTGATGATGATGACCGGGAGCGATCGCCACTCGGGATGCTGTTGCAAGGCTGCAACCACACCAAAGCCATCCAACTCGGGCATCATCAGATCTAGCAGAATCAGCTCGGGGTGATGTTCTTCTAACAGCTCTAGGGCAATGCGACCGTTCTCGGCTTCGATGACGCACCAGCCGTCGCGCTCTAGCATGGCGCGCATTAGCGTTCGAGTGGCGGGGTCATCCTCCACAAGCAGCAGGGGGCAGGGCGGGCGATCGCACCGATATCGCTGTAAGACGGCAGCTAACCGGGCTCGGTCAAATGGTTTAACTAAATAATCAGATGCACCCAAGGCAAACCCCATCGTCTGGTTATCCGACAGGGTGAGCATAATTACCGGAATATCTGCCAAATCGGGATCGCTCTTCAACGCCGTTAGGGTTGACCATCCATCCATCTCTGGCATGTTGACATCTAGTGTAATGGCGATTGGGCGAATTTCCCGAGCTAGAGCAATTCCTTTTGCGGCTGTGGGGGCACATTCCACTTGGTAGCCCTCTTGGGTTAAGAAGCGCTGCAGCAGATGGTGCATGGTGGGATCATCGTCAATCACAAGCACCGTGTTATGGGTAGCAGCATCGGGGCGATCGCCCGCTGGCTGGTCTGGGCTTGGGGGCGCAGTGCCCATCCGAGCCGGAAGCGTCATGGTAAAGGTGCTGCCTTCATCGACCACGCTGTGAACTGTGATCTCGCCGCCCATCATCTGACAAAACCGCTGGGCGATCGCCAGTCCCAGCCCGGTTCCGCCGTATTTGCGCGTCGTGGATGCATCAGCCTGCGTAAACGCTTGAAAGATTTTTTGCAACTGTGCCTCAGACATGCCAATGCCCGAATCCGTCACGCGGAACAGGATCTCAGGCGCTAAGGTGGCCGATTCAGGAATGCTCTGGGTGACGGTGAGGGTAACGGTGCCGTGATCGGTGAATTTAGCCGCGTTGCTCAGCAAGTTGAACAGGTTTTGGCGCACCTTGGTTAGATCGGAGTACATAGTGCCCAGGGTGGGGGCGCAGTGCACCAGTAGTTGGTTATGATTCTTATCCATCAAGGGTTGAATGGTATTCACCACATCGCCAATGAGATGCGCTAGGTCAAACTCTTCCAAAAATAAATCCATTCGCCCGGCTTCAATTTTAGACAGGTCGAGAATGTCATTAATCAGCGCGAGTAAGTGCTTGCCCGCCGTGTGGATTTTATGCAAGTCGGGCACAAACTCGGGTTGCCCCAGATCCTGAGCATCTTCTTGCAGCATTTCGCTATAGCCGATGATGGCGTTGAGCGGTGTGCGCAGTTCGTGGCTCATATTGGCGAGAAACTGGCTCTTAGAGCGGTTAGCTTCTTCGGCAGCAGCCTTTTGTCGCTGCAGTTCGTCGGCGCGTTTGCGTTCCGTGACATCCCGCAAATGCAGAATAATGCCGGCCACTGCCGGGTTGAGCAGCAGGTTGTTGCCCACGGCTTCGAGCACACACCAAGAGCCGTTGTGGTGCTGCAAGCGCAGCTCAAAGGGGGTGGTCACCCCGAGCTGGTGGGTGGCGTCACTAAAGAACTGGGTGGCAATCTCAAAGTCGTCAGGGTGTACTAGGGCCAGAATGGGGCGATCGCCCAACTCGGCGGCGCTATAGCCCAACACCGTCTGCATCGAGGGGCTGCTGTAGCGAATGGTGCCTTCGCGGGTGAGGATGGCGATAATGTCGGATGCGTTTTCGATCAGCGCGCGAAAGTACTCTTCACTGCGGCGCAGTTCGGCTTGCGCTTGCCGCAAGCTTTGCTCGCGATCGCGCACCTCTGCGGCCATGTTCAAAAACACCTGGGCCAAGGTGCCCAACTCATCGCCTCGACTCGCAATGCGCTTGAGGGTTTTGGGATCAAACTTCTGCGCTTCTAAATCATTGGCCGCGTCGATCAGGCGATCGACGGAGTGGGTGACGCGGCGCGACAGCAACAGCGACGCCAACATGCCCACTGCCAGCATTGCCGCCGATAGCGTTGCCACGCGGCGCAGATCGCGGCGCATGGCCAAGCGCACCGATTCCGTTGAAAGGTAAACCAGCGTGGCCCCACTCACCGAGCTGTCGGGCTCTATCACCGGGGCGATAACCTTGAGTAGCGGCCCCTCCAAAAAGGTATAGACTTCGCCAGAGTCAATCGCTTTCTGCAACATCAGGCGATCGCGCGGACTCAGGCTGGCAGTATTGGTATTGCTCGAGATCACAGCGCGGGCGCGGTTCGTAAGGGTGCGATCCACAATTCGCACTGCAACCACCGCATTCCCATCCACCAGTTCGTTGGCGAGGCGCTGCATCCCCACTTGCTGCCGCAGCTGTTGCAGCAGGTTCACTTCAGCCCCAACTTGCACAATCCGGGGCTGATCGATGCCGCCGACCCCCGCATACTTAAAGATTCGATTGTCAACTTCGCGTTTGCGAGAGTCCTGAACCACAGACGCGCGATCGCCTGCTAGCAGGGGCCAAAACTCACTGGCCTGGGGTTGCTCTGCCGGGTCAGGGCTAAAGGTAAAGTCAATGTTGGGAATGGTGCGGATGTGGGCATAGCCGGTTTCATCAGTGACCCAAATTTCGTCGATCGTGCTGGTGGCAGTGATTTGCCGCAGGCGATCGCTGATCTCATCAGGCGACAGCCCAGCCTCTTGGGCGATCGCTACAAAATGGCTGGTCAGCGTCGCCTGGGCCAGCATTTGTTCCCCAATCAAATCATCCACATTTTGCGGAACTTGCTCGACAAACCGAGTCATGCGCGCTAGAAACTGCGCCAGCATCACCCCATCTCGCTCAGTTTTAGCCAAGATCGACTGCCGCGTACCCAACACCAGCACCCCCGTTGTCAAGGCAACGGTTCCCACTAGCAGAGACACAATATGAACCAAAATGCGGGTGCGAAGCTTCATAACCGTTCAAATCCTGGGAATGGGACTGATGTTGTCGAGTAGCGGGGCAGAGCAGAAGGGCAGAGCTAATCTTGAGACGCCGCAGAGCTGATGCCGGGTTTGAGAATTAGCGCGGGTATGGAGTGAGTGAGACATTGGCCTTGCTGAGGCTGCTGCTGCAACCACTGTTCTAGCCGACCGTTGAGCCGTGACTGATCGGCGGGGGTCAGGTCGCGGTTGGCGATCGCCAAAATCGACTGGTGTCCGGCTGCTGCGGCCTGAAACTGCTCAAGCTGCTGAAAGCCATCTTTCCCCAACGACAGCAGATCTAACACCACGGCGCGCGGAGGATGGGCGATCGCCGCTGCCAGCGCCACCTCTGCCTCCGCGGTCGCCACCACCTCCCAGCCCGCCTGCTGCCACTGCTGCGCCAAGGCACAGCGGAGATTGGCATCCCCATGCAGCAGCAACACTCGCGAGTTCCCTTGAGATTCGAGTGCATCTGAAGCGCTAGCAGAGAACTCAGCGGCGGCAGTCGCATCGCTAGCAGGCGCAGGTGACGCAGACGTGGGTGACAGGGGCAACCGCCGCAGCAACTGCTCAATCTGCTGGGCATCGCTAGGCTGGGTCGCCACTTCTACCCAGCCCACCAGATACCCCGATGGGGTGGCTCCCGTCTCTGTTGCCATCACCATCACCGGAATATCAGCCAGATCTGGCTCGGCCTTGAGGGTCGCGAGCACACCCCAGCCATCCAGTCCGGGCATGAGCAAGTCCAGCACGATCCAGTCGGGGCGCAAATCGCGCGCCAGCCGCAGCCCCTCTTGCCCGCTCCAAGCCGTAATCACGCGACAGCCTTGCTGGTTTAACTGATGCACCATCCAATCCCGCACGGCGCGGTCATTGTCAATCACCAGAACTAGGCCAGCGGTGGCGCCTGACTGCGGCTGCATCGACTCTAGTCGAGCCGCGTGGATTTGCGGCAAATCGACCGGTAGGGTGAGAGCAAACCGAGTCCCTTGCTGAGGGGCACTATCGACCGTCAGGCGCCCTCCTAGCAGCTCGCTGTAGCGATAGCTGATGGCCAACCCCAGCCCCGTTCCACCGTAGCGCCGCGTTTTAGAATCATCGGCTTGGGTAAACGCTTGAAAAATGCGCTGCTGCTGCTCAGGCGGAATGCCAATGCCTGTATCAGTGACCCCAAAGGTGATGTGGGAGGGCTGAGAATTGGGGGATGGGGCACGGGGGGTAGGCGGATCTACCGTTAAGGTAATGGTGCCGTTATGAGTGAATTTAGCTGCGTTGCTCAGCAAGTTGAGCAAGACTTGACGCACCTTCGTCCAGTCGGTGTGTAAAGTGAGGGGCGCGGCAGAACTAGGCTCGGGGCTGCGAATAATCAGGCGGTTGCCGTTGGCCACGACCAATGGCTGCACCTGCTGCACTACATCGTCGAGCAGCGCCGCAACGGCAAAGGTGGTCGGTGTAGTATCGACTCGACCTGCTTCTAGCTTCGAAATGTCGAGGATGTCGTTGACAATGCCGAGCAGGTGTTTCCCGGACTGGCGGATTTTTTGCAGATCGGGTACCAGATTGCCGCAGCCTTCGGCTTCGACGTCTTCTTGCAGCATTTCGCTATAGCCAATGATGGCGTTGAGCGGCGTGCGCAACTCGTGGCTCATGTTAGCCAGAAAGATGCTTTTAGCGCGATTGGCGGTTTCGGCGGCGGCTTTTTCGGCTTCGAGCTGGCGCAAGTAGGCTTGCTCTTGGTCGCGCAGCCACTTGCGCTCTAGGCAGGCCGTGACGCGAGCGTTGAGCAATACCGGGTTGAGCGGTTTTACCAAATAGTCCTCGGCCCCTAGTTCAATGCAGCGGACGACACCCTCCAAATCATCCGCTGCAGAAATCACCAAAATGGGGATGCGGAGCTGGCTGGCATCTGCCCGAATGGCTTCGAGCACTTGGTAGCCGTTCATTTTCGGCATGATGATGTCGAGCAGCATCAGGTCAAAGGCGTGGGTGCGAAACAGCTCTAGTGCTTCGGGCCCCGATTGGGCGATCGCCACTGACTCCACCAAGGGGCGCAGTTGTCGCGACACATACAGCCCCATCGCTGGATCATCATCTACCACCAGTACGCTGCCCCATCCCGGCTGCATCACTGTGCCTCCCCTGTTTTGGCTCGCCGATGGCGAATACAGGTTAATACTAAGTCATGCACCTCGCGCAGCAGATCATCGCAACTGTGGGCGTCTTTTTGCAGAATTTGCTCAACGTATCCGTTGAGGTGCAGGTGGTCTGCTGGGGTGAGGTTGAGGGCGGTGACGACGACGATGGGGAGCGATCGCCAGTCTGGATTGTGGCGCAGTGCTGTGATGAACTGAAATCCGTCCATTTCTGGCATCATCAAATCCAGCAAGATCAAATCGGGCATAGCAACGGCTACCTGCTCTAGCCCCACGCGTCCGTTTTCGGCTTCGGCCACGGCCCAGCCTTCGCGCTCTAGCATCCGCCGAAACATAACGCGGATGGTAGGGTCATCTTCGACCAAGAGCACCTGACCGGCTCGGTCGGGCGTGTTAGACATTGCAGGCTGGTACTGCCGCAGCAGCGTGGTAAGGCGGCGATAGTCGACCGGCTTTGTGAGATAGTCGGCAGCCCCCAGGGCAAAGCCTTTGTTCTTATCATCCACAATGGTCATCACCACAACGGGGATATCGGCCAGCTCGGGATCGGTCTTAAATGCAGACAGCACAGACCACCCATTCATGGTGGGCATCAGCACATCTAGGGTAATGGCATCGGGACGCAGCTCCCGCGCTAGCCGCAGTCCCTCAGCCCCATCTGCCGCTGTTTCAACATGAAAGCCTTCACGCATGAGGTAGCGCTGCATCAGGTCGCGCACGGCGGGGTCATCATCGATCACCAACACGGTGCTGCCTTGGGCGATCGCCTGCCTCGACTCGTGGTGCAGCGATACACTCCCCTGACCTTGGGTCATCTGCTCCAGATCCCGCTGAGTGTCGGCCACATTCATCGGTAGCCAAATGGTGAAGGTGCTGCCTTGTCCGGCCTCACTGGTCACGGTGATATCACCGCCCATCATCTGACAAAAGCGGCGGCTGATCGCCAGCCCTAGCCCCGTGCCGCCATATTTGCGAGTAGTAGAAGCATCAGCCTGACTAAAGGCCTGAAACACCTTCTGCATCTGAGCCTCTGTCATGCCAATGCCTGTATCAGACACCCGAAAGCCAATGTAGGCTGGGGAAGGAGAAAGGGGGAGCGAGGACGTGGGGGGGAGGGAATGTGGATAGCGCGTAGACGGCAACACCGTGAGG
The DNA here is from genome assembly GCA_019359435.1 of Kaiparowitsia implicata GSE-PSE-MK54-09C. Taxonomy (GTDB): domain Bacteria; phylum Cyanobacteriota; class Cyanobacteriia; order Elainellales; family Elainellaceae; genus Kaiparowitsia; species Kaiparowitsia implicata. Next base: position 26,438 of record JAHHHI010000091.1, read on the forward strand.
GTGATGGTGCCGCGTTCGGTGAATTTAGCCGCGTTGCTCAGCAGGTTTAGCAGAGATTGCCGCACCTTGGTGAGATCGGCATGCACCATCCCTAAGTCAGAGGGGCATTCAATCACAAAAGCATTATGGTTTTTGTCCATGGCGGGCTGAATGGTCGCTTGCACCTCATGCACGAGTTGAGACACCTCGAAGGTTTCGAGATAGACTTCCATCTTCCCGGCTTCAATTTTGGAAATATCGAGAATGTCGTTAATCAGCGACAGCAGATGCTTACCCGCGCCGCGAATTTTCTCTAAATCTGGCACGATATCGCTATAGCCCAAGTCATCTGCATCCTCTTGCAGCATTTCGCTATAGCCGATGATGGCGTTGAGCGGCGTTCGCAATTCGTGGCTCATGTTAGCCAAAAACTGGCTCTTGGCGCGGTTGGCGTCTTCGGCTGCTTCTTTGCTGTTGCGCAGGGTTTCTTCGGCCTGCTTGCGATCGCTAATATCCCGCTGCACAGAAATCCAATGGGTGTGGGTATTGACATCGTCTGCCACCGGAATCATCTCAAACTCCATCCAAAATTCAGAGCCGTCTTTGCGATAGCCCACCATCTCGGCCTGGAGGGGCTGTAGCCGGGTCAGCGCTGACTGGATGCGGAAAATCTCGGTGGGGCTGGTGTTCTCACCGAGCAAAAAGTTGGGCGATCGCCCCATTACGTCTTCCAGGGTGTAGCCTGTCATCCGGGTAAAGGCAGCGTTGACATAGGCAATCTGCAACCGCATAGACGCGTCTGACGCAATTTCTGTAATCATCACCGCGTCGCCCGTATTCACCACCACCGACTCCAGCAGGCGCAAGCGTTCTTCTTGGCGACGGCGATCGCTAACGTCAAAAATCACGCCATCTAGGCAGATCACCTGCCCCTGCTCATCCAAGATGCCGCGTCCCTTTTCGTAGAACCAGCGGATATTGCCGTCTGCATGGCGAATGCGATATTCCAGGCTGTAGGATCGATCCTCCTCTAGCGCTCGGGTAATCTCTTCAGTGACATAGTCGCTATCTTCTAGCAGAATGATGCTGGCATAGGTGAGGTCGCGGTTGTTGATAAACGCGCTAGCCGGATAGCCCGTAATCTGCTCAACCGGGTCACTAATAAACTCCATCGTCCAGTCTTCATCAAACACGCAGCGGTACACCGCCCCCGAAATGTTCGACAGGAGAGAGCGAAACCGCTCTTCGCGCTCGCTGAGTGCCTGATTAGCCAGTCGCCGCTGCGTGATGTCTTGCACAATACACACCAGCCCGCCATCATCTAGCGCAGTTAGCGATACCTGCTGAGGGAAGGTGCTGCCATCTTGCCGCAGCCCTTCGGCTTCGCCGCTCCAGCCGCCCTGCTGGGCAAACTGGGGCATTACCTCCGTCTGAAAGCGCTGTAGCTGCTGCGCATCGTAAAGCAGCGTCCAAGATTTGCCAATCAGTGCGGCAGGGTCTTCATAGCCATACACTTCCGCATGCACACGGTTCATATAAATAAATTCGCCCGCTGCATTCAAGATGCCAATCCCGGTTCCCGATGCTTCGATTGCCGTCAACTGACGGCACATAGTTAGCTCCGCTTCTTTGCGGCGGGTGATGTCTTCCACAGTGCCCTCGTAGTAGAGAAGTTGCCCATCCGCATCCCGAACCGCAATGGCTTGCTCAGCGATCCACACCACTTGGCCATCGCGACGATAGACCTGAGACTCAAACTCGGAGACCGCACCCGTTTCCTTCATTAAGGTAACGAACTCCTGCCGCCGCTGTGGGTTGACATAGAGCTGATCCTGAATGTTGAGAATGGCGGCCATCATGGCCTCAGGCGACTCGTAGCCATAGATGGCTGCCAGTGCTGCATTGACGCTAATGTATTGCCCATCAACAGTGGTTTGAAAAATTCCAGTCATGGCATTTTCAAAGATGCTGCGATATTTCTCTTCAGCGCAATGATGGGACATTTCGAGTTTTTCCAGGAAAAGGGCAATCAATCAGGACTAATAGAGCTGATCTATGGCAACCCAGCACACCCTGAGACGCTTGAGCGAGGATCGGCAGTGGCAAGATGGAGTCAGCTTCCGCCAGAGGTTTCACCGCGAGGCTGTCATCAAAAAACACGCCTAGCAACGAGACAGGCTCGACCGAGGCCCGCTGTGGTAAATCCATGGGCTTGGGTGTCGCTCCCTCACACTATTTCTCGGCAAGATTGTTCCCTACAAGCTCAACAGCCGTTCGCCTCTACGGTATGACGGCGGGTTGATGTGGGGGTTCTATAGCAAAAATTGCCGACGAGAGCTGCCTGTGGTTTCAGGATGCCCAAATCCTCGGTATTCTCAACGAGAGGGGGCGTTGGGGATTTGGGGTCGAGGAAGCTTGGAGGGGGTGTCAGCCAGCCCTCAACCCGGCCCTGAAACCCTCAAAACCCCACGGCCCAGTTGATTCTGCACACCCTAGACGGTGGGAGAGTTTCATGTGGATATTTCCAAATGCTGAGCCCTGGGTTTGGGGCGATCGCACCTATTTGATGGGGGTGCTCAACGTAACGCCTGACAGCTTTAGCGATGGGGGTGAGTTTGCAGTGCTAGAGGCGGCGATCGCCCAAGCGCACCATCTAGCGATTAATGGAGCAGACCTGCTGGATGTAGGCGGGGAATCCGCACGGCCCAATGCCGCAGCAGTGTCGTTAGACGACGAGATGCAGCGGGTGATTCCCGTGATTCAGGCGATCCGCCAGGGCACGGCCCAGGCCCCGCCGCTGACGATACCCATTTCGATTGATACCACCAAAGCGGCGATCGCCCGAGCGGCGGTTCAGGCTGGCGCAACTATCGTCAACGATGTGTCGGGGGCCACCTACGATCCAGACATGCTAACGGTGGTGGCGGAATTGGGCGTTCCCCTCGTGCTGATGCACCTGCGGGGCACCCCAAAAACCATGCAGCAGCTCACAGACTATGGTGATGTGGTGCAAGAGGTGGGTGAGTTTTTGCAGCAGCGCATTGAGGCGGCGATCGCCGCTGGCGTTTCTCCCCATCACATTGCGATTGACCCTGGCATCGGGTTTGCCAAAACCCCGCAGCAAAGCCTAGAGCTGCTGCGGCGATTGCCAGAACTCAAGGCACTCGGCTATCCGGTGCTGGTCGGCGTGTCGCGCAAAAGCTTTCTTGGCAAGGTGCTAGACCAACCTGACCCCAAACAACGCCTGTGGGGAACTGCCGCCGCTTGTACGGGGGCGATCGCCGCTGGAGCCGATATTCTGCGCGTTCACGATTTGCCGCAACTCTGGGACGTGGCGCGGGTTGCCGATGCCATCTGGCGGCATAGGCCATGACTTGCCCCTCCTTTAAAGCCAAAAGCCTGGAGGGAACCACTCCCCTCCAGGCTCTGATGCGACCTGAGATGCATGCCAATCGCTATCCATCGCTATCCATCGCTATCAATCACCAACGGCTCCAGTCGCTAACCGATCACAAGACTCTATCTGAACTCTGACGCTGACAAGACACCCGTGCAGCGGCAATGTAGGGCTGTCGTCATGCTCCGTAAACTCACGATAGCCTCGCGAAACTAGGCTTTTGCCGCCTCAGTCGATACTCCAGTGCCGCTAACCTCATCGCCACCCTCATCGCCACTGCGGCGAGACTTGAGCGATCGCACCTGCTGCACCAGCAATGGCGAAAGTTCTGAGATCAGCAGCGAGACCAGCAGGGCATCGTCGAGCTGCCCCACGAGAGGAATCGCATCGGGCAAAATATCCAGAGGATTAATCAAGTAAGCCAGTGCCCCCGCCAGCACCCACCAGCGGTGTTTAGGGTGAGCCAGCAGTTTGCGTAAGAGTTGATAGAGAGGGCGAGCAAAAAATTTCATAGGTGTTCCACACACAACACCTTCGATCATCGCGGATTGGCTGGGTAGATGACGGGTTGATCAGGTGTGGATCGCATCCCTAAAGCAGGTGTGGAAAGCCTCCGGCGGGAGTCGGTGAACGCATTAAGCCAGAGAAGGGGCGATCGCTCCTCCTCTGATCACATCGGGTACATCCCACGTTTGCAACCCTCACCCTTGTATCTTAATAACCAGGACGGTAGAAAGGCTTTGAATCCGGCTCCTCTTCTCCCAAAACGAGAGAAGGGCTGGGGGATGAGGGCAAACTTGCAAAACTGGGATGCACTCATCACATCCAACTCACATCCAACTCACATCGGACTCACTATCTAACCCAAACCGAGCTGAAGCAGTGAGAGGATTTGCAGTGAGAAGATTTTAGGAGCGCTACATTAGCCCAAACCCGTCCAACCTTCTCAAGATGCTGCACGATGGGCCTATACCCTGCTGACCCGCGCCATTTTTCTATCTTGTTGAACTTGCATTCCGATCCATCATTCCCTACCATCAGCGTAGATCTGGGTTGTGGCATAGCGCCGCAGGCTCCACCAGTCAAACCCAACCATTGACCCAGTGCATTGAGGGTCAGCGACTTCGTCTCTAGGCACCTTGCCCGAAAGTCTGGTGCACGTTGCTGCTGGTAGTATCATTTGTCCGCTTCTCCCGTAGGCTGCACCTGTCGTCAAGTTTTTCTATCCTTTTCCAGGAATCTTCGCCATGAGTAACGTCTCTTTCCCTATCGACCTCAGTGCCTACAAACCCGTCACCCTAGACTCCGCGACACCCACACTCACCGCTGATCAGCGCAGTGCTCTGATATCCAACATTCAGCTCTGTCGTGATGCGCTAGTCTTCTTCACCTCCACAGGTGCAGCCCATGGTGTCGGCGGGCACACAGGCGGCCCCTACGACACTGTCCCTGAAGTGATGATTCTGGATGCGCTCTTCCGCAGCCATCCTGACCAGTTTGTGCCCACCTTCTTTGATGAAGCAGGGCATCGTGTCGGCACGCAGTACTTAATGTCTGTTTTGCGGGGGCACATGCCTGCTGAGCACTTGATGCAATACCGCATGCCCCATGCCAAACTACCTGGGCACCCCGAGCTTCGCCTGACCCCCGGCGTGGAATTTAGCTCGGGACGGTTGGGCCACATGTGGCCTTATGTCAACGGCGTAGCGCTAGCAAACCCTGGCAAAACCGTATTCTGCTTAGGCTCTGATGGGTCGCAGCAAGAGGGCAACGATGCCGAAGCCGCCCGCCTTGCCGTGGCGCAGCACATCAACGTCAAGCTGATTATTGATGATAACGATGTCACCATTGCTGGACATCCCTCCAAGTATTTGCCAGGCTATAGCGTTAAGCAAACCCTAGAGGGGCATGGCCTGAAGGTGTTGGAAGTGAATGGCGAAGATATCGATGCGCTCTATGCCGCTATCTGCGAAGCCATCAACACACCGGGCCCCATGGCCATCATTTGCAAGCGCCCCATGTGCCCCGGCATCGAAGGGCTAGAAGGCTCAAACCACGGGCATGACGTTATTTCGGTGAAGATGGCGCTGCAATACCTTGAGTCCAAGGGGCACACTGCCGCAGTGGACTACCTCAAAGCGATCAAAAAGCCCAGCAATCCTGATACGTTTCTCGGCATTAGCGAAACCTGGGACTCCAATCGCAACGTGTTTGGCGATGCAGTCAACAGCGCACTGAGCCAAATGAGCGAAGCCGATCGCAAAGCCAAGGTGCTGGTGATTGACAGCGACCTAGAAGGCTCTTGCGGGCTGAAGAAAATCCACGATGCTTATCCTGAGGTGTTTATCCCGTCTGGGATTATGGAGCGGGGTAACTTGTCTGCGGCTGCGGGCTTTGGCATGCAGGAGGGCAAACAGGGAATTTTTGCCACGTTTGCGGCCTTTTTGGAAATGTGTGTTTCCGAGATTACGATGGCGCGGCTGAACTTCTCCAACCTGCTCTGCCACTTCTCTCACTCGGGCATTGATGACATGGCTGATAACACCTGTCACTTTGGCATCAACAATTTCTTTGCGGATAACGGGTTGGATGACGCCTATGACACCAAGCTCTACTTCCCAGCTGATGCAAATCAGATGCGGGCTGTGGTGGCGGCAATCTTCCATGATCCGGGGCTGCGGTTCATCTTCTCTACTCGGTCAAAAACGCCGATTTTGCTCGACAGCACGGGTAAGGAACTGTATGGCGAAGGCTACCGCTTTACACCTGGAAAAGATGAGGTGGTACGCGAAGGAACTGCGGGCTACATTGTCAGCTTTGGCGATGCCTTGTATCGGTCGCTCGACGCAGTGGAGCGACTGAAGCAAGAGGGGCTGGATGTGGGTCTGATTAATAAGCCCACGCTCAACGTGGTCGATGAAGAGACGATGGCGCTAGTGGGGAAGGCTCCCTTTGTGCTGACGGTAGAGTGCTTTAACCGCAAGACCGGGTTGGGTAGCCGGTTTGGCTCTTGGCTACTAGAACGGGGGTATACGCCAAAATTCGGTTATTTGGGCACCCATCAAGAGGGCAGTGGGGGGCTGTGGGAACAGTTCCCGCATCAGGGGCTAGATCCTGCGGGAATTATGGCCAAGGCTAAGAAGTTGGCGGGGTAGAGTCTGCCGTTACGCGGCTGGTGGAACTGGTAGTGGTGATGGGGCGATCGCACGACTCGCCCCATCAGTTTGTTTAGGTAAGTTCGTTAGGCAAGTTTGATTAGGCTTGCAGTCTCAGAACAGTTTTAGAACAAACTCAATTCGGCGGCTCATCTGTTCCGCGGGTTCATCAGGCGCATCGCTAGGGCGACTTTGCAACCAAGCAAACATGGCAGATGTAGCCACCATCACAACGGTAACCATCAATACGAGCTGGAGCATGATGCTGTAGCGCATGGGTTTAATCTCACGGACTGCTTGATTCCCTAATCAACGGCCTACTTATGGCCTGTAAAATTATCTTGTTGGCAAGACCAAAACCTAAACGCAAGTTCAGCCCATCAAACCATGTTGAAATGTTCCATGTGAATGTTGGTGACAGGCACCTCTAAATCGTGCAGAGCGGCTTCCACCGCATCCATCATCACGGGTGCGGCGCAGATAAAATATTGCCGAGTGCCTCGGCGACGGGGCAAGTAGCGCTCTAGCAAATCTCGATCTACATACCCAGTGTCTCCCGTCCAGTCTTCTGGGGGTTCGCGCAGCACATACACCACCTTAAGGTTGATCCGCTGGCTTATCTCACCTAGCTCATCGCGGAAGGTGATGTCATCCCAACTTTTGGCAGCATAAATCAACAGGTAGGGGCGTTCGTCGTCGCCGCGCTGGGCGTGGGTCAGCATCATGCTCATAAAGGGCGTAATGCCAATGCCGCCCGCAATAAACACAAACCCAGAGGTGTCTTCGTAGCGATCGCTCGTAAACACTCCATAGGGGCCATCTAAATAAGCTTTGGTTCCTGGTTTCACATCTTTAATTCCCTGGGTAAAGTCACCTAACGCCTTAATGCTAAACTCCAGCCGCTCGGAATTGTCGCCGTTAGACGACATTGAGAAGGGATGCTCGCGCATCCGAAATGGAGAAATGTCGAGCGTGATCCAGGCAAACTGCCCAGGATTGAAGGTAAACCCTGGGTGACCGTGGGGTCGCAGTGCTAGCGTCCAGGTGTCCCCTCGCTGCTCAATCACCTCTTCCACCAGATACGGCTTTTTCAACATCAGCCAGGGCTTAACAACGCGCACATAGACCCATAGCCATAACGCGGTTAGGGCGATCGCCGACCACAGCAGTACCTTCCAAAATAGCGACAGATAATAGCTGACACCCAAAATATGCGCTAACCCGAACGACAGCGCCAGCACTGCAAACAGGCCATGCAAAATGCGCCAGGTTTCATAGGGAATCTTTAACCGCTGTCGCCAGATAGACGTCGCAATCAACGCCGTAAGTGCCAACGTTGCGGCTACCGCAAAGCGGGCGCGCCATGGAGCTTCCAGCACATTTAGCAGTCCCAACGTCTCTGGGTCTTCGATAAACAAAATCACTGGATGCACCAGGATAAACACAAACGCCACAATCGAGGTGTAGCGGTGAAACTGCAAAATAATATCAACACCGTAAGATGCTTCAATCCGGTTGATTCGAGCGGTAAGGGCAAACTGTAGGGCCATCATCGCCAGGCCAATAAACCCCAACGCAACCGAAAACTCAACCCACCAACCTCGATCAGCATTGGGCGTTGGTGGATATAGCAGCAACACCAGCAGAGGAAATACTGTGCATACCAAGTAAGTAGTAATCCAAAACAGCGCCACCGCAATGGGACTGCGCATCAGCAGGCTTTTCATACAGGAGAATGAACGAAAGATTCTTCTACAAACTATCAGATCCCCTACCTACGACATCCTTCAAAAAGCAGAGATTGTATCTGACGAGAGAATGAGTGGACATCTCCGCGCTCACTCTGCTGCTGGGTTCTGTTTCTAGAAAAAATCTCACCTTAAACTTGCATCTTTAATAATGCCAAGACTTATACACTGCGTGTAGCATCCTGGAAGCTTTAGGCAATTTTGGGGAGGCCTAGTCTCCCCAAAGTTGCCCAATTGCGTAAATTCTAAATACTTCGTTTAGCCGCTTATAGCTAAGCCACAAGCAGACAAACTAAGCATTGATTCCATCAGAGGCGTATCTGAAACTCCTTCTAATTAGCACTGCATCAACAGTGCAAATGACCCCTAACGCAAGCCGTCGCTCTAAGATTGTGGAACCCAGACAGATACAGAGCCTGCGTCACACCGAAATTCAGCCCAACCGTCATCGTTAGTTGTAATGGGTTCATCAATATGCTCAGTGATATCAACATACGTACAGTTCGGTTGACCAGTCTCCATAGACTTATGCCCTTCCTCCCCGTTGCTTAGCACTACAGCCATCCCACCCGGGTGTTCATCATTCCCCAACCGCGTCCAGCCTATCGTATTAGCATGATCAAAATAATCATACTGATCGCCATAGGCATAGGTCTGACGGGCATATAAGAACTTGTCAATGATCCATTGATGACTGTCCAGCCAAATCTCGTATTCTTCTCCATCCTTACCAGCGTCCTTATAGTGAGCACCATAGTAGTCTGCATAAAATACGCAGGGATATCCATCTTGCCGCAACAGGATCAGCGCATAGGCCAAGGGTTTAAACCAGCCTTCTACCACAGACTCTAGCGACTGCAACGGTTGGGAATCGTGATTGTCAACAAGGGTAACAGCAAGGGCAGGCTGCTGTTGAACCAGCGTCTCGTCAAAAATCTGACGCATGTCATAGTCACTTCCCTGTTTGCTGGCACGGCTGAAGTTATAGTGCAAGGGCGCATCAAACAACAGCACGTCGCCCCCCGTAACGCTAATAAAGTGGTGTAGCGCCTCAATTTCAGCAGACCAATATTCACCTACCGCAAACAGCGTGCGGCCTGCTTTTTGGCGACAATGCTCTAACCACTCCGGGAAAAATCCTGCTTTGACATGCTTCACTGCATCAAAGCGAAATCCATCTACATTAGTGGTCTCTACAAACCATTCACCCCAATGTTTTAGCTCATCTCTTACGTCTGACGATTGCATGTCTAGATCGCATCCCATGAGATAGTCAAAGCCGCCTTTTTCCAGATCGACATTCTCATCAAATGCTTTGTCTTTAAACAAGTAGACAGCATCTTCACCTTCGTTATAAACGTTGTAATCTACTGCATTAAAGTGCCACCAATGCCACTCTAATTCTGAGTATTTTCCTTTGCGCCCAGGAAATGTAAAGTGTGTCCACACTTTAATGGTCTGCATCTCTCCAATCGGTTCACTCCGATTGTGTGGATTGTAAGGAGTTGCCTCTACTTCTTCAGGCTCATCCGCTCCGAGTTTATGATTTAAAACTACGTCAGCATAGACTCGAATTCCTGCATCTTTAGTTGCTTTAATAGCTGCGATATATTCGTCTTTTGTGCCATATTTTGTACGTACAGAGGCTTTTTGATCGAATTCACCCAGATCGAATAGATCATAGACTCCATACCCCACATCATAGCCACCTGCTGTACCTTTGTAGGCCGGAGGAAGCCAGACAGAGGTAAACCCAGCATCAGCCAGTTCTTTAGACTTTTCCTTGAGTTCGTTCCAAAGGGTTCCATCTGGGGGAATGTACCAATGAAAATATTGCATCATTACGCCATTTGGTGCAGACATGATGATACCCATCCTTTTGAAGATAGAGAGAGTTTGAATTGATACTGTGGTTAGCTTATCTGGAAAACCCGCAGAACAGAACAAAAATTAAACCCGTGTCAGAATCCCTGACTTTTCGTTGTGAGACTCACTATACGAAGAGGGCTCTACGAAGAGGGGTCAAGGCTAGGCTTCCGTTCAACTCTTTGTTCAATTCATAGGAATTATTTATAGAGATAAAGAATACGAGAATGTATAGGATAGAAGAGCAAAAATTTTTCCAGTAATCTATTTGTTAGTGTCTCACTAAGCTCACGGAAGTTCCATATTCCCTTAGAGGTAGGATTTGGACTACTTCTAGGGCCAGGTTAAGGTAGATCTACGAAAAAGTTGAAGGCTCTATGCTTGGCTTGGATGCTTGGCTTAGTGGATGTTAGTGGATGGATGATGGCTCAGGCATAACTAATGAACTGCAATCCTGAATTGCCTAAGCTGGGTTGTTAGCAACGCAACGCAGATGGGCATTTTTAAGGCATCAGTAGGGGATTCAAATTAGTGAGAGAGCCAGACCAATGCCATCATGTTTTAGGCCACTAACCAAGATGCGTGTCAGCCACAAGATTGCATGGAGCCAAGGTTTAGCACTGAGTGTGGCAGTTTTGGGAACCTCGTTAGGGTTGTGGATCGGGCATCAGTATCAGCGCAATGCGCAACAAGCAGCTAAGGAAGGGCACGAGGCTGGAGAACTCATTCACCATTTGCAGGCAGAGTTGTTGCTAGCGCTGTCACAACAGCAGCAGTTTGTGACAGCGGCGAATTCACCCAGGGCGTTTGAGGATGCTTATAAGGAATTTGAAGAGCACATGGATGAAGCTGAGGAGCTATTAGAGGAGGCGATCGCTTCTGATGATCTACAGGGGGTGGTGGCAATCCAGACTTTGTTGGCCGAGCAGGGTGGTGCGTTAGATGCCTATAGGCAAGCTGTGGATTCACGAGTTTTTGGCTTGGATGCTAATTCAAGTTTGGGGGAACCTGATAGAGCACAAGCTGAGTGGCTCAGTTTCGCAGAGAGTGATGCGGCTACTGAGTTTCGCGAATTTGTTCACGAGATGCATGAACTCGGTGAAACTGCATTTGATCTGGAAATAGTGGCGTGGGAGCAGCAGCAGCAAGCGCTTCGCATTAAAGATTCAATTTTAATTGGGAGCATGGTGATCTCTGCCGTTGTAGCCACAGTGTTGGCTATGCTCACAAGTCGGGCGATCGCCCAGCCGTTGAATAGAACAACGGCGATCGCCCAACAAATGATTGACGCCGCCACCTTCGATCAAAAGATTCCTGTGACAACCCAAGACGAGATCGGCACCTTAGCCACCACCCTCAACCTGCTCATGCAGCGCGTCAAAACCCTGCTGCTCAAACAGCAAGAAGAGTCCAACCAACAGCTGCTTCAAGCCGAGAAAATGTCGAGCCTTGGACGAATGTTGGCCGGCATCGCCCATGAAATCAACAATCCAGTCAACTTTCTATTTGGCAACGTGTCTCATATACGTGCGTATGTTCAAGATCTTTTGACGATAGCTGACGCCTATAGAGCCAATGTCTCTCCCACCGATATTCAAAAGCTGGCCGATGACCTTGATCTGCCGTTTTTGCAAGAAGACTTGCCCCGAGTGTTGGAATCTATGGCGATGGGAGCTGACCGCGTACGGCAAATTGTGCTCAGCCTCAAAAACTTTTCCCGCTTGGATGAAGGCCAAATGCACCCGGTAGATTTGGCTGACTGCCTCGATAGCACGCTCCTGATTCTCAACAACCGCATCAAACAAGGCATTGTGGTTGAATGTCAGTACGAGCAAGTTCCACAGATCCAAGGTCTGTCTGGCCCGCTCTACCAAGTGTTTATGAACATCTTGAGCAACGCCATTGATGCGATTGAAGACGCTTGGGATGTGCCCAAGGGCGTGAGGCGTTCTCACAATGCCACCGACCACTCGCCTGCCCGTCCCACGCTGACCATTCGCCTTGCACGGATTGAAGACGGCCAAATGGAAGTATCCATAAGCGACAATGGCACCGGCATTGCCCCAGACGCTATCAGCAAAATTTTTGAGGCGTTCTTCACCACAAAACCAGTTGGCATAGGCACAGGGTTGGGCTTGGCAATCAGCCACCAGATTGTGACCGAGAAGCATCACGGTACGCTGACGGTTGAATCTGAAGTGGGCAGAGGCACCACGTTTATTGTGACGCTACCCATTCAGCAGGCGTTGACCTCAAATGAATCCATTAACTCGAAGGCGGCGGTTGATTTTCTGAACCCCTCTTTAAGAACGGCATCAGCAGAGCCTTTGGATAAACGGTCTCTCACTCCACAACGCTAGCCAGTGCTGAGCCAATAGCGCCGCGCCAGCATCAGGCTGCAAATCGACTTGGCATCGACGGGTTCTCCATCTAGAATCGCCTGCTCTAGCTCTGTTGGCGTCATCAGCACTGTTTCAATATCCTCGTCTTCGTCTTGATTCGGCGGATGAGCCAACTGCTCTAAGTCTGTGGCAAGGTAGGCATAGATAATTTCATCAGAATAGCCAGGGGCCAGATAAAACTGCCCCAGCGTTTGCCATTGGCTCGCTCGATAACCCGTTTCTTCTTGAATTTCACGCTGAGCCGTGGCCAGGGGGTCTTCACCCGGTTCTACTGTACCTGCCGGAAACTCCAGCAAACGTCGTTCTGCGGCAAACCGATACTGCCGCACCAGCACTAGCTTTCCGTCCTGGGTAATCGGCACTGCTAACGACCCACCCGGATGATGCACACAGTCCCAGTCGCCCTCTACGCCATTGGGTAATCGCAGCCGATTCACCTCAAAGCTGAACTTGCGCCCCTGATAGAACAGCTTTTGAGCCAGATGCTGAGGAGGTTCGGACGGAGAAGTCATAGAGCAAAAGATCCCATAAGTGGATAGTTCTAAGATAGTTTAATACCGTGAGTTCAGGATAAGCTTAAACCCCCAGTACGCTAAGCTTACGGCGCCTTAAGGCTTTGGTGTGCTGTGGTGTAGGTAGTGCATTAACGTAAAGGATAGAGGAAAATTAAGACATTGCTGTCGCATGTCTAAAGTTTGAGGGAGCTGTCCTTTTCAAAGAAGCTAGAGAATCACATCGGTGCGATCTGGATGTTCATCCACGACTACAATCGCTAGGTCAGAGAGAAGCTGGTAGAAGGGAAAGACAGGGTCTTCCCCTCTGTCCTTTACTAAAATGCATTACCGAGTGTGCCAACCTATGCTGATTCAAAAACTGATGGACTGTCCTGAGTTTATTGCGGGCGATCGCACCCGACTCCGCGAAATGCTGCACCCCGACAAACAGGCGATCGCCCTGCGCTATAGCCTGGCCCACGCCACGGTGGCACCTGGCGATACCTCCACTCCCCACGCCCTCAAAACCTCTGAGGTCTACTACATTCTCAGCGGCTACGGCGAGATGCACATCGACGATGCGGTGCAGCCCGTAGAACCCACCGACACTATCTACATCCCGCCCATGGCGCGACAGTTCATCCACAACACCGGCCCAGAGCCGCTGGTGTTTATCTGCATCGTCGATCCCGCTTGGAACGTTGAGGACGAGATTGTCTACAAGGCCGACGCTCCGGGGCAAGCCTAACGGGTAAACCTGAGGGAAATAATGCAGCGCTAGGGACGAGCCATGCCCAACGCCTCAGTCCGCGGCGGGGACGGCGGCACCCCAATCGGCACAAAGTCATAGCCATAGCCGGAGTGCAGCCCTGGCCGAACTTCTACCAGTTGCACCCCCTGATTGCGATCGCCCGACGGCAGAAACCGCACAATGCTCGTCGCCCCCTCGGCAAAAAAGCTGAGATCTTGGAGCGATCGCCCAATGCTCTGACGGTTTGGCGACCGGGACAGAGCGCCCGGCAACTGAACGCGCATTGCCGCCACCAGCGACTGCACCGCATCATAGGCGGCAGCCGTTCGCCAGCTCACCTCACGTCCCCACTGCTGCTGCGCCGCCACCACAAAGGGCGAGGCCCCGGCGGTCTGGGCGTGCCACGGCACCGCCACCACCAGCCCAATGGCATCCGGCCCGCCCACCTCCAAGGTTTGCGGGGCATAGAGCGCACTGCCCGCCACCATCCCCAGCCGCCCCGCGTTAACGCGCACCAACTGCAGCCCCCGCTCTAGCCGCGTGGCGCTCGGCACGAGCGCCAGCACCGTTGCGCCCAAGGCGATGGCCTGCTCCACCGTAGCTCCTGGGCTAAAGCTGGCACTGCTCAGATCTACCTCTTGCACCACCTGCCCACCCCCGAGCACGAGCGCCGTTGCAAACTCATCTTTAAGTGAACGGCTCTCGTCGCTTTCGCTGCTGTAGGCCACCACGACCCGCTGGTGCCTGTTCAGCAGATGCTGCGCCAACGCGCGGGCAGCAATAAAATCGCTGGGAACCGTGCGCCGCAGGTAGGGACTCACATTGGTCAGCGTCACCGAAGAGCTCAGGGGCGACATCACGGTCAGGCCCCCGGCTGCATACTGTTCGATCGCAATCCGAGTCGTGGCCTCTGACCCATGCCCCACAACCCCCAGAATTGCAGCATCCTGAGTCAGATGCCGAGCCAAGGCGATCGCCTGTTCAGCAGAATTCTCGTCGGTGGCGATCGCCACTCGCAGCGGCACCCCGTGGATGCCGCCGTTCTGATTCACCGTCTGTTGCGCTTGGGCTACCCCCTGCAAGACCTCTAGGGCTGTGGGGCGATCGCCCGCCAAGGCCACCACCACCGCCAGCGTATAGGCAGGCACCGTGCCAATCTCAGCATTGGCTCGATAAATATGCGTTTCTGGATCGCCCGGAGCCGCTCGCAGCGCCTGATCAAAGTGAATCACCGCTTCTGCATAGCGCCCGTGTGCCACCGCCCGACTGCCGAGTCGTTTTTCGGGCAGCGCCTCCGCAGGCAGCAGCAGCAACTCGCCCTGGCTAATGCGGGCAACCTCAGCCGATCGAGGCGGTAGCCGCAACCCCTGAAGATGCAGCGTGGCCAGCGACCCCAGCGACCAGCGCAGGCCAACCGTCAGCAGCCCCAATGTAATCAAGAGCGCCAAAACTAGCGCTGGCGTTTCGCGATGAGAAAACATAAAGCCCTAAACAAGCAGGATGCACCGTTAGCGCTATAGCACCCGCGACAGCAGCAGGTACACCAGCCTGAATATGATTGCAATCACCACCGCCGCCAATCCGGTCAAAATTCCTAAAATCAGCACAACCCGAAACAAACTGAAGAGATTATCGTCAACACCCGGCAGCACTCGATTCAAAAACGGGAACATCACCACCACAATCAGCGTGCCGACGGAGATGATCACCAGATCCATACGCTCGATCCAACGGCGAGACTGGGCGTAGACTAACCCCAGCACCCCCATCAGCCAGACCACCCAGAACATAGGGTTGACGAGGGTGCCAATCAGGCTGGCAATGCCAATGGCTAGCAGCCCACCCTCAAACCCAGTAAATGCGGCGCCCGCCAGATATTCCAGCAGTGAGGGGGGCGACGAGACCGAGACGGGGCGGGATGCCATCGATTGAGGCGCAGGTGCGGGTGTCGCGCTCGCGCTTGCCGCCGGAGCCGGAGCCGCGGCTCCCTGCAGAGAAGTCGTAGGTGCTGCCGCTGCGGCGGCTGCGCCAGTGGAGGAGACCACCGCTGGTGGAATACCGACTGGCGGAACAGGTCTGAGGCTAGCCTGCGCGGCTTCAGCAGACTGAGGACGCTGACTGGGCGTGGCTTCTAGCATCTGATCTAACAGGGTGGCGAGAGCATCGCTCACGGTGGTGCGATCGCGCCATTTCCACGTATTGCTGTAGGCGTCATAGAGCTGACTGGGCTGCTCCCCCGTCAGCAGGGTAATGCAGGTTACGGCCAGCGCGTAAAGATCCGTCGCGGGATACACCATGTCCCCCCGCATCTGCTCCGGCGGCGCAAACCCCATGGAATAAATGCCAGTTGAGGCTTTGCCGCCGGGAGAACCCGCCGCCGCCGTCACCTGCTTCACCGCCCCAAAATCTAACAGAAACAGCCGCCCATCCTTATGACGCATAATATTGGATGGCTTAATATCCCGATGAATAGAGCCGTTCTCATGGACAAACTGCAGCACCTGCAGAATTTCGCGCAGCACCTCGCGCACCGCTTCCTCAGAAAACGTGCCGCGCCGCGCTAGTTCTTCCTCCAGGTTTTCTCCATCAATAAACTCTTGCACCAGATAGAAATAGGTATCTGCCTTGCCGGGGCTACTGCTGGGAGCGTCAACTTCAAAAAACGCCAGCAGGTCTGGAATTTGCCGATGCCGATTGCCCAACGATTCCAGCACTTGCGCCTCGCGCTCAAATAGGTTTTGCGCCACTTGAAGCTGCGCCGCATTGAGGTCGCCCGAGGGCTGAAATTGCTTCACGACACACTGTCGCATGGCGGGTGTGTAGCGATCGCGCGCCAAAAACGCCGCCCCAAAGCCCCCTTGCCCCAGCAACCGCACGGGCAAATAGCGCCCCGCCAACAGTTGGGGCATCCCGCAGGTAGTGCAAAACTTTTGCTGCACCGTGCGCAAAGTCGCCGGGTCATCTAAATCTGAAAAATGGTTCTGCGGTCGAGAGCAACCGGGTCGAGTGCAGTAGACATCCATTACAGGGAACCAGAACCCACATAAAACAAGACATAGAGCTAAGGCACGCCCTTCGGCTTCCGCTAGGGCAACCGCTAGAGCAATCAGCCAGAGTGATGGGCTGGACTCTGTGCGCCCTTCTGCCTAAACAAGAGAGCACACGCTCTAGGTTACTCTAGCCGTGATGCAGATGAACAGCAAGATAGATCGCCAGTTGACCTGTTAGTCCACCGTGGACCCACTGCTCTGAACCCGCTGCATCAAAAACGCCTGAGCGTTACGCTCGCTCACCCGTCCTCGCGGGCGGCGCTGCCGATAGCTTCCATCGGGGTGCAGATCCCAGGCATGGCGATTGTCGACCAACAACAGCCCCAGCGTTTCCTGAATATCTTGAATTAACGCCGGATCTTCAATGGGAATGAGCGTCTCAACTCGGTGATCGAGATTGCGCGTAATCCAATCAGCGCTGCCGATATACACCTCTTCCTGCCCGCCATTGTGCAGGTAGATCACGCGGCTGTGTTCTAAAAAACGGCCCATGAGACTAATCACGCGGATGCGATCGCTCAGCCCCTTGATACCGGGGCGCAGGCAGCAGGCATCGCGTACCACCAGGTCAATAGACACACCCGCCTGAGACGCCTCGTATAGCGCTGCAATCAGCACGGGATCACACAGGGCGTTCATTTGGGCAACGATGCGGGCATGGTGCCCAGCTCGGCTATGCTCCGCCTCGCGTCGAATCAACCGCAACAGGCGATCGCGCAAATTCATCGGCGCGACCAGCAGTTTGCGAAAGAGCTGCTGCCGCGAGTAGCCCGTTAAGTAGTTAAACAAATCAGTCATATCGGCGCCTAGATCGTCGCGGCAGCTCAACAGCCCGAGGTCAGCGTAGTGTTGCGCTGTGGTGGGGTTGTAGTTACCTGTGCCGGCATGGATGTATCGGCGCAGCCGCTGCCCTTCTTGCCGCACCACCAAAATCAGCTTGGCGTGGGTTTTTAGCCCCACCATGCCATAAACCACATGCACCCCCACCTCCTCTAACCGACGCGCCCACTGAATATTATTGGCTTCGTCAAACCGGGCCTGAATTTCGATCAGCACAGCCACCTGCTTGCCGTTTTCTGCCGCGGCCAGCAGCGCCGCCACAATGGGCGAATCGCCTGAGGTTCGATAGAGTGTCATCTTAATCGCCAACACGTCAGGGTCCTGCGCTGCCTGCTCTAAAAACCGCTGCACCGATCCGGCAAAGGAGTGATATGGATGATGCAGCAAAATATCATGCTGCCGAATTAACTTGAACAGGCTGGGCGTGGCGCTCGTGGACGTTTGCGCTGCGCTGCGCCGCAGTTGGGGATGGGGCGTAGGCATCCAGGCAGGATAGGTGTGCTGAGGCTGGTGCAGGGGGGCGTGAGACCCCTGCGCTAGGGCCAGCAGATCCCCGAGCGGCAAGGGGGTGTTTAGCTCGTAGATATCGGTAGAGCCGATGTCTAGCTCGTGGCTGAGCGATCGCCGCAAGGATCGGGGCATGGTGGCCGCCACTTCTAGCCGCACAACAGCCCCACCAAACTGCTGCCGATGCAGCCCTTGTTCCACCACGTTCACCAAGTCGCCGTCGTCGTCATCGCTCTGCAAATCTAGCCCCTGCACCCCCAAGGCAGCACTGCGGGTGATCCGAAAGGGATAGACCTGATGCACGTCGAACCCAGGAAACAGCCGATCGCTATGGTGGGCGATCGCCCCCACGAGGGATAATCCCTGCCATGTTGCCTGCGGGTGGGGATGCGTCCACTGCTCAGGCGGCAGCGGCACTAGCGGGGAGAGTTGAGGGGGCACCTGCACCCACGCCAATTTTCGTGACCGGCTGGGGGGCTGCCGCAGCACCACCAGTAGCCATAGGCTGAGGTTAGACGACGCTGGGTGGGGCTGACCAGGCTCTATCGCCAGCGGGGTGAGGGCTGGCAGAATGTTGGTTTCTACCGCATGGGCGAGCCAGTCTTGCTGGGGGGCAGACAGTTCGGCATAGTCCTGCAGATGTATGCCTGCTGAGCTGAGCTGAGGCAGCAACACCATCTGCCAGTGCTGTTGCTGCTGCTCTAGCATGGGGCGCAGGTGGCGGTGAATGGCGGTCAACTGCTGCCGTTGGGTGAGGCCATCGGGCGATCGCTGCGATAGCCCCGCCGCCAGCTTTTGCTTTAGCCCAGCCACCCGCACCATAAAGAACTCATCCAGATTCTGGCTAAAGGTGGCAATCAGCGCCACCCGCTCCAGCAGCGGCGTGCGGCGATCCATCGCGCCATGCAGCACCCGGCAGTTAAACTCCAGCCAGCTAATATCACGGTTAAGCAAATCGTGGGAATCCGTTGAGGCTGCGCTAGCAGCCTGCTCTGCTTTGGGCATGAGACTTGTCGCCCTTGATGTGCCGAAATTGTCACTGCAGTTAGACTAATTCTGCGAAATGGAAATTTTAATATTTCTTGAAGATTTATTCTCAGAACGCGTTCCAAACCAGCGTTGTCGTTCTCAGGTTGAGCAGATTGTGAGCCCTAAACTGAAAGATTAGGGCATGGGGTGCATCCCTACATTGACCTGAATTGACTAGGATTGTACGTCCTAGACCAGCCGCCGATTTGTAAAGTACCGCCATATTACCGTTTCTCAACCTAACGTGCCTTCGAGATCAGCCCAAACTTTGCGAACCCAAGCTGAGGGCAATCTGTTATTAACCTATTACTTTGCAAGAGGGCGATCGCCCTTCCAAACCGCTGCAACCCCAACAGTGTCAGAGGACTGGATGCTGTACTCTAATGAGAATTCCACCTGTTCAAGTCAGGGGTAGTCCCTAGTTGAGCCAGGATTTTGACATGGCACGACAGCATTCACCCTGTCAAACTCCTGACCTCAAGACCACCACCCATTCAGGATGAGTTCCATGAGCCTATTTGAGAAAGAGCGAATTCTAGTCCCAATTGATTTTTCAGACATTTCGTTTGATGCGCTGCGAGAAGCCATCGACTTTACCGCCGACCCAACTCGAGTCTATGTGCTGCATGTGGTGCCCCATCTAGAAGCAACCGATCCCGGCATGATTTGGCAGAGCGAGAGCGTTAGCAACGACAGCCGCAAAGAGCATGTGCAACAAGCATTTGACAGCAAAATGGAAGAGATGGGGCTCAGTGGCGTTCACTTCAGCACAGCAATTGGTGACCCTAGTTCTGAAATTATTGACTATGCCACCACTCAAGGGATTGACCTGATTGTGTTGCCCTCAAAGGGGAAAACTGGGATTGAGCGGTTTTTGCTGGGGTCAGTAGCCGAACGTGTGGTGCGTCATGCCCACTGCCCGGTATTGGTGTTGCGCAGCTAAGCGGCAGTCTGTTGGGTGAACGCGCAGGGATGTAAAACCGCTGTAATGTAAAAGCGAGTGATCCTAAGTTTTCACCCAACAGACGACGACTTCGAATTTGAAGAACTTAAAGAGACAGAAAGCTTATTTCGAATTGACTAGAGACTTAAAGAAAAGAATAGGTAGATGATACAGAATGAATGTCAATTCTTATTGCCATTCCATTATTTCGTGATGATATTTGGTGGCAAGCGACGATTTCTGGGAACAAATAAGCTAATTCTCTTTATTGGATAGCAATACAATGCGTGCCTTGACCTTTTTCTTAGCAGGCTTAGCCTTTTCCATGATGGGAGTCGTATCTTGCACATCCTCGCTTTCTATAGGTGAGGATGTTTCTCCAGAAATTGAGGATGCAGTATCTGTCGAAGTTGCCAGCGATAAAGACTCATTAAGTGTCTCCGAGGATCTTTTTAGGGAGGCAGTCAATAGTGCTACTGCTGCTTCTGAAGCTGCTCAAGATGCTCAAAGCATTGACGAATGGCATGAAGTTGCCAATCTTTGGAGTCAGTCAATTGAGCAAATGAAAGCTGTTCCTGAATCACATGACAGTTACGCAACTGCTCAAGAAAGAGTCGTTGCATATCAGCCCAACCTTGAATATGCGAAACAAAACACTCAGGTTTTTCTGAGAGCTACTGCTCAAATTCAAGGTCAAACCGTGATCGTATCTGGAGAAACAAATTTGCCTAATGGCTTCATTATGTCGGTAAGTGGCAGTCGTTATCACATTGAAGCCGATGGTCCACATGAGATGTCTACCGTTCATCCCGGCAATAGTGCCAAGGTTGCCGTTTCTAATGGCCGTTTTCAAGCTGAAGTTATTATTCCAACTATTCACCAAGTTAAGCAAGGTTTAGTAGAATTTGGGCAGGCTATAGGAGATCCAGGCTTGGCGAACAGTCCTATTAATCAGCACGCAGATATATATATTGTTGGAACTCCAATGAACCAAGATGATGCCATACTCCAGCTTGTTGGCGGAAAAGAAGGTGCTTATCTGGTCGGCCCTAATGTCAGAGAGTCTACAGCTTTCCGTGTCGCTGACTTAAACCTAAAAGTTGAAATGTGAAGCACTCTGTTTGCAGAGAGATTGGTCAGCTGTTGGGCCGCATGCTCAATGCTATCGAGATGACTTGCCGCCCACAGCAACTCTTTGTAGAAGGTCTCTGGCCGATACTCCCCCTGCATCGTCCACGTGCAGATGGGCCTTCAGGCACTGTAGGCGACATTCAAGGTAAAATCGTTAATCAATGCGGGCAGAGGTAATACTGAGGAAGGGCAGGTTGTCATGGCTATTCATCCAATATTTTTGGCCTGATCTTACCCTTTTCTAAGGATTCAGCACCTGCTTCAATTCTTTATGATCTACTGAGCTTGGATATCATGGGCTGCCGATAAAGGGTGTGGCCCAAATGCGCCAATTTTCTTTGTTGAAGGGCGATCGCCACCGACTAATCAACGCCGACTCTAGGGCTTGGCGGGGACGAGTCGCTGCAGGAGCCCCATGCCAGAACGCAATGCCCAACTGCGTGGGCAGGTTATGTTCCACATGAGCTTGTCGATAGTTGAGCAGATAGCGCTTGCAGTCATGCTCTCCCTTCCAGCGCTGATTCGACTTCACCGTTTCGCCGACATAGAGCAGTAGTGAACTCTCATAGTCGATCACAAAATACAGCGCCGAGACGCCTGCATCGGCGGCGCGCCAGCGCCAAAACTCAATGTTTTGCTGGGGCAGATCAAAGGGGTTGATCGCTTCTGCCGCTGGAGTTTGGGTGGGCTGCATCGTCTGGGGCGATTCTGCCGCAAACAGCGACCCTTGCTCAGGGGGCAGGTGCGATCGCACCTGCTGCTGAAACTGCCCAACCCGCTGCTTCCAGTCTGAGAGAGCCGATTGGCTCATGGTTAGGGTTTTGGGCACCACCCGATAGCTGCCGCCTGCTTCTGCTGCTGAGAATAGGGAGGGCTGATAGTCGGTCATGGGGCTCTACACTCCAAAACTGCAAATGGGTTTCCCCCAGCCTCAAACACTTTTAAGACCGAGATAGCCGTCGTCCTTTAGCTTAGGGTCAAACCGGAGGGGAATCGCAACACCCCGCGCCTTGAGGGTATCGAGGATGGTAGCTTCAACTCGGCGGGCGATCGCCTTCAGGGTTTTGGCTTTATCTCGATCTTCGCTCGCAGCATAGGCCGCATGATCCGCCTCGGTCATGTAGGGGCGCACGTCAATGTCTTGCGTCCACAGGGCGATCGCCCCCGCCTCATTGCCGGGAGGAACGCTGCCATTCTCCGCGATCCAAGCCTGGCTCATGCCGTCGAGTGCCGTGCGACTGGGGCGATCGATCGTCTGCAGCTTGAGCCAATAGCAGTGGTGGGGCTGTCGCACCAAATGCTGCTTAAGGCTCATAGCAATATCCCGCGAATAGCCAACAAACTGGAGCGATCGCCCCTCGTCAAAAATGGCATACACCCCAATCTTGCCCACCAAGTGCGGCGGCAACTGCCCCTCCTCATCGATATAGGGCAACCAGGGAAGCTGCGCCAGAGAAGGCGTATCAGCAATGGGAGATCCAGAAGTCATAGGCAGTGTAAAACGTGACGACGATGATGCGTGAGTGACTGCTGAGCCACGGCAATGGGAACGGGCGATCGCGCTCAGCTATTCCCCCGTAGAGTCGGCATAGCGTTGGTGCATACGGGTTCTACCATACACCGCCAGCTCTGCACCTGGGGAGAGGGCGATACAATTCACCACAGGCTGTAGCCTTGGGCAAGATGGCTCCCCATTGGATAGTGGCATCAGCCTTCAAAGCACGTCAGTCTCCAAGGCTGGGAGCCGGAAGGTGCAAAAAACCAAGAGTCGGCCTACCAGGGCTTTCAGCCCCACCCGTGGACATTGGGCGTTGCTATGTTGCGGGATGAATCTGTGGCAGTTGAATCAGTGCCGCGACTCACACGACCTGGCGATCGCGCACCATGCTCAACGCAACCGCCTCCGCGACTTTGATGCCGTCAATGCCCGCAGAGAGAATGCCCCCCGCATAGCCCGCCCCTTCCCCCGCCGGATATAGGCCCTCTGTATTCAGGCTTTGATAATCGGCTCTGCGCTTAATGCGAATAGGGGACGAGGTGCGCGTTTCTACCCCGGTAAGCACAGCATCGGGCATGGCAAAGCCGTGGATCTGAGTGTCGAACGCTGGTAAGGCTTCGCGAATGGCGGCGATCGCATACTCGGGCAAGCTCTGGCTCAAATCCCCCAACCGCACTCCCGGTGTATAGGAGGGCCGCACCGTCCCAAACTCCTGCGAGGGTCGATTGGCGAGAAAATCTCCCACGAGCTGCCCCGGTGCATCATAGGTGCCGCCACCCAGCTCAAAGGCGCGTTCTTCAAGGCGACGCTGCAAGGCAATCCCCGCTAGGGGATGACCAGGGTAATCCTCAGGCGTGATGCCCACGACGATCGCACTGTTGGCATTGCGCTCATTGCGTGAATATTGGCTCATCCCATTGGTGACCACGCGTCCCGGTTCCGATGCGGCAGCCACCACCAGCCCACCTGGGCACATGCAAAAGCTATAGACTGACCGACCATTTTGGCAGTGGTGCACCAGCTTATAATCGGCAGCCCCCAAAAGCTTATGACCCGCGCGATCGCCAAACCGACAGCGATCGATCAGCGGTTGGGGATGCTCAATGCGAAAGCCAATAGAAAACGGCTTAGGCTCGATATAAACGCCCTGGTCAAACAGCATTTGAAACGTATCGCGGGCACTGTGCCCCACCGCCAGCACCACATGATCGCTCGCAATGCAATCCCCATTGGCTAAGGTCACACCCTGCACTTGCCCCTGGTCAATCTGGAGATTCGTCACTCGGCTTTGAAAGCGAACTTCGCCACCTAGGGCCTCGATGCGGGCGCGCAAGCTTTGGACGATGCCCACCAGTTTGAAGGTGCCAATGTGGGGCTTATTGACGTAGAGAATCTCGGGTGACGCCCCCGAATTGACCAACTCCGTCAACACCTTCCGCCCATAGTGGTTGGAATCTCTCACCTGGCTATACAGCTTGCCATCCGAAAAGGTGCCTGCCCCCCCCTCGCCAAACTGCGCGTTTGATTCAGGGTTTAATCCGTCTTTCTTTTTCCAAAAGGCAAAGGTGTCTACGGTGCGATCGCGCACGGCTTTTCCTCGCTCTAGCAAAATGGGGCGAAACCCCATTTGCGCCAGCATTAGCCCCGCAAACATCCCGCAGGGGCCAGTCCCAATCACAATGGGCCGATGTGCCAGATCGGGAGGAGACTGCGCCACCAAGTGGTAGCTCATATCGGGCGTGGGCATCACATGGGGATCTTTTTTGAACCGCTGCAGCAGCCGCTGTTCCTGAGTGGTCTCAATATCCACGATGTAGACCAGCAGGATGTTGTCCTTCTTTCGAGCATCGTAACTGCGCTTGAAGATGGAGTAGTTGAGCAACGCGTCGGGAGCAATGTGCAACTTTTTTAGAATGGCCGCCTCGATCGCATCATCAGCATGGTCAAGCGGCAGCTTTATTTCAGTCAGTCTTAGCATGGTCAACGGTTAAGCGGCAGCAACATTTGGGAACAGAATTTGGCAACAGCCGTTAGGACAGAAGAACGGCCTTTTTCTAGGCGTCCGTTTGGGCGTTTGTGCAGAAAGATTTTCATGCAGAGAGACTTAATAGGACAGCGCTTGAGTGAAGTAGAGACGGACTAGAGATATCCAGTCTGAAACCTTTGCTGTGTAAGAGTTCCACACTACTCAATCTACCAAAAGCAGGCGATCAACTCGCACAAGATCCACTGCCACGCAATCACCGGGAATTTGATCAACTGACGCTGTGAACGCGATCGCCAATCAACCGGGGGCTATTCTATTCTGGCGTTTGCCTTTACGGTTGAGCCTTATTCGTCTGTCCAGCGCATAGATTAGTTCATCGCACAGATTAGTTCATCGCAGGTCAATACAGTTCATATTTCATGAGCTGACAGGGCAGTGTTCCGTTGTATACGGCGATTCGTTGGGATGACTTGAGTCCAATGGACTGCGCCAGTTCTTTGTTGCCGCTCAGCACAAAGGCCGTCCACCCTTTAAAGCGCTGTTTCAACACATCGCCCAATTGTTTGTAGAACGCTCCCAAATCGCTGTTTTTGCCCAAGCGTTCGCCGTAGGGCGGGTTGCAGATGACAACGCCGCTATCGGCAGGGGCGACCACATCCGCCAAGTCGATTTGCGCGAAATAAACTTGGTTGAGCACGCCACAATTGGTGGCATTGGCGATCGCCTGTTCAATCACGGCTGCATCGCGATCGCTCCCCCAAATGGGTGCAGAGAGACTGTCGCGCTGGCTGTCCTCGGCCTCTTGCATCAGGCGTTCTAGCAGCGGCAGGTCGGCGTCAAGCCAGGTCTCAAAGCCAAACTGCTCTCTAAATAGACCGGGAGCGACGTTGAGCGCGTTCAAGCTAGCTTCTAAGGGCAACGTGCCCGATCCACAGAGCGGGTCGTAAAACATTTGCTCTGGCTGCCAGCCCGATAGTTGAATTAATGCTGCCGCCAGCGATTCTTTCAGCGGAGCCGCGCCCACGGCAGGGCGATAGCCTCGACGGTGCAGGCTTTTGCCAGAGCTGTCGAGGCTCACGGTGCAGACGCCCTGATGAATATGAACGTTGATTTGCACATCTGGCGTTTGCAGCTCTACATCGGAGCGATCGCCCAACCGATCTTGCTGCTGATCCACCACGGCCTTCTTCACCTGAAGCGCCGTGAAGTGCGTATGGTTGAGCTGCGCGCTTTTGCCCGTTGCATTCACCGCCAGCGTTAGATCTGGCGTGAGATAGGCGCCCCAGTCAATAGTCTGAATCCCCCGATAGAGATCATCTGCATCTTGACAGGGAAACTCGTGCAGCTTCACCAAAATCCGAAACGGTAGCCGTGCCCAGAGATTGACAGAGTAAAGCAGCGTGCGATCGCCCGCAAACGCCACCCCACAAAAACCTGGCTCCACCTTATGGGCACCCAGTTGCGCTAACTCTTGCGCTGCCAGTGCTTCTAAGCCACGAGCAACGGTTGCAAAATATTGATTCATACCCTCAATTAACGTTAACGCGGCTCAACTCTCGACCAAAATCTGAATCCTGGCTAACCCAAAAGTTGCAATTCTGAACCCTAACGATAACGTCAATTCAGGCTAGTGGGGCTACAAGGACTGGGTTTCACTGAGATCGGTGCGAAGGGTAGTTTGGTAGGCTGTAGGAAACATATTAATTATGGGAAGTTGTACTAACGCGCCCTATTTTTTGCCCCTCTATTCTCTCAAAACTCTGTGCCGTATGGCGTTGAGTCCCTTGTCACCCGTTAGGTGTGTGACGTGCAATGCCCGACGAATCTAGATGTCTCTGTACATCCAGGGTTTAGGGGTGTCTCAGACTCACGTTGTAGGTTGAACAGCGCTAAACCGTTCTGCCCGCGACGCGGGCAGAACGGTTTTATATTGGTAATGTTCTAGACCTGTGTTTTACGACAGAATAGAAAAGTCCTGCTGCTTACACTCTGCTCATGGTTCTCGAACCCGTTTGCTGCCCCACTTGTCACACCCCCTGCACCACTAAGCGGCGAACCGTTGGGATGACTTAAGCCCAATGGAGTGCGCAGGTTTCCTGACCGGTTTTCTTAGTATATAAAATGAGTGAATACAGAAAATCAAACAGGCTGCTCGACGACTAGTTTAGGCTAAGGTTGTAATAGCCATTTTTCGGTTCTACATACGTCCATAATTTTGCCCATGAACTCCGCTTCACTCCGCTACAAAAAGCTGGTCTGTCACTCACTAGCTGTCTGTCTAAGTAGCTTATTTCTGCATTATTTCGGCCCCTTAAGGGCTTTCGCTGGGGAGCAAGCTGGTTCGTTAGTAGAAGCTCCTCAGCAAAAGTCGACCGAGCAGGCGGAGTCTAGTTTACGCATTTTGCCAGAGCCTATGTTGAGTAGTCCGGCGATGGTTTTACCACCGGTTGATCCACCTGCTGGACTTGCTCCGTCAGAGACAGATCTTTTGCCAGAAACTGTTGAGCAATTGGTGCAACTTCGGCTGAGCTTGAGCGATCGCAAGGTATATGTTTACAGAGGCGATGTTGTTGAGGCGAGTTTTCCCGTCGCTGTTGGCAGACCTGGATGGGAAACCCCAACGGGAGAATTTGAGGTATTTTCGCAGATCAGTCAGCCCGGTTGGACAAATCCATTTACCGATGAAGTTATGCCGCCGGGCCCCGAAAATCCTTTAGGCGATCGCTGGATTGGCTTCTGGAGTGATGGGAATAACGTCATCGGCTTTCACGGCACCCCCAACCGTGATTCTGTAGGGCGTGCGGCTTCCCACGGCTGCGTTCGTATGTACAACGAAGATATTCGCCAGCTATTCGATATGGTCGACTTGGGAACCCTCGTTATCGTTGAGGAATAGCGTTTTCTTCTGAGCCTGTGCTTATCCGGCTGAGCCAAGCCAGACATTTACTCTACATAAATTACAGCTCTAAAAAAGTCTGCTCTCTCATCCAAAGGATGAGAGAGCAGACTTTTTTATGCCCAACGGTATGTATACAAGAAAACAGTTTGTTCGTTATGTTGTGTGGAGTCTACCGTAATGAATTTTGCGATGACATCTATACGACTATTGATAACTACAAGTGATAACTACAGATGACTTTCAGGAGATGCCAGTATGAAGCAACATAGATCACTATCTGCCTCGCGTCGAGGTTTGATAAAGTGGGGGCTTTTAGGCTTTGGAGGGCTAATGATTGCGGCTCTTCCTAAAGCGGTAAGCGCCCAGTCTAGCGGCCGCACCATTACCTTTTCTGCTGATGACGTGGGTATTCTTAACTTTGCCCTACTGTTAGAAGAACTTGAGGCTGCTTTTTACGCCGCTGCCGTTGACTCTGGCCAAATTTCTGACAGCATGGAACTGGAGTATGTGCAAGTTTTAGGCGCTCAAGAAGCGGCTCACGTCACATTTTTGCGGAGTGTTTTAGGTGATCAGGTGCTGTTTGAAACAGCAGATCTGAGCTTCAATTCCTCTGGATTGAATGCTGTTTTGAGCGATCGCAGCACCATTCTCAACACAGCGGTCACTTTAGAAGATCTGGGCGTTCATGCTTATAACGGGGCTGGCCCTAGCCTCACTAACCCCACTTTTATTCTGGCCGCAGGCTCAATTGTTTCGGTTGAAGCCCGCCACGCTGGCGGTGTACGAGCGCTGCTTGGGAGATCTACTACCCAACCCGACAGCGATCGATTGGTGAGTGATGACGATCTGGTCGCTAGCCTCAACCCGTTCAAGGGCCAGGCTTACGACGAGCTGTACACTCCCGGACAAGTCGTAGCTATTGTCGGATCCCTCGGCATTCTCAACAATCCCATCAATGGCGCGCTCGTTGCCTAAAGGAGACTATCTATGAAAATCTATTTCAACTCAATTTTCTATCCAATAAATCAGGCTCTGCGGCCTGTAATTGTAAAGATTACTGCCTTGGGCGATCGCTGCGATCAGCAGATTAAACAGATGCAGCGTCTAGGCCGAACGATAGCTCTTGCCCTGCCGCTGGCAATGCTGCTGCTCTGCGCTGGCCCGATCGCTGCCGCCCAAGCCCAGGAAGCTGTCTTGACCCCTCGACAGGTGACTGAATATGCCCTCACCCTAGAAAAACTAGAAGCTGACTTTTACCGCCGTGCGGTCACGGCTGCTCAAAGCGGTGGCTTGTCTGGCGTTCCCCAAGCGGCAAAAGATATCATTGTTTCTTACGGTCAAGACGAAGCCCAGCACGTAGCTGATCTTTCGGCTGTTCTGCCTTCGTTGGGTGGCAATCCAGATATGGTTGTGATTCCGACTAACCCCAATTACGCGGCTATCCTAGGCCGCGACCCGTTTGCTAATCCGGCCGACTTTTTGCTGGTTGGGCAGTACGTCGAAGATCTGGGTGTTGCCGCTTACAAAGGACAAGTACAAAACCTGTTGGCCGCAGGTGAAGCTGGTAAAACCGTACTGGCGGCAGCGCTAGAAATTCATAGCGTAGAGGCTCGCCATGCAGCCGGTGTCAGGTTCCTCCGGCAGACTCTGCTAGGCGCTGATGTCAGGCCCTGGATTTCAGAGAACGCCAGGACTAAACAGAATGCCAGCAGTGTCGAAGTCATTTACAACGAAAATCGGATGGGTTCTCCTATTCCCTTTAGTTCTGACGCATTCGACGGTTATGCAACTCAGAGTGAAGTCTTGGCACTCGTCGGCCCGATTTTGACTGAAGCTCCTCAAACTAGCCAACCCAGACCTCAAACGCCCAGCAACCAAGGTGGATCTACAGAAAACAACGCTCCTCGAGCACTTTGGTAGGCCCAATTTTGGTGACAACCGTTGAGAAGCTAGCCAGAGCCATTTACAAACCTCTGCTTTAACTCAGCAAAAGCCGTTGCTTCCCAGTGAGCAGCGGCTTTTGTCTCGTTCTAGGGCATCAATGGCGCGGCTTTCTGAACTGGTTTGGCCTCTCGTATCCCAGAAACAGCTGTTTCTAAAGCTGAGATGACCTTTCAGAAAACATTAAAGAACCCGTAGACCCTGTTTAAAGGGTCGCTAAAAACCGTATGGTTTTCAAAGGCGGTCTTTTGGAGAACCGCGCCTCGCAAAGTTCCCCATAACCCCTTTGTGTATTATGCGTATTGCCACGCAGGCTCGGGGCCTATCGGCTTAGCTCCAGCATCCGCTGAATTGGCTTGAGCGCAGCGGTTTGGGTGTCGGCGGGGAGGGTGATTTCGGGCTGGCGATCGCGCATACAGAGATACAGCTTTTCTAGTGTATTGAGCCGCATGTGAGGGCATTCGTTGCAGGCGCATTGGTTCATGGGCGGCGCAGGGATAAACTGCTTCTGCGGTGTTGCCTTTTGCATCTGGTGGATGATGCCCGGCTCTGTCGCCACAATAAATGATGGGCGATCGCTCCGTTGGGTATAGTTCAACAGCGCCGTAGTGGAGCCAATATAGTGGGCATGGCGCAGCACCGCAGGCTCACATTCGGGATGAGCAATGATCTCAGTCTCAGGATGCTGAATCTGTAATTCTACAATCTTGCGTTCTGAAAACGTTTCATGCACCATGCAGCTGCCCTGCCATAGCACTAGATCACGCCCCGTCTGCTCCATCACATAGCGACCCAAGTTGCGATCTGGCGCGAAGATAATGGGCTGGTCATCGGGAATTTGTTGAATGATCTTCACCGCATTAGAACTCGTGCAGATAATGTCACTCATCGCCTTGATCTCAGCCGTGCAGTTAATGTAAGACACCACGAGATGATCGGGATGCGCTGCCTTGAATGCAGCAAACGCATCAGGCGGGCAACTATCTGCAAGGGAGCATCCTGCAGCCAGATCTGGCAGCAGCACTAGCTTGTGGGGGTTGAGGATCTTGGCCGTCTCTGCCATAAAGTGAACCCCGGCAAACACAATCACGTCGGCATCTGTGCTGGCAGCCTGCTGCGATAGACCGAGTGAGTCGCCAATATAGTCAGCAATATCCTGAATATCGGGATCTTGGTAGTAGTGTGCCAACACGATGGCGTTAAGGTCTTGCTTGAGAGCGGCGATCGCCCCAAACAAATCTGCAGGCAAATCATAGAAGCCCCCTGAAACACGCGAGGGATTTTGGTGAGATGAAACAGTAGTAAACACGATGGCACTAGGTCCTGGGTGACAGAATGGATAAACGCAGCCACAACTTATAGTTAATTCTACCAAAATCAATAGAGGCTGCGGGGGCTTCCCCAGGCAGATTTTTGGACGGTGCGTCACGCCCTCTCTTTGCACCGACACCTTTCGTCTGATCGCAAGCTTGATACATAAGAGGGAGCCAGTTTTGACTATGATGATGGGCAGGTAGTGCGCTCCCTTGCCCCCCAGCTCAGAATTGACTCGGCCGCGCTGTTCATCCAGTGCCCTGCTCAATTCTTCTTAGCTGCGATCGCCCACTGCCCCGTCCGTTACTGATGCTCTGGCCTGAATACCATGCTGCTCGAACCCGCATCGACTCAAATGCCCTCCCCAACCTCCGAGCTTGCATCGATGCAGGCGCTGCCGCGTTCCGTTCGACCTCTTGGGATCTATGCTTTGGCTGGTATTACGTCTACCGCCGATGGAAACTTGTTGGCGATCGACCCTTCTCGGGGCTATGTGTTAAAAATTGATCCGGCCACCGACAACACCACAATTCTCAATACTCAGCAAAGCGAGCATTTCTTAGATGCGGGGGGTCTTTATTTGGCCGGTGACACCCTCTGGTTTACGCGTGACAACAGCATCTACTTCTGCAACCTAACCGACTTCACCCCCCAACTGTTTGGCTCGCTACCCTACCCGGCTGATGGGGTGGCGGTGTGGCAATCCGCAGTCTATGTGAGCTGCCAAAAAGCAGGCTACATCTTGATCTACGACATCACCACTCGGCGCGAAATTACGCGCTTTACATCTCCAGGCGTGGGAATCGAACGCCTCACCATTCGAGATGAGGACTTGTGGATTTGTGACGACATCGAGCAAAGTGTTTACTGCATGGATCGGGCGACGGGCGAGCTAAAATTCAGCGTTCTGACTCCGTTCCGCCCGCCGACGGGGTTGGCGTTTCAGCCTACGACCAATACCCTCTACGTGGCTTACATGATTGAAGAGGGGTTCGTGCGCGATAACCCCAATACGCCGGACTATCCCTATGAGTTGGGAGTGCGCGATCGCCTGCTGATTCATCCACTCCAGTTTCGCCATGACGCCGCGGAGCACTACACCCTATCCAATGGGTTTTTGATTGAGATGTCCTATGTAGAGGAGTTGGCACCTCTCGAAGATGCCTCAGAGCTGAATGTCGATAATTTTGAATGGCGCATTGCCCTCCCTGCAGAAACGAATCGCCAGCGGGTGAAGCAGGTAGAGTCCATTGGCAGGCCCTTTACGGAAGAGATCGTGGATGGGCAGCGGGTGGCGGTGTTTCGGTTTGAGCACTTAGGCTTTGGCGATCGCCATCTGTTTGGCTGGAAGGCGCTGCTAGAGGTGCGGGCCATTAAGTACCATCTCACCTATGACGATGTGGATCAGATCCCGGCGTTGCCGGTCGATTTTCAGGCGCGCTATCTGGTCGATGATGACGATCTAGCGATGGATAACCCCGTCATTCAACAGGCCGCACGAGAGGCCATCGGTACAGAAACTAACTTGCTGCGGAAGATGCTAAAAATCCGCAACTATGTTTATGATCGCCTCTCCTATGGGCTAACCGTTCATATTGAAACACCAGATGTGGTGCTAGAACGGGGTGTTGGCTCCTGTGGCGAATATGTCGGGCTGTTGCTAGCGCTAGCGCGACTCAATGGCATTGCCTGCCGCACAGTGGGGCGCTATAAGTGCCCTCCGTTTGGCGATCGCCACCAGCAACCCTTAGAGCCTGATTACAACCACGTGTGGATTGAGTTTTATATCCCAGGCATGGGCTGGGTTCCAATGGAGTCAAACGTCGATGATGTAGCCGAAGGTGGGCCGTACCCTACCCGCTTTTTTATGGGCTTGCCGTGGTGGCACGCAGAAATGAGTAAAGACATCGCCTTTGAAACCATCACAACCCCCAAGGGTGATATCGACCTATCCCTTGGGGATCTATCGATTAACCACATTCGCTTCACGATTCTGAACGAATTGCCTGCTCCGTAGGTGTAGCAGCATCCACCCCCAGCCTGCTCGCTATCGCCCAACACCTCCCCACGCTGAGGTGCATGGGCTTATAAACGAGGGAAGGGAGACGGCACTGCCATCTCCCTTCCCTCGCTATATGACTGACAAAGTAACAGACTAGCCGTTGCGTAGCCTGCCGTTTGAGCCAGATGCTCGCCACGTTAGCCGCACACAACGGTTGCTGAGTATCTAGAATAGACCGCGCACTGGCCCAGTAGGCGCAGCGGGTGGAACGCCAGGCGCTGCCGGAGTGAGCATGGGGCGATCAAACTGGACGGGAATACCTGTGGGACTGGCCTGCTGAAACCCCGGCGAAAAGAAAAGCGAGGTGTCAAATGGGCTAGCCAAGTCTGCGGTGCGAATGGCCGGAGTTTCAGTGCCTTGGTCGCGCAGAGTGTTGACATAGACTTCATGCACAGAGCGTCCATCTAGCGAAATGTTGCCCTCGGGAAAGGGGCCAATCAACCAGGTGATGTTGTTGGGAATTTGCCGGTTGCGCCAGTAGGTGCCGCTAAGCCCAAAGTAAGCATCTTCATAGGCATCTTGCACTGTTTGCTGGCCTCTGAGGCGCTCGCGGGTGCGGAGTGGTTGAGCATCTTGGGCGATCGCCGCCCCTGCCCATGCGAGCGATGATGCCACCAGCAGCACCCCTGCAACCAGACCTCGTGTCCTCATGCCCATGACTATGCTCATACCGTTTACCCCTCAATAGTTGCCCTTTATCCTAACCTATGAAAATCAGTTGCGATCGCTTTTTTTAAGCCGGTCAACTTCTCATAGTTGCCCCTACTATAGCAATCCCAAAAAAGGGGTGAACCCTGCATTCTCTCTAGCGTTGATTCGAGCCCATAACAGAGATTGGAGAATCTGAAAGCGCGATCAGATTTAGAAGTTAGTGACGTCAAAATCACGTACTAAAATCCTATACTTAGAGCAAGCGTTTTGAGCAAAGAGTGCTAGCTAATTCCTCAAAAATCTATCCCTGTGGTAACGCTACAGGGTGAAATGATCCATGACGCTATAGGTGGGTGGAGCGAGATGCCGGGTCTAGGACGCTGAGTTATTCCCTCTCGTTAATCCAGTGTGTAATAGAATTAAAGGCTCACAAAGGCGCGGTTCACCCATCACAGTGTCCTGGTAAGTGCTTCTGGTTTGTACGCTGTATTTTGTGCTGTCGTCAGCATCCACCTGATTGCGGCGTTTAGAAGCGTCGTCGCATTCAGGTGTAGCTGGGGAGATTCTAAGTCAGGATTAATCTTTGATTTGGGTGGCGTGGATATTCTATTGCCAGTAGTGAAATTGTGTCAGGGTTATGAATAGGGTGTTTGCCCTGTATAGGGTGTTCTAAAACGGGTTGGGGTCGGGGCTTAAGGCACCTGCTTCGATATGTTCTGGAATGTCCTGGAGTGAGTGAGTTAGATTGGGCTGAATGTTTGAGCTGAATGTCGTCATGAATGAACTGCTAATGGGTGGGGGAAGTGAGGAGCAACATCGCCGTCAGGTGACGCCCCAACGTCGTCTAGGGCGATCGCTCTGGATAGCGCTATTGGGCAGCGGAGTATGGCTGATGCTGGCGGATATCGCCCCGGCTCAGGATGCCATCCGCAGGCTAAATTTGTCTTCCACCCCCGCTTTCATTGATACC
The DNA here is from genome assembly GCA_019359435.1 of Kaiparowitsia implicata GSE-PSE-MK54-09C. GTDB lineage: Bacteria > Cyanobacteriota > Cyanobacteriia > Elainellales > Elainellaceae > Kaiparowitsia > Kaiparowitsia implicata. The sequence goes on from JAHHHI010000091.1 coordinate 61,052, forward strand.
CCAATAGGAGCTGAGGATGGCTCTCAGATGGCGCTGTCTCCCGCCTATGAACCCTATCTCGAACCCGTGGTATATGAGGCCGAGGCCGATGTGCCCCTACTGCACGAGGCTGCGGTAGGGGAGCCTCTGCTCATTGAGATTCACCTGGGCGATCGCCGGTTGACGCTATACCAAGGGGACACTGCCATTAAGCAGTATCCCGTTGCGGTAGGGCGCGAGGGCTGGCAAACACCCACGGGTGAGTTTGAAGTGACGCAGATGATTCCTGATCCAGCCTGGCAGCATCCCTTTACCGGCGATGTGATTCTCGGCGGCACGCCTGAAAATCCCTTAGGCCGCTATTGGATTGGCTTTTGGACGGATGGCACCAACTGGGTTGGGATGCATGGCACCCCGAATCCTGAAACCGTGGGCACGGCGGCTTCTCATGGCTGCATCCGGCTATATAACCAAGATATTGAAGAGCTGTTTGCGCTCGTGCAGCCAGGCACCCCAGTAGTGGTGGTGCCCTAGTGCCAAGTTCCTTGAAGTTCTTAGAAACGTTCTTAGAAACGCTCTGACTAAGAGGATGGAGCGTGAGCGACAGAAGGACGAGTTTCCCTTGATCAACTATCCGTTCGCGTTCTCACCAAAACAAAATGGAGCGTTGCAGGCTGTTGAGCCTGCGGGTTTCTGCCCTCTTTGATCGATGGCCTACTGACCCAGTCATTCCACCTCACACAACTCCACTACTGTCCTGCCCTTGCAAATGGTGCATCCATGACTGAGTTTGAGGCTGAGGCTGAGCATCTGGCTGAGCATTTGATTGTGTTTACGCGCTACCCGGAAGCTGGCAAAACCAAAACCCGGCTGATTCCGGCGCTAGGTGCTGCAGGGGCCGCAGAGGTGCAGCGGCAAATGACGTTGCACACGCTGCGACAGGTTCGGCAATGGCAGCAGCAAGCCTCGACCATCAGGCTTGCATCTCCTCAAGTGACGGTGCAGTTTTCTGGCGGCTCGCTGCCAGAGATGAGACAGTGGCTAGGGCTGCAGTGGAACTATCAGCCCCAGGTGGCTGGCGACTTAGGTGCTCGACTTATCTCAGCGGTGATAGCCGCCGCGCAGAGCGGTGCGCAGAAAATGGCAGTGATTGGCATTGACTGCCCAGGGGTTGATGCAACCTGTCTGTCACAGGCGTTTGCGCTGTTGCAGCAGCACGATGTGGTGCTAGGGCCTGCGACCGATGGCGGCTATTACTTAATTGGGCTGCGGCAACCTGTGCCCGATCTCTTTGTGGGGATTGACTGGGGCACAGACCGGGTGCGATCGCAAACTGAGGCGATCGCCCACTCCCTTAACCTACGCGTCGGCTACCTTGACCCGCTCACCGATGTGGACTATCCCGACGATTTGGGCGCGTGGGAGGCGGTGCGATCGCAGCAGATCTCGGTGATTATCCCCGTGTTGAATGAAGCCAGCTCGATTGGCGATCGCCTGCGAGAACTCAGCGCCACGCCTGAGGTAGAGGTGATTGTGGTAGACGGCGGCAGTCAAGACGATACCGTAGCGGTGGCTGAATCCTTTGGCCCAAACGTCTTGCACACGCACCCAGGTCGGGCGCACCAGATGAACATCGGCGCAGCCGCTGCATCAGGAGGTATTCTGCTGTTTCTTCATGCAGACACTCAACTGCCGCCGCAGTTTGCGGATTGGGTGCGCGCGGTGCTGGCAGAACCTGGGGTGGTGGCAGGCGCGTTTGAGCTAGCGGTGGCAGGGCAGCAGACCGGGCTCCGCTGGGTGGAATGGGGCGTGAAATGGCGATCGCGCCTCTTGCAAATGCCCTATGGCGATCAGGCGATCTTTCTGCGACAGTCTGAGTTCATTGCGGCAGGCGGGTTTCCGCAACTCCCGATGATGGAAGACTATGCCCTGGTGCAGCAATTGCGGCAACGGGGACGGGTGGCGATCGCCCCGGCGACCGTTGTAACCTCAAGCCGTCGCTGGGCAAGGTTGGGCGTGCTGCGAACCACACTTCTAAACCAGTTGATCATCATGGGCTATCATCTGGGCGTTTCACCAGAGACGCTACTCCGCTGGTATCACCGCAAATCGCGCTTTTAATCTAGCCTCGTTCAACGAGTGTCGGCATTCGCCGAACCGACGGCTGGAAAACAGTTGGAAGATTGATCGCTGATGATAGTTAAACTGCAATCGTCTTAATAACAGGCTTATCTAGAACTAGCGTTACAATACATAAGAAACTGCGGTAAATTCGTAGGCAGTCTGGGCTGTTGCCCAATCTACACCACGGTTTACACGGATCACTCAACGTTGATCCACCATGAAACGCCAATGAGACTCCAGATTTTCGTGAGCGTACGCCATCCGTGAAGAGATGCCTTTTGCACAAGGGCATTAAGAAGCGCGGTTTGAGCTGAGGTGCGATCGCCCTACCCAAGATTTGACTAGGGTGATTGGCACGGAGTTGGCTCATATAGTGACGGCGTCGCTGTTCTGGTTTGGTTGATGCATTGGCTGATTGATACATGACCTGATAAACGACACACCATGTTGCAATGCGGCTGGGGCCAAGCCCCCTCACACCCATTCCGAATTCAGTTGTCACCTCATCGGCAATTTGTTGATGAGGTGTTGCGAACGTTTAGGACGAGACGTGCCTGTGGGTTCAGTCAGGCCTTCTCGATGCAGGATTTTGTCCGCTAGCCCCTATCCCTTAAAACGAGAGGAGGCTGAAGACCATCGGTCAGCCTCCTCTGTTTTGGTGCCTAGTTCTATCCGCGCGGTGCCGCCTCAACCCCACCACGACCCTGTTTACATAACCGATACGCTGCTATTCGACTTTCAACGCTGTCATCGCCGAGCATTCTTGGACAAATTCGGCGAGTCGCAGCGGCGGGATGCGCCCAGTCCTTATTTGCGCAAGCTACGGCAAGACAGCATCACGCACCGTTCTACTACGCTCGATAGCCAACCCACGGCGCGGCCTGACTATGATGATGGGGACTGGATGCGAGGGGCGATCGCCACGCTAGACCTGATGAAGCGTGGGGTAGACCGCATTGCAAAGCCCGTGCTCATGCTAGAACGCGCTCACGGAGTTCGGCTGGTGAGCTGTCCTGATCTGCTGGTCAAGCAACCTGGAATATCACGCTTTGGCCCGTGGATCTATGTGCCCACCGATGTGCGCTTGGGCAAGCGTCCAAAACTTGATTATCAAATTATTGCGACATTTCAAGCCTATATGGCGTCGCTGGTGCAGGCGTCGCTCGTGGAAACAAGCTGGCTGGCACTGCGTCAGCGAGGCGTATACGGGGTGAATGTGGTGGCGATGCTACCACAAATGCATACGGTCTTGAATGGCTGTATTGAGATGATGCGATCGCGCCAAGAGCCCGAAGTCTTCATTGCCCATAACCGCTGCGAACTCTGTCACTGGTTTAGCCATTGCTACGATCGCGCCACAGACCTCCAGCATCTCTCTCTGCTGCCAGGCGTCACGACCAGCCGCTACGTATACCTTAAACGAGCTAATATCACGTCTCTAGAAGCATTGGCGGCGGCGACGCCCAAGCAGCTTGAGCCGCTCCCCGGCTTTGGGCGAGAAGTGGCTCACAAAATGGTGCAGCAGGCGCAGGCCACCTTACACCGGCGGGCCTTGCCCCATCCGCTGCTGGCGCAGGCTGCCATCCAGTCGGCGACACCGCTGCTAGAACCTCACGAACTGCCCACGGCTCCCGTCGAGCTGTATTTTGATATTGAAGCGGCACCTGAGCATAATCTGGTCTATTTGCATGGGGTGTTGGTTGTCGACCGGCACGCGCAGACCGACACCTTCCATGCCCTGCTGGCAGAATCACCAGATGACGAAGGCGAGGTGTGGCAGCAGTTTCTGGACTTGGTGTGGCAGCATCCGACTGCACCGATTTACCACTTTTGCCCGTTTGAGGTGCAGACGGTGCAGCGATTAGGCAGCAAATATGATACGCCGCTGCACTGGGTTGAGCCCTTGTTAGACCGGTTTGTAGATCTGCATGAGCGGGTCACTCGCACCGCGGTGCTGCCTATCGAGAGCTATGCCCTCAAGTCAATTGCTAAATGGCTAGGCTATCAGTGGCAAAATCCTGACGCCAATGGTGCACAGTCGATCTGCTGGTATGCCGATTGGCAAGAAACGGGCGATCGCACCCACCTCGACGCAATTTTGCGCTACAACGAGGACGATTGTCGCGCTACCTACCGAGTTAAAGACTGGCTAGTTGAGTTTGTCGCAGCGCACGCTACTCACTAGCAGTTGCTTTTACCCCCCGCTATAGAAACACCCGGTAAAAGATTCCTGGCTTGAGAGGATAAATCATGTTAGAACCCAAACAAACTAGGGAACGCTAGACACAAATTTCCTACCATCAGGGAGTATTGTTGCCATGTCTAGCGCAGGTCTGAATAAGTGGATTGTCAGCGGCAACCTCGCCGCCGATGCTCAAGTCAAAACGATCGAGTTACGCAACGGTTCCACTGCAAAAGTTGCTAGTGCAACACTCTATGTCCGCAAGCCGCGCAACCGCGATGAATCCTTTACCGTATCGCTTAGCATTTGGGAAAGTTCAGCGGCATGGCGCAAGCTGCAATACCTTAAAAAAGGCTCTCTTATTATCTGTACGGGAAGCGTAGACGCGAATCCCTACATTGCCAGCAACGGCAATCAACCCCGAGCGGGTCTAGAGATGTCGGTACTCGATATCGATCTAGATGTGGTGAAAGGGCTGGATGAGGCCGATGAGCCCGCCCCAACTCAGGTCACAGAACCAGCAGCTAGCGGCACACCCAATGGCAAGCAAGCGCAGCCACAGCCGGTTTAGCGACTGCTGAACCGTGCTGAATCCTTTAGAGGTTTAACAGCGCCAGCCTGCAAAATTCAGACCCCAAGGATTGGGCTGCTCACAGGGCAGACAGCCCAATCCTTGGGGTTAATAGTGTTTATCGGTCTCTCCCTCACAAGCTAGGGTGACATAGGCGCATACCTATCTCCAGTTCTATGAAGAGTTGAGCTAGCGCTATGCTTAGGGGCTACTGCCTGAGGCTGTATGGGCGTTTAGAGTGATACACTCGACGGATTGGCACTGCCCTGACCCAAGCCCGCTTCTTCTCAACCCTGGCAGGCTAGCGGCTGGGCGATCGCCCCTCTTCCTCCAAGGACATGCAGATGACAGAACGCAAACGCGCACTCATTACCGGCATCACTGGGCAAGACGGCTCCTACCTGAGTGAGCTATTGCTTGAACAAGGCTACGAAGTGCACGGCATTATTCGGCGCACGTCAACCTTTAACACTGACCGGATTGATCATATTTATGAAGACCCCCACAATGACCAGGCGCGGCTGTTTTTACACTATGGCGACCTGACCGACGGCACCACCCTGCGCCGCATTATCGAAGAAAACGAACCGCAGGAAATCTACAATCTAGGTGCCCAGTCCCATGTGCGGGTTAGCTTTGATTCGCCAGAGTATACGGTGGATACCGTCGGGATGGGCACGCTGCGGCTGCTAGAAGCCATTCGGGACTATCAGCGTCGCACAGCTAAGCAGGTGCGGTTTTATCAAGCTGGGTCATCCGAAATGTATGGCAAAGTGCAAGACGTGCCGCAACGGGAAACCACCCCCTTCTATCCCCGTAGCCCCTACGCCTGCGCAAAGGTGTATGCCCACTGGCAAACCGTAAACTATCGCGAATCCTATGACTTGTTTGCCTGCAATGGCATTTTGTTCAACCATGAATCACCCCGCCGGGGCGAAACCTTTGTCACTCGCAAAATCACGCGGGCGATCGCCCGTATTGTGGCTGGGCAGCAAAGCAAACTCTACCTAGGCAACCTCGACGCCAAACGCGACTGGGGCTATGCCAAAGACTATGTGCAGGCCATGTGGCTGATGCTGCAACAAGAGCAGCCCGATGATTACGTCATTGCCACGGGTGAGGAGCATTCCGTTGAAGAATTTTTAGAGTTAGCGTTTGGCTATGTCAACCTCAACTGGCGGGAGTATGTCGCCTTTGATGAACGCTATCTGCGCCCTGCCGAAGTCGATCTGCTAATGGGCGATGCAACCAAGGCCCGAGAAAAACTAGGCTGGCAGCCATCGGTCACCTTTGAGCAACTGGTGCAAATTATGGTGGAGGCAGATCTTAAAGCGCTGGGGCTAATCCCGATCAGTGGCCACAGCACTACCACTGTGCTTGATCAGGCGGTGATTCGCCAGCTAGGCGGCATCTTGACTTGATTGATCGTGACCTAATTGAATAATGCAGGAAGTCCTTCCTCTGTTCTGATGGTGGCGCTGCCGCTGCGTCACCACCACTAGGGCGATAAGACCATCGCCTGAATTTAGAACGAGAGCTAGGGGCTGTCATCAATTAGCCGCTAATGGCCCAGAAATCAACGGTCACAGCCCCTAGCCTGTTTTTTGGATCGGGCATGGTAACGCTCATAGCATAAAACTTTTGGTCGGAATTGATGACACGCCCTAGCCTAACGCTCTCGTTGCTCCCTTCAGTTGCTCCTTTCAACTGCGCTTAGACGCTTTGCCATCTACGTAACTTTCCCACCATGACAACCTCTGAACTCGACCTGAGAAACCCGCGCATCGTCGTCACTGGCGGGGCTGGTTTTTTGGGAAAACAGGTGATTGCGCAGCTAATCCGCGCGGGTGCCCCAGCTGAGAAGATTAAAGTGGTGCGATCGCAGGAGTGTGACCTGCGCCAGCTCGACGCGTGTCAGCGCGCGGTCGATCAGCAGGATGTGGTGATTCACCTAGCAGCTCATGTGGGCGGCATTGGGCTGAACCAAGAGAAGCCTGCCGAACTGTTCTATGACAACTTGATGATGGGAACGCAGTTGATCCACAGTGCCTATGAAGCAGGCGTCTTTAAGTTTGTCTGCGTGGGCACTATCTGCGCCTATCCTAAGTTCACCCCCGTTCCGTTTCATGAAGATGCCCTGTGGGATGGCTATCCCGAAGAAACCAACGCCCCCTATGGGATTGCGAAAAAAGCATTGCTGGTGCAGTTGCAAGCCTATCGCCAGCAGTATGGATTCAACGGTATCTATCTCCTTCCCGTTAACCTCTACGGCCCCGAAGACAACTTTAATCCGCGTAGTTCTCATGTCATCCCAGCACTAATTCGCAAGGTGCACGAAGCGCAACTGCGGGGCGACCAGGCAATTCCGGTCTGGGGTGATGGCTCGCCCACGCGGGAGTTTCTCTATTCCACCGACGCAGCGCGAGGAATCGTGATGGGCACCCAGCATTACAGTCAGCCTGACCCGGTAAACTTGGGCACGGGTTCAGAAATTTCCATTAAGGATTTGATTGAGCTGATTTGCGACCTGATGGGCTATGACGGGGAACTGGTGTGGGAAACCGATAAACCCAATGGCCAACCGCGTCGCTGCCTGGATACAAAGCGCGCCCAAGCCGCCTTTGGTTTTGTGGCAGAGATGCCCTTCCGCCAGGGCTTGCAGCAGACGATTGAGTGGTATCGCCAACACGCCTAAGGGCGATCGCCCTTCCCCTCCCCAGCTGTCAGCCGCGGTTAACGGAACCACCCGTCCCAATCCTTCGTCAAGGAAAACTACTTCACTTCTCTGGCATTATGATCTGGTTAGCGACTCATCAATGGCGTGCGGCGATCGCCACAATTGGTGCGATTCCGGTTTTCGCCGGTGTGACGCCAACGGGCGCTGCGGCTGAGTTGGCAACCGTCCATAATCCGCAGGCCATCCTGCAGGCCACTCCGCTAGTCAATTCAGTCGTCGCTAGTTTAGAACAGGCTAACGCTACCCGCGGTGCTGATGCAGTGCACCTAAGCCAGATCATCATTCGTCCTGATATTGACATCATTTTCCCAGGGTCACGGTTTCCGCGCGATCGCCGCCCTGCACCCCGCAGCCTGCCCCAGCCGCCTAATGCTCTACCCGCGCAAAACACCCCTGACTGCATCACCCTTACGGTGATGGCACGACTGGCCTATATGAGCGACCCCTATGGCAGCGTCAGTCGTGAGGTAAGTGGGCGACAGATTGCTGAGTGCCTAGGGCGCGGCAGTGACTCCAGCATTCCCCAATGGAACAATCGCCGAGCTGCCCGCATTGGTTCAAATTGGAGCTATCCCAGCGGACAATCGGCCACATTTTCGTCTAGCTATAACTATCCCAACGGGCGGGCTGCCAACATGGGCTCATCCTGGAACTATCCTGACGGGCGACCAGCCAAATTTGGGGCGACTTGGTACACCCCCAGCGGTCGATTCGTGTCAGAGCAAGAACTACTGAGTTTTGCCTGTGGCGCATTAGGGACGGGTCGATGTAGCGATCGGCTGGCAGCAGTGCAGGGCGCTGGTGCCTTTTGGTACGAGCTGACGCTAGTAGAACTAGCCTGGCTTGCCCATCGCTTTCTCTAAAGCCTGGAAGAAAAGCCTGGGAGATTAGGCCCTGAAAACGGCTACCGCAAAGATATCCTTGGCCTTACAGGTTGAAATGCTCTGTTCAATGCATCCCTAATTTAAGGACGTTTGGTGTACGATACCCAACCACTTTGGCGGAATAAGTTAGTCGGCTTGGGTACGCACTTTGAGGCTAGGTTTGTGGAGCGATCGCCTAGATAAACGAATAGTATTGGGCAGCACTCCTACCAATTGCGCAAACGCCGCATCCGGCACTCGGGCAATCGTGTCTTGATCAAAATAAATTTCAAACTGGTTTAGGATCATGCGGGCGCGCTCAGTCGGCAGCGAATGATCGGTAAACTGCTGAGCCAGCCGAATCCACTGGCGGCGAATTTTGTATGCTTCTTGGCGTTCGTCTGGTGATTCGGGGAGCATCAGGCATGAATCACCAATAATGATGACAGCTTGGCAGTCTTCATCAAACAACCCGCCCACTGCAGCACCTGGACCTGCAAATTCTGCATGAAACTCTTTTAGGATGATTAGTCCACTCCTCCGCTTGCGGTCTACTACAAGCAGATGACCACTGCGAATCGATTGAGCGATCGCATCTGGATTAGTTTGGTCTAGGGTGGATAGAAGCTGACGGGAATCAGCATGGGACACGCGTTGCCACAGTGCACCCACCCGAGACGTGGCATCGGTGGGATCAGTAGGAGCTTTGGCCGCCGTATGATGCGCCCCATCTAGCTCATGCGAATATTCAGAAACAGCGGAAACTCGCTGATGGCTATCACTATCCATCTTGATGCAATGATGTACAACCATTGGGCAGATTCCCTGAACCTCTCAGGCTACGGTCGTTTTTGTCGCTCGTGACGGGTAGATGCAGTGTACCGAATTGCCTCTTTCGCCTAGCCTTCCCAAAAAGGCGTAGATTCTTTAGATGAGGACTCAGAGCAACAACCGCTAATGAGTTTCAGGAACTTAGCTGCGCCTTTTGTATCGGGTTGTGTATCTGAATCAGCAGTCTACGAAAGCACTAGGCTTCTTCTGTAGAAAGCGATACTGTCTACATTGTAGAGTATTCTCCTTCAGGCGCTATCCACATGACGTATCTCTCAAGGATGCTTCATGAGGATAGGACGAGATAGAGGGTTCAGTAAAGCTAACATAAAGTATCCATAGCTACAGAGATGCATTAGGCGGTAAGCACTTATGCAACAAAATTTGGCGTGGATTGCCGATGAGTAATGCCGTTAGGTCAGGTTCTATTCGCTGGGTTTGGTAGCCCAGCTTAGTGTAAAGCGAGATCGCGGCGCTGTTGTTCTCCAACACGTGCAGATATAGATCGCGATACCCCCATGTCAACGCTACTCGTTCGCAGCAGCTCAGAAGCTGCTCTGCAATGCCCTGCCGCCGATGGGGTTCATCTACGGCTAGGTTCGAAATATAGGGATAGCGGGCTCCCCAAAACTTGAGCCACGGATTTCCAGCCTGAGGACGCAAATCGATCTCAACGGTACCTACAGGGCGATCGCCCGATGCAGACAGAGGCATATCCCGGGTCTGTAATCCTGAATCCAAAGAAAACTGTGGTTCTACCACGCCCCGCACTTCAGGTCGCTTTACCCCAACGAGACAAGCATGGTGCGCGGGTTGAGTTCGCAATCGCGTGCGCAGCTCTTCCCGAATCCCCATCCGAAAAAACGGCGCCATCCAGTACCAAGCACTTGTACTGGGATGAAAGCTGTCTGTTAGCACATCCGCTAGTCCATCCACATCCTGAGGACGCGCTGCCCGCACAAAGTAGCGACATTGAACGGGAGCTATCCCGGTACTATCGGGCTCTTCGCTCAGACCTGAAGTAAAGGGCACCATAGGACAAATGAGCAGGAACGTGAAAAGACAACTCTCAGAAAACTCAATAGCCAACCAAGAAAGGCTGCTACTCGATATCTCTACAGCGTGCTACGCCTAGATACATCACCCATAAAAGCCAGTGATCAGCTTCTACCCAGTATTCGTCTACATGTCCATATATTCCACGCATACAGCATATATGTAAGAATGCAGGGCTAAAGTCCTATCAGTTTTACAACTTGGCTGTGAACCGGCTTCGATATCGCCTATCTGACTATCGCCATTGTAAATCCATTCTTTGCAACTCATAATCCTGCACTCATGAGTCAATAGGGCATAAGCCTAGAGCACGTCAGCCTTCAATGCGCTGATCAGTCTATGAACGGCACATCTCAACAACAGTGCTGCACTGTCACTGCAGAAGGCTTACTGCCAGCGCTCAGCACTTGAACATATTCAGGCCAACCTTTTCAAACCAGTCTCTCAGAAATGCAGGGATCAGTGCGGGGCAGGCTTAATTCAGATCGTTACAGCGCCATAGTCATCCAAAGGTTACGGGCCTGCTCAGAATAGCGGAGGACTGCCCACCTCCTCTTTCTGGTTTTGCGAAGATCAGTCAACGATCAGCCAAAAGCCAAGTGAGTCAAGCTGTCTGTCCTTCCAGAGATGAGATAGCCCCATGTTAAATAGGGCCAAACCCCGCAAAACAGCGCCGTAAAATCTAACGAAAGGATTAAACATATGAAATATGAAGCAACAAAGCTTTACAAATAACCGCTAGTCCCCTATATTGTTGTTAAGGAAGTTTAACGGCTTCCCTTCATACATAGATAACTCACGAGCACTCATTGAATTATGACAACTACACTACAGCGCACAGAGCGCAACAACGTGTGGGAACAGTTTTGTAGCTGGGTCACCAGCACCAACAACCGCCTATATGTGGGCTGGTTCGGCGTGTTGATGA